>JBEBUV010000206.1:0-3040 GCA_040393085.1 Pedobacter hiemivivus | reverse complement strand
TTATTACAAAACAAGCGTTTAGATATTTTAGAAGCAATTACAGCACAATACGCTAAATTGTACGATGAATTAAAAGGAGTTGAAGTTGCTTATGTAACTACAGCGACACCTTTAACACCGGAATTAGAGGCGCAGGTATTGGCAAAAGTGAAAGAAATTTCCACAAAAAAAGAAGTTACCATTGTAAACGAAGTAAATAAAGACATAATTGGCGGCTTTATCATTCGTTTGGGCGATATGCAGTACAACGCATCAATTGCCAATAAATTAAGTCAGTTAAAAAGAGAATTTAATAATTAAAATCACACACGTTTAACGTGATAAAATAGTCAAACACATGGCAGCAATTAATCCTGCTGAAATTTCAGCAATATTAAAGAAACAATTATCTGGTTTTACAGCAGAAGGATCTGTAGAAGAAGTTGGTACCGTTTTAACAATAGGTGATGGTATTGCACGTGTTCACGGATTGGCAAACGCACAGTATGGTGAGTTGGTTCAGTTTGAGAACGGTTTAGAGGCAATGGTTCAAAACTTAGAAGAAGATAACGTTGGGGTTGTTTTATTTGGCCCATCTACGGGTGTAAGCGAAGGATCTACTGTAAAAAGAACAGGTCGTATCGCATCTATCAAAGTAGGTGAAGGTATGTTAGGACGTGTGGTTGATACGTTAGGTAACCCAATTGATGGTAAAGGACCTATCGCTGGTGATTTATACGAAATGCCAATCGAGCGTAAGGCTCCAGGTGTTGTATTCCGTCAGCCGGTAACTGAACCAATGCAAACAGGTATCAAAGCAATCGATGCAATGATCCCGGTTGGTCGTGGTCAACGTGAGTTGGTAATTGGTGACCGTCAAACTGGTAAAACTACGGTTTGTATCGATACCATTTTAAATCAAAAAGAATTTTACGATGCTGGTAAACCAGTATTCTGTATATATGTTGCTGTTGGGCAAAAAGCTTCTACAGTAGCAAACATTGCAAAAACATTAGAAGAAAAAGGCGCAATGGCTTATTCAATCATTGTAGCTGCAAACGCTTCTGATCCTGCGCCAATGCAAGTATATGCTCCAATGGCTGGTGCTGCAATTGGTGAGTATTTCCGTGATTCAGGTCGTCCGGCATTAATCATTTATGATGATTTATCTAAACAAGCGGTAGCTTACCGTGAAATGTCATTAATTTTACGTCGTCCACCAGGTCGTGAGGCATATCCTGGAGACGTTTTCTATCTTCACTCTCGTTTATTAGAGCGTGCTGCAAAAATTATCGGTGACGACGAAATCGCTAAAAACATGAACGATTTACCAGAATCGTTAAAGCCAATCGTTAAAGGTGGTGGTTCATTAACTGCTTTACCAATTATCGAAACACAGGCTGGTGACGTTTCTGCATATATCCCAACAAACGTAATTTCGATTACAGACGGACAAATTTTCTTGGAGTCTGATTTATTCAACGCAGGTGTACGTCCGGCAATTAACGTAGGTATTTCGGTATCTCGTGTTGGAGGTAACGCGCAAATTAAATCAATGAAAAAAGTGGCAGGTACATTAAAATTAGACCAAGCACAGTTCCGTGAATTAGAAGCTTTCGCGAAATTTGGTTCTGATTTAGATGCAGTAACTTTAAACGTAATCGAAAAAGGTCGTCGTAACGTTGAAATCTTAAAACAAGCGGTAAACGATCCGTATTCTGTTGAAGATCAGGTTGCAATTATCTATGCAGGTTCTAAAAACTTGTTGCGTAACGTTCCTGTAGAAAAAGTAAAAGAGTTCGAAAAAGAATTCTTACAAGTATTAAACTTATCGTACCGCGATACGTTGAATGCATTAAAAGCAGGTAACTTATCTGACGAAGCTACAGCTACATTAGAAAAAGTTGCAAAAGAAGTATCGTCTAAATACTAATAAAAGTATAGAGTAGTTAGTATTGAGAAGTTAGAAATCTAGATTCTCAATACTAATATCTAATTTCTTTGTCTTAATTCAATTAAAATGGCAAACTTAAAAGAAATACGTAACAGAATAAACTCGGTATCATCAACCATGCAGATTACTTCTGCAATGAAAATGGTTTCTGCTGCAAAATTAAAAAAGGCGCAAGATGCTATTACAGCTATGCGTCCGTATGCAGAAAAGTTAACCGAGTTAATTCAAAACATCAGTTCAACATTAGAAGGTGATGCAGCGGGTGTTTACGCAGAGCAACGCGAAGTTAATAAAGTGTTGGTTGTTGTAATCACATCAAACCGCGGATTGTGTGGTGCTTTTAATGCGAACGTAATTAAAGTAACTCGTACTTTAATAGATGTTACTTATGCTGATAAAAAAGTTGATGTATTAACAATTGGTAAAAAAGGTTATGACTTGGTTGGAAAAGTAGAAACCGTTTTTGCAAACCGAAGTGATTTGTTCGATGCTTTAACGTTTGTAAATGTAGAAGCTGTTGCACAACAAATTATGGATGCTTTTATTGAAGGGTCTTATGATAAGGTTGAATTGGTTTATAACCAATTTAAAAATGCGGCGACACAAATTGTACAAACAGAACAGTTTTTACCTTTGAAACCAATTGAAACAGAATCAAACGCAACGATAGATTATATTTATGAGCCTTCTAAAGAAGAAATCATCTTAAATTTAATTCCGGCATCGTTAAAAACGCAGTTGTACAAAGCAGTTTTAGATTCTAACGCAGCTGAACACGGCGCACGTATGACGGCTATGCACAAAGCAACCGACAATGCGAAAGATTTACGCGATCAGTTAAAATTAACGTATAATAAAGCACGTCAGGCTGCTATTACAAATGAGATATTAGAGATCGTTGGTGGTGCCGAAGCATTAAACAATTAATACGTTTTTTTAAAACATATTCTAAAGACCTTTATCTTAGTTGATAAAGGTTTTTTTGTTTAATAGCTATTTGTTATTTTAACATTTTAGTCTACATTTGCGCCAACTAATAAAAAATACACTTAATGAAACATTACTACACTACAAATAAAGTAGTTGTGACTGCTTTACATACTTTAA
>JBEBUV010000205.1:0-3056 GCA_040393085.1 Pedobacter hiemivivus | reverse complement strand
TTTGCTTTCCGTTCATAGACTTCTCCCATGCAATCATTCCTTTTTCAGGAACACCGTATTTTATGGTTCTAAAGATGTCTTTCACCGTTGCGCCATGGAGTGTGTATTCATCCGTAAGGTTTGGCCCTACAGAACCTTCTCCATGTTCTCCATGGCATGGAGAACAAACATTTTTAAACAATGCACCACCGGCTTGTAGTACAGCCTCATCAGTTGAAGCTTCTACATTGTTTTCATTTATTTTATTGGCACCACCAGCACCTGGTTTTTGCAACATCACCAACCGGTCTTCCTCAGCTTGAAGCAACTCTGCAGCATATTCCTGCTCCTGAGATTGCCCCCATCCTGTAACATGGTAGTGAACCATATAACCTATAGCGAAGATAATAGTACCATAAAAGAGTACCATAAACCAGGCGGGGGTGGGATTGTCCAATTCTGCAATCCCATCAAATTCATGTTCCATCACTAAATCTTTCTCTTCTGAGAGTGGCCTTAAGCCCAATATCCATTTCCAAAGATTCTTTTTTTCTGGTTTTGCGGCTTCAAGCTTCTCCTGTTCAATCCGGTACTTTTCCTTTTCCTCAGCAGAAGCAAAGTAAGTAGGATATAAGCTTTGCTGAACAAAGATTTTGATAACTTTCAAAACCAGTATTGCGGCTATTAATATGCTTACTGCAACAAACAGTAAGGCCCAAAGTAATATATCGTTCATTTTATATCATCTTTTAAAGGGAGTTCACTCATATATTTTACCTCATCTTTTTTCATCCTTATTAGCAGCACAGCTACCATGATGAAGAAAAGCATGAATATTCCCAGAGAGGTAATCAGGTAGCCATTGTTTCCAGTGGCTTGGTCTAAAAATTGTCTAAACATCTTTTTGGTTTTTTAGGATTACTTTGCTTTAATATCTGTTCCAAGTCGTTGTAAGTAAGCGATCAATGCTATGATTTCTTTGTCGCTCTTTATTTTGATATTGTTCTGTTGCAGGTCTGCAGCAATAGCTTTAGCCTGAATATCAAGATCCTGATTTGCTTTATGTTCATAACCAACTGGATAGGGTACACCTAATGTGCGCATAGCATTGATTTTAGCACGTGTATTAGTTGTGTCCAAGGTCTGAGTAGCTAACCAATCATAAGGAGGCATGATACTGCCGGGTGACATAGTTTGAGGGTCTATCATGTGGTTATAATGCCATACGTTACCATACTTACCACCTTCGCGTTGTAAATCAGGACCAGTACGTTTCGAACCCCACAAGTGAGGATGGTCGTAAACAAACTCACCAGCTTTGCTGTATTCACCATATCTTTCCGTTTCGGATCGGAATGGACGAATCATTTGAGAGTGACAACTTACACAACCCTCTTTAATGTATACATCTCGGCCTTGTAGTTCCAGTGGACTGTAAGGTTTTACACTTGTTATGGTTGGGATATTAGATTTAATAGTAAAAGTTGGCATCATCTCTACGACTCCACCTATAAGAATTACAATTAAAGAAAGCACCAAAAATACCATCGGTTTACGTTCCAGTACACGGTGAAGTTTTTTGTCGGAGCCTTGAGCAACATATTCTGTTGGTAAAGGCATCGCTTCAGCAGCTTCATTAGCCAATAGTTTTCCTTTACGTACAGTTTTAATTAAGTTGTAAGTCATCACAATTACACCAGCAAGGTATAATGCACCACCAATTGCCCTTAAAACATACATTGGTAAAATCTGGATAACAGTTTCCAGGAAGTTAGGGTATCTTAGCATACCATCTTCTGTAAACTCTTTCCACATCAATCCTTGCGTAAAACCTGCAAAGTATAGAGGTACTGCATAAAAGATAATACCTAATGTACCGATCCAGAAGTGGAATGAAGCAAGTTTCTTAGAGTATAAAGAGGTTCTGTAGATCCTTGGTATCAACCAGTATAAAATTCCGAAAGTAAGGAAGCCGTTCCATCCCAAAGCACCTACGTGTACATGAGCTACTATCCAATCGGTATAGTGAGCGATGGCATTAATCTGTTTGAATGCCAGCATAGGGCCCTCAAAAGTGGCCATACCATAAGCTGTTAAACCAACTACCATAAACTTAAGTGTTGGATCTTCACGTACCTTGTCCCATGCTCCACGAAGGGTAAGCAGTCCGTTGATCATACCACCCCAGCTTGGAGCAATAAGCATAATGGAGAAAGCTACACCGAGCGATTGTGCCCAGCCTGGAAGCGAGGTATATAATAAATGGTGAGGGCCAGCCCAAATGTAAATGAAAATGAGCGACCAGAAATGCAGAATACTTAATTTATAAGAGTAAACAGGACGCTGTGCCATTTTCGGAAGAAAATAATACATCATTCCCAGATATGGAGTAGTTAAGAAGAAAGCTACTGCATTGTGTCCGTACCACCACTGTACCAGAGCATCTTGAACGCCGGCATATAAATAATAGCTTTTAAAAGCAGATATAGGTAATTGGAATGAGTTTACAATGTGGAGTACAGCAACTGTGACAAAAGTAGCGATGTAAAACCAGATGGCTACATACATGTGTTTCTCTCTTCGTTTGATAATGGTACCAAACATGTTTATCCCAAATACAACCCATATAACCGTAATAGCAATATCGATTGGCCATTCCAATTCAGCATATTCATGCGAAGAGCTAAGGCCTAAAGGAAGTGTAATTACTGCTGCTACAATGATGAGCTGCCATCCCCAGAAATGTATTTTACTAAGAGCATCGCTATACATCCGCGCTTTTAGCAGGCGTTGTAAAGAATAATAAACGCCCATAAATATGGCGTTACCCACAAATGCGAAAATAACCGCATTGGTGTGTAGTGGTCTAATCCGACCAAATGTAGTGTACTGAGAGCCCATATTTAATGCAGGTTTGAAGAGTTGCATTGCAATGAGCAAACCAACCGTCATGCCGATAATGCCCCATATTATGGTTGCTATGGCAAAGTTTCTGACGATCTTGTTGTCGTAGTAAAATTTATCTGTCATGTGTAATTAATGAAAGGTTTGTGGGTGTAAAATTACCCGGGTATAGT
>JBEBUV010000204.1:0-3074 GCA_040393085.1 Pedobacter hiemivivus | reverse complement strand
GCCTTTTGCTTCAAAAAATTGTAAATTTGTGGTTCATTCTTTAAAGGAATGAGCCTTTTTCGTTTTGTATCATGAGTGACATCAATATAGTAGAAGCGCCGCCAGGCATTGAGGGATCTGGCTTTTTTGCCACCTCTTTAGATAAAGTTATTGGTTTGGCTCGCTCCCATTCATTATGGCCCCTTCCATTTGCAACGTCATGTTGCGGTATTGAATTTATGGCTACCATGGGTTCTCATTATGATTTCGGCCGTTTTGGATCGGAACGCTTAAGCTTTTCTCCACGTCAGGCCGATTTATTAATGGTAATGGGTACAATTGCCAAGAAAATGAGCCCTGTTTTAAAACAGGTTTATTTGCAAATGGCTGAACCCCGTTGGGTGATTGCTGTTGGTGCATGTGCATCTAGCGGAGGGATATTTGATACATACTCTGTTTTGCAGGGTATTGATGAGATTATTCCTGTTGATGTTTATGTTCCTGGCTGTCCACCTAGACCTGAAGCTATTTTAGATGGTTTTGGTAAAATTCAAGAGCTGGTTAAAAATGAATCCTCGAGAAGAAGAGATTCTGAGCAGTACAAAGAAATGTTGGCTTCTTACGGTATATTATAATGGCAGAGGTAACGAATCAAGATCTGATCGCCTTATTGAACGAAAAGTTTGGTCAGAAAATCATGAGTATAGAGGAGCCTTATGGCTTGCTTACTTTTGAAACCAGTAAGGATGTGATTATTGAAGTGTTGAAATTTTTGAAAGAAGATGAAGTAACAAACTTTAATTTCCTTACAGATATTACAGCTGTTCATTATCCTGAAAAGAAGCATGGCATTGCGGTGGTTTATCATTTGCATAGTATGGTGAAGAAAATCAGAGTCAGAATAAAAGTATACATCGATGAGCATGATCCTACTATCCCTACAGCAAGTGTGTTGTGGAATAGTGCAAACTGGATGGAACGTGAAACGTATGATTTCTTCGGTGTGAAATTTCAAGGGCATCCTGATTTAAGGAGAATCCTAAATATGGACGATCTGGGTGTTTTTCCTATGTTGAAACAATATCCTTTGGAAGATCCAAATAGAGTAGATAAAAAAGACGAATACTTCGGTAGGTAACTTAATATGAAGCACAATCAACCAGTATATACAGATAATGATCCGCAGGATGAATTGGTAACCCTAAACTTAGGACCAACACACCCAGCGACGCATGGCGTGTTCCAGAATGTCTTACAGATGGATGGAGAGCGTATTGTGAGTGGTGTTTCTACCATTGGCTATATTCACCGTGCATTTGAGAAAATTGCTGAACATAGGCCGTTTTATCAGATTACACCATTAACAGACCGCTTAAACTACTGTTCATCACCTATTAATAATATGGGATGGCACATGACCGTAGAAAAGTTGCTGAACATACAAATGCCGAAACGTGTAGATTACCTAAGAGTGATCATCATGGAGCTATCACGTATAGCCGATCATATCATTTGTAATACGATAATTGGACAGGATACGGGTGCAACGACTACGTTCTTGTATTTATTCCAATTCAGAGAACATATCTACGAGATTTATGAAGAGATTTGTGGCGCGCGTTTAACAACAAATGTTGGTCGTATTGGTGGTTTTGAAAGAGATTTCAACGAAATCGCTTTTGCAAAAATCAATAAGTTTCTGAAAGAATTCCCTGTTGCTTTAAGAGAGTTTGAAGCATTATTGAATAGAAACAGAATCTTTATTGACCGTACTGCAGGTGTAGCCGCTGTTAAGCCAGAGGTTGCTTTGGATTATGGCTGGACTGGTCCATTATTACGTGCGACTGGTGTTGACTACGATGTTCGTGTAAGTGAGCCTTATTCTTCATATCAGGATTTTGATTTTGAGGTTCCGGTAGGTACAAATGGCGACATTTATGACCGCTACCTGGTACGTAACGAGGAAATGTGGCAAAGTTTACGTCTGATTGAGCAAGCTTTGGAGAAATTGAAGCATGAGCCTGCAGGAATTTTCCATGCAGATGTGCCTGAGTTTTACCTTCCTGCGAAAGAGGAAGTATATAATAATATGGAGGCATTAATTTATCACTTTAAGATTGTGATGGGAGAGATTGATGCACCGAAAGCTGAAGTTTATCATGCTGTAGAGGGTGGTAACGGTGAGCTTGGTTTTTACCTGATTAATGATGGCGGAAGAACTCCTTACCGTTTACATTTTAGAAGGCCTAGTTTTATAAATTATCAAATGTTTGCACCCATGAGTGTAGGTATGCTGTTGTCAGATGCCATCATCAACATGAGTAGCATGAATATTATTGCAGGAGAATTAGATGCTTAAAGTAGAAGAACAACAACCTGTAGAGTTTTCATCAGCTTTAATTGAAAAGTTTGATGAGATCGTAAAAAGATATCCAGAAGGGAAACAGAAGTCGGCCTTATTACCAATTCTGCATGAAGTGCAAGCGGTGTATGGTTGGGTAAGTGTACCTGCAATGGATAAAATTGCTGCTTATTTAGACATTCAGGATATCGAAGTTTATGAGGTAGCCTCATTTTACACCATGTATTTCTTAAAACCACAAGGTAAGTATATGCTTGAGGTTTGTAGAACAGGACCTTGCTGCCTTGTTGGTGCAGAAAAGATCATGAGTCACATTGAAAGCAAGCTTGGTGTGAAAGAAAATGAAGTAACGGCTGACGGTTTGTTTAGCTGGAGAGGTGTTGAATGTATGGCGGCATGTGGTTATGGTCCGGTTTTACAGATTGGCCCTGAATATACATTTTACGAAAACCTGAACGAGCAAAAGGTAGACGAATTAATAGAGGATTTACGCAAAAAATAATGGCACGTCAACTATTATTAGAACATATAAACGTACCTGGCATCAATACATTTGATGTTTATCGCCAAAAAGGCGGGTATCGTGCCGTTGAAAAGGCTTTAAAGACCCTAACTCCTGAAGAGGTAGTAGAAGAGGTTAAGAAGTCGGGATTACGCGGTCGCGGTGGTGCAGGATTTCCTACGGGAATGAAATGGAGCTTTTTAGCTAAACCAGAGGGCGTTGCCCGTTATC
>JBEBUV010000203.1:0-3099 GCA_040393085.1 Pedobacter hiemivivus | reverse complement strand
GTAAGCATCCAGAAAATAAAAATACCAACAACGATATTTACAAAAACACCACCTAACATCACAATTAAGCGTTGCCAAGCAGGTTTAGACCTAAATTCCCAAGGTTGTGGAGGCAGTGCCATTTGTTCAGTATCCATAGATTCATCTATCATACCGGCAATTTTCACATAGCCCCCAAGCGGTAACCATCCTATTCCGTACTCACAGTCACCTTTTTTAAAGCTAAACAGTTTAAAGCCCCATGCATCAAAAAACAGATAGAATTTCTCTACCTTAATTCCGAACGCTCGTGCTGCCAGAAAGTGCCCTAACTCATGTAAAATCACTAATATCGATAATCCCAAAATTAACTGGGACGCCATAATCAATCCACTCATATTTTTATTTTAATCTTATATTTTGATTGTAAAAGTTCTAATTTGTTACCAGTTGACCGGCAAATATACGTGTATACCTGTCTGTTTCTAAATAATTATTCAGGCTTGGCTTTTCAACGAATGCAATTTCTTCCATACAAGCGGCTATAACGTCACTCATCTGTAAAAATCCTATTCTCTCCTGTAAAAATGCTTCTACAACCACTTCATTTGCAGCATTAATAATACAAGGCATATTCCCTCCTTTTCTTAATGCAGTGTAGGCAAGTTCAAGGTTTCTAAAGGTTTCCTGATCTGCTTTATAGAAATTCAATTCAGGATAATCTATAAAATTGAAACGCTTAAAATTTGTACTGATCCGATCAGGATAAGCTAATGCATAATGGATTGGTAAATTCATATCGGGTAATCCCATTTGTGCTTTCATAGATCCGTCGTTAAATTGAACGAGAGAATGCACAATAGATTGTGGATGTACGATCACATCGATTTGATCTACATCAAGGTCAAAGAGCCATTTGGCTTCAATCACTTCCAATCCTTTATTCATCAAAGAAGCAGAATCAATAGTAATTTTTGCCCCCATTACCCAATTCGGATGTTTAAGTGCCTGCGCTTTTGTCACATTTTTCAAAAAATCAGCATCTTTTCCACGGAATGGTCCGCCCGAAGCAGTGAGATAAATCTTTTCTATTGATGAATTAGACTCGCCAACAAGGCACTGGAAGATTGCAGAATGTTCTGAATCAACAGGAATAATTTTAACATTATGAGCTTTAGCAAGTGTAGTAATCAGGTCACCAGCAACAACTAGTGTTTCTTTATTAGCTAAAGCAATGTCTTTTCCAGCCTCAATAGCTGCAATAGTAGGACTCAATCCTACTGAGCCCATAATTGCTGTGAGGACAAGATCAACCCCCTGTAATGCCGCAGCTTCACATAAAGCTGCTTCTCCTGCTAAAACTTTGATATTTGTTCCAGACAATGCTTCCTTTACCTGCTGATATTTACGATCATCTGTAATGACCACCAGTAGAGGCTTAAATTTAAGTGCCTGCTCAATCAACAAATTGTAATTGGCATGTGCTGTAAGCGCCAAAATCCTATACAAATCAGGATTCGCTTCAATAACACTTAATGCCTGGGTACCCACAGAACCTGTGGATCCTAAAATGGATATATTTTTCAATTAAACTTTCCCCTGTTCTTCGTCATTCTGACGAGTTATAAAACCAAGTAAATCATTCGCTATCTTCCTGTCGTTAGACAAGCGTGGCACTTTATTTTGTCCACCAAGCTTCCCTTGTGTCCTCATATAATTCACAAACGCATCTTTTTGCAAAGGACGAATGATTAAGGGCTTCAATATTTTACCTTCAATCAGGTCAAAATAGTAAATATTCTTCTTTTGTAAAGCATCATCAACTTTTTTACTGAATGATACCATGTCTGATGGCGGAACTGAGAACTCCACAAACCACTCATGATAAGGCAATTCACCAGCAGGTGTACTCACCTGAGGTGCTACTGTAAATTCAGTAATTCCAACCCCCTCCTCATTCGCTACAGATAGTATTGCATGTTCAACCTCTTCCCCAATCACATGTTCTCCAAAAGCAGATATAAAATGTTTGATCCTACCAGTCACCATAATTTTATATGGATCTTTAGATACAAACTTAACAGTATCACCTATTACATAACCCCAAAGACCGGCATTAGTATTTAAAATCAATGCATAATTGGTATCCAGCTCCACCTCCCCTAAACTCAAACGGGTAGGATTATCGTTATAAAATTCATCGGCAGGAATAAATTCATAGAACATACCTGCATCTGCCAATAACAATAAACCCTTGTCCTGCTGACTATCCTGATAGGCTATAAATCCTTCAGAAGCCGGATAAGTTTCAATTGAATCTATCTTTCTACCGATGCTAGCTTCAATTTTAGCACGATATGGTTCATAATTAACACCACCATAAACGAATAGTTCAAAATTTGGGAAGATATCTTTAATCTTTTTACCACCAGACCTTTCTGTAAGTCTGTCAAAATACATTTGTACCCATGGTGGAATACCAGAAATCAGAGTCATATCCTGATCTATTGTTTCATCAACAACAGCATCTATTTTTTCTTCCCAATCTTCTATACAATTTGTCAGATACGATGGCAGTCTGTTTTTTTGTAAATATGCAGGTACAAGATTCGCTACAATACCGGATAATCGTCCGACATTAATACCGTTCTTTTTACTCATAATCGGACTACCTTGCAAAAAGATCATTTTGCCATCAATAAATTTCACTTTTCCCGTTTCATGAACATAGGTAAGTAAAGCATTACGTGCTGCTTTAATATGTTCTGGCATTGATTCTGAAGAAATGGGGATATATTTAACACCAGAAGTGGTGCCTGATGTTTTAGCAAAATATTGCGGTTTACCTTTCCACATCACATCCTTCTCACCCGCAACAACCCGATCAATATAAGGCCTTAATTCCTCATAATCCCTAATCGGAACCTGTTTTTTAAAATCTGCGTAAGTCTTTATCGCTGCAAACTTATGATCCTTTCCAAAGGCGGTATGCTTTGCAGACTTAACCAACTTTTTAAGTATCTCTTGTTGAGCTTGTACTGCATCGTCTTTCCACTTATTTATGCCCTTTACCACAAGGGCAGCAAATGGCTTACTTAATGCCGCTTTTAATCCCATAAA
>JBEBUV010000202.1:0-3211 GCA_040393085.1 Pedobacter hiemivivus | reverse complement strand
GGAGCGTATGTAAAATAGATAAGCTTGTTTAGTGCACATATTTTCAAGTGCTATTTAAATACAAAAAAACAAAAGAGAAGGTTATTCCTTCTCTTTTGTTTTTTCTACACCTGCCTTGGCAGTTACCGTTTTCTTTTTCCTAAACGAAGGAAAAGTCATCGGACTTCTAGATGGTCGTTCATCACCCAATAATACACCCCATTGTTTAAAGGTATCTGTTCTATCGAAAATAACTTTTAGAACGGCAATAATTGGCATGGACAGGAACATCCCGGACACACCTGCTATACTGCCACCAATAATAACTCCTAAGATAGCGAACAAGGCATTGATCTTTACTTTAGATCCAACTATCCTGGGCATTAGTATGTTGTTGTCAAGAAACTGAACAATTGCTATAACAATAAGTACCGTAAGTACCGGCCAAAGTTCTGTGGATGATGTTAAGGTTAGCATTACACCAATGATGTTACCTATTAAGGCTCCAACATAAGGGATAAGGTTTAAGATGGCAAAGATCACCCCAATCAATAACGCATGTTTAATACCCACCAATAATAATATTCCACCTAATAAAATCGTCATATACGTTACCTGTATCAGTAAACCTACCAGGTAGTTTTTAATGATAGCCTCCGTTTCATAGATGGCATCCTTTACTCTTGGGTGGTGGTCTGGTTTAAACCACATAAAGATAAAACGAAGAAGAATATCTTTATAGAATAGCATCAGGTAAATATAAATAGGCAATAAACCCATAAAAACGAATATTGAACTTAGGGTCACTGCGGCACCACTTGCAGCTTTACCAGCAACACCAAGCAGGTCGTTACTTTTATCATTTATAAATTTCACTTGTTCTTTGGTCGAGAAGTCGCTGATACTGCTGATCCAGGCACTGATAGAATTTAAATGGGAGCTTACATTTTTCTTAATTTCAGGGAATTCGTTAACCAACGTTGCGAATTGTGCAGAGAAAAACCATACAATTAGTCCAATAAATATGGCCAATAACAGAATAGGCAATATAATAGCCGCAATTTCTGGAAACTTATATCTTCTTAATAAACGGAATATAGGCAACAATACTATGCTGATAAAAAAGGCCATGATTATTGGCATAATGATGTCATTACCAATGACAAGGAGTGCTCCGACAAGCACAATCCCTAGTAATTCAATTGACCGTTTAACGGTAAGTGGCATGTCTTTCATTCGTAATTTGTTTGATTTTTGAACGTGTAAAACTAAAAGGTAACGAATGTTTGGCTAATTTTGTGCCATAAATTAAATTTAAAGAAGAATATTCATGATTACAAACGAAACTATAGTTGCCTTATCTACACCGCCCGGAGTGGGTGCTATAGGAGTAATCCGCCTTTCAGGGAAGGATGCCATCACGATAATGAACTCAGTTTTTAGTGGTAAAGACTTACTAAAGCAGGATTCGCACACCATACATTTTGGTTTAATTAAAGATGACAATGTAGTTATAGATGAGGTTCTTGTGAGTTTATTTGTTGCGCCGAAATCGTATACCAAAGAAAACACAGTAGAGATTTCCTGCCATGGATCTAATTATATCATACAACAGATCATTAATTTATTAATCCGCAAAGGAGCATCAGCAGCTAAACCAGGAGAATTTACCTTAAGGGCTTTTTTAAATGGCGGACTCGATCTATCTCAAGCAGAGGCGGTAGCAGATTTGATTTCTTCTGATTCGGCAGCGGCACATAGTGTGGCCATGAACCAGTTAAGAGGCGGATTTAGTACAGAGTTGAATATATTGCGCGAACAACTGATTCATTTCGCATCGATGATTGAGCTAGAGCTTGATTTTGCTGAAGAGGATGTAGAGTTTGCTAATAGAGATCAGTTACAGGAGTTAATCGATAAGATAACATTGGTGTTGAACAAGTTAATCCGCTCTTTCGAGTTGGGTAATGTAATTAAAACCGGTATCAATACGGTTATTGCTGGGCGGCCAAATGCTGGTAAATCGACTCTTTTGAATGCATTGTTAAACGAAGACAGGGCTATTGTTAGTGAAATTGCAGGCACAACCAGAGATACAATTGAAGAGGTTTTAAACATCAATGGCATCAATTTCAGGTTGATTGATACGGCTGGTATTCGCGAAGCTACTGATACGATTGAGGCAATAGGTGTTGAGAAGACTATGCAGAAGATTAGCCAATCGGCAGTATTGGTGTACTTATTTGATGTGGTTAACCTTTCAGCTACTGAAATACGAGATGATATTTTAAGTTTACACAAGCCAGGAATCGCTTTTATAGCAGTAGCGAATAAAATGGATCTTTCCTATAGTGATAGAGTAAAGGAACTGAAACTTCCATCAGATATTGAGTTTATATCTATTTCTGCTAAAGAGCAAAAGAACATAGAGGAACTTAAAGAGCTATTATACAATACAGCAGTAGGAGATAAGCTTTCTGATAATCATACCATGGTGACTAACATTAGGCACGTAGAAGCGCTACAAAGAACCCGTACGGCTCTAAATAGCGTTGCTGAAGGACTTACTAATCCTGTGACTTCTGATTTCCTTGCTATAGACATTAAACAGGCCTTACATTACTTAGGTGAGATTACTGGGCAGGTGACTACGGATGATTTATTGGAGAATATATTTAGTAAGTTCTGTATCGGTAAATAATCGATGATAATTACTTACTCTCCATTGGCTTATCATGGTCCGCCGAAATAGAACCTAAATTAAAACAACTAGGTAACCTAGCGAAGATGATTTGAATGAACCTCTTTTGGGTACTTGTCAGCAATTAAATTCAGGTTGATGTTGTGTTCTAAATAGGCTTTCAGTCCATCTAAAACTGTCGTAAACCCACCTGTATTGTCTTTTATGGCTTCTATCAGCTCATCGCCTGTTTTGTCAAAACCATAGTTTTTGATAACCACATAAGTGGTGTCGTCTGAAAGGCTAGTAAACTCAAAGTCAACTGTTGTTGCCGGCTCACCCCATTCGATCGTTATTCTTTTGTTCTGGATAATGTCCTTTACGATCACTTTTAATGAGATGCTGTACATTTCCCATTCCCAAATAATCACCTTGCCAATTGCTAATGGTCCACTTGATTTTGTGAACCAGAAATTGGTGGTGATTTTAGGATCAATGAAAGCTTGAAAAACTGTTGAAACAGGTTTTCTGATGAGCATTTGTGTTTCTACT
>JBEBUV010000201.1:0-3233 GCA_040393085.1 Pedobacter hiemivivus | reverse complement strand
ACTATCTTTATAATGGCAAGGAGTTGCAAGAAGAGCTGGGACAGTTCGATTATGGAGCAAGGTTCTATGACCCGGTGATTGGAAGGTGGAATGTGATTGATCCGCTGGCGGAGAAAGGAAGAAGATGGTCACCATATACTTACGCTTTCAATAATCCAATAAGGTTTGTGGATCCGGATGGGATGTGGCCGGACGATGGTTATGGCCCAGGTGATGACGAATTGATTGGTGTACAGACCGGAATGGCTATAGGAGGTGCGATTAGGGATGGTATACATGGTATCAGAACACTTGTAGCAGCAGCTGGTGATGCTTTAGGGATCAATAAGGCTGCTCCTGGAATGAAGTGGCAATCTGTAGATAGTGAAGGTGGAACCTTAGGATACAGCATGGCTCAAGTCCCTAGTGAAGGCGGTTTAAAAGATGCCCTTGGTCATTTGGGGGATGGTGCAAATGCTTTAGTTGTCAATGGTTCTCTTGCCAAAGGTACAACTGGTACATTATTCGCTAAAACAGGTCAGGAAGGTAAAGTTATAAGCGAAGGGGTTGAGGTTCTAAAAACAGCTGTAAATGCAAATTCTAAAGCTAGTACTCTTGAAAATACGCTTTACAGACTTGAAACTACATCAGGCGAGTATTTGAAAACAGGTATAACTTCAAAAGCAATCCCGGAAAAACGATATACTAATTCATTTATGAATGATAAAGTAATGAAAACATTAAATACAGGAAGTCGATCTGAGATGTTGAAACAAGAGAGAAGTATTGTTGAGAGAAATCCGGGGCCATTAAATAGAGAGCCTTGGGCTGGTAAAAATAAACCCTTCTACGAATGGTAGGATATTATATTAGTACAGGAGATGAGGAAGTCGGAGATAAGTTCATTCCATATGTTTGGGGAGATAATGGCTTAGGTAAACGAATAAAGGATGGCATTTCAAATAAAGATTACGGGAATGACTTAAAGTTGTTACTTATTAAATATTATGTTGAAGGTAAATTTAGCAGGTATCTTCCTCATGAACCCAAAGTAAATAACTATATGAGCAAAAGCAAAGATGTTGGTGTTGACATAGCTGTTACAAAGGAGTTGTTTCATGACCGTAATGAGTTTGAACGGAGAGAGTTTATTGTGGATAGCACAATGAATGCAGTCAAATTAGTCAGAGATAAGCTAAAGAAAAAGAAGTTGGATATCGACTTTGAGGCATTAATAAATGATCTGAAGGAGGTTTCAGAAGAATATCTAAAAAAAGAAGAACCTTATCATATTTAAACAGCAAAGCCTGGTTCAATAGAGCCAGGCTTTGCTGTTTAGTTAATAGGCTGTATATACGGTTAGTTTGTAGATAAAACTTATAGCTCTGAAAATACTGATGCGGGTGGAGAGAAGATAGGGGAATTAGGAGGTGTTCTAAATGTGGATAAAGTATATACTAATCTGTTAAATAAAAATACAAAAGAAGCTGAGGGTATTTATAGCCCGTGGACTTTTAAGGATAAGGTTAAAAATAAAGGGGATTGGGATTTGAAGAGTGATAAGAATAGTATTTTCGGTATATACAAGTTAGGCAAGAAAAAAAGGATAGAGAACAAGTATTAAATAGTTATGAAATGTACAATTGTCTTGTTTCTTATAGTATTAATGAAAAATATCTCAAACTTGTTTTAAAAGATACAGGGTCTATAAGTAAGCGAGCGGATACGGTATTATTAAAGTTGCCTTAATTAATGCATATTAATCTTAATTTTTGTTGTGCGAAAATGATAATAGGTATATTGATTTCTACTTAGCATTGCTATTTGGCTGATAGGCTGCATAATCAAGTATGCAGCCTATTGGTTTGTTTTATAATCTACAAGTTGTGTCTTTGTACTCATCTCGCAATATTTCCTGTCACTTCAATACGGAGCTGATAATGATGTGATCGAGGCCCCTCAGTTTGAACGGATAGTACGTCTCAGGTGATAAAATAACTATCTTTATAATGGCAAGGAGTATGGCATTGATGTTATTATCAAGGAGCCTGTTTCTCAGAGGACATATACTGAGGCTAAAATGGTATTTAGTCTTTTTGACCCTATATCTGGAGGGAAAGCATTAGTTGATACTATGCCTGCTATTATAAGAAATTTGAAGTCTGGCTTTAATAATTTTATAAATTCAATGAATTCCCCTATATCAACCGTGAATTAAAATTGATAATTTAACTTAAGTGTGATGATAGATAAAAAAACAATAAAACTTTTGATCTTTTTTTTTATAGCTTTTATATTATTTGTGCGATGTAACTATACTAATAGCGGTAATATTGTAATTAAAGAAAAGGGGATACAGAATTTTGATATTACCCCAGATGGTAGAAATATAATCTTTTCTTATTTTGATAACAATCGTATATCTATATACAAGTCAAATATTGATGGATCAAATGTAAAATTATTAATAAATTCACAGGACGGGATGGTGGCTGATAATCCGAGGTGTTCTCCTGATGGAAAAAAAATTGTTTTTGTGAGTAAAAAAATAGATAGTCTTAATAGTTCGATTTCAGTTGCTGGTATAAATGGAGATAATATCTCGATTGTTACTGATGATTTCGGTTTAAAAATACAAGCCGTATTTTCAAAGGATGGTAAGAGCTTATTTTTTATACAAGCAAATGAATATTCTGCTTACTCTTCAGTGGGAGTTAAGGCTCCTCATAATTTTGATATTTACAAATATGAATTTGGTAATAGAAAAGTGAACAGAATTTCAAATCTTTCAGCCTACAGGTTGTATAATATTGAAGATATTGACAACGATAGACTTTTATTTGATTTAAGAGACGAGAAGAATGGAATTTTTTTTTACAACAAATTTGATTTTAGCTTGATGAGAATTTCAACAAGTAATGATACCTTACGAAACTCAAATGATTACTCAAATCCAATTCTGGTAAATTCTAATAGAATTGTTTGCTCTTCAAATTATGATTTAGTGAATATTGATCTTTTAGAAAAGAAAGAAAGTCTTCTTAGTTCTACGGATGGAACTCATTTTAATGCAGTTCGTTATAATGCAATAAACCAAGCAATCTATTTTATAAAAACAGATGACAAGAACGTTATTCAGAAAATAGATTTGGATGGAAAGGAGCATAGTAAAATCATCTTGGATAAGTTTCATTAATTTAAGTGAGGTAGATATGGTATTGTTTATGTTTGATTATTTCAAAAATAAGCAAGCT
>JBEBUV010000200.1:0-3262 GCA_040393085.1 Pedobacter hiemivivus | reverse complement strand
GTTATCTATTTCTATGTGTTTCTGGCCTTTATTTGGTTAATAACTTAGCCGGTACTTTGTTTTAAGATTGCGGACACAGTTCCTGCTCTTTTTCCATTAATGCTAAAACATCTTGCCAATTGTTGACCCTTACGTGATGATTAAATCGTGCATTATGCCCCGCTGTAAACATAATCGGCATTCCTTTACAAAAGTCTAGATTCTTAGGATGGTCGTCTATTAGGTAATCGGTGTCGATAATGCTTTTATCTCCACAAAAAATGATGTTTTTCCAGTCTATAAAAGGGAAGTGTTCTGATAACCATTCTCTTTTTTCAAACAGTGATAATGGAAATTCCATAGCTGCGGATACAATGTAAATCTCGTAATCTTCTGCCAGCTTTTTTACCGCTTCAATAGCGCCTTGCATAACTGGTATTGTTCTGAAAAACCCCGGTGTAAATACATATTTAAGTACGGCAGTTTTGTCGGGAAAAGCATCAGCCTCTGTTACATTTAAAAATATTTCCGGGCCTAACTTAACGCCATAGTCTTTCTCATACAGGTTTAACCAATGTGTTTCTATATCGGCCAGTACGCCATCCATGTCTATTCCTATTGTTTTCTTCTTCATATTATTTTATTGTAATTATATGCTATTCATACTATTATATTCCTCAATTTGAATTGTTTTAATTGCGAATTATTGCAGTAATTATAGCAATGTTTGTATTTATTTGCAACAAATATACGTATAATTTGCATAATATTGCAAGTTGTTTTTGTTATCTTTGCATTATATTGCAGTTAAGCTATGATTAAAGCAGAAAGACAACAACGTATTATTTCACATATCACCAAAGATCAAAAAGTATTATTGGGCGATTTAAGTGTCTTGTTAAATGTATCTGAGGATACGGTTAGAAGAGATATAAAGGAACTTTCTGATCAGGGATTACTGAAAGCCGTTCGGGGTGGTGCTATTTTAAATTCTCCGATTCCGAGACATTTCCGTGATCGGGAACATTACGATGTGAGTCATAAAAAGATTATTGCTGAAAAAGCGACGAGCTTAATTAAGGACGGCCAGGTGGTGCTTTTTGATTCGGGAACTTCTGCGCTTGCGGTGGCTAGTCATATTCCCAGAGATCGCCGTATTACGGTTATTACTAATAGTTTTCCTGTAGCTACTGTATTGGAAGATCATCCAAATGCGGAGGTTTTATTTATTGGGGGCAGGTTAAATAAAACTGCTTTCTCGACTTCTGGTCATGAGGTGATTCAAACTTTGAGTACAATAAGACCTGATCTTTGTTTTTTAGGGATTTGCAGTATCGATATCAACCTGGGGGTGACGGGGCAAGATTATGAGGATGCGCAGGTGAAAAGAAAAATGGTTGAGAATGCGAAACAAGTGATTGCTTTATCTACCCTGGAAAAAATGGGTAGGGCAGAGCATTATCAGATTTGTAGTATTGATGCGATTGATATTATTATTACGGATGAGGATCCGCAACATGAAGAGCTGGCAGCTTTTACAGAGATTGGTATTAAGGTTATTTAATAGCCGCGAGATATAGGTCTGTGCCTGCATTACGACAGTGAAAATGGCAAGCTATGTCGAATGAGTAAAAGGAAAGACTAAGAGTATATAACAAAAAATGCCTGCTTCGTTACGAAGCAGGCATTTTTGTATAAACTGTTATCCTGATTTATTTTGCTTTACAGCAATGATCTATCAGGATCTCGTTTTCGTTTTAAGCTTAGAATACGAAACCAATACGCACACCAGTGATGATGCTTGGGCTTAATTCAAAGCTGTTTCCAGCTGATTTATTAGTAACAGTGGTGGTAGTACCAGATACAGTGTTGGTTATTGTAGTTTCGCCATCTTTTGCATAGATGAAACCAAAACCAGCTTCAGCACCTAAATATAAACGCTTAGCGATATAGTAATCAGCACCTACAACACCACGTAAACCTAAAATTGTGCTACCTGGACCTTTTGTCTCGCTGCTTACAGCGTCAACATAAGTTGGGTTAGTAACTGAACCTGTTGCATTTTCAAAAGTTGTTTTGTTTGATGCACCACCAATTAAGAAATCAGCACCTACATAAGGAGATAAACGCTCAGTACCTGTAAAGTGTTTCTCAACACCTAAGTTGATTAAAAATTGAGTTTCAGTGCTTTTCGCTGAACCTGTTTTGTTTTCATTTGCACCAGTACCATAAGCATTTCCTTTTTCGCTGATTGAACCAACGTTGAAACCTAAACGGAAAGCTAAGTTTTCTTTTTGGAAATAACGGAAGCGTAATAAGCCAGCGCCGTCATTTAATTCGAAGTTTGTGTTGTTGATACCACCTGTTAAACCAAATTCAGTAGTAATGTCACCTTGAGCCGGCTTAAAGTCTTGTGCCTGTGCAGTTAAACCTAAAATTGCAACGCTCAATGAAAGTAATAATTTTTTCATAAATGTGTTAGTTGTTAAAAAAGTGTTAATTAATTGTTTTAAAGGGGGCAAATTTACCCTTAATGCAATTAATTATGTCAGACTAATGTCATTACACGAGTTTTAATTTCTAACACGTTGATATGCTGTTTGATGAATTTAATTGATGTGTTTAAACAAAAATAGCTGCCTGTTAAGGGGCAGCTATTTTTAAATATTATGTAAAGTTAACAGTTAAGATGCTATTGTTTTTGTTGTTCTGCTTACAGCGATTTTTTTAATTGCGGTAATAATAGCGTTGGTATCATATCCACATAATGCCCATAGCTCTGACTGTTCGCCATGCTCAATAAATTCATCAGGAATTCCTAGTCTGATTATCTGGCTGTTGTAATTATGGTCTGCCATAAACTCAATTACGGCACTGCCCATTCCGCCTTGTAGACAACCATCTTCGACGGTAACTATGTGTTTATAACGTTTAAACACATCATGAAGCATCACTTCATCAATTGGTTTAACGAAACGCATATCGAAATGTGCAGGATGTATACCTTCACTGTTTAGTTCTTTACAAGCTTCAACTGCAAAATTACCAACATGGCCAATAGTAAGTATGGCTACATCTTCGCCATCGCATATTTTCCGGCCCTTACCTTTTTCAATTGCTTTAAAAGGACGTTTCCAGTCGGCCATTACCCCATTGCCTCTTGGGTAGCGGATAGAGAATGGACCCGCATTTTCTAATTGTGCGGTATACATCAGGTTACGTAATTCTTCCTCATTCATAGGTGCAGCAACCGTCATATTTGGAATGCAACGCATATAAGCAA
>JBEBUV010000199.1:0-3284 GCA_040393085.1 Pedobacter hiemivivus | reverse complement strand
ATTAATACTACAATTGCACCTGCAATGAACAAAAGGCTTTTCGAATTTTCTTCTAAAAAAGATCCCTTTCTTACCGGTTGATTTATTTCTTTCTCTGTTGTAGACATTTTATTTTAAAAAATTAAGGACTGCAAAAATACATTTTTACATCAAAGTATCAACCACTTTTAAAAGTATTTAATAAATTTAATGAACTGATCGTTAATTAGAACCATTAGAAAGGTTAATAAATTGGATGAAAACATCTGGCATTACAGAAAACAAATCATAGAATTCACAAAGCTAAACGGTAACTTTGGCTACAGATACTATGTGGTTAAAAAACATTACTCTTCTTAATTTTAAAAACTATACGGATGCAGATGTTAGTTTTTCCAAAACTGTAAATGCGTTTGTAGGCGATAATGGGGCTGGTAAAACCAATTTATTGGATGCAATCCATTATTTGTGCCTGTGTAAAGGGTATTTCAACCCTGTCGATTCGCAGCAGATTAAATCCGGCCATGATCTTTTTATGATTCAGGGAGATTTTGAAAGACAGGAAAAGAATGAGAAGATTACCTGTGGCGTAAAACGCAATCAGAAAAAACAATTTAAAAGGAATAAAAAAGAATACGATAAACTGGCAAACCACATCGGTTTGTTCCCTTTAGTTATGATTTCCCCTTATGATACCAATATTATTATGGAGGGAAGTGAGGAACGCCGGCGTTTTATAGACAATGTAATCTCGCAGACAGATCCACATTACCTGGATGAACTGATTATGTATAACCGGCATCTTTTAAACCGGAATGCATTGTTTAAACAAATTGCGGTTACAAGAAGTTATGATCCAACATTGTTAGAGATTTATAATGAACAGTTGGTGGCATCTGGTGTAAGGATTTATAATAAACGTCAGCAGTTTATGATTGAGTTTATTCCATTGTTTGATAAATATTACCAGTTTTTAACGGATGATAAGGAACAGGTAAACTTGCAATACCAAAGTCAGCTTCATGATACCGCTTTTGAGCAATTGTTATTACAATCGATAGAAAAGGATAAAATTCTGGAAAGGACAACTACAGGAGTTCATAAGGACGACCTGATATTTACGATTTCTGATATGGCTTTGAAAAAGTTTGGTTCACAGGGACAACAGAAATCATTTTTAATTGCTCTAAAGTTGGCGCAATATGCTTATCTTCAGAAATATAAAGGATTTAAGCCTTTGTTGCTGTTGGATGATATTTTTGATAAATTGGACGACAGTAGGATGCATAAGCTGATGGAGATGGTTTCACATCATGATTTTGGGCAGATCTTTATTACAGATACGGGAAGAGAACGTGTATTGGCAGTATTCAATAAAATTGATGTGCCAATTACTTTATTTGAAGTCAATAACGGGGGGATAAATCATGCGTAAGCCTAATGATATTACACTAAAAGAGGGCATTGGCAAATTGCTAAATGTTTATAAGCTAAAAGGGAAATTTGATGAGACATCGGTAGTGGCTTTGTGGCCTGATCTGATGGGGAAAGCGATCGCTAATCGGACTACACAAATTTATGTTTCACAGAAGAAATTGTTCGTAAGGATTGAGTCATCTGTAATTAAGAATGAACTTTTAATGGTGAGAACCGGCATCATTCAAAAAATCAATGAACGTGCCGGCCTCGAAGTGATCACAGATCTTGTTTTTCTTTAAGGGCTATCCGCCAAAAATTCTGCTGATTAGCCATATAATTAATGCAAGTACCAGCACTACTACAATTACACCAGTCCAAACACCGGCTTTAAAAATACCTTGAATAAGTTCGCAGCTCATTAAGGTCGAGGAAAGGAGGGCAATAATTGCCAATGGGAAATACTTTTTTGAAGTCATAGTTTTTGGTTTTGATGTATTGAATAAACAAAAAACTATGACAATGGTTTTATAACGGTTATTTCCCGTTTACTTTAAGTAACTCAATTTCAAATATAAGAGTGCTATATGGTGGGATTGCTCCTGAACCACGTTCTCCATACGCCAGGTTATAAGGAATAAAGAATTTGTATTTTGAACCTGTCTGCATTAGTTGTACACCTTCTATCCACCCTGGAATTACTTGGTTTAAAGTTATTTCCAGAGGTTGATTTCTATCATAAGAGCTGTCAAATTGTTTTCCGTTAAGTAAGGTCCCTTTATAATTTACCAATACAGTGTCTGTTGCTGTAGGCCTGATACCTGTTCCTCTGTTGATTACCTGGTATTGTATGCCGCTTGGCGTAACTTGTATACCTGATTGCAGCTTGTTTTTTTCTAGAAATGCCTTGCCTTCATTAATTGCAGGCAGGTGTTTTTGTCTGTTAACAGCAATAAATAAGTTGCTGATTGCAGTTTGGGTTTTTTCTTGAGAGAGTAATGATGTGTTGCCACCAAAAGCATCTTTCAATCCTTTAATCAATAAATCATAGCTTAAGCTGTTTAATCCATCTTTTTTTAAGCTGGCCCCCATCGTATTACCGAAAGCATAACTTGCTGAGTCTAAAGTAGACCTAAAAACTACTGGTGCCGCAGTAACAGGTTTCTCTACCGGTGTTGTCGTTTTCTTAACGGTGGTTGTTTTTTTTACAGGTGCTTTTGCTGTTGTTTTAATTTGTGCATTTAATGTAAGTGCACAAAAGGGAAGGATCAAAGTGATTAAAGTCTTCTTCATTTGTTTTATTGTTGTGGTTGAAAGGTACAAACTTTATAAAAAAATAAGCACCTCAAAAAGGTGCTTATTTAAATATTGTTCGTCACAGTATCTGTTTTTGTGATAATGGCTATTGCCAGTATCATGACACAATGACTCGATTACTTATTCTTAGAAACGCTCTGCAGCAGTAAAGAAGAAATCGCCTTCAATTTGTGCATTTTCATCAGAATCTGAACCGTGAACTGCATTAGCGTCAATCGATTTAGCATATTTCTGACGGATAGTACCCTCAGCTGCTTCAGCAGGGTTAGTAGCACCAATTAATTTTCTGAAATCTTCAATCGCATTGTCTTTTTCAAGGATCGCAGCAACGATTGGTCCTGAAGACATAAAGCTTACCAGGTCAGCATAAAAAGGGCGTTCTTTGTGAACGGCATAAAACTCACCAGCAGTTTCTGCAGATAGTTTAGTGTATTTTAATGCAATGATTTTAAAACCTGCAGTAGTGATATCGTTAATAATTGCACCAATATGGCCATTAGCAACTGCATCAGGCTTGATCATGGTAAATGTTCTGTTTGTACTCATCTTGATTTTTAATTTTTTGCAAAATT
>JBEBUV010000198.1:0-3290 GCA_040393085.1 Pedobacter hiemivivus | reverse complement strand
TCACTTTACAACTTTCACCACCCTGATGCAGGTTTACCCAATTTTGAAATGATTACACTGCTTCTCTAAACTGTTACTGACCGGGCAATTTTCAATTGTGCAAACCATTACAATCCCCAGATCAAATAAGTTTGATAATACCCAGCACACCATGCTGTCAGCAATATTGCAACCGTATTTTTAAATATTTCTCCGGTCTTCAAAAACCAAATTCATCTAAAATGGTTATGGATTTAAAATTAGTATAAAACCCAACTATGATCACAATAAATACGCCCGGTCTGGACAGATTTGTTTTAGCCCAGGAAAGAGATTTCGAAATTGCCTTAACTGAAATCAGCTATGGCAAAAAACAAACACACTGGATGTGGTACATATTCCCCCAAATCCAGGGACTGGGTTTTTCAGACACGGCCAAATACTACGACGTAAAGGACCTGAAGGAGGCCACCCAGTATTACCTTCATCCCCTGCTCGGACCAAGACTGATAAAAGTTACCAAAGAATTACTCAATCACACTGATAAAACCGCCTATGAAATATTTGGTTCTCCAGATGAGCTCAAGTTGCGTTCAAGTATGACCTTGTTTGCTGCAGTACCACACGCAGATCCGGTATTTCAGCAAGCTATTGATCAGTTTTTCAATGGGGAGCATGATCAAAAAACCCAGCGGATACTCGGCCTGCAAGCATATGGACAGTAACCATCCAACAGTCTAAATGCAAAAAGCCACTTGATAAAAGCCAGCTACTGATACAATAAAACATCAAATACGCACATGATCACAGGAATAGAAAAATTAAACTCAGCACTTTCGAGCGAACAAATTGACCAGCTCAATAAAGCAGCGAACAGACATACCGCACAATCCAACATCAGTTTTACCTTACTGGCCATTGAGGACAAACTGATCGAAATAGAAACTGCCCAAGGCGAAAATAAATCTGGCAAATACGCCACTGAAGCCACTTTAATAAAAAGAACCCAGGAGGTATTCAGTAAAATCACCGAGTTTCAACTTAAAGTACATCCACTCACTTACCTGCCATCACCAACCAGCGTTGTAAACACCGCATGGCTGGAAAGAAAGATGCAGGAAAAAGGAGTACGCATTAAGCAAATCGCCTTTGAGACCGGCATTGACAGAGATAGTATATCAGACTGGGTAACAGGAAAACGTTCCATGAGCCAGATCGTAAAAGCCATGTTTTACTTCTATCTTTCCAAATGAAATGTCTTGTAAAAAGATTCCCTAAAATCATCGTTTAACAATAGTAAAATTTCAGATTAAGCAAGCACCTCGAAACCCCAATCAGCCTCAAGGCGAAGAATAGTCAGTTTATAGTTAAGTAAGAGAGAGAAGGACTACCAATCCATATTACCCGCATTATCAAACTCCATCTGAAGATGAAAAACAAATTTTTCCATTGCTTCGAAACTAGTCATTGCTACTTCGTAGTTTCCATCTGAAGCATAAGTTAAAATACTAGGAAGTGTATTTTCCTGGGTATAATACATCGCAGGTCGCAGATCTCCAGACCAGATATGAGTAATAAATTCATCTATCAGCTTCAACACCTCTTCATCATTGAAGTGGAGGCTACCTTCTAAAGAAAACTTATTCCGGTGCTTATCTCTAACAATTTGAACCGGCGCCGCGCCAGCGCCCGAATGAAACAAAAAGGCGTTGCCATCCTTGCCGAAGGCACCATGAGCAACGAAATTTCTAAGCTGCTGTCTAACAATTAATAAGTCATTATAAATCTTCTGCATTGTTTTGTCCGGTTTCGAAATCGCTGCGTTAAATTTATCTTTCCATTCAGCGCCAACTAACTTTGCAACTTGTTCTCCATTAGACAAACCATTTGCTATGATTGCGAGATGTATAAACAAATGCTCAGTCCAGCTAAAAAAGGCCTCAATGCAAGAAATTGCCAAGTGATTCGCATTGACTTGAAACTTTCTGTCTAACGGAGTATAACTAGTATATGAACCATATTCTGTCGTTCCTTCTTTAATTTTTGTTTTCCCTTTATTTTTTAAAGCTAATTTGCGCTGTTCATTATAAAGACCTCTCAAATACGAATAGCGGGCAAACAATTGTTTATTTTTATTAATCACATTTAATTCAGATGCTTTTATGGCATTTTCAGCGACAAAAACATAAAACCTTTTTGCCATAGAAACAGCCCTTAAGATTAGCCGACAAATCCGTTCCGAATCTTCCTCATCACGTTCTTTTTTAGCTACAAATATTCCCAGACCCATCTTCCTATGCTCTATAAAGAACGTCTCGCCATTAAAATCAAGTGGAAAAGACCACGCGACTTTCTCATCTCGTCCCAAATTTTTAAATCCAAGAAGTTCCGCAAGAAGAAAATACACCAAATAATATTCAGGCAGCTTTCTGCCAGCATCCGTCCGAACAGCAAAAAAGCTTTCTTGATCCATTAGGGGACTATTACTTTCTTTAAGAGGCGAGATCACAACTAATATCTCTTCACGAAGCTTGTCAATTTGTTCTTGAGTCACGTTGATATTTTTTAGGCAACGCAATTTAACAGAAAGAATTAGAAATGAGACTATAGAAGCCCCCCAATCTCCGTATGAATAATATCTTTATTGAAACAACGATAAGATCAAAGAAAAAAATGAGTGAAGGAGTTTTCTAGATTCAACAGTGTCCTATTATTGGAAATATTTGCATCACTTAATATAAATTTCCCACTCGAATATTAAGGGCTATAAAAGCCCTTCATCTCCAAATGAGAAATAACCACGTTTGGTCAGAATGATGTGATCCAGGATCAGCAAGTCCAGTAATTTGCCAGCTTCTACCAGTCTTCTGGTCAGGTTAAGATCTGCCTGACTGGGTTTCAAATTTGAGCTCGGATGATTGTGGCAAAGGATGATCCCGCTGGCACAGCTTTTCAAAGCAATCCCAAATATCAGCTTTGGATCGACCACTGTCCCAGAAAATCCACCGCTAGATATTTCGGTCATGCCGATTACTTTATTACCACGGTTTAGCAACAGGATAAAAAACTGCTCGTTCATTTCGATCCTTCCCTGATCCCAGTTGTTAAACAGAATATTATAGGCATCTTTTGACCGGGTGATCTTAGGTCTTTCATTAGCATTGAATTTAGGCTGATAACTTACTTTAATTTCCGATACCATAAACAGGGAATTTTGGATTTGCGCTTTCATCGTCTTAAATTTTTAATTGAAAATTTGATTAATTGTGCGCGCCTCCCGGACGGGACTGAGCAAGCAAAAAATGCATGCG
>JBEBUV010000197.1:0-3425 GCA_040393085.1 Pedobacter hiemivivus | reverse complement strand
GCGATAAAGAGATTATTGATACTGAATTACAATTGAAAGATCTGGATACTGTTACTAAACGTATACAGAAAGTAGAGAAAATGGCTAAAACCGATAAGGATGCCAAAAGGACTTTCGACATACTAAGTGTGATTAAAACACATCTGGAAAGTGGGAATTCTGTTCGTTCTGCTGCAGTTAATGCAGAAGATTTTGAATACATCCAGGATCTTGGTCTCTTAACACAAAAACCGGTAATGTATGCTTGTAATGTAGATGAGGCTTCTGTATTGAATGGCAATGCTTATGTTGATCGTGTTAAAGAAGCTGTAAAAGATGAAAATGCTGAGGTACTTGTTATTTCTGCTAAAATAGAATCTGAAATTGCTGAACTTGAAAGCTATGAGGAGCGTCTGGAATTTTTAGCAGACCTTGGATTAACGGAGTCTGGTGTAAATAAGCTTATTGTTGCTTCTTATCGCTTACTAGACCTGTATACATACTTTACTGCCGGTGTACAAGAAGTAAGAGCGTGGACTATCACTAAAGGTTTTACAGCACCTCAGGCTGCTGGCGTGATCCATACTGATTTCGAAAAAGGTTTTATCCGTGCAGAAGTTATAAAATATGAAGACTTTATAACTTTAGGATCTGAGAATGCTTGTAAAGATGCAGGTAAACTAGGTGTTGAAGGCAAAACCTATGTTGTAGAGGATGGCGATATTATGCATTTCAGATTTAACGTTTAAATACTGATTATTACAAAAGACTGATTATTACAAAAGATTATATATAAAAATAATGCATTACTCTTCGAAGTCTGGAACCTTTTACCATGAAGAATGGCAAAAATTCCTATGTCTTCTCCGAGAACGCATTATTTTTAAACATCTAATTTCCCAAGTAAATACAATACTGTACAAATAAGAGTTAACGCATTTCATTTTAAAGTTGAATCACCGCACAATTAAAATAAAAATAAATGAAACACATTAAACCCCTATTATTTCTAGCAGCAGTTTTACTTGGTTTTACTGCATGCAAAAAAGGTTTTGATGCTGAAGCTCAGTTTTCAGCAGATACAACCGCAATCAGAAATTATGTAAATGCGAATAAGATTCCAGTTATAAAGGATGAATTTGGTGTCTTTCGCCAGGTAATTACTCCTGGATCTGGAAGTACAAAATTTAGTGAGAGTACTTGGGTTACTGTAGACTACTCAGGTAATGTAATGGGTGAATCTGAAAATTTCGACAGTAGTAAAGGCGAGCCTAGAGAATTTCAATTAGGTGGATTAATTGCTGGTTGGCAAATTGGTATCCCTAAAATTCAAAAAGGTGGCGAAATCAGACTTTTCATTCCATCAAAATATGGTTATGGTAATAATTCACAACCCGGAATTCCTGCCAACTCTATATTGGAGTTCAACATTAAACTTACAGACGTAAGATAGTTATATATCATATATCTTAAAAAGGCCAATCATTTGTCCAACCTTTTGGGGACAGTCCAAATGATTGGCCTTTTATTTTTAACACTTAAATCAAAACTTCTTTTAATCTTGGAGAGATTCTCCTTTTGATCTTAAAGCAATACTCCTTTTAAGAAAAGTAGTGCCATAGAGAAATAGATGATCAGTCCCGTTACATCCACCAGTGTTGCCACAAATGGTGTTGAAGATACCGCAGGATCGGCTCCTAATTTCTTTAACAGTAGTGGAAGCATTGACCCCATTAAAGTGCCCCACAGAACCACTCCAACTAGAGAGCAACCTACCACCAAACCAATCAACACCGGTTCTGTAAGCGCCCCACCCATTAGCTGCCAGCAAATGATAACAGAAAAACTTAATAAGCATAAGGTTGTGCCCAGAAAAATGCCTGAAAATATCTCTCTACGCATCACTCTCCACCAATCTTTAATGGTAATTTCACCGAGTGCCATGGCCTGAATTATTAACGTTGCAGCTTGCGAACCGCTGTTACCTCCACTCGAGATAATTAAGGGTATAAATGTGGCTAGTATAACTACTTTTTCTATTTGATGTTCAAAATTCGACATAGCAAAAATCGTTAGCAACTCTCCAAAGAAGAGTACAATTAGCCAAACCACCCGCTTTTTATATAATTGAAATACAGGAACGTCCAAATAAGGTTCATCTAACGCTTGGGTACCCCCTATCTTATGAATATCTTCAGTATACTCTTCATTTGCAATCCATAGGATATCATCGACAGTTACAATTCCAAGCAATACATGGTTATCATCTACAACTGGTAAAGCTACTCTGTTGTTCATCCTAAACACATTAATAGCTTCTTCCTGTGGGTCGTTAACCTTTAATGAAATCAATCTATGATCAGTCAGTTCGCCAATTTTAGCTTCAGGATCTGCGAGTAGGACTTCTCTAATCCTGATATCATCAAGTAGAATACCATCCTTATCAATCACATAGATCACATCAATTGTTTCTGAATTTTTCCCGTAACGTCTGATATGTGCCAATACCCTATTAACTGTCCAATCTTTTTTAACTGCCACATAATCTGGTGTCATTAAGCGCCCCACACTATCCTCTTCATAGCCCAAAAGTGAAAGCGCTTCTATACGATCCTTTGCAGGCAAGAGAATAATCAGTTTTTTAACAGCATCCCCTTTTAGCTCACTAAATAAAGAAGTACGGTCATCTGGAGGCAGGAGATTGATTAATTCTGCCAGTTTATTTCCCGGAAGTTTCTTGATAATTCTTTCCTGAGTTGGAAAATCTAGAATTCTAAAAACATTAACCGCTCTTTTAATTGAAAGCGTATCTATAAACTTCACTGCATACTGAGGTAGCTCATCTATCAGATGCTCAACATCTGAAATGTTAAGATCATCCAGGTAAACTTTTAATTGCGCGTCATCTTCCTTTTCTATCAGTACAACAACCTCTTCAACAACTTCCTCTTCCATATATATGCAATTCTTTTACATCCTTATTCTATTATTTTACAGTTTTGCAAAAGTGCCTTTTATTTTTCAAAAAGCTATCTTTTTAACTACTATATATTTGTTCTTTTGGTCATAAAAATACCATGTACTTCAAAATTTTAATCATTTCGCTTAATATCTGTTGCACATGCTAGTTTCAACACAAATTTCGGATATAAAATAGAGCACCCTATTAAAGCAATTACCATTCCGCTATATCTAACTTTAACTCTTAATTCGACTAATAACCGTACTCCTAACAATACCACACATTCACTACTAACTTATACTTCTAATAATTACCACACATTTATTCCTAACAATAACAACACATTCATTACTAACTTATACTACTAACAATAACACACATTTACTCCTAAAAACCAACAACACATTCACTACTAACTTATACTACTAACAATAACACACATTTACTCCTAAAAACAACAACACATTCACTACTAACTTATACT
>JBEBUV010000196.1:0-3454 GCA_040393085.1 Pedobacter hiemivivus | reverse complement strand
CTATAATATGTGAATAGTTGTTTTTGCATAAGCTACAAAGATATAAAAAAACTAAACTTATGATACACTTGCCGATCTTGAAAAAGAAATAGAGATGGGCTTTAAAGAAGGTATGACCATAGATTTTGAACAACTGGATAAATCTAAAGGCCTTCATTTACAATAGGATTTCAGGTATTTTAAGTGTGCACCTTTAATTGACTTTTTAACAACTCATATAGCTGGTTATGTTTATCTGGATTTTCGTTGCGCAGCTTTTCAAGGTGTTGTAGTTTCCATCTGACTGAAGGAAAATCGCCGTAAGGATAAAGTTCCCAACGTGGTGTCAATCCTTTAAATCCTAACAAGAAGTCTTTATCAGTGTCGGTCAGGCTCTCTGATATAACTTGGACTAATTGTGCCTTAACTTGTTCATACTCCTTATAACTGAAAGGTTCCGAAGTCATTCCTTCAAACTGCCTGTTCAAGGCAGACTTTTGGTATCGCTGTACCTCCATGTAGCGCAAAACAGCTTTCTTTTGCCACCTCCGGTAAAACGTCCAGCAATAAGGCAACCTGTTTTCTATAGGTCTGTTCCATTATCCATTAATTCTTTAGGCACTGTGATCTGGTAAGCCGGAACGTACACACCTGCTTTAACTAAACTTCGTTTTCCTGTCCCCAGGCTGATCTTTTCCTTTACCAAATGTTTCATCCAGCTATGTCCTGCCTTTTCTGCTAGGAATAAGAACATTCTTTTAACTTTTACAGAAGTACAGACTTCCAGTAATTGTTGCACAGTAGCTGGACGCACATTACTCATTCCCTCAAGCAGTTCATAGCACTCTATATAACTCATTTCAGAAGGAGCAAGATACAAGCATTCCAATATAGCCCGGATCGGACTTGAGACCATAAGTGATAGATTTCCACTTGTAAGCTCGGTCATTCCTAGAGCAGGAGGCAAGAAGCTCGACGCATGATAATTGACCAGCAACCCCCATTCATATTCTCTAAACCATTTCGGCAGATTTTCCTCCGCTGACCCAAACAAATGGATCTGGTTACTGTCTAATTCAAGGTATTGAGAACGACCAAGCCTGGACAATGCAGAAGTTCCTCCAATATGCACCGACAATTTTAATTGCTCCTGTAAGGCATATAATCCTCCATCAATCCGAACCTCATCTCCATTTCTCTTCATTGCTCCAGTTCCTATTGAAACCAACCAATTACTATTCTTGTACCTTTTTTGCAATTCAGGGCTATAGCCTTGGCTCGTTAACCAGGAACTTGCAAATACAGCTCCATAAGGCTGAGACTGCAAAAGTTGGTTTATTTTAGTTCGATTATCAGTATTCATAGTACCAATATACAAAGAAAAATAAACTAAATCGCCATAAGGTTTAAAAAAAGTAAAATTTGGGCACTTATAGTATCTAAATTTATAAAAAAATAAACTATTTAATTCTACGATTGAAATTGTGATGGAATTTATCATTTATGTTAAATATCACTATGACGCTCCTTTAGATAAGGAAGATGTTGATGTCACTTGCCCCGCGAAATTTCTGATTCTGTTACTGTAACCATTTCTGTTGGTGTTTCTTTAATTTCCATAATTTGAATGTGATTTTTCACAAGTCTATATCAATTACTCCTTACGTTGGTAAAAAATATGAAACTAAAATATTCTATTATAGAAGTTAAATTCTTTGGATGATGTAATTGCTAATATCTATTCCATTAGTATACACCATAAAATGGCTACCACCATCAATTACTATATCTGGCTTGTAGTGTCTGATAGGTAAAATGTGATCTGCTGTTCCGTGGATATGTGTAAGGTTTTGCTATTTCTGTCGCCAGCATACCACCAAATGATAGTCCTACTAAGTAGAATGGGCTTAATTATTTACATTAATCAAGTTGACAATTACTTTTACCATCATTTCCTTTTCGTCAGATTTGCTCTCAGCTATCATTAGAGTAAGGGCAACCAATGCATTGTCTGCAATGCGTTTAGAGCCATCTGCTTTATATAAGATGCTGTTTTTATCGAGGAACCAAACAAATAGATATGCTGCGATGCGTTTATTTCCATCGGAAAAAGAATGGTTTTTAACTACAAAGTATAGCAAGTTTGCGGCTTTTTCCTCTACGCTAGGGTATAAATCTAAACCACCAAAAGTTTGGTATATAGTTGCGATAGAACTCTTAAAGGATTGGTCCTTTTCATTTCCAAATAAAGAGCTTCCTCCAAACTTGTATTTAAGATCAAGTATTGCTTGTTTGGCTTCATTATAATTTATTACAAATAGTTCTGTGGCAGTTGTCCCTTCAATCTTTAACTGTTGATGGTCATACTTGTCGAGAATGTCAAGTGCATAAGCATAATCAGTAACTACTTTTAATAAACCTGTTGCTTCGTCTGAATTCAGTTCTTTATTTGTTAGTACATTACTTAGCAGATTAACGGTATTCTTAAGTTCGTTTAAATGTCTTTCCTGTTCTTCGAGGCGTTTTTGATTTATTGCGTAACCTTTTAATAGGTATTCCTTTAAGATATTGTTTGCCCAAATTCGAAATTGAGTGCCTCTTATTGACTTTACGCGATACCCAACTGAAATGATTACATCAAGACTAAATGTATTAACTGGTTTATCTGAATTAGCAATATGCATATTTTGCATATTGCTAATTTCATCTAGTTCTTTTCCTTAAAAATATTTTTAATGTGTCTGGAAATTACTGATTGATCCCTTTCAAATAATATAGCCATTTGAGTTTGTGTAAGCCATAACGTTTCATTTTCTAGCTTTACATCAATAATTGTTTTGCCACTCGCTATCTGGTAAATAATAATTTGGTCTTCAGCCATACTAATAAATTTTAATTCTAACCTATGTATAAATCGTGATAAGTATTGGTGATTTAATAATTAATTATACACAAGTCTATATCAATTACCCGTTACATTGGTAAAAAATATGAAACTAAAAAGGTTCAACTATAGGAGTTCGATTCTTTGGATGATGTAATTGCTAATGTCCATTCCATTAGTATACACCATAAAATGGCTATCACCATCAATTACTATATCTGGTTTATAGTATCTTATAGGTAAAATGTGATTTGCTGTTCCGTGGATGTGTGTAAGGTTTAGCAGATGTTCATTGTTTCTCCAGGTTAAGATTGGTGCTTAAAATAAGACTTTCTGATGAAGGAAATGAAACCGTTACAAATTGTAACGGTTTGAAAATGCTAGCTGCGGATGGGAAGATGCGAATGACTGATGTAGCAGATACAGAACAATTACTTCGTTTAATCCAATCTATACCTTCGCCCAAGGCCGAACCTTTTAAATTGTGGCTGGCAAAGGTGGGCTACGAGCGAATAAAGGAGATTAAAAACCCGGAGTTAGCCCAGACCAGGATGAGGGATATTTACCGTGCTAAAGGATATAGCGAAGGCT
>JBEBUV010000195.1:0-3479 GCA_040393085.1 Pedobacter hiemivivus | reverse complement strand
CTGCTCTGATACTGCTTTTGCAGTAAGAAACCAGTGTTAAAGCAGTTGTAGGGCAATATTGGTGCTACATCTGTTGTAAATCAATGTCAAATATCAGAATTCATTAACCTCCAAAAAAATTATACTATGGCGAAATTAAGATCTGGAATTTTAGGTTCGGTTTCGGGGAGAATAGGACCTATTGTTGGTTCTACCTGGAAAAACGTAAGCTATATCAAGCGAAGGGCAAAGAAGAAGAAAAAGAAAAGGGTTCGTACCCCGGCGCAATTAGCAAATGAAAATCGATTTAAATTTATACAGAAATGGCTAGTACCATTTTACCCTTATATCACCGTTGGCTTTGCAAAGCAAGCTATTGATAAAATAGAAATCAATGCGGCCTATTCGGCCAACTATAAACAGGCCTTTAGTGGTGTATGGCCTGATATAAAGGTCGATCATTCGCAAATATTACTCAGTATGGGTGACTTACCAGGTTTGCATAATGTTGAAATTCAACGTGTAAACGGCTTCAAGTTGGAATTGAAATGGGAGCGGACTGCTTCGCGGAAAGTAGCTTTTGATGATCAGCTGATGTTAGCGGTGTATTGTCCTGATTTGAAAATGACAGATGGCTTTATTGGTGGAGTCAAGAGAAATGCATTACGTTGCGAATTTGATTTTGATGAACAGATGGCTGCTTACGATATTGAGGTTTATCTGAGTGTAACCTCATCCGACAGGAAAAAAATTGCGAACAGTGTTTATTTAGGGAGGCTGCAACCATGAAAATGAAGCATATTTTACATCAACTGATCATGGAGCAAATGTCGCCAGCTGAACCGGAAATGATTGAGGAAGAGATTTCAAATTGGTTATTGAAAATGCCTGCAATTTTTGAAGACATGCGTAGGACTATGCGTACCGCAATTTTTAGTGGTATCCCAATGAAATTAATGTGCAGACATATGAATCAGTGTCGAAAGGAGTGTACCGTATTGTTGGATCTTTTATATCATTATCCGGAATTTTCGGAAAAGATGTTGCCACTTTATTTGAAAATAGCAGATGGTCTGGAACAGATCTTAGAACATCAGGAACAGTTTTATGGAAAATACCTGGATCAATCAGAAATTATGCCCATCCTGCTATATCGAAAGGCTGCAGAAAGGATTGAAACACAGGTAAAGCCATTGGTCTCGATGATGAACACTTTTTACATCGATAAGACCTTACAGGCACTTGTTGTAGGGAAAATGTCCACGCTGTTGAAAGAAGAATCCGGCAGTTGGCATCTGGTCTGGTATTTGGAGAAATTGCAAAAATGGATTTTTGAGCTTTGTAAAGGATCTCCCCGTGACCTCAGTATTTCCATGAAGGTGTTGCTGTTTAGGGCTAATTTTAACACTATAGGATTTATCAGCTATTGTAAAACTGAAATGAACCAGCTGCTGTCTGAACAGTTTGAAGTCTCCGCAAAACATGAAACATTATTCGCCTACAAACGGGAATTTGAACAGTTAATGCATGAGGATAAATCGGTTAAGTTTGAATGGATCAGGCCAGATTTGAAAGATATATTATTGGGCTATGTAAATGTGGAGCTGACTGCCATGAATAATCACCCAGCCGTATCAAAATCCATTAGCAAGGTACCTTTAGTTGAGGAAAGCGAGCGATTGCCTCTTACCATATCGGCTGATGTATTTGCTTACCTGTTTAGGTTATTGGTAAAGACTGGCGTAATAGGGGCTATTGGAAGGCGTCCCATGCTTTCGTTTTTAGCCAAAAGCTTTCAAACATCTGGAATAGGGAGTAGAAGCCTGTCTGCAAAGAGTCTCGATACCAAATATAGACAGGTCCTGAACAATACAGCAGTTGCAGTCAAGTCAATTTTATTAAAAATGTTAAAACAAGTAGATGAAGAATTTGGATAATATGAAATATACTGATGATCAGATAAAAAAGATAGGATACATCACGATATCTGCGGTATTGTGTATAACTATTGAATATGCAAAGAGAATTGCGCTTTCGGGCGAATTAAAAGGAATTAAAAAGCTGATTGATCCGGCGCATATTGATTTTGATGAGGATATGGAGCTTTTGCGGCATTTAGAAGAACCTCATATTAAATTAGCCTCGAAGCTTGTAGATTTTATTGGTTTTGAGCTTATAGAGAGATATGCTTTATTGAATAGTTTAGATCCTGAAAAGGTGAAGTCGGACGATAAGACAGCTAAATTGGGTGAGGATTTTGCCTGGCGGTATTTATCATGGAGGCATCATCCGCGGAAAATGGATCGTTATCGCAATTTCATTAAAACTCTGGGTTATGCACAGAGGACAGTTTATGAATGGCTGAAATTAGCAAACCAAGGACATACAAGAGTTCTTGATCCTAAATATTCAAGTAATTATAGTGAAGCAAGATTGAAAGCTTTAGCATTGGTGCAAAGAGATGAGAATTCTTTGATGATGCTGGACTTGATTAAAAGGCTTCAAGAATGCGAAGATGAAAGTCGCACGATACCCGATAGAAGATAATTTAAAATAAAAATTGAGCCGTTTTTCTGGGTTTAATGATGTGTTTGAGTGGTTTTTTTGACAAGGGTCTCAGACCCCCGGGGACTGGACAAGGCCTCTGTTTTTTATTCTCTTTGTATTGTTGTTTGTGACGTTAGCACTGCAGGGCTATTGGGATCGGGCAATTAGAAATACAATTTTTAAACCATTTAATAAATTAAGATCATGGCTATAATCAGACAAGGAATCCTAGGCGGATTCAGAAACAAAGTTGGGACAGTTGTTGGGGCTGCATGGAGAAAACTGGATGTGATTCGTTCTCTGCCTCGTAAAAGCAATAAACCGCCAACACAAACTCAAAAAGATCAGCGTTCAAAGTTTGCTCTTGTAACGGGATTTTTAAGTTACATAAGTGATTTAATTGATTCGTTTTATCAACCTGGCGCTGGTTCTACATCGGCAATGAATGAAGCGGTCGCTTATCACTTAAAAAATGCAATTATAGGCGTAGCACCAGATTTTGAATTCGATTTTACCAAACTGAGGTTTAGTACTGGTAAGCTGAGAAATCCGGCAATTTATGATGTAGTGGCTCTGCCAGATGCTGAGATGAAATTTACCTGGTCAGAGGATGGGAGTGATAGTAAGTTCAAAGATGGTTCTGACATGATTAGCGTAATGGTTTACGAACCTATTAATGAGCGTTTTGTGTTGTTGGTTGAAGCTGCAACTAGGTCGGAACTAGAGTTCACTTTGTTGCTTCCGCCTGATATGATTGGTAATGAGGTTTACTGTTATTTCAGCTTTACATCGGATATGAAGAAGAAGTTGCACTCTAAAAGTGTCTTTGTAAAGAAGATTTTAGTGGTGTAAATCGGTAAAATTAATGGTGATCTCCTTGCAGACTGGGACACAGTTTGGGGGTGTTAAACGGTAAAAATAATGGTGCTCTCCTCTCAGGCTGGGACACCGCT
>JBEBUV010000194.1:0-3529 GCA_040393085.1 Pedobacter hiemivivus | reverse complement strand
ACAAAAAACGTTCCAGATAGTTATGAGCAAAGGTATTACAAGCAAAAACGAAGATTATTCACAGTGGTATAACGACATTGTTATAAAGGCCGACCTGGCAGAGCACTCATCCGTTAAGGGATGTATGGTAATAAAGCCCTACGGATACTCCATTTGGGAGAAGATGCAGGCGGTTTTAGACCAGAAATTTAAAGATACAGGTCATAGCAACGCTTATTTTCCTTTATTCATCCCCAAGTCATATTTTTCTAAAGAGGCTTCGCACGTTGAAGGTTTTGCGACAGAATGTGCGGTTGTGACACATTATCGCCTTAAAAATGATGGTAATGGGAACATTATTGTTGATGAAACTGCAAAATTGGAAGAAGAACTAATAGTTAGACCAACTTCAGAAACCATTATCTGGAACACTTATAGAGGTTGGATTCAGTCGTACCGCGACCTACCAATCCTGGTTAACCAGTGGGCTAACGTTGTACGTTGGGAAATGCGTACTCGTTTGTTTTTACGGACTACAGAGTTTTTATGGCAGGAAGGTCATACTGCACATGCTACTGCTGATGAGGCAATTGCTGAAACTAAACAAATGCTGGATGTTTATGCTGATTTTGCTGAAAATTGGATGGCAGTTCCGGTTGTAAAAGGGGTTAAAACACCTAATGAACGTTTCGCAGGTGCACTTGATACTTACTGTATCGAAGCTTTAATGCAAGACGGAAAAGCTTTACAAGCTGGTACTTCTCACTTCTTAGGTCAAAATTTTGCTAAAGCATTTGATGTGAAATTTACCAATAAAGAGGGTAAAATAGAGCACGTTTGGGCTAGCTCATGGGGCGTGTCTACACGTTTAATCGGAGCTTTAATTATGGCTCATAGTGATGATGCCGGATTGGTATTGCCTCCAAAATTGGCACCTATACAGGTGGTAATTGTTCCTATTTATAAAAGCGATGAAGAATTGCAAAAAATCAGTTCATTTGTTAGCGAGCTAAGTGCTAAGTTAAAACGCATGGGTATTTCTGTTAAGTATGATGACCGTGACTCACAACGTCCAGGTTTTAAATTTGCAGAATATGAACTGAAAGGAGTACCTGTACGTTTGGCAATTGGTGGTCGTGATATGGAAAACGGTACTGTTGAACTTGCACGTAGAGATACACGTGAAAAACAAACTGTGTTACAAGATGGACTAGATATTTATATTGCACAGTTGCTGGAAGAGATTCAGGAAAATATCTATAATAAAGCCTTAAACTTTAGAGATGAGCACATCACTGAGGCTAATTCTTATGATGAATTTAAGGAGTTATTGGATACTAAAACTGGTTTTATTGCTGCGCATTGGGATGGATCTCCTGAAACGGAACAAAAGATTAAGGAAGAAACAAAGGCAACCATCAGGTGCGTGCCTTTAAATAATAAATTGGAAGATGGGGTTTGTATTTATTCAGGTAAACCATCTACTCAACGTGTACTATTTGCAAGAGCTTATTAATTATTATGGATACAGGTAATTACGACAAAATTCTAAATGAATTTGCGCATAAAGCTTCTTTAAAGCAGGCTATTTATAGAAGCACTGCAGAGGTTTTTGCTTTGTTGAAAAAGCAGCTTTTTAAAACTGCTTCGAAGTTACAGAACGACTATACGGTGAAAGATCCCAGTGTTGAGGTTCATTTTAAAGAGAGCAGTAAGTTTGAAGCGGAATTGAAGTTTTCTGGAGATATGCTGATGGTTTCTATGCATAGTAACGTCTTTAGCTTCGATAGTTCTTCTTCAATTTATCAAACGAACTATATCAAGGCTGATGAGTCGCTGGCTTATTGTGGTGCTATTTACATCCATAATTTCCTGGCAGATTCTATTAAATACAATCGTCAGGCTGATCAAGGCTCTTTAATTGCACGTATTTTGATCAACAAAGACAGACATTTTATTGTTGAGGGTGAGGGTGCATTAGATTTCCTTTACCAGAATATGGCGGAGAATGTAATTACTGAAGAAATTCTTACGGATATCATTGAAAGGTCAATTTTGTTCTGTTTAAATTCTGACCTTATTCTGCCTCCTTTTGCAGAGATAAAAGACGTAACTTTATATCAGAAACAAACAATGCTAGCCGCAAGTGGTTATCCAACAGGTAAAAACCTTGGCTATCAATTTAAAGCAGAATTAGAGCAAAATAACGAGATATGAAGTTTGCAACGAAAGCGATCCATGCAGGACAAGAACCTGATCCTACAACAGGAGCAGTAATGACTCCGATTTATCAAACCTCTACTTACTGGCAGAAATCGCCTGGAGATCATAAAGGTTTTGAATATTCAAGAGGTACCAATCCCACACGAGTAGCGTTGGAAGCCTGTTTAGCAGCTTTGGAAAATGCAAAACACGGACTGGCATTTTCTAGTGGTATGGGTGCTACTGATGCGGTATTGAAATTATTAAGCCCTGGCGATGAGGTGATTACTGGTAATGATCTTTACGGAGGTTCGTACCGGATCTTTACTAAGGTTTATGCTAAATATGGCATTAAATTCCATTTTATAGATCTTTCTAAGCCTGAGAATCTTCTGCCTTATATCAATGATAAAACGAAATTGGTTTGGATAGAAACTCCTACTAATCCGACAATGCAGATTGTGGATATTGAGGGAATGGCTAAGATTACTAAGGAGCGTAATTTGCTGTTGGCGGTCGACAATACTTTCGCTTCTCCATATTTACAAAATCCTATGGATCTGGGTGCTGATATTGTAATGCATTCGGTTACTAAATATATCGGTGGACACTCTGATGTAGTGATGGGTGCTTTATTGGTTAACGATGAGCAGCTGTATAAAGACCTTTGGTTTATTTACAATGCTTGTGGTGCTACACCAGGGCCTCAGGATGCTTTCCTGGTATTAAGGGGGATTAAAACCTTGCATTTACGTATGAAAGCACACTGTGAGAATGGTGCTAAGGTGGCGCATTTCCTTAAAACTCATCCTAAGGTTGATAAAATCTACTGGCCTGGTTTTGAAGATCATCCTAATCATGATATTGCTAAAAAGCAGATGCGTGATTTCGGAGGAATGGTATCTTTCACTTTGAAAGCTGCTGATTTGAAAGAAACTTTTAGAGTAGCGAGTTCGTTTCATGTGTTTACATTAGCCGAATCATTGGGTGGTGTAGAATCATTGATCAATCACCCGGTGTCTATGACGCATGGTTCTATCCCAAAAGAGGAGCGTGAGAAAGTAGGTGTTACTGATAATTTGCTACGTTTAAGTGTTGGTGTTGAGGATATTGACGACCTTATTGCTGACCTTGATCAGGCACTTAAATAAATAATATTGGAATTTTTAGAACTTAAGGATTTTCTGGACGTTAAAGTTGAGCAATATAACAGACCCAACTTTATTCAAAACGACCCGATTTGTATTCCACATCAGTTTACTAAGAAACAAGATATCGAAATTGCCGCATTTTTTGCGGCAATTTTGGCTTGGGGACAACGCAAAACCATTATTAATAAATGTAATGA
>JBEBUV010000193.1:0-3532 GCA_040393085.1 Pedobacter hiemivivus | reverse complement strand
TTTAGATACCTATAAGAGCAAGGGGTTGAATCTTTATCCTTTAATGGGCGAGGTTTCGCTAGAAGGAACGGTAATATACTTTGGCAATGGATCACTTGAAACGATGTACAATCGTAAGGTTTCAACCATTAAGGGAGTTAGTGTTTTTACCCTAAGTGAAAAAGCCACAGCAGAAAAACCTGTTCTAAAAATGGTTTCCAACGCAATGGGATTAGAAAGCTATTTATACACCTTATTTAGACAGCTAACTATTGAAGATAAAGAATATTGGAATAATGAAGGCCAAAATGCACCACCCGCTCCTAAAAAGATTATGGAATTAATCGGTCTTAGCCCGTCTTCGGCAGAGTCATTCCAACTATCATTAGATAATATAGAGATTGATTTAGAAAGTAAAAAGATTTCCTTTATTGAACCCTCAAGTTATAATAATGAAATAAATATTGTCAATTTTACTTATACTTATTCTGCTTGGGAACGACTAAAAAAACTCATAGAAGCGAATAACCCCATTGCAATCGAAAATAGTGAACAGGGTGGTACAGTGAATCCTGCTGAATACCTCAATACCGATAATATTCTTGAAGATGAGTATCCCGGAAATCAAAGTATATGGAAAGCATCTACAGCAAAGTTATCCGACCAATCTCTTTCGTTCGATTTTCTTATGGGGCACTCTGGTGCTGGCAACTACATTACAATATCTGTCAAATACGTATTTTAATGAGTAGAATAATCAAAAGGTTTATTTTTTTGTTTGTTTTTACTTTTCCTTTCATCTGCTATTCGCAACATACAGATAATTTGTCAAAAGACGAGAAGGCAGCAGTCGGGAGGCTCGACAATGGCCTCCATTATATTTTGCAGCCAACCGTTGGTGCAAGAACTGAATACCGGCTTGTTTTAAACGTAGGTTCTCTTCAAGAAAGAGAGGACGAGCGGGCATTTGCACATTTTCTTGAACATGCTGTTTTTAACAATACCTTAGATTTTTCTAAAAGAAAAATAATTGATACCCTATCTAATTTAGGGTATCAGTTTGGTAGGGACATAAATGCATATACAACCTATGACCGCACGGTCTTTTCGTTATCTGTTTTAGACCCCAGCTTAGAGAAACTTTCACTAAACATATTATCAAACATTTTATCGAAAGCAGTATTCAGGAAGGAAGATATTGAAAAAGAAAAAAAAATTGTATTTCAGGAGATCAAAGATTATAAGCCGCAAATTTTTTTTGAGCAGAAACTTTTAGGAAGTTCATATGAAAATAGATTACCTATTGGCCAGATAAAAGATGTTGAGTTGATCGAAATATCGAATCTTAATTCATTTTATAGAAATTGGTACAGACCTGACCTAGCGACATTAATTATTACCGGAGATCTCGATACAGCACAAACCATTTTAAATATAAATAAGACTTTTGGAAAGGTTTTGACTCAGAATAGGATTGTTCAGCGGCAACAGAATTATTATAGTTTTAATCCTGTTTCGGATGGGAAACTCTATAAAAACAAGGATTCGCTATTAAAGGACAACAAACTGGAGATTATCCGTTTCACTGATTCTGGTTTGATGAAAACAAAACAGGACTTTAGGCGGCATTTGGTAGAAGATCTTTACAAAAAATATCTGGTATCCAAATTAAGGCAGGCAAATACTATGATTCAATACGAATCAATTTGGTATTTACCCCAAAAAAATGAAAATGCTTTAACTATTAAAGCAATGAGTGAAAAGGAGCTCATAAGCAGGTTACAGGGTGCAGCTTCTGTAATTGGCGCAATACATCGACAAGGTATCTCAGTAGACGACTTGGAAATAATCAAAAAAGATTTTTTAAAACATTACCCCTCCATTGCTTACCCAATAGAGGCAAAGAATTTAGCAGATGCTTATGTGGATGAAGTTGCAGTTGGTCACAACTACCTTTCTAAGTCATATAAAGACAGCCTAACGCTACATTATTTATCGCAAATAAATCAAGAAGATATAAATAGAGAACACAATAAAATATGGTTTTTGAATAATAAAAATGTATCCTATTTTTTTGAATACAATCCAACTTTGTATGATATTAATGCCTCGGTTTTAGATAGTATCTGGAGCACAGCTTTGAATTCCCCTTTGCTATTGAGCAATCTAACTGAAAAGAAAGAAAACCATACCTCAAAACTAATAATTAACTGGAATCAATTACCAAAAGTAAAACATGATGGTAATGGCCTTTCAGCTATATTAGATGAAACTTTTTATGCCGGAATTGGAGTGACGGAATTTGTGTTGAAAAATGGCATTCGTCTTGCCGTTAAACCTATTCCGAATGTCAAGGAGACGATCTATTCATTTGCTGTTAAAGCTGGACTAAATCAATTGCTTGAATCGGAATACCCTTATTATCAAGATGCTTCTTATTTTATTGGAGAGTCTAAAATTTCAGGTTTAAGCACGGATATATACAATTCAATGCTTATTGAAAGGGGCCTCTCTATTTTAACGGACATGTCAGAGGATGCAACAACATTAAACGCAGTTAGTTTAGAAGGTAATCTAGAAGATCTATACGAACTAACTTTTCGGAAGCTCTATGCCTATTCAATGCCAGTAGAAGACTTTGAAACTTATCGAAAAGAACAAATTCAACAATTAGGAAGAGAGCAATTACCATCAGCATTTGATCAATTTTCAAGTGTGCGCTTAAAGAAGAGAATTTCATTTTATGAAAGCGGCGATCTAAGCTCCGATTTCAAATTAAAAACTAAGGAGGAATGGGATAAAGTCAATTTAAACAACATGTTTAGATTGTTTGATCTGACTGTCAAAAATCTTGATTCTGCATACATACTCCTAACAGGAAAAGTTAATATTGATGAAGCAAGGAATAATTTTATCGATTACTTTAGCCATTTAAAAACAGATTCATTAACGGAGGCCAAACGAGGTAACAGGAAAAGTCAGCCTGTCAGGATCACCGGTAACAATCCAGAAATAGCCGACAGTACACGTGTTGAAGCCGCAATTGTTTTTCTCTGTCAGATGAATGGCACTCTGAAAGACCATGTTATCCTAAATATAATCAACTCTTTGATTAACACTGAGTTTTTATCTTTCTCTAGAGAACAAGAGGGATTAAGTTATTCTCCCTATGTAAATCTCAATATAATGGGTTCAAAGAAACCTAAAGCATCTATTACAATTGGTTTTTCAACTGAAAAAAGAAATATAGAGCGTATGGAAAAGTATTCAATTGAATTGATTAAGCGGATCTGTAATAATACTATTAGTAAAGCTAAATTGAAGAGCCTAAAAAACACCATCGTTAATAATAAAAAAAGCCATTTGGCAATGGCAACTCCCCAAATGTGGGTAGAGCAACTTAGGACATACTATTTACGCTATGGAACTATTTCCTCGCTGGAGGAATATGAAGTTTTATTGAACTCAATTACAGCTACTGATATACATTTAGCCGCCAAAAGATTACTTTCAGAGAAAAATTACAAACTTTTCTATGAACCATATGATTAGC
>JBEBUV010000192.1:0-3547 GCA_040393085.1 Pedobacter hiemivivus | reverse complement strand
GCCGCATGTTTTTTCTCATGGAAAGCTCCTTTAAAATCAGGATCATCCCTACGTTTCTGATCATCTATTGCACGGGCAATAGCTTGTTTCTCTTCGTGCTGAGTTTCTTCCACAAACACCTCTGCCGGCAAAGGTACAACAGGGATCTGTTGTCTGATCAATTTCTCTATCTTCTTAATGTAATAATGCTCGGATGGATTACAGAAAGTTAAGGCATCTCCTTTACTATATGCCCTGCCTGTACGTCCGATCCTGTGCACATAATCCTCTATAATAATAGGTACATCAAAATTAATTACATGACTAACCTCAGAAACATCGATACCTCTGGAAGCAACATCTGTAGCTACTAAAACTCGGATGTTACCCTCTTTAAAAGCATTGATAGAGTTGATTCTGGTGTTTTGTCCTTTGTTAGCATGAATTACCCTTACTGCATCCTCACCAAAACGACGGATAATGAAGCTATATATATTATCAGCAACAGTCTTTGTTTTACAGAAAATGATCATTCGTTTAAACTCCTCAACATTTTTCATCAGGTGTTGCAATAAATTGATCTTGGTTTTAAAGTTCGGCACTTCATACATAACCTGAGTAACCGTAGCTGCAGTAGTAGCCTGTTCGGCCACTTCAAGAACTGTTGGGTTTTTAAGGAAATCGCCCGCTATTTTTTGTACCAGATCACTCATAGTGGCCGAGAACAATAGATTTTGTCTTTTACGAGGTACAATCTCTAAAATCCGGTGTATGGAACCAATAAAGCCCATATCCATCATTTTATCGGCCTCGTCCAGCACTAAGAACTTTAAATATTGAGTATTAATATGTCCTGCCAGATAAATATCCAGGAACCTGCCCGGTGTAGCAATAATAATGTCTACCCCTGCTTTGATTTGTTCAATCTGTGTTTTAGGGCCTATACCACCAAATACTACCACCGACCTTAAGTCTGTATAGGTAGAGAACATTTTTACATGTTCTGCAATTTGCATGGCCAGCTCTCTTGTTGGTGCAAGGATCAATGCCCGTGCTGAATCCCCCTGAGCATATTTCAGCTGCATTAGAATTGGTAAAACATAAGCCGCAGTTTTACCTGTGCCCGTTTGTGCAATTCCAAAAATATCTTGTCCCGATAAAACCGGTGCAATTGCTTTTTCTTGTATTGGTGTTGCCTCGGTAAATCCGGCATCAGCTACTGCGTTTAAGATCTGTCGGTTAAGGTTAAACTCCTCGAATTTCTTGGCCATTTTGCAAAAATAGACAAAATTTATTTAGGCATCGTTGAAAATACAAGTGTTGAGGGTCAAAAAAACACAAGATAAGGTCACATTAAATTCTTTTTTATTTACGAATAGAACTATATAGACTTGATATCACAAACTGTGATATCAAGTTGGAGAGGCACGCTCATGCTACGGCAGAACAATTCTTCAATTATTACACTTTGTAATAGTGTAATAGTTTTTTGTAATTTTGGCCCTATGAACACCATTCTGATAAAAGCTGCTTCTATAGTGAACGAGGGGCAAATTATAGTTGCCGACCTGCTGATCAAAAACGGACTGATTGAAAAAATAGCACCTAATATTGATGTTCCTGCCGACCAGGAGATCAATGCTGAGGGTTTGCATCTTTTCCCTGGAATGATTGATGATCAGGTACATTTCAGAGAACCTGGATTAACACATAAAGCAGATATTTTTTCGGAAAGTATGGCTGCCGTTGCGGGAGGAATCACCTCATTCATGGAAATGCCAAATACAGTCCCTAATACTTTAACACAAGAATTACTAGCAGATAAGTATGCGATTGCATCAGAAATGTCGCTGGCCAATTACTCGTTTTTTATGGGTGCTTCCAATAACAACCTGGAAGAAGTGTTAAAAACAGATCCTAAAAACGTTTGCGGGATCAAAGTTTTCATGGGTTCATCAACAGGAAATATGTTGGTTGATAATGAAAAAGTATTGGAAAACATCTTTAAGCAAGCCCCAATGCTGGTGGCTACACATTGCGAAGATGAGCAAACTATACAACAAAATATGGCCGAGTATAAGGCTAAATACGGTGAGGACATTACTATAGAAATGCACCCTCTGATCCGCAGTGCTGAGGCTTGTTATAAATCCTCTTCATTAGCAGTAGAGTTGGCAAAAAGATATCAGACAAGATTACATATCCTGCATATTTCTACAGCAAGGGAAGTTGCATTGTTCGACAATAAAACACCACTTGCAGATAAACTGATTACTGCTGAAGCTTGTGTACATCACCTTTGGTTTGATGATCAGGATTATGCTACAAAAGGCAATTGGATAAAATGGAATCCGGCAGTAAAAACAGCTGCAGATAGAGATGGGATTTTGAAAGGTTTATTGGATGGTTATATTGATATTATTGCCACTGACCATGCACCCCATACAATTGAAGAAAAGGAACAACCTTACTTACAGGCCCCATCGGGTGGCCCATTGGTACAACATGCCCTACCTGCATTGTTCGAAATGTATCACCAGAACAAAATATCTTTAACGCAGATTGCGGAGAAAACAGCTCATAATGTAGCGGTTTGCTTTAACATCGACAGAAGAGGATTTATCAGAGAGGGCTATTGGGCAGATCTTGTGCTTGTAAACCTGAACGATCCTTTTATGGTTACCCGTGCAAATGTATGGTACAAATGTGGCTGGTCGCCATTTGAAGGACAAACATTCCAGTCTGAAGTAACTCATACTTTTGTTTCTGGAAACCTTGCTTATCAAAAAGGACATTTTACCACTCAGGAAACTGGACAAAGGCTTTCATTTAATCGTTAAGGCTTCATTTAACCGTTAAAGAATACCCTATATTTAACATAAATTTGAATTCAATATATTAATGAATCCCATATACCAGTCGAAGTTGAAGCAGTTTATAATACTTTTTATACTTTCGGTACTGGTATATGCTATTGGATTTAACAGCAATTGGGTAGAACAATATTATTCGCAGGGCTTATATCCCATTACCTCTGTCGTACAGCGATTTATTAGTGGCATTGTTCCTTTTGCATTGGGTGATTTCCTTTATTTACTGCTCATTTTATTTGTACTCCGAAGTCTGTATTTGTTCTATAAAAAACTTGTTCAAAAGAGGTTAAGAAAAACAGATCGCATCTACATCCCCTTACAGGTTGTCAATTTCTTCTTGATTCTGTATCTGGTATTTAAAATATTGTGGGGACTGAATTACTCGCGTTTACCGATAGCTAAGCAATTAAACATCAGTGATGAAAAGTATACTACGGCACAATTGGTTTCGCTTGGTGAATACTTTATAAATAGGCTGAACAGTTTGCAACAAGTTAAAAAGGGAAATTATAGCATTCAGGCATTGCAGCTTAAAGCTAAAGATGCGTACGACAATATGCAGCAGAAAAATGCTTTCTTTACTTATAATAGTCCCTCCGTTAAACCGGTTTTAAACAGTTGGGTAATTACTAAAATTGGTATTGAGGGCTATTACAGTCCACTATCTGGTGAAGCGAATGTGAATATGCGTTTAC
>JBEBUV010000191.1:0-3554 GCA_040393085.1 Pedobacter hiemivivus | reverse complement strand
AACTAACTAAACTTCATTACACAAAAAAACTAATATGAATACACAAAGTTTGGACACACCAAATAACTTTTTCGAAAGTAAGGTGATGGGACATCCTTCGGGATTGTTTGTACTTTTCTTTACGGAAATGTGGGAACGGTTCTCTTTCTATGGGATGAGGGTATTATTGATTAACTTCCTTACCACCGCCGTAATATCGGGAAGCCATTTCTCTGGTTGGGGTTGGGGAGCAGAAAATGCAGGTGCCCTTTATGGAACGTATGCCATGCTTTTGTATATCACTCCTATTTTTGGTGGTATCCTTGCCGATAAATTCTTAGGCTATCGTTGGGCCGTTGTGATCGGTGCAGGCGTAATGACTTTAGGTCATGCTTCAATGGCTATTGAATCGCCTGTATTCTTATACATCGGACTAGCCTTATTGGTTATAGGTACGGGTTTCTTTAAACCAAACATGACCTCTATCTTGTCGCAAATGTATAAAGACTTCCCGGAGAAAAAAGATGGTGCTTACACCATTTTTTATATGGGCGTTAACGCAGGTGCTTTTTTCGGAATGATGCTTTGTGGTTATCTGGCAGAGAAAATTGGTTGGCATTGGGGCTTCGGCTTAGCTGGTGTCTTTATGCTTTTAGGAACCCTACAGTTCTGGCTGGCTAAACCTATATTCGGTAACATTGGCGATAAACCAACTAAAGCTTCAAGATTAGCGGCTGATACTGCAAGTAAAGCTTCAACAAATGAAGAGGATAAGTTAAATCCATTTACACTGATCGATAAAATCCTTATCGGCATAACTACTTTAATTGGTTTATTATATGCGTTTGGTGATCCATTACACAAAATTGGTCATATCAACCTCTTCCCATTTGAATTTAATGGAATGCAGGGACAAACCATAGTGGTTATTACTGGTTTGATCTTATTCCTACTACTGGTTATTTCACGTTTAGTACGATACACAAAAGTGATTCGCGACCGTATGATTGCTGTAATCATCTTCGCTTTCTTTACCATCTTCTTCTGGATGTCGTTTGAACAAGGTGCATCATCATTGGTAATATTTGCCCGTGATAATGTTGATCGTACGCTTCAAGGAAACTCTTTAATAATATTCAATATAGTAAACACTTTGCTTACATTAGTTCCGTTAATTCTGATCTCTTATGTAGTAATTAAGTTATCTCAACAAACGTTCAAAAAAGCTCCTGGATCGAATATCGCTCAATTTATATGCTTTGCTTTTGTTTGGGGTATAGTGATCTGGATGCTTTATCGCGAGTTTACTGCAGAAACTTCTGAAATAACTGTTTCTTGGTTCTCAATAATGAACTCATTCTTTATTATCGCTTTTGCTTCTTTTGTATCTAAAATATGGGATAGTAAGTATAATCCACCAGCAGCAGTAAAGTATGGTATGGGATTAATCATCATGTCTTTAGGTTTCGGTTTACTAGCATTTGGTTCTCATGGTGTTGCAGAAGGTGTAAAAGTATCAATGATCTGGTTGGTTCTTGCCTACCTGTTTCACACCTTGGGCGAGCTTTGCTTATCTCCGGTTGGATTATCATATGTTTCTAAACTTGTACCTGCACGTATGATTGCATTTATGTTTGGTATGTGGTACCTGGCTATTGCTATTGGTAATAAGCTTGCTGCTATTATTGGCGGACAAATTGAGAACATTACGAAAGAATATTCTTTATCTACTTTCTTCCTGATTTTTACTGTCGTACCGATGGTTGCAGGAGTCCTGGTAATGTTATTGCATCCATTGCTAAAAAAGCTGATGCACGACGTTAGATAAAAAACAAAAAACAAATTATTAAAAAAGTCTTTAGAACACATTCTAAAGACTTTTTTATTTTTACATTTATATGCTAACTAAAAAAACATAAAATGGCTGATCGGTTGTCACTAGCAGAGATCCAGGACTTTAAAGGGAAATACCCAAAACAACTCTGGTCGCTCTTCTTTTCTGAAATGTGGGAGCGCTTCTGCTTCTACGGTATGCGCGGAATGCTTACCTACTTTATGGTAACTCAATTATTTATGAAGGATGTAGATGCCAACCTGCAATATGGTGCAACACAAGCCTTTGTTTATGCTTTCACCTTTATTGGCGGCTTGTTTGCTGATAAAATACTGGGTTTCCGAAAGTCCTTGTTCTGGGGTGGTATCCTCATGATTGTAGGAAGTGGCATTTTAGCCTATGATCCACACCAGTTCTTTTTCCTTGGAATTAGTTTTACTGTTGTAGGTACAGGTTTCTTTAAACCGAATATCTCTACAATGGTCGGGAAGCTATATAAAGCTGATGACGTACGTAGAGACTCAGGATTTTCAGTCTTTTATGCAGGGATAAATATTGGTGCATTACTAGGTGGATATGCCTGTATTACTATTGGTAAAGAATATTCATGGCATCTTGCTTTTGGTTTGGCCGCAATTGTTATGACCATCAGCTTAATTACTTTCCTATTTACTCAAAAAAGCTTAGGTCCTATCGGACTACCTCCAGGTCAAGATGAAGAAGTAACGGATGTTAACCTAACCGGTATAGACGATAAAGTACAAACCGAACCAACAACAATTCAACGTAAAGCAACTAACAGGAAATGGTATGATTATGCTGTATATGCAGGATCATTAGCAGTAATCCCAGTTATCATGATTATGGTTGCAAAAACACAATATACAGACTGGTTTATGTATGTAATTGGTCCAGCAACCTTGTTATACCTACTTTTCGAAATGACAAGATACAGCTGGGCCGAGCGAAAAAAACTAATAGCCGCTTTAATTTTCATCATATTCTCCATTCTATTTTGGGCGTTTTTTGAACAATCCGGGGGCTCATTAAGCCTTTTTGCAGCCAGAAATCTGGACAATACCTTATTAGGTGTTGTTAAACTAGATCCTAACGGGGTAAACAATTCTGCAAACTCTTTCTTTGTCATCGTTTTCGCTTTTATTTTCAGCTTAATCTGGATCGGATTGGCAAAGAGAAAAATAGAACCCAACACCGTAATTAAATTCGGTATGGCTTTTATATTCCTTGCCGGATCTTTCTTTATCTTCTATACCACCAGATTCTTTGCTGATGAGAATGGTGTTTCATCACTGGACGTATTTACTGTGGCCTATCTGGTTATGACACTTGGTGAACTTTGTCTATCTCCTATCGGATTATCTATCATGACCAAACTATCACCCGTTAAATTACAAGGGGTAATGATGGGTATGTGGTTTCTGGCAAGTGCCTACGGACAATATGCGGCCGGCTTATTGGGTGCAGGAATGGCTCAGGCGAGTGAAAATGATAGTCCATCACAAAAATTATTGAGTTATACGGAAGGATACAAACAACTCGCTATTTATGCACTTATTGCAGGCGTAATTTTGATTCTCATCTCACCAATGGTAAAAAAACTAATGCAGGAAGTGAAATAAGAATTCAAAACCTGGTCATTTAACAATATTTAACCCTTAGCAGACCATTTTGCTAAGGGTTTCTCATTTAGAATCCATAATTTCGCATATTAAATATATTT
>JBEBUV010000190.1:0-3558 GCA_040393085.1 Pedobacter hiemivivus | reverse complement strand
GTAACAGTATCCAGATCTTTCAATTGTAATTCAGTATCAATAATCTCTTTATCGCGGATCGGATCAACCGAACCATCTACGTGAATCACGTTTCCATCATCAAAACAACGCAATACATGAATAATTGCATTTGTTGCTCTGATGTTACCTAAAAACTGGTTTCCTAAACCCTCACCTTTTGATGCACCTTTTACAAGACCTGCAATATCAACGATCTCGATGGTGTTTGGGACAATACGGTTTGGCTTTACCAGCTCTGCTAATTTTGTCAATCTTTCGTCCGGTACGGTAATTACACCTATATTCGGTTCGATTGTGCAGAAAGGAAAGTTAGCCGCCTGGGCCTTTGCGTTAGATAAACAGTTAAATAATGTAGATTTTCCAACATTTGGTAAACCAACTATACCACATTGTAATGCCATGAATAATTTTTATCTTGATTTGGCGCAAAGGTATCAATTTTTTAAAAATATTTTTTATGTTTAGGGCTACTTAACAATATTGAATAATAATTAACAGTTATGGATAATTTTGAAGAAGCTGAGTCAGTACAAGAATCTGGTCAGGAGCAAGAGCAATTAGTGGTTACGGAAGAGATTAGAAGCTATATTTACGAAACGGCAAAGTGGACGAAATTTCTTTCCATTGTAGGTTTGGTTATTGCAGTTTTATTGGCTTTAATGGCATTTAGTGCAACAGCAATTATAGATGGATTAGCTATAGCAGCACCAGGAAACCCTTTAGTGCAAATGGGAACAGCCTTTTTAACAGTATATTTTTTATGCCTTTCTTTAATGCTGTTTTACCCAAGTTTTTTACTGTTTAAATATGCAAATGCAGCGACTACTGCAGTTTTATATGCTGATCAGGAAAACTTTACTACAGCCATGAAAAAGATGAAGTCTGTATTCAAGTTTTGGGGTATTGTTACCATTATAATACTTGCTATGTACATACTTAGCTTTTTGATGATGATTGTAGCTAAAACTGGCGGGGCATAGTAGTTTCTATATGATACTTAAAAGTCTTAATCTCTTTTTTAAGTAAACTTTCAAAATAAGGGTTTAGTAATTTGGCTAAACCAAATCCAATTCCACCTGCTGGCGGGTGATAGGAGATGACGATTTTGAGTAATGTTTCCTGTGAATCCGGATGTTCAGCAAATTCCACCCGGCCAATGTGATGGATATAGGTGCCAGGAGCAGAGCGCCATCCAATTAAACGTCCGGGTTCATCCTTTACAATTTCAGCATGCCAACCTACAGGAAATAGGTTGCCCAGGATATTAGATTTCCACCTGGAAATTTTCTCCCCCACCATTTCTACATTTAGTAAATGATTGATACTGACCGGCAGATTATTCAAGTTACGCCAATAGGTGTATACTTCCTGTGTAGGGCGGTCAATCACAAATTCACCCCTGATATTAATTGCATGTGGTTTACTCGCGTCAATGCCGAAACATTCATAAAACATACAATGACCTGTAAATGCACGATAGGTAAGGTAAGTGCCATATAAAAATGAGGCATGAAGTGGGCGCCTTATTCCTCTGCTCATTAAAACACCACCTAAAAACATAGAAATCATTCGTTCATTAAGTCCTATGTTTTCGTAATGTTGCTTTTCAATAGAAAATTTGCCTGAACGTAATTTTAGGGTAGTTTGATGCATACTCATTATATTGGTTATTTGTCTTTAATTTATTATCTACTATGTGCAGCTATTGCCTTGCCAATATTAACAACATCAAGATTGTTCAGATCTCCCCATATTTGCTCCCAGGTTCCATCTTTTTCCTGTCTGATTTGTGTAATGTTTTTACCATCGAGATTGCATTTGAAATATTCAGCTCCATCTGTAGTTTCTTCTGGTTGAACCTGAATAGTCTTCACAGAACCATTTAAACTGATGTCAATTTCGAAGTTTTCAGCATGTGTTTCTAATTTTTCCATAACAATTGTATTAGGATTAAATACTAACAGATACGTTAGATATTAACACTTTAGCGAAGATTAAGTTTTATTTTTTAATTTGCAGAACTAATCAAATCCTAAAAAACTAATCAATTATATGAAGTATGATAAGAAATATCCAGAGGTTTATAAAGGCTACTTCAATTATAGAGAACCATTTACCGAAAACCTGGAGGATATTTATTTAAACCCTGTAGTAATTCCTATCTACCATATTGAAGAACTTTTTAATGAGCAGATCATAAATGATATTTATCGGTTTAATGAAATTAGTAGTGATCCATCCTTTAAGGATGAGTATGATTTGTTGGATGCACAATTAAAAGAAAGGGATCTTCACATTTTTAGATATTTCCATTTCATTGCAGCACAACGTCATGTTTTGTATGAGCTGAAATTAAAATATCGTGATTTTTATGAACTGGAACAAACCTTAAAACAATTTGAAGCAATAGGTTATGATGTTAGTAAAGCAAGAGAAACAGATCTGGTTGCCAGAAAGAAAGCGTTGTTAGATTTTCAGGCCGGACTTTGCTATATACAGTTTGCCTAAATATCTTGTTATTTTACCAGCAATTCTATCACATTTTTAAGAGCTGGGTTCCTATTTGATTCTTTCCAGGCTACGTAGAGTTCTGTACGCTGTGGGATTTGTTTCATTTCAATAAATTTGACATTCAGGTCGTAGCCATATTGCAAAGAGGTGGGAACAATGGCAACGCCAAGCCCTTCTTCAACTAATTTAAAAATAGTAAGTGCATTTACTGATTTATGGAAAACTTTTGGTCTGAATCCGGCATCTTCGCAAATACTGGTAATCAACTCATGATAAAACGGACTGTCTTCACTGGTGAAAAAGATAAAAGGCTCATTACTAAAGTCCCTTACACTGTTAAAGTTCGCATCAGTAACAGGGTGGTCAATAGGCAATACCATAGCAAAGGTGTCCTGATGAACCAATTGACGGGAAATCCCTTCTGGTAGCCGGTGTAAACGTACAAAAGCAAGATCCAGCTTGTCCTTTTCCAACTGTTCTATCTGAAGTCTGTTTGGCATCTCATCTAAAATAGTTTGAATTCCCGGATATTCCTTGTTTAGTTTAAGTACAAGTTCCGGTACTATTTTCTGAGCTGCAGAACCTAAAAAACCAATACGTAGTTCTGTTTCTTTGCCTTGACTAATATTGTCAATCTGCCTGCGGATCGTATCCAGGTGGTTGAAAATAAAATCTACTTCTTCCTTTAAATATAACCCAGCAGCAGTAAGCTCAACCTTTTTTTTACTCCTGTCAAACAGACTGGTGCCCAATATCTCCTCCATTTGCATAATCTGCCTGCTCAGTCCAGGTTGCGAAATAAATAGTAGTTCCGCAGCTTTCCGGAACTTCAATTCCTGGGCAAGAACCTGGAAATATTTTAAGTGACGCAATTCTACTTGATAACTCATGGTTATTGGTTGATGATGTAATTGGTATTTATAAGTATCAAAGATAGGGGTTATATTTGTGTAAACGATTTTGAGATGAGTGCAAATCATAATTTTAATTACGGTTCAGATTTCCTTACAGTAAGCAAAGCGCTTG
>JBEBUV010000189.1:0-3611 GCA_040393085.1 Pedobacter hiemivivus | reverse complement strand
ATTAAAGTTAATGATATAATTATCTAAACCAAAAAATTGAACATATATAGTTTGGTGTGTCAATAAATGTTTTTGCTGATTTAAAGTTGTGATTTGACAGCTCTTACCGAATAGTTTTTGTAATTGATCAGAAAAATATTCAGGAAGATCCTGATAATTTTTCTCTGTTTCGATTAATGGGAAGTCATATAACTCTTGCCAAATATCGCCAGGATTCCTCTTCTTTACAAGAATTTTATCTTCTTCACTAACTACAAAATAATTGAAATAGCGTGTCCGCTTCTTTAGCTTATTTAATTTAACCGGGAGTACATTTACCAGATCCTGCTGATAGGCGTGACATTCTGTTTGCAATGGACATACGTTACAATCTGGAGATTTTGGTTTACACTGTAAAGCACCAAACTCCATAATTGCCTGATTATATATTGAGGCGTTCTGATCTTCGATAAGAGACTGCGCCAGGGCCAGAAACTGCTTTTTACCTGCACTGGAATTTATAGGCTCTTCTATACCAAAAAAACGAGACAGCACTCTGAATACATTTCCATCAAGCACTGCTTTATTTTCATTCGCTGAAAATGACGCAATAGCTGCTGCTGTATAATCCCCTATACCTTTTAATTTAATCAGCGCACTGTAATTTGTTGGAAATACCCCATTATGATGGTCGCGTACTTGAATAGCTGTAAAAAGCATATTTCGCCCTCTTGAGTAGTAGCCCAATCCTTGCCATAGCTTTAGAATTTGTGTTTCTGTTGCTGCAGCAAAGTCTACCACTGTAGGATAATTTTCCAGGAACCTGTTAAAGTAAGGAAGCCCCTGTTCTACCCTTGTTTGCTGTAAAATAACTTCCGATAACCATATTACATAGGCATCATTTGTACCTCTCCATGGTAAATCTCTTTTATATATATTATACCAGTTAACGATTTCAGATTGAAAACTCATGTTGGTAAAATTACGGTGTAATTATTTGATTTTGGTAAAACTTGCAATACAGTGATCGAAGATCTGACAAATAAATCATCTTTTATTTTCCTATCTCATTAAAAAGCAATACTTTTGCAACCCCAAAACATTTATAATAATACAACACACAGTAAATTAATAAAACAAAAAATATGACTAAGGCAGATATTATTTCAGAGATATCAACGAAAACAGGAATAGAAAAGGTAGATGTACAAGAAACCGTTGAGGCATTTTTCAAGGTCATCAAAAATAGTATGATCGGTGGCGAGAATGTGTATGTTAGAGGTTTTGGTAGCTTTGTTGTAAAAAAGAGAGCTCAAAAAACAGCTAGAAATATTTCTAAAAATACAGCTATTATTATCCCAGAACACTATGTACCTAGCTTTAAACCAGCAAAAGTATTTGTTGACAAGGTTAAAAACAGCACTAAAAAACTTAGCGTAGAAGCTTAATAGCCATGATAAAAAGTATCCGTTCCAAACAAATTGTATTAGTAGGCGCTATAGTTTTGCTTGTAGCATTTTTGTTCACGAGGGATATTAAAGGTTTGGTAAAACCAAAAGAAGATACTACTGCAGCTGTTCCTGCAGGCCAGATTGACCCGGCAGAAACAGCTGTTATTGATTTAAATGAAGTATCGACTACTGGTAAAAACATGTTAAAAGCCAGCCTTTCTTCAGAGATCACCTCCTTAGAAAACGCCTATAAAACAGCTTCAGAGAGCAAAAAAGTTCCCGCGGCAAAATTATTGGCCCAAAAATGGGATGATCTGGAGCAAGCAGTTCCAAGCGCTTTATATCTGGAAATTATTGCAGATAAAGAGCCTAGCTTGAACAACTGGTTATTAACTGGTGAAAGATTTATGAAAGCTTTCGAAAACAGTCGTGATAGTTTAATGCAGCCTGCATTGTTACAAAAAGCAAATACTGCTTTTACACATGCTATGGCAATAGATTCAACTAGTGCGGATGCTAAAAGCGGACTGGGTATTACCATCGTAAATGGCATGGGAATGCCAATGCAGGGTATAGCTATGCTGATGGATGTAGTGAAAAAAGATCCTAAGAACTTAAAAGCAAATATGAGCTTAGGAACATTTGCTATGAAATCGGGTCAGTTTGACAAAGCAATCATAAGATTTAATGACATCATTGCAATCAAGCCTTCTCCAGAAGCTTACTTTTATTTAGGTACTGCTTATGAGAATCTTGGAAGAAATGATGAAGCAATTACTGCTTATTTAGAAAGCAAGAAATTAGCTGCTAATGCAACTTTATCAAAGTTTATTGATGATAAAGTAAGTGCATTGCAAAACAAAAAATAATAAACAGATTTAAAATATTTAAAATTTAAAACTATGCCAAGCGGTAAAAAAAGAAAAAGACATAAAATGGCTACTCACAAACGCAAAAAACGTCTAAGAAAAAACAGACATAAGAAAAAGTAATTTTTCTTAATGTAATTGCTCAACAACTAAGGCTAGGATCTAATCGTAGCCTTAGTTGTTGGTAGCAATGTTTTTTTTTATTTGTCCATGTGTTAATAAAGCAGCAATGCTTTAAAATCTGTAGCTTTTGGTAAAGGAACTAATTATAGATTCATCTCCTTCGGGAGTAACCATAGCTTTAGTTGAAGACAAACAACTTGTAGAACTTCATAAGGAGCAGATCAATAACAATTACGCTGTAGGCGACATTTATTTAGGCCGCATAAAGAAAATTATGCCGGGCTTAAACGCCGCGTTTGTTGATGTTGGTTACGAAAAGGATGCCTTTTTGCATTATTTCGATCTTGGTCCTCAAGTTCAATCTTTAATAAAGCTTACTAAAATTAAGCGTAACGGCTCTGTTAATGGCACACTATTAGATAATTTCAAATTAGAAGAGGACATTAACAAAGCAGGTAAAATATCTGAGGTAGTAAACAAAAACCTTATTTTACCTGTCCAAATCGCTAAAGAACCAATCTCAACAAAAGGACCCCGTTTAAGTTCTGATCTTTCTATTGCAGGAAGGTATATTGTATTGGTACCTTTCTCTAACGTAATCTCTATTTCTAAAAAGATTAAGAGCAATACCGAACGTAATCGTTTAAAAAAGATTATTGAAAGTATTAAACCTAAGAATTTTGGTGTAATTATTAGAACCGTTTCAGAAGGAAAAGGTGTTGCTGAACTGCAAAAGGACCTTACTGATTCTGTAGCAAAATGGGAAAACTTCATTAAGAAGTTACCTGATGCAGAACCATCTAAACGTGTTTGGGGTGAGATGGACCGTACTTCCACGCTAATCCGTGATATTTTAAGTACAGACTTCACAAATGTTTATGTAAACGATAACAGCCTTTATGAGGATATCAAATCTTATGTACATGAGATATCCCCGGAAATGGAAAAAATTGTTAAATTATACAAGCATAAGGAGCCTATATTTGAACATTTCGGTATAGAAAAGCAAATTAAAAATGCTTTCGGTAAAACGGTAAACCTGGCTGGTGGAGCATACCTGGTGGTAGAACATACCGAAGCTTTACACGTTGTTGATGTGAATAGCGGTAATAGAACAGCAAGTAAAGAAAATCAGGAAGAGAATGCACTTCAGGTAAACAAAGAGGCGGCTAAAGAAATTGCCCGTCAA
>JBEBUV010000188.1:0-3637 GCA_040393085.1 Pedobacter hiemivivus | reverse complement strand
GCGGAGAGTGGGGGATTCGAACCCGCGGACCCTTTAACAAGTCAACAGTTTTCAAGACTGCCGCAATCGACCACTCTGCCAACTCTCCGCGACAAAAGTACAAATACCATCCGGTTTTGCAAATTAAGATTTACTTATTTTTCGATATTTTGAAGCTCTCTATTTGTCTTTTTTCAAAACAGTTTTGAACTCAGGTGTTTAGGGGCTAAACCTCTTCCGAATTATTTTATCATTAACAGAGAAAAAGGTTTGTAAGGAGCCATGAGAAACCTTTTTATTGGGGTTTTAGTGTGTTATCTCCTTTAAAAAACTTAAAGAATTCTCTAATGCAAGCTTGCCTTGAGGAGTATTCAGGTTAAATTGATACTCATGGGGTAGAGAGGGGCTTAGGTCTGCATTAAAAAATAGTGTATCTACTTTCACATTTAAGCTCATGAGTTTTGTAGCCAAAGCTTGTGAGTGTGGCAGGAGTGGATCTCCATTGCCTGCAGAAATAAAGCTGGGAGGAAAGTTTGGAGTAAGGTAGTGGATCACTGAAGCTGCCTTGAAACCAGGTACACTGTTATAGTCTTTTTTTCCACTATAAGACCATAGTACAGTTTCCAGAAAAACACTCGCTGCACCTTTTTGATTAACAAATTCAGCATCATAAGGGCCACAATATAAGATTAAACCAGCGAGTTGATTGCTACGTATTCCAGAAGAGATCCCTACGAGTTTAGCATAATCAGGAGAGGTAATGATATTTGCTGTTTGAGCAACGATATGTGCACCACCAGAATCACCAGCAAGAATATAACGAGAGGTGTCGGCATGAAACCGATTTGCGTGCTTATTAATATATTCAAGTGCTTTATTGGTCTGAGTGAGTGGCCTTGGATAAGTTGTTTCAGGTGCCAGAGCATAGTCTGTAGCAATTACGCAATAGCCTTTTGAAGCAAGTATCTGACAATAGTTGCTGATCTGATCTTTACTTCCGGCAATCCAACCACCACCATGTACCCATACAATTACAGGTAAAAGTTGTTGAGTATTGGCAAGGGTAGAAGGGTAATATACATCAAGTTTAGCATCAGAGTCTCCCTCGAGGTATTGCTCATTACTAATCATCGTTACCCCCTCAGGTACATGGTTTTTAAGTTGTTCATTTACTTTTTTACCCTCCTTATTAAATACATACCTGATGAATAGGGCAGATGGCCAGGGTGTTAATTTAAAGGCGATGAAAACAGATGTGATTAATAAAAGTATAGAGGTAACTATGATCGTAAGCGTTTTTCTGAGTCTGTTTTTCTTCATCTGTCAATTGCGTTGTAGGCTAAAGATATTGAAAAATATCAGATTCGGTAGATCAGCTGCCAATAGCTAATTGCCTTTTAAGCTGTCTGATTTCGTCTTGCATAGTGTTAACCTTTTCTAATAAATGTCGGATCGCATCAATACCTTCAATATTAATCTGCAGGTCATAATGAAAATGAATATAACGATCTATTTCTGGTAGCTGCTCTATATGTATAAAGCGTTCCTGATTAACATTGGTTAAAATAATAATTCCAGACTCTTCCAGGGAATTGATAAAAGATGGCTCTATATCATATTTTATGCAGTATTCTGTAATTGCAATTAAATCTCTTTCCATGATTCTAATTTTTTATGAAAGTTTCCGTAATTCCTCAAATAATTCTTTTTGTTTATCAGTTAACTCTGTTGGTACATTTATAATATAAGTAACAAACAGATTGCCGAAATGCCCATCCTTTTTATATACAGGGAAGCCTTTGTTTTTCAGTCGGACTTTAGTGCCATTTTGCATCCCTGGATTAACTTTTAGCTTTACTTTGCCATCAAGGGTGTTTACGGTAGCTTCTCCACCCAAAACTGCAGTGTATAAATCAATCTCCTTATTTATATATATATCATCATTTAGTCTTTTAAATACTGGATGCGCTGCAATGTTAAAAGTTATATATAGATCACCGTTTGGTCCTCCGTTTTGTCCTGGTCCGCCTTGTCCGCTTAATTTAATAACCTGACCATCGGCAATTCCCGCTGGAATTGTAATCCTTAAGTTTTTACCATTTACTGTTAAAGTTTGTTTGTGGGTATGGAAAGCATCGAGTAGGTTTAACTTTAACTCTGCCTGATAATCATGTCCTTTATATTTCGGTTGTCCACGACTTTGCCTGCCACTTGCATTACCAAACATCGATTCAAAGAACTCTGAAAAGTCTCCTCCTCCAAAATCTCCTGATGTATAAGTTTGTGATGAACCACCATATGGATTTCCTGCATTTTGATATTTACGTTGACCTTGGGATTGTTTTTGTTGCTCAAATTGATCAGCATTTTTCCAATGTTCACCATATTCATCATATTTTTTGCGTTTTTCAGGATCACTTAAGGCTTCATTTGCTTCATTGATCTGTTGGAATTGCTTGTTTGCCTCTTTATCGTCGGGATTTAAGTCAGGATGGTATTTTCTGGCTAATTTTCTATAAGCTTTTTTAATATCGTCCTGCGATGCTGTTTTATCAACTCCTAGGATTTTATAATAATCAATAAATGCCATGGTAGTTTTGTATAATTTTAATTAAGTATGAACAATAACTATGTTTTTTGAATAATAATAATAAATTTGAAAAAATTAGTACTTGTGTTAACCAGCACATTATGTCTAATTTAGATATCTTACGTTCTTTACCATTTTATATTAATATTACAGTCTATATTGGCAGATTGTTTTACTCCTTATAGATAAATAGAATAAAATACTTAATCAGAATATATAACACACATTATAACCATATATGAAACCTAACCAACCAAGCTCCAGAAGAGAGTTTATTAAAAAAACCGCGGTAGGATTGGCCGCATTTACGATTGTTCCCCGCCATGTACTGGGTGGACAAGGATTTCTTGCGCCCAGTGATAAGCTGACCAAAGCTGTAATTGGCGTTGGTGGAATGGGTAGAAACCATTTCCCTTACGAAGGAACGCAGGTGGTAGCTATTTGTGATGTTGATAAAAGACACATCGCTAAATCGTTACCAATGTTAGATAAAGGTGTTAAAACCTTTAGTGATTACAGGGAAATGATTAAACTTCCTGAAGTTGATATCGTACACATTGCTACACCACCACACTGGCACGGTATAATGGCTGTCGATGCTGCTAATGCTGGAAAAGACATCTGGTGTGAAAAACCTATGACCCACACCATTGGTGAAGGAAAAAGGGTAATGGAAGCGGTTAAACAGAACGGCCGTATGTTCAGATTAAATACCTGGTTTAGATTTAAAGACAATTTTTATGGTTTGGGTACTACAGTTAAGCCAGTTAAGAAATTGGTTGACAGTGGTTTGTTAGGCTGGCCGTTAAAGGTTACTGTAAGCAGACACACTGGATATGACTGGAAGTTTTTCTGGGTAGGAATGGATAAGTTAGCTCCTGAACCTGTACCAGCTGAATTAGATTACGATATGTGGTTAGGTCCGGCCCCATATAAACCATATAACGCGCACCGTGTACACCAGACTTTCCGTGGATATTGGGATTATGATGGTGGTGGATTAGCTGATATGGGACAACATTACCTGGATCCAATTCAATATTTCCTAGGTAAAGATGATACCAACCC
>JBEBUV010000187.1:0-3652 GCA_040393085.1 Pedobacter hiemivivus | reverse complement strand
GCCTGGTCAATAACCTCTGGGCCAATTCCATCTCCTGCTAATAGAGCAATATTAAGTTTCATCTTGTATAATTGTTTTAAGTGTTAGATGGAGCCCTTTATTATTCATTCCGGGCCCAAATATAATTGGTTTAAATAATATTCAACATTTTCTGAGTTGCCTTAATCGCACAAACAGTTTGATCTGAATCCAACCCTCTGGTAATAAATATTTTATGATCTGTTTCCCAGGTGATGATTGTTTCACATAGCGCATCAGAGTTACTACCCGGTGCAATTCTCACCGCATAGTCGATCAGGTTAGGCAGGTTCTTTTGTTGCTTATTATAAACCTTTGTTAAAGCATTCATAAAAGCATCAAATTGTCCATCACCCTGTGCGTTCTCCTCAAACTTATCTCCGTCAATTACAACAGAAATCGTTGCAGAAGGGCGGAGACCCATTGAATTTGTCAACACATATGATTCTACCACAACGTGTTCCTCATAAAGACTGCTGTCTAAAACATCTGAAATGATATATGGAAGATCTTCCTTAGTAACCGTTTCTTTTTTATCTCCTAGTTCAATAACCCTTTGAGTTACTTTCTTAAGATCCTCATCATTTAGTTTCAGCCCCAGTTCCTGTAAGTTTTTTTCAATATTAGCCTTGCCGGAGGTTTTTCCTAAAGCATAACTACGTTTCCTGCCAAATCGTTCAGGCAGCAAATCATTGAAATATAAATTGTTTTTATTGTCACCATCTGCATGAATACCAGCAGTCTGGGTAAATACATGGTCGCCCACAATAGGTTTATTCGACGGGATTCTTACTCCTGAAAATGTTTCTACCAACTTACTAACTTTGTAAATAGACGACTCATTAATCTGTACTTCAACCTCAGGCGTAAAGTCTTTAATAACTGCAACCGCACTTGCTAAAGCTGCATTACCAGCCCTTTCACCCATCCCATTTACCGTTAAGTGTAAACCACTAATTCCGGCTTTTACAGCCTCCAAAACATTGGCAGTCCCCAGGTCGTAATCATTATGTGCATGAAAATCGAAATGGATAGTTGGATATTTTGATATCAGATCAGCAATAAACTTATAAGTTTCACAAGGTGTTAACACCCCCAATGTATCAGGCAATAAAATCCTTTTTACTGGCTGTGTCGACAAAAAGTCGAGGTATTGAATCACATACTCCCTAGAGTTACGCATACCATTACTCCAATCTTCCAGATAAACATTTGTTGATATTCCTTTAGATGCAGCAAGTTCAACCACATGTTTAATTTCTGCGAAATGCTGTTCAGCTGTTTTTTTAAGCTGATGCGTTAAATGATTTAAGGAGCCTTTGGTTAAAAGGTTCTGAACTTTAACGCCAGCATTGATCATCCAATCGATGGAAACACCATTGTCAACAAATGATAATACTTCAATACGATCAGCATAACCATTGCTTTCTGCCCAAGTAAGAATAGACTTCACAGCCTGAAACTCTCCGTCTGACACGCGTGCAGATGCAATTTCTACCCTATCCACATGGAGTTCTTCCAGTAGCAACTGAGTAATGGTTAACTTTTCTGAGATGGAAAACGACACACCCGATGTTTGTTCACCATCGCGGAGAGTAGTATCCATTATCTCTATTTTCCTTTTTTCCATTTAGTTTGGTTTGCCTAAAAGTGTGTGTCTTAAAATCTATGTTTAAAACACACTCTTTTATTGGTTTTCAGTTTTGTTGTACTAAAGGGGAAGATGCTTTGCGAATTCCTCAATTTCAGGTTTGATGCTTTGTAGATAATCGATATCATCAAAGCCATTCAACATATTGTCTTTTTTATAAGGACTGATGTCGAATTTCTCATTTTCTCCAGTCGCAAGCAAAGTAATGGTCTGCTCAGGCAGATTTACTTCTAATTCTGTATTTGGATCAGCAAAAATTGCAGTGAAAATTTTCTCAGCAAATTCAGGACTAACCTGAACAGGTAGAACACCAATATTCAGACAGTTATTTCTAAAAATATCAGCAAAGAAACTTGATACTACACATCTGAATCCATAATCATAAACAGCCCATGCAGCATGCTCTCTTGATGATCCTGAACCGAAGTTTTTACCACCAACTAATATTTTACCACTATAAATAGGGTTGTTTAATACGAAATCTGCTTTAGGAGTATTATCAGGATTGTATCTCCAGTCGCGGAAAAGGTTATCTCCAAAACCAACACGCTCTGTAGCTTTTAAAAAGCGTGCAGGAATCAATTGGTCAGTATCTACGTTCTCAATAGGAAGCGGAACTGCGCTGCTTCTTAAGGTATTAAATTTATCGTAAGCCATTTTAATCTTTAATAATGTGTTAAAACTAGTTTGTAAATGCTTTTAAACACTCTTGTTAACGCCTTAAACGTTCTCAAAAATGTTCAGCATTTTAAACGCTCTCAGTCTCTAGCAATGTTCTTGGGTCAGTAACTACACCAGTAACAGCAGCAGCAGCAGCTACAAGTGGACTAGCCAACATGGTTCTTGAACCAGGACCTTGTCTACCTTCGAAGTTTCTGTTCGAAGTACTTACCGCATATTTACCTGCAGGAATTTTGTCATCATTCATCGCTAAACAAGCAGAACAACCAGGCTGACGTAATGTAAAGCCAGCTTCAGTTAAAATATCAAGTAAACCTTCTTCTTTAATCTGAGCTTCCACAATATGAGAACCTGGAACTAACCAAGCCGTAACATTATCTGCTTTATGTTTACCTTTTACAATAGAAGTAAAGGCTCTGAAGTCTTCAATACGACCGTTTGTACAGCTACCTACGAAAACGAAATCTACCGGTTTACCGATCATTGAATCGCCCTCAGAGAAGCCCATATAACCTAATGATTTTGCATAAGTTGCAGCACCACCTTCAACCTGATCAGCATCAGGAATATCTTGCGAAATTCCGATACCCATTCCAGGGTTAGTACCATAAGTGATCATTGGTTCAATAGAAGAACCATCAAAGGTTAACTCTTTATCAAAAATAGCACCCTCGTCAGTTTTTAACGTTTTATAATACGCCAATGCTTTATCCCATGCTTCGCCTTTAGGACTAAACTCACGACCTTTTACATACTCTATTGTAGTTTCATCCGGAGCAATCATACCACCACGGGCACCCATTTCAATACTTAAGTTACAAACCGTCATACGGCCTTCCATAGTCATGTTCTCGAAAACATCACCGGCATACTCTACGAAATAACCTGTAGCACCAGAAGTAGTTAACTTAGAAATGATGAATAATGCAACGTCTTTTGGAGTAACACCTAAACCTAATTTGCCATTCACATTGATACGCATTTTCTTAGGCTTCGGCTGCATAATACACTGTGTAGAAAGTACCATTTCTACTTCAGATGTACCAATACCAAACGCGATAGCGCCAAAAGCACCATGTGTAGACGTATGTGAGTCACCACATACAATAGTAGCACCAGGTTGTGTAATACCATATTCCGGACCAACAACGTGTACAATACCATTTTTCTGGTGACCTAAGCCCCAGTGACTGATACCGTATTCATTAGAGTTCGACTCTAATGCTTTCAGTTGGTTTGCCGAAAGCGGATCTGCAACTGGTAAATGTTGGTTAATAGTTGGTGTATTGTGATCTGCCGTAG
>JBEBUV010000186.1:0-3667 GCA_040393085.1 Pedobacter hiemivivus | reverse complement strand
CACAATAGTATTTTTCTTAATGGTAAAGGTTAGGTTTTGTCCTTCCAAAATTTGAACCAACGCAGCTTCCAATGCTGTATTTTTAAAATCAACATCTATTGTTCGTGTATCGTCTATTTTCTCAGATTGCCATAACACACTATAGCCCGTCTGCTTCCTTATTTCTTTAAATAAAAAAGCAATAGAAGCATTCTTTTGACTAATGGATATTCTTTGCGCAAAGCTACTTGCATTTACCTGCATCAAACAGGCTATGATGATAATGATGGTTAATTTCATTATACGTAATAATTGTCCAGAGACATAAGCTTTAAGCCTAGCCCTGAATAAATCGTAAAAATTCATACATTTATAATTGCTTGGGTTTGTTAGATTAGTTGTTTAGTAGCACTGGTTTTAACGGGTAATCCAGGCATAAGCCGAGGGTGTTTGCAGCACTCTCGGTTATCCTTTATGATTACCATTATAAAGTAGCATTATTTCATAATGATGATCCTCCTTCCTTCAGTTTTGAAATGAACGACATCTGTTAGTTCCAGCATTTCTAAAACATCAGATACATTACCAAAGCGAGAAACTGTCCCACTAAATTCCTTTTGCATCAATGCAGGATTTGCGGGAGCGTCAATATCTACATCGTACCACCTCGAAATTTTACGCATGATACTTTCCAGAGGTTCTTTATTAAATGTGAAATAACCATTCTTCCAGGCTATTGCTTCTTCAGTATCAACCTTAAGAACATCCATACGATTCTCTTTCAGCATATTTTGCTGACCGGGTTTTAAGTTTGACAATTGATTGGTTTTGACATTTCTTACAATCACTGCACCTTCCAATAAGGTCGTCTTAATGCTTTCATCATCAGTGTAGCCGTTAATATTAAAGTGCGTTCCCAATACTTTTACTTCCTGCTGATTAGTCACTACAATAAAAGGTCTTTCACTTTTTGCTACTTCAAAATAAGCTTCTCCACTAAACACCACCTTACGTTGGGCTTGTTTACTAAAATCAGGTAAAAACTTAAGATATGAAGCAGCATTTAACCAGACTTTAGTGCCATCTGGCAGGTTAACCTGATATTGCCCACCACGTGGAGTTGATATGATATTAAAACCTTCTTTCGTAGTAGTTTCCTGTTTTACATCAGACTGAACCGTATATAACAACTCGCCATCAGCAGTTTTACTAATTATAATACCAGTCTGACTAGCTAGTTCTCCTGTTAATGCATCATTCAAATTGATCACTTTGCCATTAGCAAGTGTTAAGGTTGCTTTATTCCCTCCTGGCAATATTTTTTGGTTGCTTACAATTGGATTAAGCTTTTGCTGATTGAGTATCAACAGTGAAAGTCCAACTACTGTCAAAAGGATTGCTGCTGCTCCAGCTAAACGGTGCCATAATGTCCATTTAGTTTGTTTAGCTTTAATTTGACCATGTACAGCAACATACATTTGTTGATGAGCCTTTTCAATTTCGGCATCAGACAACTGTATAGGCTCATCGTTATTCAATTCATGAAACCACAACTCAACCAGCTGGCTTTCAGCTTCGGTTGTGTTTCCAGATTTATATTTTAACCATAAATGGTCTGCCTTTTTCTCTTCTATCATGTTGGCATTAGTTATCCCAATTAAAACAAAGACACACTGCGAAGAGCAACAGGGTACTAGAAATAAAATATATTTTAAAAACTATCTGATTAAGAAAAGAAGATAGATAACAATTCCTAATCTTCCTCTTAATATTTTGAGCGCCCGTTTCATATGGGTAGCTACAGTTTGGTCTGAAAGACTGAGTTTCTCCGCTATCTCTTTATTGCTTAAGAATGCTTTTCGTCGCAACTCAAATACCTCTCGCATTTTTGGTGGCAGGGCCGCTATTTCCTTATCTATTAATGCAGAAATATCTTTTTCTCTAATCAGATGGTCTGTACGGATATCACTTTCGTCCATTAATTGTTGCAAAGAATTAAGGTATCTTGCATTAATATCTTTATCGCGGAACACATTAAGCGCTTTATTCCTTACCGAAGTATATAAGTATCCAGTAAGTGATGTTTGTAAGGTAAATCCCTTTCTACTGTTCCAAAGGCCAACAAAAACATCTTGTACAACATCCTTAGCCTCTTCTATATCCTGCAGCTTTTTATAAGCATACATGAACAACAACCTATCATAACGATTAAATAACTCTGTAAACGCAGCTTCATCGCCTTGCTTTAGAAGTTCCATCAAGTCAAAATCATTATAGTTGTTATAATTATCCATTCTTATAAATATGCCATAGACATGGCATAATCTGCTGTAAATATAGAAGTTCCAAATGTCAATCGGCTATACAGCTCATAAATTTTTTAAACAAGAAGCCCCATTTGCAATTGCGAACGGGGCTTTCTATTAAAATGGAGATTTATTTATTATCGTTATAATCCTGGTAACTGATCAATCACCTCTTTCAGTTTTGGACTGTCGGGCATTGGTGCTTTATATACCACCAATTTACCCTCGGGATCATATATCATATAATGAGGAATACCAGTGATATTTAATCTTTTAGTGAATGCACTGGTCTGATCTAAATACTGATGACCGTGCATATTCAATTCTTTCATTTTATTAATCCAGGCATGTTTATTACCATCAATAGAGATGGCTACAAAAGCAATGTTCTTACTTTCATATTGCTTTTCTAATTGTTGAACAAGCGGTGTCATTTTGATACAGGGAACGCACCAGGAGGCCCATAGATCAATAAAAAGATACTTTCCTTTAAACTGTTCAAGATCTACCGTTTCTCCTGCAGTATTCTCAAATTTCAGGTCTGGCAATTCGCCACCTATCATGGTATATCGTAAGTTCTCAAAGTCTTTTTTAAGCTTAGACCTGATGGCAAGATCATTAATCTGTTGCGCAGTTTGATTGAAGTTTTTTAAATCTCCCTCAAAGTTATTAAACACCTTATAGGAAACTATATAACCACTAAGCAAACTTTCTATCACCTGATCAATTAAAGGTGCATTGACCACTTTACTTTTTAATAGTTCAATTTGGGTATTGATTTCCTCCAGTGTCTTCTTTCTTGTATAAACTGGCATTTCTGTATATACTTCCAGATACCTGATTACATTTGAGACCCCATTTGCAAAAAGCAAAATACTTGGGTCATTGAAGTAAAAAAGGGGATCTACAGGCTGAGCATAAAAGCCAGCCCCAACAGGAACAGTGTTTTTAGATCCCCTGCTGTAATCAAATGCAAGACGGTATAAATGTGTGTTGTACACATCAAAAGCTTTAAATTTCAAGTATTTTTGAACCTCAGGGCTGATTCCTTTATGCTCCAGCACTTGATCCGTTAATACATAAAACTGCTTTAACTCTTCTTTTTGTTGAACCACATCAGCAGTACTGTTAAATATGGCTCTGAAATGATCATTGAACTTCTCGTTGATCTCTAATAATGCCTTATTATCTGCATTATTGATTTTACTGTAATTACAAAGCAATCCCGATTTGCCGCTCCCCTGAAATTCAAGTTTCAGCTTTTCGTCGGGTTTTAAATAAATCGTACTATTATGTACCGACTTATTATTACCCATTTGTGTTACTACAGAAAGGCTATAAAAACTGGCTTTATTGATATCCAATTTCATTGAAAATGAACG
>JBEBUV010000185.1:0-3738 GCA_040393085.1 Pedobacter hiemivivus | reverse complement strand
AAAAACTCTGCATTCCTAATTGCCAAAAATCCTGCATTATAACTTACCGACTACATTCATCTTGTTCATTATCAGCTATTCATAAAAAAACAGCACTTATAGCATTAATAAGGCATAAATTTAAATATTAAATTTAACGTGAAATTGGATTCAGTTTCACATGAATATACATTTAGGTATGAAAATCGATCACATTTTAAGCGAAATCTATCCACTTCCTCCAGAAACAATTGCTGAAATGCATAAGCATATAAAGGAAGTCAAATTTGATAAAGGGCATATCTTATTAAAAGCTAAAAAAGTAGAAAGGCATCTATATTTCATTAAAAAAGGAGTAGTCAGAGCCTTTGCTCCTTATGGAGATGATGACATCACTTTCTGGTTTGGTGAGGAAGGTGAAACGATCCTATCAATGAAGAGTTATGTGGAGAATCGAAAATCCTATGAGAACATTGAACTTCTGGAAAATTGTGAATTGTATGAACTGAATACCGAACGTCTACGTGAACTTTTTAACAAAGATATACATATTGCTAATTGGGGAAGAAAATTAGCTGAAAGAGAACTCTTAAAACTTGAAGAAAGAATTATTTCCAGGGAATTGCTATCTGCAAAACAGCGCTACGATGAACTTTTGAAAAACAAACCGAGTCTTTTACAAAGGGTACAATTAAAATTCATTGCTTCTTATTTGGGAATCACCCCAGTCAGCTTAAGTCGAATCAGAAGAGAAAAATGAACATAGATCATCATTAATTATCATAGGATAAACCAAGAAAGTTTTTTAAAGCATAGATTTGTCGCTTATTATTTAATAAAGTAAATACTATATGTCTACCAATAAAACTTCTAAATTAAGCGCCATTATTCCCACTTCAACAAAAATCCGTCTGGTACTGGTATGGATAATTGTTGGACTTTTCTATACTGTAGGATCATCTTTTTTTGGTGATAATATGACTCAGAATGCAGCCATCTTTGGCTTCATCATATTACTAACAACTATTATTACCGCTTCATTTGGCGTAGTAAAAGAGGCAGATGCTCTGGCTAATAAATTGGGCGAACCTTATGGAACACTCATACTTACACTCTCTATTGTATCTATTGAAGTAATATTGATATCTGCAGTTTTGCTTGGTCCTGGAGAATTCCCTACTATAGGTAAAGACTCAATTTTCTCTGTAATGATGATTATCATGAACCTGGTTGTTGGCCTTTGTGTCTTATTAGGTAGTTTAAAATATGGCGAACAAGAATATAATGCTCAAGGTACGTTGACTTATATTTCGATGATTGTATTATTGGGAGGGATGTCATTCCTTTTGCCTAACGTAATTGTAGGTGCTGGTAATGGTATTTTCACTAATATACAAGCTATTATACTTTCTACTTTAGTGGTGGTTTTATACGGTTTGTTTCTGATCTTGCAAATGAAAGGCTACAGACACCTTTACGTTCAACCAGCAAAAGGCAACATGGAAATACCTTTCGTACTTCGCAATAACCTGAACTCTCCAATTGATGAAAACCCACAAGAAAGAGCATCAGGAAACAGCAAAGAAATTATTATTCGTTCTGTCGTACTCATCGCTATGATTCTCCCTATTGTATTACTATCTCATCATATGGCCATAGTTGTAGATTTCGGAATCAAAGCCGCTAATTTACCTCCATTACTTGGCGGTGTGTTGATCGCTATTATTGTATTTACACCAGAATCTATAACTGCTATAAAAGCGGCACTGAATAATGAAACTCAAAGAGCCATAAATCTTTGCCATGGGGCATTTGTTTCAACTGTAGGCTTAACAGTACCAGCAGTATTAATCATAGGACTGATCACTGGTAAAACAGTTATTTTCGGTATATCTTCTACAGAAACGATCTTATTTCTGATTACTGTTTGCCTTAGTTTCCTTACATTTTTTGGTAAACGCACCACTCCTATTTCTGGCATCATGCATTTGGTGGTGTTTGCCATTTTCGTAATGCTAATTTTCATTCCTTAGCTAATACTGTCCTCAATTATGGTTAAAAGCTCATGACCTATTAGGTGTTAACAATAAATGACCCAATAAAGCATATAACAAAAAGACCGTTTCGTTAAACACGAAACGGTCTTTTATTATACTATTATTTTATTTAAATGTTCTTTTTCTTCAACTCCTTTACTGCGTAATCACATGCTCGTGCCGTAAGTGCCATAAATGTTAATGATGGATTCTGACAAGCAATTGATGGCATACAAGAACCATCTGTAACAAATACATTATTCACTTCATGCATCTGGTTCCATTTATTTAAAACAGATGTTTTAGGATCATTCCCCATTCTGGCAGTTCCCATTTCATGGATAGCCATACCAGGATAGCAACCTCTATCATAAGTTTTAATGTTCTTCATACCTGCAGCTTCTAACATTTCCGCAGCATCATTCATCATATCCTTACGCATCTTTTGCTCATTTTCCTTGTATTCGCAATCGATAGCCAATACAGGTTGTCCCCATTTATCTTTTTTAGTTTTATCGATATAAACCTTGTTTTCGTAATAAGGTAGCATCTCACCAAACCCGCCAAGTCCCATAGTCCATGAACCCGGTGTGCTCATCTGATCTTTAAAGTCATTACCAAAAGCAAGCTCTGCGATATCACTTTGCCAGTTTCTGCGACTCGCTCCACCCTGATAACCAAATCCACGTAAATAATCACGCTTATCGCTACCTACGTTCTGATACCTAGGTACATAAATACCATTTGCCCTACGACCAAAAGTATATTTATCATCAAAGCCAGGAGCTTCACCAGATGCTCCACAACGGAAATGGTGATCCATAAGGTTATGCCCCAATTGTCCACTACCATTACCCAATCCGTTAGGATGTGCTTCAGAAGTTGAATTCAATAAAATAAAGGTTGAACCTAATGTAGAGCCATTCACAAAAACAATTTTAGCATAAAACTCCATTGTTTCATTCGTCTCTGCATCAATAACCATTACCCCTTTCGCCTTTTTAGTATTTTTATCATAAATAAGGTGGTTTACGATAGAATATGGTCTTAAGGTCAATCTTCCTGTTGCTTCTGCAGCTGGTAAAGTTGACGATTGTGTACTGAAATAAGCACCAAACGGACAACCGCGACTACATAGATTTCTGTATTGACAATTACCACGGCCTTTATGTGGAACTGTTAAATTGGCTACACGTCCAATAGTTAAGATCCTTGTTCTTTTATAATGCTCTTCTATACGTTTTTTAACTGATTTCTCTACAATATTAAGATCCATTGGCGGCAGGAATTGTCCGTCTGGCAATAAAGGCCAGTTTTCATTCTGACCACTGATTCCAGCAAAACGTTCCGTATAGTCATACCATGCAGCAAGATCTTTATAACGAATTGGCCAGTCATTACCATGACCATCTTTAGCATTATCTTCAAAGTTATGATCGCTAAAGCGGTAACTCTGACGGCCCCACATTAATGATTTACCACCAACATGAAAACCACGATACCAATCGAAACGTTTATCCTCTGTATACGGACATTCCAAATCATTTACCCACCATTTCTCATTGGCTTCCTGATAGGGATAATCTCTTTTCTGAACTGGATGTGTTCTTTTCTGCTCTTCCGTTAATCGGCCTGCATGCTGAAATTCCCAAGGGTCTTTCATCGCACTATCATAATCTTTCACGTGTTCTATATTCATTCCACGCTCCAACATCAATACCCT
>JBEBUV010000184.1:0-3792 GCA_040393085.1 Pedobacter hiemivivus | reverse complement strand
ATCCACTTCGTTATCTCTTGTAAACTCTGCATCCTGCTCTTTCACCTCCCTGCTTATCCACTTCGTTATCTCTTGTAAACTCTGCATCCTGCTCTTTCACCTCCCTGCTTTCCAAAAATTCAGTTGCTATGAGCTGACCTGTAAAGCTTTTGCTCTTCGCAAAAGGTTTGAGTCAGCGAGTAGCACTGAATTTTTCATTCTATATTCTCCTGCCAACTCTTATGATAGCCCTCATCTTCAATATCTACGGCATACTGCGTTAACATCAGGGGGCGAAAAGGGTCAATCATCACTGCCAGTTCCTCTGTACTTTCCTTTCCAATAGATTTCTCAACAGTACCAGGATGAGGGCCATGAGGAATCCCACCAGGATGCAATGTTATCTGACCTTTCACCACACTTTTTCTGCTCATAAAGTCACCATCAACATAATAAAGCACCTCATCACTATCCACATTGCTATGATTATAAGGAGCAGGAATAGAAAGTGGGTGATAATCATATTTACGAGGCACAAAGGAGCAGATCACGAAATTATGACCTTCAAAAGTCTGATGTACCGGTGGTGGTTGATGTAATCTGCCGGTAATTGGTTCAAAATCATGAATAGAAAATGCCCAAGGGTAATGGAATCCGTCCCAACCTATAAAATCAAAAGGATGCGTACCATAAGTATAAGGGTACATTATTCCTTGTTTTTTAATCAATACTTTAAAATCTCCATATTCATCAATAGTTTCCAAATCTTGCGGACGTCTGATATCTCTTTCGCAAAATGGAGAATGCTCTTCTAGCTGTCCGAAAGCATTTCTATAGCGTTTAGGAGTACGAATGGGACTAAAGCTTTCTACTATAAAGAGTCTATTATTTTCATCATTAAATTCCATTTGATAAATTGTGCCACGTGGAATTACCAGGTAATCACCATATTTAAAAGTGATTTTGCCGAATCCTGTTTTTAAAGTTCCCGAACCTATATGAATAAAGATGACCTCATCAGCCTGGCTGTTTTTATAAAAATAGTCGGTCATAGATTTTCTTGGAGCGGCCAGAGAAATATGAAGGTCACTATTTACCAATACTGGCTTCCTACTTTTTAAATAGTCATCTTCGGGTTTAATATTAAATCCTATTAGACTAGTATGTCTTAAATGTTTTTCTCTGGCAATTTTAGGTTCAACAGAATAAGGTTCACCAAGTGCTTTAACCATAGTTGGTGGGTGACAGTGGTACACAAGAGAATACAAACTTGAGAAGCCCTCAGTAGAAACTAGTTCTTCGGCGTAGAGTTTTCCATCAGGTTTACGAAAAACCGTATGACGTTTAGGGGGGATGGATCCTAATGTATGATAAATAGGCATAGCAATAATTCAGTTTTTGGTTAGAATAATATTGAAAGTTAAAACTATAAATCGTTTTAACTGAAAGCATCAGAGATGGGAGTGCTATATGGAATATTGAGCGAAAATGATTTTAGAAAGCATGCCATATCTAAAGGCTGCCAGCGCTTGCGAGGCAATTTGACTTTGATATATGAAGCTGCTTTTTACCATTTTCATTTATATCTGCTAATTTAAGTATTAAATCAATGAATAACTAAAATTTAATAATTGTTAGCTGAAATACAGGTGTTAAGCGATTAATGTAAAAGGATATATTATTCGTTGTAATTAATTTATATATTTAAAACCATTAAAAACATACAAACAAACCAAAATAAACTGTAATAATGATCTGGATACAATTGGCAATATTAATTTTGCTCATACTCGTTGGTGCACGCATGAAAGGTGTTGGATTAGGGGTAATGGGGGCAGTTGGACTACTCATTTTTGGCCTATGCTTTGGCTTAAAGCCTACTACTCCTCCAATTGATGTAATGCTGATCATTTTGTCAGTCGTAACCGCTGCGGCTGCTTTACAGGCATCTGGAGGGATGGATTATATGGTAGGTATTGCTGAGCGGATTTTGCGTAAAAATCCAAATCATATTACCTGGTTAGGTCCATTAGTTACCTATTCATTTACATTGGTTGCAGGAACAGCACATATTATATATTCTTTGCTTCCTATTATTGCAGAAGTTGCAACTAAAAAAAGAGTAAGACCTGAACGACCGCTCAGTATTTCTGTTATTGCGGCACATATGGCCATTACAGCTAGTCCTATTTCTGCGGCTACGGTCGCGTTAACAACTCTAATCGCACCCAAAGGTTACGAGCTGACTCATATACTAATTGTTGCTATCCCTGCAACTATTATAGGGGTATTGGCTGGTGCGCTTGTAGCGAACAGACAAGGCAAGGATTTAATGAAAGATCCGGAGTTTCTGGAGCGTTTAAAAGATCCGGAGTTCGTAAAGCTTCTAGATGGGGATACAGAATCTGGGCAGATGGAGAAAGTATATAGTGCCGAATCAAAAAGGGCTGTATATGTGTTCCTGTTTGCTGTATTAAGTGTAGTGATATTTGCAGCCATGCCGTCAGTTCGTCCTTCATTCCTGGTTGATGGAAAAATGCAGCCTATGAGAATGGTAGAAATGATAGAGCTATTAATGTTGGCTGCTGCCGCAGCAATTGTTTTTGTGTCTAAAATACCTGCGACAAAAGTATCTCAAACCACTATTTTCAGATCAGGATCTGAAGCAGTGATATGTATTTTCGGAGTGGCATGGATGAGTGATACATATTTACAAGCACACATGCCTTATTTTGAGACTCATTTAAGTTCTTTTGTTACTGATCATCCATGGACTTTTGCCATTGCTTTATTTGTAATGTCTATTTTATTGTTCAGCCAGGCTGCTACTGTACGGGCTTTGATGCCTTTAGGAATTGCTTTGGGCATTCCAGGGCCAGCGCTGATAGCGATGTTCCCTGCAGTTAATGGAGATTTTGTTATTCCAAGTTATCCGACACTGGTTGCTGCGATGGGTTTTGACCGGACTGGAACAACAAAAATTGGCCGGTTTTTGGTAAATCATTCATTTACTCCACCAGGATTAACAACGGTAACGGTTACTATTGCAGTCGGCTTTCTTTTAGCAGCCATTTTGCTTTAACTTATGCCTTTGTTATAGTGCTTTTGTTTATTTTTATATAGATTTGAACAACTACTTAAAATAAAAAACTAACTGATATATGAAGCTGGTATCCTATAAAACAGAAGACAGAGAGCACCTTGGTGTTTATGTAGACGGTCATATTTATAACCTGAATTCTTGCGATAAATTATTACCTGATGAGATGAATGCTTTTTTGCAAGGTGGGGTAGAGTTGATGGATCGTGCTAAAAAGATAGATGAACAGATTAAATCAGGTGAACTGCAACCAAAACAGGAAGCTTTTTTTGAGTTATTAGCTCCTGTTCCACATCCAACATCATGTAGAGATGGCTATGCTTTTCGTCAACATGTAGCTGCTGCACGAAGAAATAGAAAAGTAGACATGATTGCAGAGTTCGATAAATACCCAATTTTCTATTTTACTAATCACAATGCTATTCAAGGGCCTGGAGAAATAGAATGTATGCCAGACCATTTTCAAAAGCTTGATTTCGAATTGGAGGTGGCGATAGTAATTGGTAAAAAAGGACGTAATGTCACAGCTGCTGAAGCGGATAGTTACATTGCTGGTTATATGGTAATGAACGATATGAGTGCCAGAACCCTTCAAATGGAAGAGATGTTGCTAAATCTTGGACCTGCAAAGGGGAAAGATTTTTCGACTGTAATTGGCCCATGGTTGGTTACTCCTGATGAGCTTGAGCAATATAAGACGAGTGCTAAACCCG
>JBEBUV010000183.1:0-3879 GCA_040393085.1 Pedobacter hiemivivus | reverse complement strand
CTAACGTATTAAACATTAGACGGCTTTAATCATTAACTGTGCCCGAAGAGAGACTAAAAATATTAGCATCAAACGGAGGGAACTGGTATAAACATTGGTCGTAATATATCGATACAATTGATTGCTAATATATTTAGCACTACCTTTACCACTAATAACTGCCAATTGTTTACACCTAGTTTACACCACTATGAGTTCGATAAAGCTTATACTATATACTCACAAACTATATGCTGATGACACGCATCCCATTATGCTTCAGTATATCGAAAACAGGAAAATCAAACGCAAAGTAATACATAAATGTAAATTAAAAGATTGGGATCCAAAAACAGAAAGGCTGAAGCCAAAATCACCGAATGCTTCATTTATAAATAACTTCCTCAGCGAAACTTTTGCCGATGCTGAAAAGCAGCTATTCAATATAAAACAAGGTGAGTCGCACGCAATAAGCTATTTTGAGGGCACCAATGGGATGACGGTTGAGGACGCTATTGAAAAGGAAAGAGAACGACTTAAAGTAATTATGAAGCCTACGCCCCGCGGTCAATTAAAAACATATTTAGGCCAAATAGGTACATTAGCTAAAACACAAATCGCCCATGTAAATATAAATTGGTTTAATTCAGCGCTTGATGTTTTTAAAGGTTTAGGAAATGAACCAGCTACACTTGAAAAAAAAATTAAACACTTACGCCGATTGATTGCAAAGTATTCGGATTCAGAACTGAGTAAAGAGATAAAGACACTAAAAATAACTGTTCCTAAACCGCTAAAACAAAAGCTCACCTCCATTGAGCTGGATGCAGTAGCAAACCTGCCTCTAAAACCTGGCAGCGGACTGGCGATTTGTCGAGATATATTTATGCTACAGGTTTATTTGCGAGGGATTAGAATTGGTGATATTTTACAAGCCTATTGTCATCAATTTACTGATACCAGGTTTAATTATAAATCAGAAAAGGTAGGAAAGGATATGGGAATTAAATTAATCCCACAGGCATTAGCAATAATTGAACTGTACAAAGGGCAGGGAGAAAGGTTATTTCCTTTATTTAAATGGGTTAAAAATCCTGATCTAAGTGAGTTTGATAATGAGGAAAAAAGACTTCGACATAAAGAAATCTGCACTACAACAGTCAATAATAACTTAAAGAAGATTGCTAAATTATGTGGTATAACAAAACCATTAAGTACTCACATTGCACGGCATACATTCGCTCGTATGGCAATAGACAAAATTAATAACCCAATGGTAACAATGGAGCTGTTAGGGCATAGTTCCTTGGCAATTCACCAGGCGTATTTGAATGATATACGAAAAGACGATGTGTTAGATGCTGCCGCTGATGATATATTTGGATAGCGAATTCATGTTTTAATTACTATATTTATTAAAAAGCCATATATGAGAATAAAACAGTTAGTAAAATTATTCATCCCTCCCATCGTATACAAATTAATTCCCGCTAAAAATTGGATTAAAGAACCAAACCAGTATTTAGGGAATTTTCAAAACTGGGATCTAGCTAGGCAAAGTAGTACTGGTTATGCAGAGAAGAACATATTAGAAAAGTGTAAAAATTCATTATTAAAGGTAAAAACAGGAGCGGCTAAGCAGGAAAGAGATTCCGAGACTTTTAATGATATTACTTATTCTTGGCCATTACTTGGAGCGTTGCAACACATAGCCATTGAAAATAATAACAATTTAAGTGTTCTGGATTTTGGCGGGGCATTAGGCAGCTCATACTTTCAAAATAAAGATCCGCTACAAAATCTAAATTCCATAAACTGGACAATTGTAGAGCAAAAACATTTTGTTGACTGCGGCAAAGAAAACTTTCAAGATGAACAGTTAAATTATGAGTATACTATAGAGGAAGCTATGAAGAGTCGTAGTTTTAATGTAATTATCCTTTCTGGAGTGCCTCAATACCTTGAACACGTGTACGAATTCATTAGTAAACTGGTTGAACATGAGATTGAATACATAATTTTAGACCGCGTTCCATTTATTGAAGAAAATGATAGGATAGTAGTACAAAAAGTTCCAGCTTGGATTTACGACGCATCATACCCATCATGGGTATTTAATGAAAACAATTTCGTCGGTAAGTTTTTAGAAAAATATGATTTAATCTATGACTTTGCTTCATCTGTAGATGGCGATGAACTAAGTGAGGATGGCGTTAGATTGTACTGGAAAGGATGCTTTTTAAGGCTTAAGAAATAGGCTATCGCTTCCTCCAAAACAAAAACCCACCCACTGCAACGACAATTAAAAAGCTAATCAACCAAATACCCATTTTTGCAGGTTCTTTATTTGTAGTGCTTGCGCTATCTTTAACCTCCGCTTTTAGGTCAGTAGTCGTTTGATTATTCGACTGCTCTACAATATCATTCTGCTTAACTGTAGTCTTATCTAAATGAACATGAGTTGCAACAGGCTTAATATTAGCAACTGCAGAAAGTATTCCGGTGATTGGATTTAAGTGTAATCTAACATCTATAAGCTCATTCTTTATCGCGGTCATACCATTCACCAGACTATCCATGTTAAACGGTACCTGACCGATTACCTCTCTACCAGGTGTTGTAATAGTTGTATCTATACGCTCGGTGATGGTAGTGATGGATTTATCAACACTCGTTCCTGATGCGCTCGAAACGCTGGACTGTTCAACTTTAACCGAATGCGACTCCTTGGCCTTAAACACCTTTCTGAATGTTCCGCAACTACTGCACGCAATAGCGACCAGTGCTAATAATATGAATCGTCTCATAGTTGTTTGATTAATTGCTCCAATTGCATTGCCTTTACATTAACGCTGTCCAATTTTGTACTTATTGGATCAATCGTAGCTTTAGGGGTGGGATTATAAACCTGCTCCCCGTTTGATACTGTGCCTGATAGGAATAATACGAATACAGGCATAAAAAATAGCTTTTTCATTTCTTGTTTTTTATGAGTTTCTTAACTGTTTCGAGCGTTCCATTCAAATTGAGCAGGGATGTATCTACGTTGTTGCTAAGGCTATCCTGCTTAGCTTGAAGCGGCACCATTTGTTCCGAAACCTTGCTTTCTACTCTCTTTTCCACTGCTGCATTGATCTTTTCATTTAAAGAGGTTATATCCTGAATGCGTAGCGTATTTAAAGTATTGATTGTGATTTGCTGCCATATGATGACAATTACAGCAAGAACCAGGAATGTGCCTTTCAAATCATTCTGAATTGAAGAAAAAAGTAGCTTGAACATTTTCTCAATCCATGCAGCTTTCCTGTCCACCATATCTTGTTTGTTAGGGGTGAGGTTTTCTTCCATTAAGCCCTAACTTGAAAGTGCATCCAGTCATAATTCTTTTCTCTCCCTAAGCTTTCAAAACCATGTTTATAGAAAATATCGATCATAGCCTTGTATTCCGGGCGTGCAAAACGTGCTGTTCTACTTGTTTCTTTTAAAAGGTTACGTGCAGGATCAAGATCCCAAGCCAACCCCCAACTATGAATTGAAAGCTCTGTGCCTCCACGCATTGCACGGTAATTAAAGCAACCGCCGTATAAATCAATTCCTAACCTTTGAATTTCAGCCAGACCGTAATGATCTAAGATTTCATTTAAGGCAGCCAATAATTGATTAGCAATAGATTTATGGCATTGAAAACTATTAATTACAGTTTTCAAATCCCAGCTTAATCGCATTGGGAATGGCAGCTTTATAGTCACTAAGTAACCAGCACCTGTTTTATTTGGTAGACCATATTTTGCAATAGCCTGTTTGGATGTCAGCATATCTCCCTCACTTTGTCTTTAGACAAAAATAGCCTGTAAGGCGTTGGGTATGTGGTGTGTGGATTTACTTTGGAATGGTGGTAAG
>JBEBUV010000182.1:0-3919 GCA_040393085.1 Pedobacter hiemivivus | reverse complement strand
GTCAGTTCCATTAGTACTATTAAAGGTGATGATTTAAAATTTCCTACCCGGAATTTATCTAATAACCTGGCTGGACAAGTTTCAGGTTTAATTGCCATACAGCGTTCTGGTGAACCTGGTTATGACAACTCAACTTTCTGGATCAGGGGTATAAGTACATTTGCTGGTGGTACAAACCCATTGGTCTTGGTAGATGGGGTTCCCAGAAAAATCAATGATGTGGAGCCTGAAGAGATAGAAACGTTTTCAGTACTGAAAGATGCCGCTGCTACAGCTGTTTATGGTGCTGAAGGTGCAAATGGTGTGGTGCTGATCACTTCAAAACGGGGTACAAATCAAAAACCGGTTATCTCATTTCGTACAGAACACAGCTTATCAAAACCTACAAGGATGCCTGAATTTGTGGGCTCTGCAGATTACCTGACGCTGTTTAATGAAGCATTAAAAAATGATGGCTTAGCACCTATTTATAGTGAAGAGCTGATCTCTAAATATAGAGATGGTGTAGATGGTGACCTTTATCCAAACACAAATTGGATGGATGAACTGCTGAGAGATAAAACTTCGAATCACCGTTATACCCTTAATGTTCGTGGTGGTTCTGAACGTGCAAAGTATTTTGTGTCCGGGGCTTATTTCAACGAAGCTGGCATTTTTAAAAATGATCCTACAGAAAGATATGAAACTAATATAGGTGTAAAACGCTATAATTTAAGAAGTAATATTGATCTCGAAGTAACCAAAACTACCACAGTCAGCGTTGATTTAGCGGGTCAATACCTGATGACAAACTATCCGGGTACTGGAACAGGAACAATTTTCCGTCAGATGTTATTAACACCACCATATGTATTTCCAGCGGTATATAGTGATGGTACGCTTGCTACATTTGCAAAGGAGCGTGATAACAACATGAGAAATCCTTATAATATGCTTATGAATTCTGGTTATGCTAAAGAATGGCGAAGCAGTATTCAATCAAATGTTCGTTTAGTGCAAAGGTTGGATGCACTTACGCAGGGCTTGTCGTTTAAAGGAAATGTAAGTTATGATTATGAGGGTAATTTCTATTCTTCCAGATCTTATAATCCAAGTCGATATTTTGCAACCGGCAGAGATGCAGACGGTAAATTGATCTTTTCAAAAACTTTTTCAGGTACGGCCGACTTGGGAGACCCTAGCTCCAGAAGTGATGCTGTAAAAAACATCTATATAGAATCCTCACTTAATTATAACCGTAGTTTTAATAAACATGAGGTTGGGGCCATGGCCTTATACATGCAAAAGGAGTCTCAGTTACATAGTAATGCACTAGCATTTCGTAAACAAGGTCTGGTAGGTCGTTTAAATTATTCATATGATAACCGATATTTTATTGAGGGTAACTTCGGATATACCGGTAGTGAGGCTTTTGCCGATGGATATAGATTTGGATTTTTCCCTGCAATGGGCTTAAGTTATGTGTTGTCAAACGAACATTTTTATCCTGAAGCGTTTAAAGATGTCTTGAGCATGGTAAAATTAAGAGCATCTATCGGGCGTACAGGAAATGATAATACTGGTACAGAAAGATTTTTATATCGCCCAACCTTTAACATGAATGCAGGTGGCTTTAGTCAGGGAATCACTACTGGCGGCGGCGCTAATGGTTATGGAGCAGGTATTGTAGAAGGTCGTTTTGAAGCCCCTTATTTATCCTGGGAAATTGAAAACAAAAAAAATCTGGGGGTAAACCTTGGCTTGTTTAATAACAAAATAGAAATTGTAGCCGATTATTTTACCAATGAAAGAACGGGGATTCTATTACAAAGAAGAACCGTGCCAGCAGCGGCAGGTTTCAGAACCGCACCATGGCAGAATTATGGTAAAGTTAAAAACTGGGGTTTTGATGCAAGCATAGACGCTCGTCAACAGGTAAATGATTTTAAATTTAGCGCTAAAGGAACCTTTACTTTCGCAAGAAATAAAATTACCGAATACGATGAGTTGCCACAACCACATCCATGGATGGCTGTTACAGGTACCAGGGTGAGCGAAAACAGCATGTATATAGCAGATGGCCTGTATACTGATCAGGATTTCGATATTACGAACAATACCAATGGTACCAAATCTTATAAATTAAAAAGTGGTCTGCCTGTACCAACCTTAGGAGGCTTGGTCGGCCCTGGTGATATTAAATATCAGGATCTAAATATGGACGGTAAGATTGATGCATTTGATAGGAAAAGAGGTGTCGGAAATCCTTTTAATCCTGAAATTGTTTACGGATTTGGTTTAAACATTGATTATAAAGGGTTTTATGTAAGTACTTTCTTTCAGGGAACAGCAAATACATCCGTTATTCTTGGAGGTAGTACACCTGAAGGCTGGTACCCTTTCGCCTGGGGCACAGACCAATCAAATTACAGAACATTCGCGTTAGACAGGTGGACGGAAGAAAATCCCAGACAGGATGTTTTAATGCCTCGTTTGCATAGTGCAGGTATAAATTCAGCTAATAACAATGTGGCCAGTACTTTCTGGTTAAGAAATGGAAGTTTTTTAAGGCTTAAAAACGTAGAGATAGGATATAACTTGCCACAGTCTTTTTTGAAAAAAGTTAAAACACAGTCGGCCAGAATATATGTAATGGGACACAATCTTGCGGTATGGGATGATATTAAATTCTGGGATCCAGAAACGGGTAACGTTAATGCCGGGAACAATTATCCATTACCAACTACCTATACTGTAGGGCTGGAAGTTAAATTTTAAACTGAATTAAACGAATTAAAAATGAAACGTAATATATTGATGTTCACCTTACTTCTTTTTGCAAGTTTAAGCGCTTGTAAAAAAGATTATCTTGCTGTGTCAGATGAGCTCGCTGGGGGGCTGACTTCCGTAGATCAGATTTTTGAAAATCCAGGTTACACCAGAAGATTTTATTCCAATGTACTTTCCGGTGTGCCTGACTACTCTACTATTATCCGGGCCGACTGGGATGCTGGCGGTCAAACCGGATTGCATAACCCCTGGACAAGCATGTCTGATGAGGTAAATTCTTCCTACGGCGATGCAAGAAATTATAATATTTCGCCAAAAAACTCTAGTAATATGATGTTCCATCGCTGGGGCATGTTATACCAATTGATCAGGCAGGCAAATATCTTCCTTGAAAAGGCCAAAGTCATTCCTGCCTCGGGTACAGATGCTGAGCAACTTGATGAAATCGAGTTCAATAAAATGACCGTTAATGTCAAATTTATGCGAGCTTACTATCACTATCTGTTGTTCGAACAATATGGGCCAATTCCCTTAGCAACAAAATCTTTAGAAGCCACAGGTGATTTAGACTTGCCAAGACAATCCGTGGATGAGGTTGTGAAATTTATTGATGATGAACTGTTAAAAGTAATTCCTTTGCTTCCACAATCGCCTATCACTGATGATCAATACAAAGCCAATCCTACAAAAGGTGTGGCAATGGCGGTAAGAGCTAAATTATGGATGCACACTGCTAGTCCGCTGCTAAATGGAGGCTACACAGAAGCTTTAAATGTCACCAATACTGATGGGGTCAAACTATTCCCGGCAAAAGATAATACAAAATGGGTGAAAGCTACAGCGGTATTAAAGGAACTTATTGACTATGCAGATGCAGGCAATTATACCCTTTATAAAGCGCTTACTAATGGTGTCTTTGATGCTGAAAAATCCGTATATGAGCTTTTTCAGAAATATAACAATGAAATTATCTGGGCTACTCCAAATAACGGATGGGGAGGCATGGATGGTGATCGTCTGGAACGCAGAGCGACACCAAGAAGTGAACCCAACGGAATTGGAAGCACAACTGTACTACAGGAATTGGTCGACGATTTTTATATGAAAGATGGTTTACCCATTAAAAATGCAGGCTTTCTACCGCAATCAC
>JBEBUV010000181.1:0-3975 GCA_040393085.1 Pedobacter hiemivivus | reverse complement strand
TTAAATAAGGGGGTCTGAAATCATAGCCCCACTGCGAAATACAATGTGCTTCATCAACAGCAATCAAATTTACGTTCATATAAGAAATACGAATACGTACCAGTTCAGACAATAATCTTTCTGGCGACAGGTATAAAAACTTTATGTTCCCGTAAATGCAGTTGTCTAACAGAATATCAATTTCCCGTTTTCCCATCCCGGCATAAATAGCCACTGCTTCAATACCTTTAGATTTCAGTGCCTCTACCTGGTCTTTCATTAAAGCAACCAAAGGAGAAATTACAATACAAATCCCCTCCTTAACCATTGCAGGAACCTGAAAACAAATAGATTTACCCCCACCAGTTGGCAAAAGTGCCAAAGTATCTTTCCCGTCTAAAACCGATCTGATGATATCATCCTGCAAAGGCCTGAAACCATCATAGCCCCAATATTTCTTTAATACTTCTATTTCGTTCATATAATTGAGCGCCTTTATACTGCACTGCTGTCATTCTGTATCTTTTTATACAAACTCTAATCTTCAAAACTATAAAAATGAACTGATATTAGTAAATTGCGGACTAAATTACATCAGGTATTATGGGAAGATCGTTTATACTTTTAATTCTGGCATTAATATCTCAATCGTCGTTCTCGCAAACGCCCATTCAGACAGGTTCTCAAACACGTTCTACAGAACAAGCTCAAACCGTCGACAAAAACTGGAATATTGAGAAATACAAAGGCAAGACGCAAACCTTTACTTTAAATACCAATGAGGGTACCTGGATGAACCTTGATGTTAGCCCTGATGGTAAGGATATTATATTCGACCTGCTTGGTGATCTTTATATTATGCCTATAACCGGAGGTTCAGCAGTATTATTAAGCGGTGGACCAGCCTGGGAAATTCAACCCCGTTTCAGCCCAAATGGCAAATACATTTCTTATACCAGTGATAAAAGTGGTGCCGACAATATATGGATCATGAACCGAGATGGCTCATCCAAACGTCAAATAACTAAAGAAACCTTTCGCTTATTAAACAATGCAACCTGGATGCCCAACAGTGAATACCTTATTGCACGTAAACATTTTACCGGTACCCGTTCCCTCGGTGCTGGAGAAATGTGGATGTATAGTATTTATGGTGGGGATGGTGTGCAGTTAACTAAAAGAAAAAATGATCAGCAGGATGCCGGAGAACCCAATGTTTCTCCAAATGGAAAATACCTTTATTACAGTGAAGATATGTCGCCCGGCCCTTATTTCCAATATAGTAAAGATCCCAATGGGATGATTTATGCCATCAGACAACTAGATCTAATAACCGGAAAAACCACTAACCTGATTGCTCAACCAGGTGGTGCCGCCAGACCTCAAATATCTCCAGATGGTAAATTGATGGCCTATGTAAAACGAATCAGATTAAAATCAGTATTGGTATTACAAAACTTGCAAACTGCAGAAGAATGGCCAATTTATGAAGACTTATCTCACGACCAACAGGAAACCTGGGCAATTTTCGGCGTTTATCCAAACTATGCCTGGACGCCCGATGGAAAGAGCATTATATTTTATGCTCGTGGAAAGATTAAGAAAATCGACCTCAGTTCTTTATTCACGAATAACATTCCATTTCACGTAACCAGCTCACAAACGGTGCAACAGGCTTTACATTTCCCTCAGCAAGTATTTAATGAGGACTTTACTGTAAAAATGATCCGTCAGCTAACAACATCTGCCGATGGAAAATTCGTGGTATTTAATGCCGCAGGCTTTTTATATAAAAAGGACCTGCCAAATGGAACTCCAGAAAGAATCACTAAAGGACTAGACTTTGAATTTGAACCAGAAATTAGTGCCGATGGTAAATCGGTCATATTTGCCACATGGAGTGACGAATTTAAGGGAGCTATTAAAAAGGCTGATATAAAATCAGGAAAAATCACGGCGCTTACCGATGAAAAAGGATTTTACTACTCGCCAACTTTCTCTAATAAAGGAGATCAAATTCTATTCCGAAAAGGTGTAGGAAATGATGTTCTAGGCTATGCCTATGGTCGTGGGACAGGGATTTTCATTATGCCCGCTGCTGGTGGAGCTAAAACGTTAATCTCGGAAAGTGGCATCAAGCCAAAATTTAATACTGACGACAGCAGAATCTATTTCCAAACATCAGAAGCTGGAAAAAAGGTTTTCAAAAGTATAGATCTAAATGGAGGGAATGAACGAACTCATTATACCTCTACATATGCCACACAATTTGCACCAAGTCCAGATGGTAAATGGATGGCCTTTACTGAACTGTTTAATGTTTATGTAACCCCAATGGTTACTACCGGATCGCCTCTTGAACTTTCCTCCTCAAATAAAGCGATTCCACTAACCCGAATTACTAAAGATGCAGGCACCTACCTACACTGGAGCCGAGATAGCCAAAAAATGTTCTGGACATTAGGAGAACAGTATTTTAGTAGAGATATTAAAACAGCATTCAACTTCAGTGATGATCTTAAAAAACCTATTGCGCAGCCTGATAGCACAGGTTTAACTATAAATTTAAAGCTTAAAAGTGATGCACCTACAGGGTTATTAGCATTGACAGGAGCAAGGATAATTACCATGAAAGGCGACGAGGTGATTGAAAATGGTTCTATCCTAATCGAAAACAATAAGATTGTATCCATTGGAAAAAATCTACCTATCCCAGAAAACACAAGAATTATTGATGTTACAGGCAAAACTATTATGCCAGGTATGATTGATGTACATGCACATTTACGTACTAGTCCGGATGGTATTAGTCCACAACAAGATTGGTCCTACCTGGCTAACCTTGCTTTTGGCGTAACTACCGCTCATGACCCCTCCAGTAATACTGAAATGGTGTTTAGTCAGGCAGAAATGATCAAAGCCGGACGTTTGGTGGGGCCACGCCTGTACTCTACCGGTTCCATACTTTATGGTGCTGACGGCGATTTTAAGGTAGTCATCAATAATCTGGATGATGCTTTGTCTAATCTCCGCAGACTAAAAGCAGTAGGTGCTTTTTCTGTAAAATCATACAATCAGCCACGTCGAGATCAGCGTCAGCAAATTCTTGAAGCAGCCAGACAATTGAAAATGATGGTTGTTCCTGAAGGTGGCTCAACTTTTTTCACCAATATGAATATGATTGCCGATGGACATACCGGTATTGAGCACAGTATTCCAGTGGCTCCCGTTTATAAAGATATCACCTCATTCTGGAACAAAACCGAAGTGGCCTATACACCTACTTTAATAGTTAGTTATGGTAGCCAATGGGGCGAAAATTATTGGTACGACAGAACAAATGTTTGGGAAAATGAACGTCTGATGGCTTTTACACCGAGGTCTATCATAGATCCAAGAGCTCGTAGAAGAACAACATCAGAATATGGCGATTATGGTCATATAGAAGTAGCTAAAGCTGCAAAGCTTATTGCTGATGGAGGCACTAAAGTTAACCTTGGTGCACATGGACAAATACAAGGTCTGGGTGCACATTGGGAATTATGGATGTTGGCACAAGGAGGAATGACTCCTTTACAGGCCATCCGTTGTGCAACAGTAAACGGAGCTGCTTATCTTGGAATGAGTAAAGAAATCGGCTCATTAGAAGTTGGTAAACTGGCAGACCTTATTGTCATGGATGCCAACCCACTGGATGATATCAGAAACTCTGAAAAAATCAAATATGTAATGATCAACGGCCGGATTTACGATAGCTTATCCATGAATGAAATTGACAGCAAAGAAAAAGTAAGGGGTAAACTGTGGTTTGAAACTGGAAAAGGTATGGTTTATACATTCCCAACGGGGGTTTCAGAAACATGGACGTATACGATTCCAAATTGCGAATAATCAAACATGTAAACAACTGTTTCCATTTTCGAAACAGTTCACAACAAGGCACCCAATTTCCCTTTGCTGCCCGTACCAAACATTAGCCTATTAAATGCCTTATAA
>JBEBUV010000180.1:0-3987 GCA_040393085.1 Pedobacter hiemivivus | reverse complement strand
GGACATGAGAAATACCAGGAGATAAATGGAGTGAGACATCATTTTGATGATAAGGAAATATTAATGGAACAATTAAACTTAATCAGCTAATGTTATATTACTTATTTGAATATCTGAATCAGCATTATGATTTCCCCGGATTGAGATTGTTTCAATACATCACTTTCCGTACTTCTTTGGCGATTATTATTTCCCTAATTATCACTACTGTTTATGGCCGTAGAATTATCAATTATTTGCATAGAATGCAAGTAGGGGAAACAGTAAGAAACCTGGGCCTTGAGGGTCAGATGCAAAAACAAGGTACCCCAACTATGGGTGGGATCATGATCTTGCTCGGTATTTTGGTGCCTACATTATTGCTGGCTAATCTGACTAATGTTTATGTGATATTGATGATTGTAACTACCATTTGGATGGGGGCAGTTGGTTTTTTGGATGATTATATTAAAGTATTTAGAAAGAATAAGGAAGGTTTAGCAGGAAGGTTTAAAATAGTAGGTCAGGTTGGATTAGGCTTAATTATAGGTTGTACGATGTACTATCACCCAAATATTGTGGTTAGGCAAACTGTTGATGAAGCGAGTGTTTCTAAGGCAGCGACAGCACCTATGGTATTAAGGCAAAAGGGGGAAAGTTTTTATTATACCCAAGACGTGAAGTCTACCTTAACCAATGTTCCTTTTTATAAAAACAATGAATTCGATTACGCCAAAGTACTTAAGTTTTTGGGTGATGGCTATGAGAAATATGCAGCATTGGTATTCATCATTATCACGGTGATTATCATTACCGGAGTTTCTAATGGGGCTAATCTCACTGATGGTATAGATGGTCTGGCAACGGGTACCTCGGCTATTATTGGTATCACCCTTGGCTTGCTGGCTTATGTTTCGGGTAATACCGTCATCGCAGATTACCTCAATATTATGTATATCCCTAATTCAGGGGAGCTAATGATTTTTGCCGGTGCTTTTGTTGGGGCTTGTGTTGGCTTTTTATGGTATAACTCCTATCCAGCACAGGTTTTTATGGGCGATACAGGAAGTTTGGCTATTGGAGGGATCATTGCTGCATTTGCCATCATGATCAGGAAAGAATTGCTGATCCCTGTTTTATGTGGTGTATTCCTGATAGAGATTTTATCTGTAATGATACAGGTTACTTATTTTAAGTATAGTAAAAAACGTTTTGGTGAGGGTCGAAGAGTCTTTTTGATGGCTCCATTACATCATCATTATCAGAAGAAAGGCTATCATGAAGCTAAAATTGTAACTCGGTTCTGGATCATCAGCATTATGCTGGCAATCATAACCATTATCACTTTAAAACTAAGGTAATGGAAAAACAGAGGATAGCAATTTTGGGTGGTGGAGAAAGTGGTATTGGTGCGGCAATGTTGGCACAAAAACAGGGTTATGACGTGTTTTTATCTGACTTTGGTGTCATCCCATCACAGTATAAAGAGAAATTGCAGGAACTGAATATAGTTTTTGAAGAGCAAAAGCATACACAGGAGGAGATTCTTAAAGCTGTAGAAGTGATTAAGAGTCCGGGTATACCTGATACGGCTCCAATTATTATGGCCATTAAAGCAAATAATATTCCGGTGGTATCTGAAATTGAATTTGCTAAACGCTATACAAATGCGAAAACTATTTGTATTACAGGGTCGAATGGCAAAACGACAACAAGTATGCTGACTTACCACATTTTAAAGAATGCGGGTTTAAATGTTGGTTTGGCCGGAAATATAGGGCATAGTTTTGCGGCACAAGTGGCAACTGAGAACTTTGATTGGTATGTATTGGAGATTTCCAGTTTTATGCTGGACGATATGTACAGTTTTAAAGCAGATGTAGCTGTTTTACTAAATATTACACCAGATCATTTAGATCGGTACGATTATAAACTTGGAAATTATGCTGCATCAAAAATGCGCATTATCCAGAACCAGAGCAGTGATGATGTTTTCATTTACTGTGCTGACGATGATGAGACTTTAAAAGCATTGAAAAATGTTAAAGTCAAATCAAAAATGTATCCTTTTTCAATCAGAAAGAAGATTGAAAGCGGAGCATACTTAGAGAGCAATAACATACACATCAATACACACCTAAACGATCCATTAACCATGTCTATTACAGAATTAGCCCTTCAGGGAAAACACAATATTTATAACTCTATGGCATCGGGCATAGTAGCTAAAGTATTAGATATAAGAAATAGGTCGATACGCGAGAGTATGGGCGATTTTAGAAATGTTGAACATAGACTTGAGCATGTTGCCAAGATCTCTGGTGTGGATTATATCAATGATTCGAAAGCAACGAATGTAAATTCGACCTGGTATGCACTGGAAAGTGTTGGTGCTGATGTGATCTTAATTATGGGTGGTGTTGATAAAGGTAACGACTACGAAATGTTGAAAGACATGGTTCGTCAGAAAGTTAAGGCTATTGTATGTTTAGGTAAAGACAATAAGCGCATTCATGAAGCTTTTGAAGATGATGTGGAAATTATAGTAAATACTTTTTCGGCAAATGAAGCGGTACAAGTAGCATATCATTTGGCTAAAAAAGGTAATACGGTATTATTGTCGCCCGCTTGTGCAAGTTTTGATTTATTTAAAAATTATGAAGACCGCGGTAACCAGTTTAAGGCTGCCGTAAAAGAATTATAAGATATGGTTGCAATAAGTAATCTTCTTGATAAAACAAAAGGTGATCGCTGGATTTGGCTGATCATTATCCTTTTGTCGTTGATCTCTATAATGACTGTTTATAGTGCTACGGGAACTATTGCTTATAATAAGGGGATAGCTGTAGAGCGTTATTTATTGTTTAAACATGTGATTTTTGTAGTGTTGGGTATTGGGATGATTTATATAGCCCACTTGTTGGATTATAAATACTATGCCGGTATATCCAAAATACTAATGATCATAACGATTCCACTGTTGTTTTATACGTTGATGTTTGGTTCAAACATTAATGACGCTTCACGTTGGGTTAAGATTCCTGGGATAGGACTTACTTTTCAGACTTCCGATTTAGCTAAACTAGCTTTAATTACTTTTCTGGCTCGTATGTTGACTAAGAAACAGGAAAATATTAAGGATGTTAAGAATTCGTTTATACCGATTATCAGTTCGGTATGTGCGGTGACTTTATTGATTGCAATTGCGAATATGTCGACTGCCCTTATGTTATTTGGAGTAAGTATTTTATTGCTGATCATTGGGCGGATTAGTATCAAGCAAATCGCTATAGTGAGTGTGGCTGGTGGAGTTTTATTAGGAACGGTGATGTTGATTGGGCCGAGGGGTGAGACCTATCGGTCGAGGATTAAAACATACTTTAATCCTGAGTTGGTGAGTTCTGATAAATCATATCAGTCGGATCAAGCTAAGATTGCTTTAGCAAACGGAGGTTTTTTCGGTAAAGGTCCTGGAAATAGTACGCAGAAGAATTTTCTGCCTCACCCTTATTCGGATTTTATCTTCGCAATTATTGTCGAGGAATATGGTTTGTTTGGGGCGATAGTGATGGTGGTGCTATATCTGGTACTACTTTATCGATGCGTCAGGATTGTAACGCGAAGTCCGAAAGCCTTTGGCGCATTGTTGGCGGCTGGATTAAGTTTTAGTTTAACCATTCAGGCTTTTGCGAATATGGCTGTGGCGGTAGGATTAGGGCCAGTTACGGGTGTGCCTTTGCCTTTGGTAAGTATGGGAGGTACTTCAATTTTGTTTACAAGTATAGCTTTTGGTATCATCCTGAGTGTGAGTAAGGATGTTGAGGAAAATTTAAAGGGCAAGAAAGTAGTGGTAGGAGAGATACCTGTAATGGATTAGAAGAGCGTAAGGATTAAATATAAAATAATGGGAGCAACAAAGATAATTATTTCAGGAGGCGGTACTGGCGGACATATTTTTCCGGCCATATCCATAGCTAATGCGTTAAGACGCATGGAGCCGGGCTGTGA
>JBEBUV010000179.1:0-4001 GCA_040393085.1 Pedobacter hiemivivus | reverse complement strand
ATTTTTCTTGGAGAATCGATTTCAAATACATACAATTGCAACATAATTCTCTAAAGTTCATCTGACCATTCCAGAAAATCTCATAAAATTTTGTTCTATAACGCCTTTTATAATTGCATTTTTTGCTTTGTTCAAATGGTCTCATTATGTGTCAACACATCAAAAAAATTATACATAATTACTCAACAATTGATAAACCTGATTTTAGTTAATTATAGAATTATCCTATTAAAAAATTTCTCTACATCCATATAAATGTTTAATAAAACGGAATTAAATGAAAAACTCACCGCAGAATTGCGTGAGATAGCAAAAACACAAGGCATTCTAAATGCGGATGAATTGCGTAAAGCTGAGCTTGTTGAAATTATTGCCCAAATAACAGAACAGCAAGAAGAAGTAGGTACTGCCCCTATAGCGCCTCCCGTAAAAGCTCCAAAAACCAAAGCGGTAAAAGAAACTACTCCAAAAGCTGCTAAAGGGAGCTCAGCAAAAAAAGCTGCTCCTACTGCTGAGGTAGAAGCTGAACCAGAAGTGGAAGTACTACAAGACACAGCAGAAACTGCGCCAATCATCAAGGAACACGCTGCTAAAGAACAAGTTGCAAAAGCATCACCTGCTAATGATGGTGATAAAGATGCTCATGGAGATAAGCCTGCAAGAAAAAGAGCACGTATAACTTCGAATCCAAAAGAAACGGAAGAGAAAATGCAAAGGCCATTTAACAGGGCTTCGCTTTTTGAACCGCAACAAACAGGTTTTGGAGATAGCAATAGATTTGCAGATGGCAACAAACAGGAATCATCATTTGAAGCACCTGCAGTAACTGAGGAAAAAGAAGCAGTTACAACTCCTGTAGCGGAGACAACTGCAGCTCCTTCTCCAGAAGCTAAAACTGCTGCTCCAGGCAATAATGACCCTAATAAAAAACAAAGACAACCTGATAACAGGCCTAAAAATCAAAATCAGAATAATAACGGTCCACATAAACAAAATGAGAACAGTTATTCTAACCTGGATTTCGATAATACCATTACCAATGAAGGGGTCCTTGAAATTATGCCCGATGGTTATGGTTTCTTAAGATCTGCAGATTATAACTATCTGTCATCTCCTGATGATATTTATGTGTCACAGTCGCAGATTAAATTATTCGGATTAAAAACTGGTGATACTGTAAAAGGTAGCATCCGCCCACCAAAAGAAGGTGAGAAATATTTCCCATTGGTTAGAGTAGAAACTATCAATGGTCGTTTACCTGCTGATGTTAGAGATCGTGTGCCGTTTGATTACCTTACGCCACTATTCCCTACAGAAAGATTAAATCTTTTTACAGAAACCAATAACTATTCAACACGTATCATCGACTTATTTACCCCTATAGGTAAGGGTCAGCGTGGTTTAATTGTTGCACAGCCTAAAACCGGTAAAACCAATTTACTGAAAGAGGTTGCAAATGCTATTGCTAAAAACCATCCTGAAGTTTATCTCATCATTCTATTGATTGATGAGCGTCCGGAAGAGGTAACTGATATGGCTAGAAGTGTGAGAGCTGAAGTTATTGCTTCAACCTTTGATGAACCAGCTGAACGTCATGTTAAAATTGCAAACATTGTTCTAGAAAAAGCAAAACGCCTTGTTGAATGTGGTCATGATGTTGTTATTCTGTTAGACTCTATTACCAGACTTGCAAGAGCTTATAATACTACTGCTCCTGCTTCAGGAAAGATATTATCAGGTGGTGTTGATGCCAACGCATTACACAAGCCTAAGCGTTTCTTTGGTGCAGCCCGTAACATTGAGAGAGGTGGTTCTTTAACCATACTTGCAACTGCATTAACCGACACCGGATCGAAAATGGATGAGGTTATCTTCGAAGAATTTAAAGGAACTGGTAACATGGAACTTCAATTAGATCGTAAATTATCTAACAAACGTATTTTCCCTGCTATCGACATTACTGCTTCAAGTACACGTAGAGATGACCTGTTACACGACAGAGATACCTTACAACGTGTATGGATATTACGTAACCACTTAGCTGACATGAATGCTCAAGAAGCTATGGAGTTTGTTCAAGCTCAAATAAAAGGCACTAAATCCAATGAAGAATTCTTAATCTCAATGAATAGCTAGTTGTTGAAATAGATTAAGTTGTAAAAATAGAATATAAATTAAGGAGCAAGGAACCAGGACTGGAAGTATAGTCTTTGTTTCGTTGCTCCTTTTTCTTTACCCCTTTCTTACCTTTATTCCTTATGCCTTAATCTTTGTTCCTTAATCCTTGTTCTTTAATCTTTCCTCTCCTATCTTTGATCCTTAATCATTACTCCTTAATTCGAATATGAAAAGACACATTCCAAATGCGATTACCTGCGCTAACTTATTTTCGGGTTGTATAGGTATTGTTTATGCTTTTAACGGTGCTCTTGAAACCGCTGCTTACTTTGTATTGCTTTCTGGAATATTCGATTTCTTTGATGGTTTTGCAGCAAGATTACTGAATGTAAAATCTGACATTGGTAAAGAGTTGGATTCGCTGGCTGATGTCATCAGCTTTGGGTTTTTACCGGGAATGGTGATGTTTAAACTACTAAGTCAAAGCGACTTCTCCTCTCCTTATCTCCCTTATTTTGGTTTTGTAATTACTGCCTTTTCTGCTTTGAGGTTAGCGAAATTCAATATAGACACCAGACAAACTGAAGATTTTATAGGGCTAAACACACCGATGAATACGTTGTTTATTGTGTCATTGCCTTTTATTCAGAAAGACTATCCTGATGTAATTGGCTCTGCCCCATTGTTGATTGGATTAATTATACTGGTTAGTTGGCTATTGGTAAGTGAAATAAAGATTTTCTCTTTAAAATTCAGTTCAACAAGCTGGGCACAAAATAAAATAAAGTACATTTTCCTAATTCTATCTGTATTACTGGTAGCTGTTTTAAAGTTTGCAGCGGTGCCTTTAATCCTTGTATTGTATATAGGTTTATCGGTTCTTCATTTCCGACAAATTAAAGCAGTTTAAAGTTTCTTTTCCAACTCTACTTTAGCATCATCAAGTTGTGCATATAGAATTTCTACGAAAGAACTGATTTCCTGAAAAGCTGCAGGTAATTCTTCAATATTTTTAAGATCCCGGGCATTGTTTTCCATCATCTGCATATGATCTTTTGCATCTTCACGGCCCACATAAGCAAATGTTGGCTTTATTTTGTGTGCACAATTTGATACCCTTGGCCAATCCTGGTCTGCTATGGCTTTCCCTAGATCAGAGATATATAATGGAGTTTGAACTTTAAACATATCTATCATCTCAATGATAAATTCAGCGCTATCCCCAGACATATCCCGTAAATAAGACAAGTCTAATGGTTCGTTATTTTTCTGTACATTAATCATCATAAACAAAACTACTGAATTTAAATTTTTGATACCGACAAATTATCATTTAATCTACTTAATATTTCTGATACTTTAAGTTGAAGAACAGGATGAACATAATCAGAAGCAATTTCTGCAAGTGGCTCCAACACAAACTTCCTGTATTGCATTTGAGGATGAGGTATTTGTAAACGATCTCCAATATCTATCACCTTATTACCATAAAATATTAGATCAATATCAATGAGCCGCTCGCCCCATTTCTCTAACCTTACTCTACCCAGTTCTGATTCTATCGCTAAAGCCGTCTCCAATACATCAATAGGGCTTAACTTCGTCTCTACACCTATCGCAACATTTAAAAATGATGGTTGATCTTCCTTACCCCAGGCCGCAGTTTCATAAAAAGATGAAGTACTAAAAACACGACCAATTCGTAGTTCTATCTGCTTTAAACCCTCATTTAACAAATCTTTTCGATCACCTAAATTACTTCCGAGTAACAAATAGACTTTTTCACTATCCAATTCCATATAAAGCCCAATTTAAAAAGTAAACTCGTATCGTTTACTTATCTTTACAAAATAAATATTTACCTGGCACATGAGAGAATTTTT
>JBEBUV010000178.1:0-4006 GCA_040393085.1 Pedobacter hiemivivus | reverse complement strand
AAATTTTATTCGAACAAGGATATATTTTAAGCTACAAATTCGATGATTCTTCAGTGCAGGGATCAATCAAAATAGCTTTGAAATATGATAAAGACACAAAAGAGTCTGTTATCAAAGATATCCAAAGAATTAGTAAACCAGGTTTACGTAAATATGCATCATCTGCAAATTTACCACGTATCTTAAACGGTTTAGGTATTGCTATTGTATCAACATCTAAAGGTTTAATGACAGGTAAAAAAGCTAAGCAGTTAAATGTTGGTGGTGAAGTTGTTTGTTACGTATACTAATAAAATAGACTAGCGAAATGTCAAGAATAGGTAAAAATCCAATCACAATTCCAGCTGGCGTAACTGTAGAAGTTAAAGATGCTGTTGTTGTAGTAAAAGGAAAATTAGGAGAGCTTTCACAGGCTTTTGATACAATTACTGTGAAAGTAGAAGACGGACAAGTAATCGTTGAGCGTTCATCTGATTTAAAAGATGAAAGAGCAAAACACGGTTTATACAGAAGTTTAATCAGCAACATGATTGTTGGTGTATCTGAAGGGTTTACTAAAGAATTAGAATTAGTTGGTGTAGGTTACCGTGCTTCAAATCAAGGTCAAAAACTTGATTTAGCTTTAGGTTACTCTCACAACATCGTTTTAGAAATTGTTAACGAAGTAAAAGTTGAAACAGTTTCTGAAAAAGGTAAAAACCCTATCGTTAAATTATCATCGGCAGACAAACAATTGGTAGGTCAGGTTGCAGCTAAGATTCGTTCTTTCCGCAAACCAGAGCCTTACAAAGGTAAAGGTATCAAGTTTGTTGGTGAAGTATTAAGAAGAAAAGCAGGTAAATCAGCTTAAAAATTAAGATCATGTCATTAAACAAATCTGAAAGAAGACAAAGAATTCAATACAGAATTAGAAAAACGATTAGCGGTACTGCTGCTACACCACGTTTATCTGTATTTAGAAGTAATAAAGAAATCTATGCGCAAATCATAGATGATGTGAATGGTGTAACTTTAGCTGCGGCATCTTCAAGAGAAGCTGGTGTAACTAAAGGAACTAAAATTGAAACTGCTGCATCAGTTGGTAAACTAATTGCAGAGAAGGCTTTGAAAGCTGGTGTAGAAACTATCTCTTTTGATAGAGGTGGAAACTTATACCACGGTCGTGTTAAATCATTAGCAGAAGGCGCAAGAGAAGCTGGATTAAAATTCTAATTGTAATTAGTTATGTATCAAAATTATAAAAACGTAGAACATGTAAAACCAGCTGGTCTTGATTTAAAAGATCGTTTGGTTGCAGTGAATCGTGTTACCAAAGTAACTAAAGGGGGTAGAGCTTTCGGCTTTTCTGCTGTAGTTGTAGTAGGTGACGAAAACGGTGTAGTAGGTCATGGTTTAGGAAAATCTAAAGACGTTTCTGAAGCAATTGCAAAAGCAGTTGAAGATGCAAAGAAAAACTTAGTTCGTATACCATTACATGGAACAACTATTCCTCATGAACAAAAAGGTAAATTTGGCGGTGCGCGCGTTTTCTTAATGCCAGCATCTGTCGGTACCGGAGTTATTGCGGGTGGTAATGTACGTGCAGTATTAGAATCTGTAGGTATTCACAATGTATTATCAAAATCTCAAGGTTCTTCTAACCCTCATAACGTTGTTAAAGCAACTTTCGATGCTTTATTAAATATGAGAAGCGCTGCTACAGTTGCAAAACAAAGAGGAATTTCTTTAGAGAAAGTATTTAAATCTTAATTTTGAGTAGTATGTCAAAAATTAAAGTAAAACAAGTTAGAAGCAAAATCAATTGTCCAGAAAACCAAAAAAGAACTTTAGAAGCTCTAGGTTTACATAAATTAGGACAAGTTGTTGAGCATGATAATACACCGACTATCGTAGGAATGGTAAAGAAAGTTCAACATTTAGTTTCTGTAGAAGAAATTAACTAATTTAAATGGAATTATGAATTTAAGTAATTTACAACCGGCAAACGGTTCTGTACATAATCAAAACAAAAGAGTAGGTCGTGGTGAAGGTTCTGGGAAAGGTGGTACGTCAACACGTGGACACAAAGGAGCTAAATCCCGTTCAGGTTATTCTAAGAAAATTGGTTTTGAAGGTGGACAGATGCCTTTACAGAGACGTGTTCCTAAATTTGGTTTTAAAAACATCAATAGAGTAGAGTATGTAGGTATCAATTTAGATACATTACAAACTTTAGTTGATAATGGAACAATTACCGATACATTAGATTTTAACGTATTGGTTGAAAACAGAATAGTTTCAAAAAATAGCTTAGTTAAGATTTTGGGTAGAGGAGAGCTTAAAACAAAATTAAAAGTAACTGCTCATAAATTTACAGCAACAGCAAAAGCCGCTATCGAAGCAGCTGGCGGTGAAGTTGTATCTTTATAAAATCTTTAACAACTTATGAAGAAGTTTTTTGAAACTTTAGCCAATATTTGGAATATCGAAGAACTTAAGAATAAAATCTTAATAACTTTAGGTATGTTACTTGTGTATCGTTTTGGTGCACAAGTAACCTTACCAGGTATTGATGCTACTAAATTACATGCTTTATCAGATCAAACTGATCAGGGGATAGGGTGGCTTATCAATGTGTTTACAGGAGGTGCGTTTTCGCAGGCTTCTATTTTTGCATTGGGTATAATGCCGTATATCTCTGCGTCAATTGTAGTTCAGTTAATGGGTATAGCTGTACCTTACTTACAGAAACTTCAAAACGATGGTGAAAGTGGTAGAAAGAAAATGAACCAAATTACAAGATGGTTAACCATTGGTATTACCTTAGTACAAGGTCCGGGTTATATCTATAACTTGTATAAACAATTACCACCTGATGCATTTTTATTAGGCTTTGATTCTTTCTCTTTCTTATTTTCGTCGGTATTAATCTTAACTACAGGAACGGTTTTCGCAATGTGGTTAGGTGAAAAGATTACTGATAAAGGTATTGGAAACGGTATTTCATTATTAATTATGGTTGGTATCATCGCTAAATTACCAATGGCATTCATGCAAGAAACACAATCGCGCATGGCGGCAGGTACCGGTGGTGCAATGATGATTGTAATAGAAGTTATCATCTGGTTATTAATAATCATAGCTTGTATATTTTTAACAATGGCAGTTCGTAAAATCGCAGTACAATACGCTCGTAGAAGTGTTGCTGGTGAATACGACGCTGCATCTGTATCAGGAAACCGTCAGTGGATTCCTTTAAAGCTTAATGCTTCAGGTGTAATGCCAATTATCTTTGCACAGGCAATTATGTTTATACCACCAGTAATTGCTGGATTATCCTCTTCAGATAGCGCACAAAATGTTACCACAATGTTCAGTAATATTTTTGGTTTAGAGTATAATTTAGTTTTTGCTTTGTTAATCATAATTTTTTCGTACTTTTACACCGCAATTACGGTACCTACCAATAAAATGGCCGATGATTTAAAGCGCAGTGGTGGCTTTATACCTGGTATTAAACCGGGTCAGGAAACCGCAAACTTCTTAGATCGCGTAATGTCGTTAATCACATTTCCAGGTTCGTTATTCCTTGCTGTGATCGCAGTTTTACCTGCAATCGCCGTATCAGTAATGGGAATTCAACAAGGTTGGGCAATGTTTTATGGTGGAACATCTTTATTAATTTTAGTAAGTGTTGCAATTGATACAATACAGCAAATTAATGCTTATTTATTAAACAAACAGTACGACGGATTAATGAAGAGTGGAAAAAATAGAAAAGCAATTGCTTAATATATGGCAAAACAATCAGCAATAGAACAAGACGGAGCAATCATTGAAGCATTATCAAATGCAATGTTCCGTGTAGAATTAGAGAACGGACATATTGTAATTGCTCATATTTCTGGAAAAATGCGTATGCATTACATCAAATTATTACCTGGTGATAAAGTGAAGTTAGAAATGAGCCCTTATGATTTGTCTAAAGCAAGAATTACTTATAGATATTAAAGGCTGTTAAAATGAA
>JBEBUV010000177.1:0-4062 GCA_040393085.1 Pedobacter hiemivivus | reverse complement strand
CTGTTATTAATTGATGTAGGATAAGAAGTAGATATGCTTCCTTGAGTTCTTTTTGCAAAGAAGCCTGTATTGTAAAATTACAATACAGGCTTCTATATTTATAGATTAGCTTATTAAATATACAACGATCAATTATAACCTGGATTTTGAACCAGTGCTCCCTGTTTTTCAATTTGTCCTTCGGGTATTGGGAATAAATCAAATGCCGGTTTATAAACACGATTTGTAATTATGAAAGGTTTATATGTTTTAACATTATTAACCTTTTCAATCAACATTCCACGAGCCTCTTTCATGGTCTGCTCCCCTATTCTCCATCTTTTGATATCCCAAAATCTTTGCCCCTCAAATGCCAATTCTATTCTTCTCTCGTGACGGATTCTTTCCCTCATTTGTACTTTTGTTAAACCAATAGGTATTGGAGGCATATCAATTCCTGGTCGGGTTCTTACTGCATTAATGGCATCGTATACAGATTGATCTGGCGCACTAAGTGCTTCATTCTGTGCCTCAGCATACAACAATAAAGTTTCTTCATACCTCATAAATATCCAGTAATGGTTTCCAGTGATACTGTTAGGAACCAGATTACCATTATCATCCACCGTTTTAGCCAGATAATAACCTGTTTGAGTAGGAAGAACCTCACCTGCAGGTTGAATAGCATCCGTTCCTGAACCCAGATAAGTATTGATCACATTTCCCTTTAAAAGAGCTCCATCATAAATAATGGAATGATAGAACCTTGGATCTCTACCCTCATACGGGGCATTTGCCTGATATCCCGAACCAGCTTCAAAAATATCTTTCCCTGTAGCTTTCATTTCATAGGCATCTACCATGTTTTGTAAGGGTTGCACTCTGCTGATTCCTCCCAGGCTCATTGGAAAATTATTAGAAACCCATAATGTTTGATTATTGGTTGATTGAAAAATTAAGTTTGGCGAATTCCTTTTATGAAAAAGCTCCTTATAATCATTATCAACCGTATAAGCTTTTAGATCCATTACATCCTGAGCTGCCGCTGCTGCATTGGACCATTTCTCAGAATTGTTTTCAGGATTATGTAGCAAACTAGCCGCATAGACTAGAGCCTTTGTTTTTAACATCAACGCAGCACCTTTCGTAACCCTTCCCTCATTGACGGGACTGTGCTTTACTGGCAAAGCAAGGGCTGCAATTTCGCAATCTGAAACAATAAAACTCACAATTTCTGCAGCAGTATTCCGAGGAATATTCAGGTCATCTGTAATCTGCAATACGCGATCAATTTTTGGTACTCCACCATAACGTTTAAACAATTCCATATAAAACCAGGCCCTTAAAAAATGTACCTCCCCTTTCATACGTTCCATCCCAGTAATTTCCGCCTGGCTTTTAGGCGAAAATTGGGCTGTTTTCTCTAAAAACAAATTAGCAACCCGAATAGAGGCGTAAAGCGTTGCCCAACGATCTAGAGGATTGAAAGTAGGCGATAACAATCCACCAACAATACCAGAGGGGCCGTTAGTCTGTTGTACTGACGTACTTGCTTCATCTGATACCGTAGAATAGGTTAAAATAGAGTTGTTACTCCCACCAGGATACCATTCATCAGGTATTTGGGAATAAATATTGGCCAAAAACTGGTCAATCTGCTTGAAGTTGCTAAAAACCTGACTTTCAGGCAAACCACCTGTAGGTGATTTATCCAAATAATTATCAATATCCTTACAGGCATATAATGTGGATAAGTATACAAATCCAATTATCATGTAAATTACTTTGTTCATCATTTTATATTCTTAAAAAGTAACAGATAGACCAAAATTGAATATTCGCATAAGCGGATATACATAACCCGCTTCGGTATTTTCTGGATCAAATAATGTAGCATCAGTCCAGGTATATAGATTCATCCCATTAGCATACAACCTAATGCCAGAGAAAGCGATTTTTTTACCGAATTTTGCATTTTTAAAAGTATAGCCCACCTCCACATTCTTTAACCTCAAATAACTATTATTCTCCATAAAAAAATCAGATGTTCTATGATTGTTAACACTTCCGTTATAGTGCAAAGCCGGATAAGTAGCTGTATTCGCAGTTTCAGGAGTCCATCGTCCTAAATGATATTTTGTTGTTTTACTACCTCCATCAAATGCATAATATGGAATATCACTTGTTTGCTTTGAAGTTCCGGCAGCACCTTGAAATAAAAAGCTGAAGTCAAAACTCTTCCAATTCAAGCCCCCGGAAAGGCCATAAAAAACTTCTGGAACTGTCGTTTTGCCAATGGCAGTGATATCATTGCCATCAATCTTCCCATCATCATTTAAATCTTTATATTTCAAATCTCCTGGTATAGGGGATCCAAACTGAACAGGACTGTTGTCAATATCCGACTGGTCTTTAAAAAAACCGATTGTTGTTAAGCCAAATTTCTGTCCAATAGCATGACCAGTTCTAACCATCCACGGATAAGCTCTTGGAGCCTCATCCTGAAAAACGATTTTATTGCGGGCAAATGAACCGTTAACATTAACAAAGTATGTTACATTTCCTATTCGGTTATTATGTGTCAATTCCATTTCTATTCCCTTATTATTAACTTTACCAATATTGGCGGGAGTGAGATTGGAACTAGTTACACCCAACACATCCGGGATAGAACTACGCGTACGTAATATGTCATACCGTTGTTCTTCAAATACATCGACAGTTAGTCCGACCAAACCTTTCAGCAACCTCATTTCTATACCAAGGTTTAGCTTTTTAGCTTTTTCCCAGGAGACATTGGGATTTGCCATTGCACCCTCAGCAATTCCACCAATTCCCTGTAGTGTTTCACCGAAAGAATAGCCCCCAGCATTTGCGTATTCAGAGACAAACAACCAGCGTCTACTGCCAAGTAAATCGTTACCTACCAAACCAAAAGACCCTCGTATTTTTAAGAGATCTATTGCATTTGATTTAAAAAACGATTCTTCAGAGAGGATCCAACCAGCAGAAAAGGCAGGGAACAATCCATATCTTTTTCCTCTGGCAAAATTATCTGTTCCATTGTATCCCGCATTTAGTTCTACGAAGTACTTACTGGCATAATTATATACCATTCGGCCAACTATACCCTGCGACACATATGGAACTTCATTCGCAATTACCTTTTGTGTACGATTTGCCAGCAATAGTCCTATAAACTCATGTTTACCAAAAGATCGTTGATAATTTAATGACATATCCATCCATATATCCCGATTCTGGCTAAAAGAAGAAGTTGGAGCCGATAATGGCATATACTCTCCAAAATAAGTATAACTTTCGGGGTCATTGTAATCGCCAGTACCTTTGTAAACTGCAAATGGAACCTGTTTATCCCTATTTAAATTGTTATTAAAATATCCATCAAATGAGAAATTTCCTTTTAAAGACAACCCTTTTGTAATAAAATTGAGTTTCTCTGTAGCAGAAAGCATTCCTGAAAGGGATGAATTGAACTGTTCTACGTAGCCAAATTCATTAAGCAACCAGAAAGGGTTATTAGTGGCCGTATTTTTTGCATAATAACCAGTAGGATATCTGATAGGATTATCTGGAGGCATCATAATCCCCGCCCAGAATAAGCCTACATCTGAAAATTGACTGTGCCTTCTATTCTCTATGGCACCGAATAATTTAAGACCTATGGAAAAATTTTTATCGAAATCTATATCCACATTTGATCTAAAATTATATCGGTTAAAATTAGAATTAGGATCATAATCCTCATTTTTCTCTGCTCTAAACACCCCTCCCTGGTTCACATAACTGACATTTACAAAATACCTTACCTGCGGTGCACCTCCGCTAATATTAAAATTCATTTTCGACTGGCGATTTGGTTTAAACAATTCTTTCATCCAGTCTACGCTCGGATATTTATAGGGATCAGATCCTGTCCTGAACGCTTCCAAAGCTTCATTAGAATAAGGTGGTGTACCAGTTGGCTTATCATTAAAATAAGCCTCATTGGCCAAGAGTGCATTGTTATAGGAATCCAGAAATTCTGGTAATTGTACTGCATTTTGGATAGCCTGTTCTGTA
>JBEBUV010000176.1:0-4094 GCA_040393085.1 Pedobacter hiemivivus | reverse complement strand
TTTCGTGGACGAATGGAAAATTTTATAGTATCAGCCCGTAAATACCGCCCGGCAACGTTTGAAACCGTTATTGGACAGCAGCATATTACAGGTACCCTAAAAAATGCCATAAAGAACAATCAACTGGCACAGGCATTTTTGTTTTGCGGGCCAAGAGGTGTAGGTAAAACAACCTGCGCACGGATTCTCGCAAAAACTATTAACTGTACCAATTTAACAGCCGAACAAGAAGCATGCGGCACTTGTGAATCATGTGTTTCTTTTCAGACTGGCCATTCTTTTAACTTTCATGAGCTTGATGCAGCATCTAATAACTCGGTTGATGATATCAGAAGTTTAATTGAGCAGGTACGTATACCACCACAAGCAGGGAAATATAAAATCTACATCATTGATGAGGTTCACATGCTTTCGGCAAATGCTTTTAATGCTTTCTTAAAAACCCTTGAAGAGCCACCTTCTTACGCTATTTTTATATTAGCTACGACTGAGAAGCACAAAATATTACCGACCATATTATCTCGTTGTCAGATTTTTGATTTTAACAGGATTCAGGTAGATGATATTTCAAGTCATTTAAACAAGATCGCACAACGCGAAGACATAGCTGTAGAAGCAGACGGACTCCATATTATTGCCCAAAAGGCAGATGGTGGACTAAGAGATGCCCTTTCTATGTTTGATCAGATTGTAAGTTATACCAATAAAAACCTAACTTATAAATCGGTAATTGATAACCTTAACATTCTGGATTACGATTACTATTTCAAGCTAACGGATTATCTTAATTCTGCTGATGTGAGTAATTCTCTGGTATTGTTTGATGAAATATTAAACAATGGCTTTGATGGCAATAACTTTATCAATGGATTGGCTAGTCACCTCAGGAACCTTTTGGTTGCAAAGGATCCACAAACCACCAAGCTTTTAGAAGTTAGCGAAAACATCAAGCAGAAGTATATTAGCCAAAGTCAGCAAACCTCTGCATCTTTTATCCTTACAGCCTTAAACCTTGCAAATCAGTGCGACCTGAATTACAAGAACAGTAAAAACCAGCGTTTACAGGTTGAAATGGCCCTGATTAAAATGTGCCATATACCCTCGGTATTACAGCTAGCCAGCCAACCTCTTCACAACGCAACTGACACAGATCAGATTAAAAAAAAAACTAATGTAAGTTCTGTTTCTTCAGCTCTGACAACAAGCAATCCTATATCAAATCCGCCTGCTGCAAGTATCAGTATTCCTGTACAAAGTCAACAGGTAGTGCAGACACCATCATTAACTGCACCGGAAGTTAAGCCCGACATCGCAGCTATCAAACCTGCTGTTGCACCATCTGCAAGTATTCCGCTACCTAAAAAAACAGCTCCACCATCTACTAAAATAGCCCTAAAGCCAATGTCGGCCACCGAGCAGAACAAGGCCGCAATCCTTATCCCATCCTTAAATGGAATAGAGAAAAAGGCAGAAGGTGAAGATGACGATGAGCCAAAATACATGACAGGAGACGATCGTGAGGCCTTTACACTGGAACAGCTTACATTCCATTGGAATCAGTATATCAACATCGTAAAAGAAGCCAATAAGATCAATATCTATACACTACTGAGCACCTCTCCTCCTATTCTGGAGAGCCAAGAAGAAATCATGGTGCATATTGAGCATAGATTACAAGAAGATCTGTTACAGAATGAGATGGTAGACTTACTCAACTTTTTAAGACCAAGACTTAAAAATTTCAGCATTTATATTAAAACCAAACAGGTTGTAAGGGAAGTGGTGAACAGGCTGTATACCAGTACCGAAAAATATCAATATCTGGTAGAGAAAAACCCTAAGTTAGAAGAAATGCGCAGACGGTTTAATCTGGATGTAAACCCATAATTATCTACCGGGCTTATCATTAACCGGATAGCCTTCTTCATCCAAATCATCACGATCATCTTCGGAAGTACGGGACAGGATCTCATCTTCCGGACTCAAACCAACACTTTCTCCGGAATTGTCTATACGCATACCGGCTCCATCTAACCGTTCGCTCATCTCTTTCTCATTGTCGTACTCCGAGCCGATATAAGGATTAGATTCATCATAGGTAGAAATACTATCCTCACCATTGGGCGCAGAGGTATCGTATGGAAGTGGATGATCATATTCTGTGTCTTTGCCTTTCACATCAAATTCAAAGCTGTTTTTATCCTTATCGAATGATAAATTTTCAAAATCTTTAGTCTCCCCTAAATCCATTGAATGCAATTTATCATTTGCTTTAGCAGCACCTTCCTGATTATTTTCGCCCGTCATCATATTTGGTAAGTTTTATTTAAATATAACGAAAATACATACCCAAATGTTTGTCGAATGAAAAATAAAAGCACCAATAAAAATAAATATCTGGTGCATAAAAAAGGGGGAATTCCAATGAACTCCCCCATTTAATTAGCTTTTTAAATGAGCTTATAAACTTGCTAATGCACTGTTTAAAGTCTGACTCGGGCGCATTGCTGCAGTAGCCAACTCATCATTTGGATGGAAATAACCACCAATATTTTGTGGCTTACCTTGAGCTCCAATTAATTCTTCATTTATTTTCGCTTCATTGTCTCCCAATACTTTTGCTAAAGGAGCAAACCTGGCTTTTAATTCAGCGTCTTTTGTTTGAGCTGCCAAAGCCTCAGCCCAGTATAATGTTAAGTAAAAATGAGAACCACGGTTATCAATCTGACCTACTTTACGTGCCGGAGATTTATCATTAGCCAGAAATTTCTCTGTTGCTACATCTAAAGTTTCTGCAAGAACCAATGCTTTTTCATTGTTCTGAACTTGCCCAAGATGCTCTAAAGAAACTGCTAATGCTAAGAACTCACCTAATGAATCCCAACGTAAATATCCTTCTTGAATAAACTGTTCAATATGTTTAGGTGCAGAACCACCTGCTCCTGTTTCAAATAAGCCACCACCATTCATCAATGGAACGATAGATAACATTTTTGCAGATGTACCCAGCTCTAAAATTGGGAATAAATCAGTTAGGTAATCACGAAGTACGTTACCTGTTACAGAGATCGTATCTAAACCTTTACGTATTCTTTCCAATGTAAATTTAGTAGCTTCAATTGGAGAAAGGATACGGATATCCAAACCGTTCGTATCGAAGTCGGCCAAATATTTATTCACTTTTGCGATGATTTCTCTATCGTGTGCTCTTTGCTCATCCAACCAGAATACAGCTGGAGTTTCCGACAAACGTGCTCTATTTACCGCTAGTTTAACCCAGTCTTGTATTGGTGCATCTTTAGTTTGACACATACGGAAGATATCACCTTTTTCTACTTTCTGATCAAAGAAAACTTTACCATCAGCATCAGTTACACGGATAGTGCCGCTAGCAGTAGCCTGGAAAGTTTTATCATGAGAACCATATTCTTCAGCTTTCTGTGCCATTAAACCTACGTTTGGTACAGATCCCATAGTTGTTACATCAAAAGCACCATTTGCTTTACAATCGTCTATTGTTGCGGTATAAACCCCAGCATAGCAACGATCAGGAATTAAAGCGATAGTATCTTGTGATTTTCCTTCTTTATTCCACATTTGTCCCGAAGTACGGATCATTGCTGGCATTGAAGCATCAACAATTACATCAGATGGAACATGTAGGTTGGTAATTCCTTTATCAGAGTTTACCATAGCCAAATCAGGTCCATTTTCAATTGCTGTTGTAATTGCAGCTTCAACTTCTGCTTGTTTTGCATTTCCAGCGATCTTAGCATAAACATCACCTAACCCATTTCTGGTATCAATATTCAGTTCTGCAAAAAGCTCAGCATATTTAGTAAATACATCAGCAAAATACACTTCAACAATAGCTCCGAATATGATTGGATCAGAAACTTTCATCATCGTTGCTTTTAAATGCGCAGATAATAAAACGCCTGCAGCTTTAGCCTCAACGATCTCTTTTGCAACAAATACTTTTAAAGCAGATAAGCTCAATGCCGAGCTATCAATCACTTCTCCAGCTTTCAAAGGAGCTAAACCTTTCAATTCAGTTACTGCACCATCAGCAGCAACAAACTCAATTTTAAACT
>JBEBUV010000175.1:0-4283 GCA_040393085.1 Pedobacter hiemivivus | reverse complement strand
ACCTCTTCCCGTTAGGAAGCGAGATGCTCTGTGTTGCCCGGACTTTCCTCTTTCATGGTAAATTAAACCATGCCAGCGGTAGAACAGCTTGCATTTGCTGTCAAATATAGTAATGATTTCGATATATTTGTTTCATTAATTATTAATCAATCAACCAAACCATGAGTAATTCAGTAAATGAATCAATAAGCCACAATACATATTTTGAGGGTAAAGTTCAAAGTCTTGGACTAGAAACAACAAATGGGAAAGCCACCGTAGGAGTGATGAAAAAAGGAAGCTATACTTTCTCAACATCATCTCCGGAAAAAATGGTAGTGATCACAGGAAGTATGCATGTCAAACTTCAAGATGCAGCGTTTAAAACTTATATAGAACAAGAAGAATTTGAGGTTGCAGGAGGAAGCTCTTTTGATGTAGTATGTGATAGTGATGTCGCTTATTTATGCTACTATAAGTAGTAATTGTTGTAATAATATCAATTTTAGGCCACAAAAAACAGCCATAATATCTACATGAGAATACAAATGAAATACCTGCTTTGCATTTTAGTTACTACACTTAGTTATCAATCATCTAAAGCTTCAAATCAATCAAGCGTTTTACATCAATATAATACACCTAAACGTTTAAAAATAGGTTATTCAATAGGCATAGCTTCCATGAATCCTCAAAGGATGGAATATGCTAAATCTGCGGGGGTGGATTATGTAGAGGTTTCTATGGGGGCGTTTCTGGAAAAATCCGGGAAATTTAAGTTCACAGAGGAGGAGATCATAATGAAAGTTAAAGCTGCAAAAAAAGCAGCTGATGATGCAGGTGTGAAAATCTGGTCTATACATATGCCATTTGGTAAAGACATTGACTTGTCTTTAATCGATGAAGCTGATCGTCGCAATGTGGTTGATCTACATACTAAAATGCTCAATTACTGCAAAATATTAAAACCAGAGGTGATTCTGTTTCATCCTAGCTTTTATCTTGGATTAAATGAACGTGAACAACGTAAAATTCAATTGATTAAATCGGCCGTTGAACTGAACAAAAAAGTAAAGTCAATCAATGCCATTATGGTGATTGAAAATATGCTGGGTTACGAGTTAAAGGTAGGTGCTGATCGCGAACGTCCTTTATGTCGTAGTGTAGAAGAAATGACGGAAATTATGAACCGTTTGCCAGCCAATATATATGCCGCTGTCGATATGAATCATATTAAATATCCTGAAAGACTGATCAGGGCTTTAGGCAAACGCTTAAAATCTGTTCACGTTGCTGATGGTACTGGAAAGAAAGAAAATCATTTCTTCCCATGTTCTGGAGAGGGACAAAACAATTGGATAGAGATACTTTCTGCCTTAAATGAAGTTGGATATACTGGCCCGTTTATGTATGAAAGTGCACACAAAGATGTTAAAGACTTTCTGCCATGTTATAATACCTTATATCAGAATTTCTTAAACTCAAAAGCTGCAGATTCTATTCTTCTGGCAAAGAACTTTCCTTTATTACAGCAGATAAAGAGAGATGGTAAGTTGCAAAAACTTATGCTAAAAAGTAAAGTGTTTAATAGAATTAAATCAGCACAATCCAAACGGATAGAAAATGCTTTAAAAGATTGTGAAACAGTGTCTTGCTATGCAGAGGCTATGAAGTGGACTAACAGTGAAATTACTGAACTTGGTGATGAATTTCAGAAAATAAATGGCCGGTCGAAAGTATTTGGATCAGACAACGAAATGTTGACGAAATCATGGAACACGACCGCAAATGGTATCAATCGTATTTTTGATGTTTATTTAGCTGGTAAGGCTCCCAGATATGTTAAAATAGATTCGATTAGTTTTAAACCGGGTGATGTTGAGTTTAAAAAAGAGACATATGAATTGGCTCATAACTTATTGAAACAAAAAGGAGCTAAGGACTTGTTTTTTGAATGGCCTGTTGATGCGGCTATCGGATTGCTTAGAATCAATGGGAGGGATGAAGCTGCAAGATACGAACCTTTAAACGGTGGATTGAACGAGAAGCCATTCTTAAAAATCAAAACTACAAACTGGAATGCTTATAAGTATAGCTTAATTCTTATTCCAGGATTAGGTCCGGAAGAGCCGGGAGTTGCCTTAGATCCAAAAGGTGCAAAGCGTTGTGAAGAGGGAGCAGAAAGATACCGTAAGGGCTTAGCTCCATTTATTGTTGTTTCTGGTGGACAAGTACATCCTTTTAAAACGCCTTTCAATGAAGCGGTAGAAATGAAAAAGTATATGGTTGGAAAATTGGGGATACCTGAGGAGGTTATTTTTATTGAACCACATGCACGCCATACCACAACGAATTTACGCAATACCAGTAGGATGATTTATAACTTCGGAATGCCAGACGATAAGCCGGTCCTAATTGTAACCGATAAGAGTCAAAGTGCATACATTGTGAAGAGAATGGAGAAGACAGCGATTAGGGATTTGGGATATATTCCTTATACCAAACTAACGATGCTAAATGATCAGGAAACGGAATTCCATCCGGTTAAGCAATCTCTGGATATTGATCCATCAGATCCATTAGACCCCAGATAATGAAATTATGCTGGATCTAATATGTTACACTAGATCCAGCATAATATTATTTGCAATTTTTTAAATCACTGATCACTTGCTCTGTGGTATACATACCTTGGTTATTACCAAATGAATTGGTGATATATACCATGACCTGAGCAATATCAATATCATATAATTCAGGAAACGAAGGCATGGTACCTTCGTATTTCTGTCCGTGAATAATCATGGTGTCTTGTATTCCATTTTTAATAAAGCAGGCAATTTTTTGCTTGTTTTGTTTTAAGGAAACGGTATCGGTAAGTGCCGGTGCAAGAGCACCAAGACCTTCGCCTTTTGCACCGTGACAATTCTGACAATGCTTTATATAGATGTCCCTGCCGTTAACATGATACATATCTTCTTTTACCTGCCCAGCATTCTGACAGCCATAAATAATGGAGAATAGAGCGATAGTAAACAATGAACCAATCAGGAATTTACGCATATTTATTTTTTATCTTCTTGTAGTAAAATAGCTACGTCTTGCATCAATTGAGCAACCTGACCACTTTCTGTGCCATCATAAGCACCACGGATACGTTTTTGCTTATCGATTAATACCAACCAACCTTGGTGGATGTATCCGTCTTTCGCAGTAGAGTCTTCAATAACTGCTACTAAATAATCTTTTTCGGCAATTTTATAAACGCTGTCCTTGCTTCCATAAGCAAATTGCCATTTACCATTATCAACACCTAGTTTTTGTGCGTACTTTTTTAACACCGATGGTGTGTCATATTTAAAATCAATCGTGTGTGAAAGAAACATCACTTCTGGATTGTCCTTATATTTTTCAAAGATATCTTTCATGTTACGGTGCATAGTAGGACAGATCGTAGAACAAGAGGTGAAAAAGAAATCAGCAATATAGACCTTGTCTTTAAATGTATCCTGTGTAATAGCAACACTGTCCTGGTTTAAAAAACTAAAAGCCGGAATGGTCTTGTATATTGTGTCAACCTGTGTAGTGCCATCAGCGTTGGTAACTGTTTCCGTATCTCTTGGTCCGAGGATAGGTAAGGTTTTCTCATTTTGGCAAGAAGACATGAAAATTAGAGCAGCAGTTAATAGAGAAAGTGAAAAATTAAGCTTCATAAGAATAATGATAATTGAAGAAAGTCAAAGATAGGAAAAATAACCATTCTCTTCGAAGTCTGGCATCTTCTGCAGAAAAAGCAGAAGCGCCTAGGTCTTCTCTGAGAAGGTGATTTTTCTTTCACAAAACGCATAAATTGGATGGGTTAATCTTGGTGCTGAGAAGACTTTTTGTGTTGTTTTTTGTGCGATTATATGTGTTGTTTCTTGTTTAACTGCATGTGTTATTCTTTGTATTGATAATATGTATTGTTTCTTGTTTAACTGCATGTGTTATTCTTTGTATTGATTATATGTGTTGTTTCTTGTTTAACTGCATGTGTTATTCCTTGTATTGATTATATGCGTTGTTTCTTATTTAACTGCATGTGTTATTCCTTGTATTGATAATATGTATTGTTTCTTGTTTAACTGTATGTGTTATTCCTTGTATTGATTATATGCGTTGTTTCTTGTTTAACTGCATGTGTTATTCTTTGTATTGATAATATGTATTGTTTCTTGTTTAACTGCATGTGTTATTCTTTGTATTGATTATATGTGTTGTTTCTTGTTTAACTGCATGTGTTATTCCTTGTATTGATTATATGC
>JBEBUV010000174.1:0-4403 GCA_040393085.1 Pedobacter hiemivivus | reverse complement strand
ACTGTTTTGAGAATTTAAAAATTTGTTTAATTTTGCTACACAAAAAAATTATACATTTTTTAGATTTGTTTAACCTTAAAAAAGAAAATTATGAATTATTCTACTTTAAAAAAGGGTCTAGCAGCCTCTTTTGTAGCGTTATTAGGAGTTACGACTCTTGCTGAAGCTCAGGAGACTGCATCTTCAGCCAAGGTATTTGGTGGAAGAGGCCAGTACAGAACTTGGTCTTTAGGTGTTAATGCTGGTGTTTTATCACCATTCATTGCAACTGGTGGATCAAATGACTTTAGTAACTTTGATGTTAACTTAGGTTACGGTATCTCATTGAGAAAACAATTAGGTCATGCATTTGGCTTAGAAGGTAATGTTTTCCGTGGTAAAGTATCTGGAACTAACAAAGATTTCCCTGCTTTAACTCCAAAAGAATTCTCTACTGAGATTGCTTATTCAGCTGACTTAAGAGGTGTTGTTAACGTAGCTACTGTAGATTTCTTACGTCGTGAGAACTCAGTAAACTTCTTCGTAACTGCTGGTTACGGTGTTGTTGCTTTCAACCCAATCGTTGACGGAAAAGACAACAAAGGTAAATTTGGTGATGATGGTGATAAAGACAATATCAAAGAAGCTTACATTCCTGTAGGTGCTGGTATTAAATTTAAAGTATCTGACCGTGTATCATTTAACTTAGGTTATACTATGCACTTCATTGATGCTGATAATTTTGATGGTGTTTATGCTAAAGGAACTTCTAAAGATAAATTCTCTTACGGATATGCTGGATTAGAATTCTCATTAGGTTCTAGCTCAAAACCAAACTTGGATTGGGTTAACCCATTAGCTTTAATGTATGATGAATTGAAAGATCCATCTTTACGTAACGAAGTTGAAGCATTAAAAACTCGTGTATCAGCTGTTGAAAAATCTGTTGAAGATTTGAAAAAAGATAGCGATGGTGACGGTGTTGCTGATCAGTTTGATAAATGCCCAGGTACTCCAGCGGGTACTGCTGTTGATGGTTCAGGATGTCCTCTACCTAAAGCACCAGAGCCTACTACTTTAAACCAAGGTAACTTAACTGGTTTTGAAACTATCAACTTTGAATTCAACTCTTCAGTTTTAAAAACTGAGTCTTACCCTACTTTAGATAAATTATCTTCAGTATTGCGTGAAAACGGTGGTAAAGTAACTGTTAATGGTTACGCTTCAAGCGAAGGTACTGCTGCATACAACCTGAAATTATCTAAAGACAGAGCTAATTCTGTTAAAACTTACTTAGTTAACTCTGGTGTTAACTCTAGTCAAGTTGTAACTAAAGGTTATGGTGAAGCTAATCCAATCGCTTCTAACGATACTGAAGAAGGTCGTATCCAAAACCGTCGTGTTGAATCTGCTAGAAACTAATTATTTCTAAATAAAATAATACGAAAAGAGGGCTTCAGAAATGAGGCCCTCTTTTTTTATTTATACCTTTGTATCAATATGTATTTATTTAGAAAAAAAGATTCTTCAAGGCCCGCAAATACTAATATTAAAATCATGCATATCATCAATACAATTGCTATTGTTATGTTTGTTGGGGGCATTTTATGGAAACTTATTGATTGGCTTTTCTTAAGCTAAACATAGATTATTAAACAAATTATATTCAAATGAAAACGATCATCAATACAACCAATGCTCCAGCTCCTATTGGCCCTTATAATCAAGCGGTACTGGCTGGAGGATTCTTATTCCTATCGGGTCAGGTAGCCATCAACCCTGCTTCAGGAGAATTGGTACAAACTACAATCGCTGAAGAAACACACCAGGTTATGAGAAACATTAAGTCAGTGTTACTGGAAGCTACTTATGGTTTTGGAGACATTGTGAAAACAACTATATTTTTGTCTGACATGGATCTTTTTGCTGCAGTAAACGAAGTATATGGTTCTTACTTTGAAAAGGATTTTCCAGCTCGTGAGACGGTAGCAGTAAAGGGACTGCCAAAAGGTGTAAACGTTGAAATCTCTGTTACTGCTTTTAAAGGCTAAGCTTTGCCGATATCTAATTTAAGGTACTTTTTTGCTGGAATATTATCCTTTGCGATATGGGGGTTTTTCTCCATTCCGCTAAGGAATCTGCAGGCTTTCCCTTCGGAGGAGATCTTGTATTACCGTATTTTCACTTCTCTTGTGTTTGTATGGATAGCCATACTTCTATTTAGAAGAAAGCATTTGAAAGCCGATCTGGCTTATATAGCTTCTGTTGATGTTAAAGCCAAGCGTAATATTTTGTTTCAGCTTATAGGTTCTACTTTATTGCTTACATCTAATTGGTACACTTATATTTATGCTGTTAATAATGTGAGCTTGCAGTCGGCCGCTTTTGCTTATATGGTATGTCCACTGATAACAGCATTCGGAGGGTTTTTGATTTTAAAGGAATCCTTGTCGCGCTTAAAGTTAGTTTCACTTGGAATTGCCTTACTTAGTATTCTATTGCTTGCAACAGGATCATTAATTGAAGTGTTATGGTCTGTGGTTATAGCCACACTATATGCATTTTACCTAATTATCCAGCGTAAAATGCAGCATTTGGATAAGTTGAATGTGCTGGCTGTACAAATTGGAATAGCCGTATTGTTGATGCTGCCTTTATACTTATATAAGCATGAGGGAATTCCTGAGAGTATGTGGTTTTGGGGGAATATTTCTGTAATAGCGGTGTTCTTTACACTAATACCGCTGTTTTTAAGTTTATATTCATTAATTGGTATCCCCTCATCAACTTTGGGGATTATCATTTATACCAATCCCATCATTGCTTTTGCTGTAGCTATATTTTATTTTGGCGAGCAAGTTGATGCACATAAATTGTTCGCTTATGTGCTTCTTGTTATATCAGTAATTGTATTTAATTGGGGCATAATAAAAGATATCTTTACCTTTAGGAGAAAACTATAAAGATTTGTTTGCATCTACCTTAGAAACGACCATCGAATTTCTGAAGGGCGTAGGCCCCAAGCGTGCGGAACTTTTGCAAAAGGAACTGGGTATCTATACCTACGATCAGCTGCTAAGCTATTATCCTTTCCGTTATATTGATAGGACCCGATTTTATAAAATCAATGAACTCAGTCCAGATCTTCCTTATGTGCAAATTTTGGGAAGAATTACCAGTAAGGAACAAATTGGAGAAAAGCATAAGAAAAGAATTGTAGCACGGTTAACTGATGAAACCGGATCGATTGAACTGGTATGGTTTCAAAGTTTAAAGTGGGTAGATGAGAATGTGATGAAAGGAAAGGTTTACATCATATTTGGTAAGCCAACAGTCTTTAATGGTAGTTTTAGTATTTCTCATCCGGAGCTTGAAACTTATCCGAGGCCAGCAACGATTACGGGAAACCTGAGATTGCAGCCGGTCTATAATTCTACTGAGAAGTTAAAGAAGTTTTTTCTGGACAGTAAAGGCATTCAGAAGCTACAAACTTTGTTGATTGAACAACATTTATCTGAAGTCCGTGAAACCATCCCTCCTTATATTCTGGATAAGTATAAGATGATCTCGAGGAAAGAATCCATTTTGAATATTCATTTTCCGAAAGACGTAGCTACTTTAAAGAAAGCAGAGAACAGGTTGAAATTTGAAGAACTGTTTTTTATCCAGCTGCAGATGTTGCACAATAAGCAACTTAGAGAATTGAAGTTTAAAGGACATCAGTTTCCGGTTGTTGGAGAGCGTGTAAATACGTTTTATAAGGAAATATTGCCATTCGAACTAACAGGGGCTCAGAAACGTGTAATTAAGGAAATCAGGTTAGATACCCAACGAGGTATACAGATGAATAGATTGGTCCAGGGTGATGTGGGTAGTGGTAAGACTGTTGTGGCGTTGATGAGTATGTTACTGGCTAGTGATAACGGTTATCAGGCCTGTATGATGGCCCCTACAGAGATCTTAGCCCGCCAGCACTATGAATCTATCAGCTCTTTATTAAAAGGTAGCCTGGTTAAAGTTTCGATTCTTACAGGCAGTACAACAAAAAAGCAACGTACGGTATTGCATGCTGCACTAGAAGCAGGGGAGATAGATATTTTGGTTGGAACTCATGCATTGATTGAAGATAAGGTGATATTTAAAAACCTGGGTCTGGTGGTCATCGACGAGCAGCATCGCTTTGGTGTAGAACAAAGGGCCAAGTTGTGGAGAAAGAACACAATACCCCCACATATATTGGTGATGACGGCTACTCCAATTCCTAGAACATTGGCGATGACCTTGTATGGTGATCTGGATGTGTCGGTTATTGATGAGCTCCCTGCTGGTAGGAAGCCAATTGATACCAAACATTTGTTTGAAGGGCAAAGGTTAAGGATGTTTGGTTTTATGAAGCAGGAGATTGCTAAAGGCCGACAAGTGTA
>JBEBUV010000173.1:0-4459 GCA_040393085.1 Pedobacter hiemivivus | reverse complement strand
CACAATGGATGTCGTCCTCCTAAGAAGAGAAGAGTTTAATTTATTAATTTTTAAAGCTAAGAGTCTGCAGCGTAAGGTTGCATGATACTTTAAAACAAAAAGCAATGGCAAGATATACAGGACCAAAGTCCAAAATCGCCCGTAAATTCAGAGAGCCAATTTTCGGCCCTGATAAAGTACTAGACAGAAAAAACTATCCTCCTGGGCAACATGGTGCTTCAAAAAGAAGAGGTAAGCAGTCTGAGTACTCTGTACAGTTAATGGAAAAACAAAAAGTAAAATATACTTATGGCGTATTAGAGCGTCAGTTCCGTAACTTATTTACCAAAGCGTCTGCACGTGGTGGTATTACAGGTGATAATTTATTACAATTATTAGAATCTCGTTTAGATAACACAGTTTATAGATTAGGTATTGCTACAACACGTTCAGCTGCACGTCAGTTAGTTAGCCATAAACACGTAACAGTTAACGGTGAAGTAGTTAATATTCCATCTTATCAATTGAAAGCTGGAGATGTTATCGCAGTACGCGAAAAATCTAAAACGTTAGAAGCTATCACTAATTCAGTAGCAGGAAGAGTAATCAATAAATTTAATTGGTTAGATTGGAACGCTAGTGAGTTGTCAGGTAAGTTTTTAACTGCTCCTAATCGCGACGAGATACCAGAAAATATTAAGGAAAACCTTATAGTAGAGTTGTACTCTAAGTAATATATTTAGTTGATTGCCTTTATAGGCAATTAACTTTTTTTATGTTGCATTATTTTAATAACGATCTAAAAACATTATAAATGGCAATTTTAGCATTTCAGAAACCCGATAAAGTAATCATGCAGAAATCGACTGATTTCGATGGTATATTTGAGTTCCGCCCTTTAGAGCCCGGTTTCGGTGTAACAATTGGTAATGCCTTGAGGAGAATTTTGCTTTCTTCGTTAGAAGGTTATGCCATTACAAGTATTCGTTTTTCAGGCGTATCTCACGAGTTTTCAACAATGAAAGGTGTTGTTGAAGATTTAACAGAAATCATCCTTAATTTAAAACAAGTTCGTTTTAAAAAGTCTGGAGATACTGGTGACTCGGAGAAAGTTTTTATTTTAATTAATGGACAAGAGCAGTTTTTAGCTGGCGACATTACTAAATTCTCTAATAATTTCGAGGTTCTTAATCCTGATTTCGTTATTTGTAACATGGAGAAATCTGTTACTTTAGAAGTGGAACTTACCATTAATAAAGGTCGCGGATATGTACCTGCAGAAGAGAATAAAATAAATGATGCTGTTGTTGGTGTGATCGCTATTGATTCGATCTTTACACCAATGAAAAATGTAAAATACACGATAGAAAACTACCGTGTTGAACAAAAAACAGATTATGAAAAATTAATATTAGATATTTCTACAGATGGTTCAATCCATCCTGAAGAAGCACTTAAAGAAGCTGCCAAAATTTTGATCCAGCACTTTATGTTGTTCTCTGATGAGAATTTAGTATTAGAGTCTCAAGCAAAAGAAGAAACTAAAGAAGTGGATGAGGAAATCTTACATATGCGTAAGGTTCTTAAAACTGAATTGGTTGACTTAGATCTTTCGGTTCGTGCATTAAACTGCTTAAAAGCAGCTGATATCCGTACTTTAGCTGATCTGGTTTCTTATGATGTAGCTGATATGTTAAAATTCAGAAACTTCGGTAAAAAATCATTGACTGAGATTCAAGAACTTGTTAAGTCGAAAAGTTTATCTTTCGGTATGAACTTGTCTAAGTTTAAATTAGACGAAGAATAATAACAAGTTAAAATAAATAACAATATTGTTAATAGTATATAATTCCCTCTAATATATAATAGAGACGGTATATACTGAATAAATCAAAAAATGAGACACGGTAAAAAAGTAAACCACTTAGGAAGAACAGATTCACATCGTAAAGCGATGTTAGCAAACATGGCTTCATCGTTAATTAAACACAAAAGGATTACAACTACATTAGCTAAAGCTAAATCTTTACGTATGTATGTTGAGCCTATTATCACAAAGTCTAAAACTGATACTACACATTCACGTCGTATTGTTTTTAGTTACTTGCAAGATAAAGAAGTTGTGACTGAATTATTCCGTGATATTGCAGCAAAAGTTGCGAATCGTCCAGGTGGTTACACCAGAATCATCAAGTTGAACAATCGTTTAGGTGATAATGCTGAGATGGCATTAATCGAATTGGTTGATTACAACGAGGTTTATGGTAAAGATGTAGCGGCAGCAGAGAAGAAAACTACTCGTCGTGGCAGAAGCAAAGCGAAAAGCACTGATGCTCCAGCAGCTAAAGCTGAAAAAGCAGAAGTTGTAGCTGAAGAAGCTCCAGCAACTGAAGAGGTAGCTCCAGAAGCTCCTGCAGCAGAAGCAAAAGCTGAAGATAAAGGCGAATAATTTATTCGTTTATTATCATAAAGAAACCCCTGATCGGATACCGGTCAGGGGTTTTTGTTTAGAAAGCTAGTTCCATTTGTTCATCTCCAGGGCGTGCTTTGTACTCTTTGATTATATTCCATTTTAGACGATCGTGTTTGAGCAATGTGAAATGATTGACTTGAAAACTATCTTCAAATCTTTCATTTTTATAGTATGAATAGATATCGTGAAATTTATCTTTCACATCTCTGTATGCAATGGTTATATGTGGACTGATTTGGCTTCTGGGATCTTTTGCAGCAGCACCAACAATTTTCTTTATGTTCCTATATAAGTTGGTGATTTCTTTATTTAAAAGCGCTTTTATAAATACTACTTCGTTACTAATAAATGCATCATAGTCTTTTAGTTCTTGAGTAAAGGGCTTGAAGTTTCTAGCTGCCTCGAGACTGTTGATTATTTGCGGTTCGAAAGCATCATCTAAATTTTGCAGGAATAGGAGAGTAATGTGTACAGGGGGACGTAGTGCTTTAAATACTTTGAATTTATTGGAACATTCTTTTCTAATATCATCAATTTGGAGAGATAATTTTGCTGGAGGTAAGATGGCAATTAAATAGTTATGCTTCATAAAGCCAATTTACAATTAAAATCAAAAGGTTATCTTTGCAAAGTAATTCAAATTCATGTCCAATCAAATCCATTTACAGCAGTTTCAAACACAATTATCTGAATGTATTTCTACGAATATATTTTTAAAAGTTTCCTTAGGTAATTATCAGGGAAATGAAAAGGAATTAAAGAATATTTATGTACGTAAAGTGAAAATTAAAAGGGCAGATATGCTGTCATTTACTTATCGGTATAAAACGAGAGATATTTTTAAAAATTTATCAATAGATGACGGTATTGCTTTGGTTAGTCATTTTGTAAGTAATGATTTTAAGATAGCAACGCTTTTTACAACAGAGAAAGAAGTTGTTTTGGAACATGGCAAAAAGGATGTGATTTCTTTAAGAGAGAAATTAATAAAGTCTTCTGTGCAACCTTCCTTATCACATGATAAAGAGAAAAAGAGGCTAATTCAACCCGCTGGGAAAGCCTATTTACAGGCATTAAGAATTACAGATCTTGAGGGTAAAGTATTTAAAAATGCGCAAGATAAATATCGTCAGATCAATCAGTATATTGAGATACTTAGTTCACTGGTTAAGGAGTTACCTGAGGGAAGTATAAAGAATGTTGTTGACATGGGCTCTGGTAAAGGGTATCTTACTTTTGCTTTATATGATTATTTACACCATGTGTTAAATCTTGACGCTAGAGTTACGGGGGTAGAGTTTAGAGAAGATTTGGTGACTTTATGTAATGATATTGCCCAGCAATCCGATTTTAGAAAATTAGAATTTGTAGAGGGGACAATTGAAGCCTATAATGTTGATCAAATTAATTTATTGATTGCGCTTCATGCTTGTGATACTGCTACTGATGATGCGATTTATAAGGGAATAAAGGCTAACGCTGAATTAATAGTTGTTGCGCCTTGTTGCCATAAGCAAATCAGGAGAGAGATAGAAAAAGGTAAGGTGGAAAATGAATTGGGCTTTTTAACTAAATATGGGATATTTCTGGAACGCCAGGCAGAAATGGTAACTGATGGAATCAGAGCCTTGATTTTAGAATACTTCGGTTATAAGACAAAGGTATTTGAATTTATCTCGGATGCACATACACCTAAGAATGTCTTGGTTGTTGGAATTAAGATTAAAGGAATAAGGAATAAAGAGCAGGAAGAAAAGAACAAGTTGGCCATTCTAAAAAAGATTAAAGAAACTAAGGCATATTTTGGAATAAGCTATCACCATTTGGAAAGATTGTTGGAATTGAATTCCTAAAACAGACAGAATTCTGTCATACTGTCACATTTTTGTAACAGCTTTCAGCCATATAATTCATTAATTATTCTTTGTAGTAGTGATTTTCTGCCAAAATCCGATTGGCACATTGCTTGTTAAATAGATTTTAAATAAAAGATTTCATAACATAAAC
>JBEBUV010000172.1:0-4567 GCA_040393085.1 Pedobacter hiemivivus | reverse complement strand
CTGCCGAAGTAATGGTAATACCACGCTCCTGCTCTTGTGCCATCCAGTCAGTTGTAGCTGAACCTTCGTGGGTTTCACCTAACTTATGGTTAACACCAGAATAGAAAAGAATCCTTTCGGTAGTTGTGGTTTTACCGGCATCAATATGCGCTGCAATACCGATATTTCTTGTAAATTTTAAATCTCTTGACATTTTATGATTCTAGTAAGATTAGAAACGGAAGTGAGAGAACGCTTTGTTGGCTTCAGCCATTTTATGCGTATCTTCTTTTTTCTTAACTGCTGCACCTTCACCTTTAGCTGCTGAAACGATTTCACCTGCTAATTTCTCTTTCATTGTTTTTTCACCACGTTTGCGAGCATATGAAATTAACCATTTCATACCTAAAGCAATCTTACGGTCAGGTCTAACCTCTGTAGGAACCTGAAAGTTAGCACCACCAACACGGCGTGACTTAACCTCTACTGCAGGCATTACATTAGCTAAAGCACGTTTCCATACTTCTAAACCGCTTTCACCAGCTTTTTTCTCTGCTAATTCTACAGCATCATAAAAAATTGAATAAGCGATAGATTTCTTTCCGTCAAACATCATATTGTTTACGAAACGCGTCACCTGAACATCGTTAAATTTCGGATCAGGAAGAATGATTCTCTTTTTCGGTTTTGACTTTCTCATTTGTTTTTCCTCCTAATTATTTCTTTTTACCTTTTGTTGGTGCTGCAGCAGCTTGTCCTGGTTTAGGACGTTTTGTTCCGTATTTAGAACGACGTTGGTTACGACCAGCAACTCCTGAAGTATCTAATGCTCCACGGATGATGTGATAACGTACACCTGGCAAATCTTTAACACGACCACCACGGATCAATACGATTGAGTGCTCCTGTAGGTTGTGACCTTCTCCAGGGATGTATGCGTTAACCTCTTTACCATTGGTTAAACGTACACGCGCTACTTTACGCATTGCTGAGTTTGGTTTTTTAGGGGTAGTGGTATATACACGTGTACATACACCTCTTCGCTGTGGACAGCTGTCCAACGCTGGAGACTTACTCTTGAACTCCAGTGCTACTCTACCTTTTCTAACTAATTGTTGAATGGTTGGCATTGTTTTTTTTTGTTTTTCTATTTATGTTTAAAAACTTTACCCTCTAAATAAGGGAATGCAAAGGTATGATAATACATTTTATAAATCAAGGGGTTAACACAAAATTAATCACTTAAAATACAAAGGCATAACCAACTACCTCAAGATATTATTAAAAAATATTAAGCTTTTAAGGCGTAATAAGGAATCCGAAACCAACAAAATCGGCCTCAGTTTGATGTATATATATTTTTGCCTGTACAGCAGCCCAGTCTACCACATTATATTTTAACCCGGCAGTCCAGTACGTTTTAATATCCTTTAAACTATTGTAATGTAAATAATAACCATACTTAGCCATCATAGCCAATCTTCCCATCCACAAGTCGGGTCCAACAGCAGCACCAACTCTCCATCTATCAAACGAACTCGCATTGGATTGATAAGTTTCAACATTTCTCAACGGGTCGTAAATTGAATGGTAATATACTGCATCAACTCCTGCCGCCAATCCGATAACAGAATTCAACCTATAATTATACCCGGCATATAATCCCGTTTTATACAAACCCTCCTTACTTCTATAAACACCTCTACGTCCAAAATTAATCCCGAAATCAACGCTATGCTTTTTAAAATCAAGTGGCTTCCTCCATGAAGCAGTATCGCCCACAGCTTTCTGCTTCGTATTTAATGATTGTATAATTCCTAAGGTTGCACTGCTTACATTCATACCATTATTAGGCACTCTGGTTCCCGCATTTGAAAAATGAAGAATATCAACTCCAGCCGAAAGCTTTGTCGACGGCGCAATCTGAGTCGCCACTTTCAATCCAATTCTCGACGAAAAGTTAAGGTGACTTCCCACCAATACATTCTCATTTGTAAACCAGGTTTCACCCAAATAACCTAAACCTAATCCTGGCGACACCAGTAGCTCAGTCTTATTTGTCTTTAATAATGAAAAATTGAGCGCAGCCAGTAAGGCATAAGAGTCACCAAACCGATCTGGCCGAGGATCCGATACCATAATGATATCACTCATATTCTTGTAATTGAATACCAAATCCAAACTTTTCAAATTCAACATCTTCATCCAGGGTCTCGGATTCGCTGTCGTATTCATATGGTAAATCAATTCACCACCATAAGCTGTACCTATTAGCTTATTCTGCGCAGTAAAAACACCCAACGACACCTGGGGAGTGAATTCTATACTATTTCGTGTGTCTTCATTTTCCTGTGCATACAAATTGCTATAAAAAGCAAAGGGACTAAAGAGTAATATAAGAACGTGTAGTTTAAAGCTTTTTAAGTATTTTTTGATGTTCATTTTAGAGATGATTGAGCTTAGAATTAAGTTTCAGACATTAAATTAATGAAATGTATTTAAGTATAAACGCTCTACTTTTGTTCGCGCCCAATTAGTCTTGCGCAAAAATTTCAAACTCGAATTCATTGTTGGATTATTATTAAAGCAAGCAATCCGTACCAATTGCCCTAGCTCCTCCCATCCATAGTGCCATACCAATTGTTTCAATATAAACTCCAGCGACTTGCCATGTAATGGATTATTCTTCTGTTCTTGTTCGGCCATGGTGCAAAAATAATAAGAATAACTAGATTTGTATATGGATTTAAAATTAGGTGACTTTGTTCGTTTTGTAGACGAAAACATAGAAGGGTATATTACCCGAATTATTGATAAGGATACCATTGGCGTAACAGACTCCAACGATTTCGAAATACCGGTTCTAGCAGGAAAAGTAACTCTTGTTCATGGGGATGTGCACGACAATGACATCGTAAGCAGCAAACCAAATGCTGTTATTCCACAAGCAGAATTTAAAAAGGATGGCATTTACCTTGCTTTAGTAGCAGACCAGCACAGTGCTTCAGTTGCACATTTCAACATCATTAATGAAAGCTCATACCAACTCCTTGTAACTTTCACTACTGAAAAACAGGATTCTTTTAAAGGAGAATTCGCAGGTACAATTGCCCCAAACTCCACTAAAAGAGTTTATTCAGCCCAAATGGGTGATATCCAGATCTGGCCTAAATTCAGATTGGAAATATTAACCAGTACAGCAGCTAACATTGAGCCTAAAGCTCCTATCTCTTTCCACAAAAGCATTAAAGGAAAAGATCTTTCCGTTGCCAAAGAAGAAATTGCAATCTTGAAACAAAAGGGATGGGTGATAAAATTGGAAGAACCAGAGGAAGCAATGGATCTGAAAAAACTACAAGACAAATTTCAATAAAGGTCAAAATAAAGGGCAAAATAAACCATTCTATTCACAGTCTGGAATCTTTTGCCTGCTGCGCTAAAAGGGCAAAAGTTCCTAGGCCTGTTCACAGAAGGTACATTTTGCTTCAAGCATGATGCAGATGGCATGATTCAGATAGCATGATTTAATATAACACATGCTATCTGAATCATGCTAAAATAAAAGGATACTTTCTATGAAAAGACATAGGAAGTTTTGACCTTTTTCAGGGCAAAAGATTCCAGTCTTGAATAGAGGGTATCCTTTTATTTTCACTTTGCATTTATTTTAAATTGGCTTGCCATATATTATTTGAAGCATCAACATCCGGCAACACATGCTTCGGATCAAGCTCTACAGAAACCACCTCATCAGTAGTCGGGTAAAAGACTGTCCAAACCTTATTCCTCATCCATACATCCACAGAAAGCTTTACCATCTCTGTTTTACCACTCTTAGTTTTAATTTCCAAAATGATCGGCATTGGCATTTTCTCAAGATTTGCAACAACAATATTATAACCCTTTTTAGTTCCCTTATCATTGAACTCATTAACAGCCGTAATCGCCTGATCCATTTTCCAGTTTTCTAAAAACCATCCTCTCCAAAACCAGGAAAGATCCTCACCAGCAGCATTCTCCATAGAACGGAAGAAATCAAAAGGAGTAGGATGTTTATAAGCCCACTGTTCAATATAATTTTTAAAAGCATAATCAAACCTATCTGGACCAAGAATTTCATCTCTTAAAATCTCCAAACCCCATCCCGGTTTATAATATAAGTTTAAACCAATGTTACCTTCAACCATTGCATCAGGGCTTAACATAATCTGTTCAGCCAATACCGATCCCATACGCATTGCTGCAGTATGCATATCAGTACTCCTATCTTTATATTCGCCATTATTAAATTCGGCAGTCGATAAACCATTGATAAAAGTATTCAGCCCCTCATCCAACCAACCGAACTTACGCTCGTTGCTACCTACAATCATAGGGAACCAGGTATGACCAAACTCATGATCAATCACCCCCCAGGCAGATGCACCTTTAGCTTTCCAACCACAAAATACGATACCAGGATATTCCATACCACCAACATTGGCAGCAATATTCACCGCCATGGGATAAGGGTATTCGAACCATTTATTAGAATAATGTTCTACAGAGGCTTTAACATACTCTACAGCCCTGCCATAACTATCCTTTC
>JBEBUV010000171.1:0-4687 GCA_040393085.1 Pedobacter hiemivivus | reverse complement strand
CCTACGGGAATGAAATGGAGCTTTTTAGCTAAACCAGAGGGCGTTGCCCGTTATCTGGTTTGCAATGCGGATGAGTCAGAGCCAGGTACATTTAAGGACCGTTATCTGATGAATTATATTCCACATGCGCTGATTGAGGGAATGATTGTTTCGAGCTTCGCGCTTGGTGCAAAAACTTCTTATATCTATGTACGTGGTGAGATGATGCCGCAGATCCGTATTTTGGAAAAAGCAATTGCTGAAGCCAAAAATGCAGGTTTCTTAGGTAAGAATATTTTAGGTACCGGATACGATCTGGAACTATATGTTCAACCAGGTGGTGGTGCTTATATTTGTGGTGAGGAAACAGCTTTGCTGGAATCACTGGAAGGTAAAAGAGGAAACCCAAGGATTAAACCGCCATTCCCTGCTATCGCAGGATTATATGGTTGTCCGACTGTAGTAAACAACGTAGAATCAATTGCAGCTGTTGTTCCAATCATCAATGATGGTGGAGATGAGTATGCTAAGATTGGTATTGGTCGTAGTACAGGAACAAAACTGATTTCTGCCTCAGGTAACTTAGTTAGACCGGGGGTTTATGAGATCGAATTGGGTTTGCCGGTAGAAGAGTTTATCTATTCTGATGAGTGGTGTGGTGGTATTGCAAATGGCAAGCGCTTAAAAGCTACTGTTGCAGGTGGATCATCGGTACCTGTATTACCAGCTAATTTAACTTTGAAACTTGCTAATGGTGAGCCAAGGTTAATGAGCTATGAATCATTATCTGAAGGTGGTTTTGCTACTGGTACGATGTTGGGTTCAGGAGGTTTTATTGCCTTTGATGAGGATCAGTGTATCGTTAGAAATACCTGGAATTTCTCCCGTTTTTACCACCATGAGAGTTGCGGACAATGTTCGCCTTGCAGGGAAGGTACAGGATGGATGGAAAAGGTATTGCACCGAATAGAATATGGACACGGTAAGATGAGCGATATTGATTTGCTGGTTGACGTGGCTAAGAATATAGAAGGTAATACAATTTGTCCGCTTGGTGACGCCGCAGCCTGGCCGGTTGCAAGTGCGATCAGACACTTTAGAGATGAATTTGAGTGGCATGTGAATGAGCCTGTAAAGAGCTTAAGCACAAATTATGGATTAGCAAATTATGCTGAGCCAATTGCCAAAGCCGTTACGACAGATAATTAACAAAAGAATATCTTTAACAATGAGTGATAAAGTTAAGGTAACCATAGACGGAATAACAGTAGAAGTAGCTCCGGGTACCTCTATCTTGAATGCTGCAAGGCAGATAGGTGGAGACATCGTACCACCGGCTATGTGCTATTATTCAAAATTAGAAGGAAGCGGTGGTAAATGCCGTACTTGTATTGTTAAGGTAAGCAAAGGTTCTGAAAAGGACCCACGCCCGATGCCTAAACTGGTTGCATCTTGCCGTACTGCAGTAATGGACGGTATGGAGGTAATGAATATTACTTCTCCAGAAGTGCTTGAAGCACGTAGTGGTGTGGTGGAAATGTTATTGATCAACCATCCGTTGGATTGCCCGGTTTGTGACCAGGCTGGTGAATGTGATCTTCAGGATTTAAGCTACGAACATGGTTTACAGAAAACCAGATATGAGTTTGAACGTAGAACGTTTGAACGTATTGATATAGGTGATAAGATCCAATTACACATGAACAGGTGTATTTTGTGCTACCGTTGTGTGTTTACTGCTGATCAAATCACTAATAAACGTGTTCATGGTATCCTAAACAGAGGAGACAGATCAGAAATTTCTACATATATCCAGACTGCAGTTGATAATGATTTCTCAGGAAACGTAATTGACGTTTGTCCGGTTGGTGCATTAACCGACAGAACTTTCAGGTTTAAAAACCGTGTTTGGTTTACTAAGCCTATTGATGCACATAGAGACTGCCCTACTTGTAGTGGAAAAGTAACTTTATGGTACAAAGGAGAAGATGTTTTAAGAGTAACTGCACGTAAAGATGTTTACGGAGAAGTAGAAGAGTTTATTTGCAATACTTGCAGGTTTGACACTAAAAAGACTGCAGATTGGGTACTTGAGCACCCTACTGTGGTGAGTGATACTTCTGTGATTTCTTCGAATCATTATGAGACTTTTAAGCCTTTGCCAGTAATTCAGGATGATGAGAGATTAAAGCAGGCAAATCAGGTTGAACTAGATAAAACCACTAAATTCTAATGGATATAGCTTTTGTAATAGAAAAATTTGTACTTGTAGCTATCATTTTTGGTATCAGCCTTGTGATTGCCATGTACTCTACTTATGCAGAGCGTAAAGTGGCAGCTTTTTTACAGGATAGGTTAGGACCGGATAGAGCTGGGCCTTTTGGTCTTTTGCAGCCTTTAGCGGATGGTGTAAAAATGTTTATGAAGGAGGAAATTATTCCTTCAAATGCAAGTAAATGGTTATTTATGGTAGGCCCCGGCTTATCTATGTTAACTGCTTGTATTGGTACTGCGGTTATTCCATGGGGTAGCCCAATACAAATTGGCGATAGATTGGTTCCTTTACAGGTAGCTGATGTTAACGTTGGTTTATTATACATTTTTGGTGTGATTTCATTGGGTGTATATGGTGTAATGATTGGCGGATGGGCATCAAACAACAAATACTCATTGTTGAGTGCTATCAGAGCGGCATCACAAAATATTAGTTATGAGATTGCTATGGGCTTGTCCATCATTGCTTTATTGCTGGTGACAGGTTCTATGAGCTTAAAGGAAATTGTAGACGGTCAACATGGCTGGCGCTGGAACGTGCTATACCAGCCCTTAGGCTTCCTGTTGTTTATGATTTGTGCTTTTGCGGAAACAAATAGGGCACCGTTCGACTTACCAGAATGTGAGACGGAGTTAATTGGTGGGTATCATACTGAATACTCGTCTATGAAGCTTGGTTTCTATCTGTTTGCTGAATACATCAATATGTTTGTTTCTGCAGCAGTAATGGCTACGCTATACTTTGGTGGTTATAACTACCCGGGTATGGACAGTATGGCTGTTTGGTTAGGACCAACTTTGGCACCACTTTTTGGTGTAGCAGTTTTCTTTGTGAAAATATTTGCATTCATATTTTTCTTTATGTGGGTACGTTGGACTATTCCACGTTTCCGCTACGATCAGTTGATGCATTTAGGCTGGAAGGTATTGATTCCTTTGGCAATAGCGAATATAGTGGTTACCGGAGTGGTGATTGCAGTAATTGAAGGATTTTAACATCCACATTTGTGGAAATAATAAGGAGGTTTAATGGAACCATTAACCAGTAAGAAGAAAGTATTAGAACAAAAGCCCTTAACATTTGCAGAGCGCATATATTTGCCTGCTATTGTTAAAGGAATGGCTATTACGATTAGTCACTTTTTTACTAAAAAGGCGACGATCAGATATCCTGAGGTAGAGCGTGAATTCTCTACCAATTTCAGGGGAATGCACTCTTTAAAAAGAGATGAAGAGGGAAGAGAACGTTGTACAGCTTGTGGCTTATGTGCATTGTCGTGCCCTGCTGAGGCGATCACGATGATTGCAGCAGAGCGTAAGCCTGAGGAGAAAGACCTATACCGTGAGGAAAAATATGCTTCGGTATATGAGATTAATATGCTGCGTTGCATATTCTGTGGTTTGTGCGAAGAGGCTTGTCCGAAAGAAGCAATTTACCTGGACGGACCAATCGTACCTTCAGATTATTTACGTAAAGATTTTATTTACGGTAAAGACAAGTTGGTTGAACAACCATTAAATAAGAAATAATAAACACACATAGCTTTAGGGCTATTTAATAAACAGATTAAACATATATTAATGGGTGCATCGGTATTTTATTTTGTTGCCACACTAAGTATCTTCTTTTCACTGATGGTTATTTTCGCGAAAAACCCGGTGCATAGTGTGCTTTACCTGATTGTTACATTTTTCACTTTTACGGTGCATTACGTGTTGCTCAACGCACAGTTTCTGGCTGTTGTAAACTTTATTGTTTATATGGGAGCAATTATGGTATTGTTCCTATTTGTGCTGATGTTGCTGAATATGAATAAGGATAATGCGCAGCTCAAATCGACTTTAATTAAGGTAGTTGGTGTAATTGCTGGATGCTGTCTACTGGTAACTTTGGCAGGTGCTTTAAAAGCAACGGCGATTTCTGATCCTTTGGTTTTAAAGAATCCTAACCTTGGTTTGGTAGGAAATCTGGGTAAGGAACTATTTGGGAAATTTATGCTGCCATTTGAACTGTGCTCTATTTTATTGCTTTCGGCAATGGTAGGAGCGATATTATTAACTAAAAAAGAGAAAGTATAATGGGCGACATTACTCATCAATTACAAGGGGTACCGCTAAACCATTACATCTGGTTAAGTGCAATCATTTTCACCATTGGTGTTATAGGTGTTTTAACACGTAGAAATGCAATTGTTATTTTCATGTCTGTAGAGCTAATGCTGAATGCAGTGAATTTATTGCTGACTGCTTTTTCGGTACACCACAATGATGCTTCGGGGCAGGTATTTGTGTTCTTTATTATGGCGCTGGCAGCAGCCGAGGTTGCCATTGGCTTAAGTATTATTGTAATGGTTTACAGAAATACGCAGTCTACAGATGTTAATGTGTTGAATCGCCTTAAGTGGTAATTATTAAGAAGAATATAAGATGATAA
>JBEBUV010000170.1:0-4811 GCA_040393085.1 Pedobacter hiemivivus | reverse complement strand
TCTGTACCGGCCTATTTTTATAAATAACCAAATCCTTATCTATGGAATTATTTAACGAGCACTCTACTGTCCCAACTCTATTGAGAAATGTAGTAGCCAATATCCATAAACCAGAAGAAACATTCCTTATCCATAAAAAAGGTAAAGAATGGGAAGAAATTTCATACAAACAAACGCTTGAATGTGCTGATGCAGTATCAGCTTTCTTCTTAGCCCGAGGTATTAAAAAAGGCGACAGAATGGGCCTGATGATAGAAAACTCTCCTGAGTATGTGTATTATGATCAGGGTATTCAGCAAATTGGAGCCATTAATGTATCCATTTATCCAACCTTATCTGAACAGGAAGTAGCTTATATAGTTAATGATTCCGGCATGAAAGCCATCCTGATCGGTAACACTTTTCTATTTAAAAAAATCCTAAAGATTGCAGCCAACTGTAGACAGCTTGAATATATTATTCCCGCATTTCCAGAATATCAGAAAGTAAGCGTCCCGGAAGATCTTAATACAAAAATCATCAGTTACGATGAACTATTAATCAGAACCGGAAAAATACCACAGGCGGAACTGGATGAAATCAATGTATTGCGCAGTAAGGTGCTACCTACAGACACATCTTCTCTCATCTACACTTCTGGCACAACCGGAATTCCTAAAGGTGTAATGCTTTCCCATAGCAACTTCGTTGAAAATGTAAAGGTTTGTCTGCAACAGATTCCAGTGATTGATGAAACGGAAACTTTCCTTTCTTTCCTACCTTTATCGCATGTATTTGAACGTACCGCAACCTATCATGTTTGCTGTGCTCAGGGCTGTAAAATAGCTTTTGCAGAAAGTCTGGAACTATTGGCGAAAAATATGGGCGAAATCAGACCTACAGTAATGAGTTGTGTACCCAGACTATTGGAAAAAATACACGACAAAGCCATTAAAAGTGGAACTGCAGGTGGAGGTTTAAAAGCTAAAATCTTTTTATGGGCATTGGAAGCTGGACAGAATTACAGAAGAAAGAAAGAAGCTGGTAAAAATCCAGGTATCATCCTTTCTTTGGAACAAAAACTGGCTGAAAAACTGGTATTCAGTAAAATTAAAGAGAAAACTGGCGGCCGACTAAAATTCATGATTTCTGGAGGCGCTGCATTACCCAAAAATGTTGGTGAATTCTTCGGAAATCTGGGCATCAAAATACTTGAAGGTTTTGGTTTAACTGAAACATCACCCGTAATGGCGGTTACAGAATTCCACAGACAAGTATATGGAACTGTGGGTCGGGTTATACCGGGGATAGAGATCGGAATTCAAGATGTAGAAACAAAAAAGATTATCAGCATACAAACACATGAAACTTTTCAGGAAGATTTTGAATGTGCAGAGGGCGAGATTATTGTTAGAGGACATTGTGTAATGCAAGGCTATTTTAATAAACCTGCAGAAACAGCAGAAGCCATTGATAAAGACAATTGGTTCCATACAGGAGATATTGGTCGCTTTTTTAAAGGGAACCTTCAAATTACCGATCGACTAAAAAATATGATCGTAAATGCTTACGGTAAAAACGTATACCCTACCCCTGTCGAAAATATTTATATGAAAAGCCTTAAGGTTGACCAGATCTTTTTAATTGGCGATAAAAGGGAATACCTTACTGCAATCATCATCCCCAATAAGGAAAATATGCAGGAAGCATTTCATCTTCCAGAGTCTTTTTTCGAGAAACCTGAAATTTTCATAGATGAAAAGGAGATCATCAACTGGATAGGTGAAGACTTAAAAAAGCTTTCTTTGGAATTAGCGAAGTTTGAACGTATTAAAAATTTTAAAGTTAAAAGGAATCCTTTTAGCATTGAAGAGGGCGAAATAACACCTACATTAAAAGCAAAACGAAAGATTATTGAAGTAAAATATGCCGAGGTAATCAATGAAATGTATACAGAACCTGTGGAGTCAGATTAAACCTTTACTTTGTTTATAGCTTTGATTCTAATTAGAATTGAAAATATTTTGTGTCTTTTATATCAATTGACGTAAAGAACTGAGGTAAATACCTAAATTTGCCTAATTTTAAAAATTATTAAAAAAACAGCTATCAGGCTTTATATGCCGGATACCAAAAATATATGAGTACAGGACTATCAGAATTAGAAGTATTGCGCCGTAATTCGCTAAACCAATTACGTGAGCTTGGAATTAATCCATACCCTGCTGAAGCATTTGAAATAAACGCCAATGCGGCAGACATATTAGCAAACTACGAACGCGATAAAACTGCCTATAAGAATATCAGTTTGGCCGGCAGAATCATGAGCCGACGTATTATGGGTAGTGCTTCTTTTGTAGAACTACAGGATTCAACAGGCAGGATTCAGGTATATCTGAAAAGAGATGACCTTTGTCCGGATGAAGATAAAACCCTTTACAATACAGTATTTAAAAAGCTGATGGATCTGGGCGACTTTATAGGGATTAAAGGTTATGTGTTTACCACTCAAACCGGAGAAATCTCTGTTCACGTTGCAGAACTCACCTTATTATCAAAAGCATTAAAGCCACTTCCAGTTGTAAAACGCGATGAAGATGGTAATATATATGATGGATTTACTGATCCGGAATTGCGTTACAGACAACGTTATGTTGATTTAACCGTTAACCCGGGCTTCAAACAGATCTTCATCAACAGATCAAAAGTAATTAATACCATGCGTAATTACTTTAATGATCAGGGATGGATGGAAGTAGAAACTCCTATCCTGCAGCCTATCCACGGTGGTGCTGCTGCTCGTCCTTTCGCTACGCATCACAATACATTGGATATGCCACTTTACCTGCGTATAGCCAACGAATTGTACTTAAAAAGATTGATCGTTGCTGGTTTTGATGGTGTTTACGAATTCGGAAAGATGTTCAGAAACGAGGGGATGGACAGAACGCACAACCCTGAGTACACCGCTATGGAAATCTATGTAGCTTATAAAGACTATATCTGGATGATGGCAATGGTAGAAGAATGTCTGGAAAAAGTAGCTTTAGCTATTCATGGTACTGCAATCGTAAAAGTTGGCGAACATGAAATCAACTTTGAAGGTCCGTATGAAAAACTAACCATGTATGAGTCGATCCAGAAATTTACTGGTATTGATGTATCGGCCATGACCGAAGATGAATTGAAAGCTACCTGCAAAAGCCTGAATATCGAAATTGATGATTCAATGGGCAGAGGTAAATTGATCGATGAAATTTTCGGTGAAAAGGTGGAAGCTAATCTAATTCAGCCTACATACATCACGGATTATCCAATTGAGATGACTCCTCTTGCGAAAAAACACAGAAGCAAAGATGGTTTAGTAGAGCGATTTGAATTATTTGTAATGGGTAAAGAAATTGCCAATGCCTATTCAGAGTTAAATGATCCGATTGATCAGCGTGAGCGTTTTGAAGATCAATTGAAATTAGCGGCCAGAGGTGATGATGAAGCAATGGTTATGGATGATGATTTTGTACGTGCCTTAGAATATGGTATGCCTCCTACCTCAGGTTTAGGTATAGGTATTGACCGTTTAGTGATGCTAATGACTGATCAGTCGACCATACAAGAAGTATTGTTCTTCCCTCAGATGAGACCGGAGAAGAAAGCCAAGGTGACTACAGACGAAGATTTCGTAGCTGCTGGTGTTCCTGCTGATTGGGTTCAGGTGATCCGTAAAATGGGTATCAATACCATTGAAGAGTTAAAAGCCGCTAACCCGAACAAAGTATTTAATGACCTGGGTGGAATGCGTAAGAAACTGAAACTTGAATTGACCATGCCATCGAAAGACGATGTTATGACTTGGTTCGCTTAACATAAAGTTAACAAAAGCTTAAAGGCTTGCTACATAATTTGTAGCAAGCCTTTTTTACTTTTATAGAAATTTAAAACTATAAATTATGAACAGTTCAAGTTTAGAAATAACAGACAACGAATACTGCATTAAATTGAGCAGAGATGCTTTTGATTTAACTTTGATTCGTCAGCTAATTACACGCATCCAATCGGAGCAAAAGTTCTTTAGCAGAAAGAAAGATGACCTGGATGATGACATCATCAGCAAAACAGCTTATTCAGATCGCAATGAAAACTTTGATAGGTTAAGTGAAAAATAAAAGGCCACATTTGTATGTGGCCTTTGGTCTTTTATATAGGTTTTATTACCCTGTATCGTGATACTTTCGTGTATCCGATTTAATTACCTGTATCTTACTTGTTGTTGCTTATCCCACATCCCCAATTGATCTTTCATCTGTTTGATCTGATCTGCCAATAACTTATTCTTATCCGCTTTCTTAGCTTCAGATAAATACATTGTCGCTTCACGTTTATTACGCTTAGCCATCGCAATTCCTGCCAGACTTAATTTTGCCAAGGCAATATTATGATCCATACTCAAACCTAAGGAAAGAGATTTCTTAAAGAATTTTTCAGACTGCATCGGTGCTTTTCTTGATTCGATCAAACCAATTAACAGGTTATAATAACCATGCTGACCTCTAATTAGTTGTTTTTCATAATCAGTTATTTTTCTTAGGTAAACCTCTGCTTTACCCATGTTATCTTTTCTTAAAAACCATTGAGCCAGCAGCATATTCTCATTGTAGAAAAACGTAACGACGATAAAGATACTTATAAAAACGGCAAGCACTCCCCAACCCCAGAAACTGAAAAACATAAGGGCGATAGCACCACCTAACACTGCAAAACCTAAAATAAGACGAACTAAATTTGGCATATTATATTGTATTTATTTTTTGCAAATATCGTGTTTAAATACCAAT
>JBEBUV010000169.1:0-4920 GCA_040393085.1 Pedobacter hiemivivus | reverse complement strand
GCCGAAAGTATAATGATCCAATATTTATTCCCACTCAATTGTGGCTGGTGGTTTTGAACTAATATCATATACAACGCGGTTTATTCCTTTTACTTTGTTAATTATTTCATTAGAAATTTTTGCGAGTACGTTATGTGGTAAATGGCACCAATCTGCCGTCATACCATCAACCGATTCAACAGCACGCAAGGCTATGGCATTCTCGTAAGTACGCTCATCACCCATCACCCCTACTGATTGTACAGGAAGGAATATTGCTCCAGCCTGCCATACTTTATCGTATAAACCTGCTTCTTTTAGATTATTTATATAAATAGCATCTGCTTCTTGTAAGATCGCTACTTTCTCTGCAGTTACTTCTCCAAGAATACGGATACCCAGACCTGGTCCTGGGAAAGGGTGACGGCCAATGATGAAATGTTCTAACCCTAATGAGGTACCTACTCTTCTTACCTCATCCTTAAATAATGTTTTAAGTGGCTCTACAACTTTCAATTTCATGAAATCTGGCAAACCACCTACATTATGGTGAGATTTAATAGTAGCTGATGGTCCATTTACAGAAACTGACTCAATGATATCAGGATAAATAGTTCCTTGTGCCAACCATTTTACATCCTGAACCTGATGAGCTTCATCATCAAATACTTCAATAAATACTCTACCAATTGCTTTACGCTTCAACTCAGGGTCGGTTACCCCGGCCAACTGACTTAAGAAACGCTCTTTGGCATCAACTCCTTTAATATTTAAACCAAGGTGCTTATATTGTTCCAGTACGTTTTCAAATTCATTTTTACGTAACAGGCCATTATCTACAAATATACAGTGTAGGTTCTTTCCAATTGCTTTGTGTAATAAGATTGCAGCAACGCTTGAATCTACTCCTCCAGAAAGTGCAAGAACAACCTTATCATTTCCTAATTCTGCCTTTAAATCAGCAATTGTAGTTTCAACAAAAGCTAATGGTGTCCATTCCTGAGTGCATCCACAAATATCTACCAGGAAGTTCTCCAATAGTTGTTTCCCATCAATACTATGAGTTACTTCAGGATGGAATTGAATAGCATAGGTATTTGAATCTTTAATCTGATAAGCCGCAACTTTTACATTGTCTGTACTTGCGATCAGTTCGAAGTTTTCAGGGATGCTGGTAATGGTATCACCATGTGACATCCAAACCTGCGAATCAACCGATATGCTATTAAACAGCTTATTTCCCGGAGCTACAAAGCTTAGGTTTGCACGACCATACTCACGGGTTGATGAAGCCTGAACTTCGCCTCCCATTTGCTGTGCGAAATATTGCGCACCATAACATACCGCTAATACCGGATAATTACCGTGGAATTGTTTCAAATCTATTTGAGGTGCATCTTCCTGGCGAACCGAAGATGGGCTACCTGATAAAATGATACCTTTTACATCTGAGGTGATCTCAGGAATCTTATTGAAAGGATGAATTTCGCAATAAACGTTTAACTCGCGTACGCGACGTGCAATTAACTGAGTATATTGGGATCCAAAATCGAGAATTATGATTTTTTCTAGCATGGCCAAAGTTAAGAATACTTAATGACTTCCACGCCAAATCTCATTAAAAAATCGACGCCTTCATCGTTAGGCAGTCCTTTATAAGCTGCATAGGAGTCTCTATAGTAAACGGTCTTTATACCCGACGACAGAATTAAACGCGCACAGGCAATACATGGAGATAGTGTAGTATATAATGTTGCTCCTGCAATATTTGTCCCATTTTTCATTCCGTATAATATGGCATTTTCTTCTGCATGAAGTGCCAATGAGCAACTACCTTTTGAATCTCTCGCACATCCTGCTTCTCCCCACTCTTCATCACAATTGTGCGTTCCTGCCGGTGGCCCATTATATCCAATAGAGATAATACGGGTGTCTTTTGTTAAAACAGCTCCGACCTGGGCGCGTACGCAATGCGAACGAAAGGCCAGGTCGCCAGCTAAATTCATAAAAATATTATTAAAACTCGGTTTTACTGTCATGCTCTTCATTAAACTCATGATACTTTTAAAATATCATAAGCGTTGTATTTCTATATTTGTAATTAAAGGATGGAATTTTATGAAGCTAATTTATGTTTAAAATTGCATATTAGCACAAAATATAACGTTAGGTGAATGTTTGAAGCTATATTACAAGGGATTGGTGCGGGGATTTTATTTTCATTTTTAACAGGGCCGGTGTTCTTTTCAATGATCAAAACGAGCATTGAAAAGGGTTTCAAAGCCGGTTTCTCATTGGCCATAGGCGTTATTTTAAGTGATATCATTTTTATTGCTTTAACGATATTCAGTACGCAGTACGTAAGTTATAAAACAGAGTATTTTGAATATGTTGGAATTGTTGGCGGACTGTTTCTATTTGGGATAGGTTTATATTATTTATTTCATAAAGTTCAAGTCAACTATGATATTGCTGCAATTGCTAAAGTAAAAAAACGAGGTTATGTGGTTAAAGGCTTTCTCATGTGCCTGCTATCGCCCACAACATTGATGTTTTGGGTTATGGTTGGAGGGATAGTTTCTGTACAATTGCATTTCGATATGAACGAAAAGATTGCGTTTTTCGTTATGGCGATGGCTACTCAGCTTACCGTTGATGGGTTTAAGACTTATTATGCAGCTAAATTAAGACACAAGATCAGGGAAAAGACGATAAGGAATTTGAATAGGGTTGCAGGAGTTGTGATATTGCTGTTTGCAGTCAGATTGTTTATTGATGTGGTGATAAAGTATTATCAGTAACAAAATAAAGGTCAAAATAAACCATTCTATTCAGAGTCTGGAATCTTTGCCTGAAGAAGGCAAAGTTCCTAAGGCCTCCTCATAGAAGGTATATTTTACTTTAAGCATGATGCAGATTTAAAGAGTAAATACTTTTGTATACTAAATAAAAAATGCCCTGTCTCAAATGAAACAGGGCATTTTTTATGTGTTATAATTTTTATGTGTTATAATTTCATGTACTACAATTCATGTGTTATAACATAATGTACTAAATATACGCTCTTTGATTACTGCCTTCTTTCCAGTTCACAAAAGCTTTGTTTACTACTTTGTTACCGCCTGGAGTTGGGTAATTACCAGAGAAGTACCAGTCGCCAGTGTGATTAGGACAAGCAACGTGTAGGTTATCTAAGGTTTGATAAATCACTTCAACTTCAGCGTTTGTACCAGCAGGAGTAATGATCTTAGCAATTTGGGCTGAGATCTCTTCTTGCTTAAATGGTCTGTAGATGTCTTTAACGTGGTTTACAATTTCTGTTTTTGGCAACAACAAAGAGGCTTTACATTTCTCATAAACTTCCTCGATGATGTTTTCCATTCCTCTTTCCTTTAGCAATTGGATAGCGGCTTCGAAAGCAACAAAATGTCCCATTCTCGACATATCAATACCATAGCAATCCGGATAGCGGATTTGAGGTGCGGATGAAACGATGATGATTTTCTTAGGGTGCAGTCTATCAATGATTTTTATGATACTTTGTTTTAAGGTTGTACCTCTAACAATTGAATCATCAACAGCAACTAAAGTATCTACATGATTTTTAATTACGCCATAAGTGGTATCATAAACGTGGGCTACCATATCGCCACGATCAGCATCCTGAGTGATAAAAGTTCTCAGCTTTACATCTTTGATGGCCAGCTTTTCAACACGCGGACGCATAGAAAGCAATTCATCTAGAGCATTATCGTCAAGGATATCTTTACGGTGAAGCAAAGCATCCTTTTGTACCTTTCTGATGTAAGTATGTAAACCATCAACCATTCCGTAGAATGACACCTCTGCAGTGTTCGGAATGAAAGAAAATACGGTATTTTTCAGGTCATTACTTACTGCATCAAGTATTTGATCACAAAGTAAAGCACCTAATTTCTTTCTTTCTTTATATATTTCGGCATCACTTCCTCTAGAGAAATATATGCGTTCGAATGAACAGGCTCTTTTTTCTTCAGGCTCTCTGAATATTTCCTGAGTAACTGTTCCATCTTTTTTAACGATAAGGGCATGTCCAGGTTCAATCTCTTTAACCTTATTAAACTGGATGTTAAAAGCTGTTTGAATTGCAGGTCTTTCTGATGCTGCAACAACGATTTCATCATCAGCATAATAATATGCAGGACGAATTCCAGATGGATCACGAAGTACAAAGGCATCCCCATTACCTATAATACCAGAAATAGCATATCCACCATCCCAGTTTTTAGCTGAACGGCGTAATATCTTAGCGATATCAAGGTTATCAGAAATTTTATGTGTGATTTCTACGTTGTCAAGACCTTCTTTTTTATAGGTATCAAATAACTCCTGATTCTCATCATCCAGGAAGTGACCTATCTTTTCAAGAACTGTAACGGTATCCGCTTTCTCTTTAGGATGTTGACCAAGCTCGTACAATTGCTCCAATAGCTCATCAACGTTAGTCATATTGAAGTTACCGGCAAGTACCAGGTTTCTTGTCATCCAGTTATTCTGACGTAAAAAAGGATGGCAATTTTCAATACTATTTTTACCGTGTGTACCATACCTTAAATGGCCTAGTAAAACCTCACCAATAAAACTCACATTTTGTTTCAACCATTCCGCATCTTGCATCAACTCCGGAGTTTCTTCCTGAATATCTACAAACTTTCCTTGCACATATCCAAAGATATCAGCCACAGCATTCTGGGCCATAGACCTATATCTGCTGATGTAACGGTGACCGGGCTTAACATCTAATTTAATGGTGGCAATCCCAGCTCCGTCCTGTCCACGGTTATGCTGTTTTTCCATCAAAAGATAAAGCTTGTTGAGTCCGTAAAGAGCTGTACCGTATTTTTCCTGGTAGTATGAGAGCGGTTTTAAAAGACGGATAAAGGCAATTCCGCATTCATGTTT
>JBEBUV010000168.1:0-4943 GCA_040393085.1 Pedobacter hiemivivus | reverse complement strand
TCCATCGTTACGTTCATACCACCTTTAAGGTCTAAACCAAGGTTTATTTCTTTTGCTTTAGCAAACTGATAAGTAAAACCGAAAAGCGGATAAACGGGCACGGTGGCCATCGAATCTAAATATGCTTTTTCTTTTTCTACATCTCCTTTAGCATAAGCTTTTGCATCTTTTTCAACTTTCGAGGTAACAAAGTTGAATGAGAGAGAATACACACAGACAATACCTAATAGTATTGCCATAAATTTAATTAAACCTTTACCCTGCATTTGTTTGTAATTATTAGTCTATATATGCTATATATTTTTTTAACAAGTCGGCAAATCTAATTATTTTTTTAATTAATAGGCTACCTTATTGATTTTTTATTATAGGAGCCCAGCTATTTGCGCAAAAGTGTCGAAAAAGTGTAAGCTACATGATTTTTTTCATCTGGAAGATGTTTCTCTACATCTGTTTCACTCCAAAGTGAAAAATTTATCTCTGGGAAAAATGCATCGGCATCATAATTTTGATGAACTTTAGTGAGATATATTCTGTCTACCATGTTCATAGTCGATTTATAGATTTCGGCACCACCAATTATAAATACCTCTTCTTCTGTTGTACAAAGAGCAAGTGCCTCTTCCATATTGTTTGTTACCTCAACACCTGGAATTTCAAGTCCGGACTTTCTGGTCATTACAATATTACGTCTGTTTGGTAATGGCTTACCTATGGAGTCATAGGTTTTACGGCCCATAATTATGGTATGTCCGGATGTGATTTGCTTAAAATGCTTTAAATCTGCCGGAAGATACCAAAGTAACTGGTTGTCTTTACCAATGGCATTGTTTTCAGCAATGGCTACAACTATAGATATAATCATACCGCTACTGCTCCTTTAATATGTGGATGTGCATCGTAATCCGTTAAGGTGAAATCTTCGAATTTAAAATCAAAAATGTTCTTTACTTCCGGGTTGATGTGCATTATCGGAAGTTTTTTAGGATCACGACTTAATTGTAATTTGGTTTGCTCAAGATGGTTATTATATAAATGAGCATCTCCCAATGTATGAACGAAGTCGCCGTATTGTAGGCCGCATACTTGTGCAACCATCATGGTAAGTAAAGCATAAGATGCGATATTAAAAGGTACACCTAAAAATATATCAGCACTACGCTGGTATAATTGGCAGCTTAGTTTTCCATCTGCCACATAAAATTGGAAGAAAGCGTGGCATGGTGGAAGTGCCATATTTTCAACTTCAGCAACATTCCATGCCGAAACGATAATCCGTCGTGAATCTGGATTGTTTTTTATAGTATTTACGATCTGCGCAATCTGATCTATATGACTACCATCTGGCTTAGGCCAGGACCGCCATTGTGAACCGTATACTGGGCCAAGGTTTCCGTTTTCATCTGCCCATTCGTCCCATATCTTAACACCATTGTCTTTTAAATATTTAATATTGGTATCACCACTTAAAAACCAGATCAATTCATGTATAATTGATTTTAAGTGCAGTTTTTTTGTCGTTACCATTGGGAACCCATCCTGAAGATTAAATCGCATTTGATATCCAAATACACTTATGGTTCCAGTTCCGGTGCGATCGTGTTTTTGTGTGCCATGATCCAGCACATGTTGCATTAGATCTAAATATTGCTTCATTTCATCTATTTATTTATTGCTTCTTTTGTCAAATGGAGCCTTTGATGATTGAAATAATTATAGCCCTATATGCTAAATAATTTTAATCATGTCGGGTTCTTAATACCTTTTCAAATATTAGATTTGACTTTGACGGCTATAATAATTAATTGCTTCCGACAAATTCTCCTATTTGCAAAAGTACAGATATAAAGTGTTTGGATGGCTTGTCGTTGGTAAAAAAAACAGGACTTGTTTTTTTAGAAATAAACCTAGTATTTTCTCTTAAACTTTTATAAAATAAAAACACTTTTAAAATACCGATTATTTCTCCATAATAATGTTTTTGTTATTATTGATGTAAAATTTAAATAATAAAGAAATAATCATGACGTTTGTTGTTGAGGGAATAATTTATGAGCAAAAAAGATCTAGAACAACGGAACAACAGTCAGTCGAAAAAAAAATATCAGGTCAAGGAACCCATTATACGGACTTTAAATGAGCTTGATTTTTCAGCTACCTATTCTTATGCAAGTTATTTAAGTTGGAAGTTTAAAGAACGAGTAGAGTTATTTAAGGGGAAAGTGCTTCAAATGAGTGCGCCCTCTGTAAATCATCAGCGTTTGCTTGGTTTTATACAAGGAGAAATATATCAATATTTAAAGAATCAATCCTGCGAGGTGTTTGCAGCGCCTTTTGATGTCCGGTTTTCTGATGAGTCTAAATCAAATAGTGAGGTTTTTACAGTTTTACAGCCTGATGTATGTGTAATTTGCGATAGCACCAAATTGGATAAGAGGGGGTGTATTGGGGCTCCGGATATAGTAGTAGAGATACTTTCCTCCAGCACTCAAAAAAAGGATCTTGAATACAAGTTTGATATTTATGAGGAGTATGGTGTACGGGAATACTGGGTTGTTGACCCTGAAAAGCTTACCTTTTTAAAGTATGTTTTAAATAGTGAGGGTAAGTTTATTGGAGGTATTCCTTATGATGGTGGGTCTCAGTTTATCTCAGATATTTTGCCTGGATTTAAGATAAATGTTGATGAATTTTTTGGTGTAATGAGGTTTGAAAAACACTTTGAAAAGTATTGATATGGAAAAGAAAAACAATAAAGAGAAATTAAAAGGACAAGGTAAAGTCCCTAATTCCTACAAAATTGAAGATCCGGAAATATGGGAGTTTAAAGAACTGGATCTTTCAGGGACTTATTCTTATGCCAGCTATATGCGTTGGAAATTTCATGAACGTGTAGAGCTGATAAAGGGGAAGATATTTCAGATGGGTGCTCCAACAACAAAGCACCAGGTTTTTATAGGAGATATATTTGCTGTTTTACATCAGTTTTTGAAAGGGAAACAATGTCGGGTTTTTGTATCCCCTTTTGATGTGCGGTTTCCTGGGAGATCATTAGCAGATCGGGAAGTGTTTACAGTGCTTCAGCCAGATATTTGCGTTGTTTGCGACGATCAGAAAATAGATGATAAAGGTTGTCTTGGTGCTCCTGATATTGTAATTGAAGTGCTTTCGCCGGGGAATAATAGGAAAGATCTTGATTTTAAATTTAAGGTTTATGAAACATCTGGAGTGCGTGAGTATTGGGTGTTAGATCCCTCTAAAGAGTCTATGTTGAAGTATGTGCTTAACGAGGATGGTGTTTTTGTGGCGAGTAGTCCATTTATGTCTGGTGAGGTATTTACTTCCGATGTTTTGCCCGGTTTTTCTTTGAATATGGAAGAGTTATTTGGGTTTGTTGAAGTTTTCTGATGATTAACACAACGTTTAGTTTTTGGTATTTGCAATTTTAGTAAGTTTGCTTTCCGAAAATTAAATGCAACATATATGCTTGCTTTTGCAAATGCCAAGATTAATCTTGGTTTAAATGTCATTGAAAAAAGATCCGATGGATACCATAATATCGAAACCTTATTTTATCCGGTAAAGTTATTTGATGTTGTAGAGATTTCAGATGCAATGGAAGTTTCTTGTGTGATAAAAGGGATTGATGTGCCCGGAAATACAGATGATAATATTTGTATAAAAGCTTTTAATGCAATTCAGAAAGATTTTGATCTTCCTGCACAGCAAATCACGCTGCTTAAAAATATTCCAGTGGGTGCAGGGTTGGGAGGTGGTTCTTCTGATGCTGCGCATTTAGTTAAATTGTTAAATGATAAATTTAAATTGGGTTTATCAGTCGATGTGATGGAAAGTTATGTGCGTCCGTTGGGAGCTGATTGTTCATTTTTTATTAAAAATGAACCTGCTTACGCTTTTGGAATAGGTGATGAGCTTAGTCCAATCGCAATAGATTTGTCAAATTTTTTTCTGGTGCTGGTAAAACCGCCTGTACATGTTTCAACAGCAGATGCTTATGCTGGAATAAAGCCTACAATTCCTAGTAGATCGGTAAAAGATTTAATACATTTGCCTGTGAAAGAATGGCGATTTGGTCTCGAAAACGATTTTGAAACTTCTGTTTTTTCGAAATATCCGGAGATTGAACATGTTAAATCAAAATTATATCAATCTGGTGCACTATTCTCATTAATGAGTGGCAGTGGTTCAAGTGTTTTTGCAATTTTTGATCGACAGGTTAGTTTGCCGGAATTAGAGTATGAAAATAAAGTTTATTATAATATTTAAGGAGTGATAGGATCAGCATTTGTGCTGAACTTGAAAGAAAATAACTGATACGAACATGGAGATTAATTTAGTACGTAAAAGCGGTAAGTATAATTTTGAAGCAGAGAATTCAAGTGGTTTTACTGTAGAACTTGATGCTAAGGCTGCAATTGGTGGAGAAGGTAAGGGATTTAGGCCTATGGAAATGCTTTTGATAGGTTTAGGTGGATGTAGTGGGATAGATATGGTCAATGTGTTGACTAAGCAGAAAGAGCCGCTGGACGATGTTAAAATATCTATTAAAGCGACCAGAAAGGATGAGGAGATGCCTCCGATATTTGACGTAATTGATATTCATTTCAATCTTTATGGTGCGCTAAGTGTCCCTAAAGTAGAGCGTGCATTGAACATGACTTTCGATAAGTATTGTTCTGTATCTAACATTCTTGGACGTTCTGCTACCATCAATTTCACCTATACTATTCATCAATAAATAAAATGGAAGACGAGAATTTCGAAACCCTGGCTATACGTTTACAAGCCGAAAGAACACAGTATAAAGAGCATTCTGTGCCCTTGTATTTAACATCAAGTTATAAGTTTGATGATGCAGAGGATATGCGGGCGCTTTTTGCGAACGAAAAGGAAGGGAATGTTTATAGCAGGTATGCTAATCC
>JBEBUV010000167.1:0-4950 GCA_040393085.1 Pedobacter hiemivivus | reverse complement strand
CATAATTAAGTAATCTTAACACTAATGTATATATAATTTAGCATTAAAATGACAAATTGATTTGTAATTTTTATGTGCCATAATTCCAGGATTTCGATTATAGTTAGAGCGCTTAATCGTATTATTCTAATCTGTCCCTGAATAATATCAAACAAGGGCCAAACAAGGTTTAAACAGGGACCAAACAGGGGCAAAACAGTCATATTTCCCCTGTTCGGTCCCTGTTTGGTCCTTATTACATTCCTTTTATATAATACTCATGTCTTTTTAAATAGGTTGGTGGGTTGTTTTCTATTTATTCATATCGTAATGCTTCTATAGGATCTAATCTGGAAGCTTTTAATGCCGGATAATAGCCGAAAAAGATTCCGGTTACAGCGCAGACAAAAAAGGAAACAATGATTGAGGTGTCAGAAATTGAAGCAGGCCAGTTTAATAATGACGAGATGATCAATGATGCTGAAACTCCGAGAGCTACACCTATAACTCCTCCTGTAATGCTGATCAGGATTGCTTCGATTAAAAATTGAAGAAGGATATCAATTCCTCTGGCTCCAATAGACATTCTTAATCCAATTTCGCGGGTTCTTTCGGTTACCGAAACATACATGATATTCATAATCCCGATACCTCCTATGACAAGAGAGATGCCGGCAACAGCAGTTAATAGAGTTGTTAACATGCTGCTTATTGAATTTAAGGTCGACATTAGTTCTTCTTGCGTTCTTACCTGAAAATCATCTTCCTGGTCGGCTCTTAAACGGTGGGTTCCGCGAAGTGCATTTGTAACATCTTCTACCGCAGCAATGGAAGCACTTTCGCTGATTGCAGAAGCGTAAATACTGTTAAAGTAAATGGAAGACAACAGTCTTTTTTGTACGGTGGTGTATGGGGCCAGGATAATATCATCCTGATCTTGTCCGAAATTACTTTGTCCTTTAGGAACAAGAGTACCGATTACCTGCATTGGGATTTTATTAAAGCGAATGATCTTTCCAATAGGGTCTTCTCCATTTGGAAATAGATTATCTACTACGGTCTGACCTAATAAACACACTTTGGCTGATGACTTTACATCTTCTTCTGAAAAAGGAATACCGTCCTTTATCTCAAGTTTTCGGATATCCAGATATTCCGGGCTTACACCTTGTATACTGGTAGGCCAATTGGAAGCGCCGTTAATAGCCTGACCGCTTGACGATGCTAATGGTGATATTTTATCAATATTAGGTGCATCTTTTTCCAGGGCTTCAACGTCTACGATCGTTAAATTCTTAAGATTGCTTCCCATCATTGTGGCACCTCCTGGTTCGTTGCTATAAGGAGTAATGGTGATCATATTAGAGCCCATACTGGATAAAGATTCATTGATGCTAAGTTTGGAACCTTCTCCAATAGACATCATTGTTATTACAGCTGCTACGCCAATAATGATACCTAACATAGTTAGTAATGCGCGCAGTTTATTACGTTGTAATGCTCTGATAGCGAGTCTGATGAGGTTTGTTATTTTCATGATAATAATAATTAATAGTCGTCGCTTACAGGAAGAGAAATTAAAGCTTCTCTTGCCGAACGGCTGTTCATATTTTGAGTATCTTTTTGTACTTTACCATCTTTCAGCATTACGGTTCTGCTGCTAAAAGCAGCTATATCAGGCTCGTGAGTAACAAATACAATTGTTTTTCCTTGCTGGTTTAATTCTTGCATCAAAGACATGATTTCATAGGAAGTACGCGTATCTAAGTTACCCGTTGCTTCATCAGCAAGGATCATGACTGGCTCATTAACCAGCGCGCGGGCAATGGCTACCCGCTGTTGCTGGCCACCCGACAGTTGATTGGGCGTATGGTCTAATCGATCACCTAACTTTACAGCTTCCAAGGAAGCAATGGCTCTTTCTCTCCTTTCTTTGGTGCTGATTGAAGGATTATAGAGCAAGGGCAATTCAACGTTTTCAAGTGCGGATGTTCTGGGTAATAGATTATACGCTTGAAAAACAAAACCAATTTTTGTGTTTCTTAGTTTGGCAAGTGCATCTCTTGATAGCTCCTTTATATTTACATTGTCTAACATATAGATTCCGTTAGAAGGTTTATCCAGACAACCTAATATATTCAAAAGCGTTGTTTTGCCTGAACCACTGCTTCCCATAATGGTTACAAATTCTCCTGCATTTACATCAAAAGACACACCTTTTAAAGCTCTTACAGTTTCACTTCCCATAGTAAACTCTCGTTTTACATCATGGATTTCTAAGATTTTCTTGCTCATTATCTTGCGGGTCTTTTAGGTAAGAATGGACTGGAAGCAGCTCCTTGAATAGCTACTGCCTGGCTTTGTGTTCCGGTAGCAATTACATCATTGGGTGTTAAACCACTTAGAACCTCTATATGGGTATTGTTATTCAAACCGGTTTTCACTCTTTTTTGAACAATTTTATTGCCTTCAACTACCCAAACGCTACCTTCACCTACTGCTGAAGGATTGGTTTCTGCATCTGCCAGCGGGATAATTTGATATTGACTTACAAGAGCTGCATCTGGCTGATAATTTAATGCCTTGGCAGAAATTAATGTAGCACCTTCTAATTCTTTTGTATAGATAATAATGCTGGCAGTCATACCTGGTTTAAGTTTCTTATCGTCATTGGGTGCATCTATTAAGGTAGAATAGGTAACAACGTTAGAAGAAATTGATGGTTGTAAGCGGATGTCTTTTACCGTACCATTAAAGGTGTCATCAATAAAAGCATCAACAGTAAAGGTAGATCGTTGTCCTTTTGCAACAGAGCCTATATCGGCCTCATCGACTTTTGCAACAACCTGCATTTTTGTAATATCTTTTGCGATTGTAAAAATGGTTGGTGTGTTGAAACTGGCTGCAACAGTTTGTCCTATGTTTACACTTCTACCTAAAACTACTCCATCAATTGGCGAGTAAATGCTGGTAAAAGAAAGGTTTCTTTGGCTTGATCTTAACTGTGCTTCAGCATTTGTTACACTGGTTTTTGCTACCTGGTAATTGTTAAGTGCCAATTCATATTCAGCTTTGCTGATAGATCCTGAATCATACAGTTTCTGCTGACGGGCAAAGGTTGTTGATTGGTAATTTTCATTACTTTTCGCTTGGGCTAAGCTTGCTTTGGCTTTATCTACATCTGCTTGAATCAATGTTTTATCAAGCTCAGCTAAGAGTTGGCCTTTGGTAACAGTTGAGTTAAAATCGGCATATAAGGCTGATATTGTGCCTGATACCTGTGTTCCTACACTTACGGTATCTACCGGTTGTATAGTTCCGGTTGCAGTTACACTGGTAGAAATTTTTCCTATTGTTGGTTTTTCCGTAGTAAGTACAAGCGGTTGCTCTGTAGTTCTAAGAAAGAAGTACCAGATTAGTCCAATTAAGACGATAACCGAGATAAGGATGGTGATGGTTTTTTTTGATTTCATGATTTATAAATTAATAGGTACTCCAATATAAAATTCATAGATTTTGGCAGCTAATACAGCATTGTATTTGGCTTGAATGTTTGATTGTAAGGCTTGTACGTATAGGTTTCTTTGTTGATAGAAGTCGACGATATCAACCTCGCCTATTTCTAATTCTTCATTTGCTATACGATAAGCTTCTTCGTTATATTTTAACTGTTCAGAAGCTGCCGCGAGTTGATTTCTTGAGTTCTGAGCATTGATAAAAGCATTTTCGGTTGCAAGCGAAAGGGTTGTTTTGGTATCCTCATAAGCTAATTGGGCTTTTTCGGTTGCTATATTCGCGAGTGCGACATTAGTCTGATTCCTCTTTTTAGTAAAAATTGGAATGGATAAGTTGATGTTAGCCTGCTGATGAAAATTATTATCGAATTGCTGTAAGGCATTGTAAGTAGGATCGTTGGCATAGCTGGTTCCGATTCCTGTACTCAAAGTAATGGTAGGAAGATAGCCTGCTTTTGCTTTTCCAAGACTCAGGTCAGCAATTTGTATTTGTAGAGCTGCATTTTTTACTTCCGGTCGGTTGGCTAAAGCATATTCTTGTACGGCTGAAAGTTCAGGAATAATTTGATTGGTTACTATGGTATCCGGCTTTACGATATCGAAATTCTCTAGCTCCGGTAATTGCAGTAGCTGTTTTAGTGTGATCTTATCTTGGCGTTCTGCATTTTCAGAAGCGGTTAGATTGTATTGATCGCTTGCAAGCTGTGCTTCTAATTGAACTAGGTTTTTACGGGCAGTTGCACCAGCATCATACAGTCTTTGTGCTTGTTCAAGTTGGGCGATGGAAGTAGCAACCAGATCCCTGTTATAAATAATGCTCTCTTTATCTAAGAGAATACTTAAGTATGCTTGTGTAATTTGTAACGTAATGTCGTTTTCTGTCTGAAGGATATTATAGTTAGCAGACTGAACGGCCAGGTCTTTTTGCTGGATGTCCATTTTTAAATAGCCAGCCTGGTATAATGTCCAGGTTGAATTTAAACCATAAGAACCCGATGCATTGATAGATGATGAGTTACCTGAGTTTAGATTGTAGTGGTTGAATGATTGAGAAGCAGAACCGCTCAAATCAGGAAGTACGGCAGCTTTAGCAAGTATTTGATTTTGCTCAGCACTTTGTTTGTCTAGCTTTAAACTCTGTACCTGAATGTTATTGTCTTTAGCATATTGTAAACAAGCTGCCAGATCCCATATTTCAGGTAATGTTTTTGTCGTTTGGCTAAACCCTTCTAACCAGAAGAATCCCAAGAGAGGAATGAGGAGGTATTTAATTTTGAAATGTGACATAAAATGTTGTTTAATTTCTGTTTATCTTCACCAAATCAACGCTTCTTAAATCAAACCAGAAAACGTAATAGACGAGCGTCAGAATCATATAGACCAACGGCTGATTGTAATCGACGAAAATATTTGGACAAGTCTTATAAGGTTGATTACCTTGGTGAACCGTTAAACG
>JBEBUV010000166.1:0-5056 GCA_040393085.1 Pedobacter hiemivivus | reverse complement strand
TTTTTTTGGTAACTTTGCATTTAAATGTCTGCAACACAAAAAATCGATATTCGTTCATTAGACCTTAGCCAACTTCAACAGCACTTTACTGAGATGAAGGAACCTGCCTATAGGGCAAAACAGGTTTACCAATGGCTTTGGGAAAAGTCCGCACGCTCATTTACTGAGATGAGCAACCTTTCTAAAGAACTTAGAAATAAACTCGATGAACATTATGCGATTAATGTTGTAGAAGTAAGCAATTCTCAATTCAGCAACGACCATACTATTAAAAATGCTTTCAGACTATATGACGGTAATATAGTTGAGGGAGTTTTAATTCCAATGGACGACCGCATGACGGCCTGTGTAAGTTCGCAGGTAGGTTGCAGCTTAACCTGCAAGTTCTGTGCAACAGGCTATATGGACCGTAAACGGAACCTAAATGCTGATGAGATCTATGATCAGGTTGTTTTAATTGACCAACAGGCAAAGAAAAATTACAATGTCCCCCTTACAAATATCGTATATATGGGTATGGGAGAACCCCTGCTTAATTATGCCAATGTAATGAAATCGATTGAGCGTATTACTGCTCCCGATGGATTAAACATGTCTTATAAACGTATTACTGTATCAACAGCGGGGATCTCTAAAATGATCAAAAAGCTGGCTGATGATGGTGCCAAGTTTAATCTCGCCTTATCATTACACGCTGCGAACGATAAAAAACGAAACGAGATTATGCCTATTAATGAGCATAACACGTTAAAAGTTCTTGCAGAATCATTGAAATACTATTTCTCAAAAACCAAAAACCCGGTAACTTATGAGTATATCGTATTTAACAATTTCAATGATGAAATTGAAGATGCGATGGAACTGGCAAGGTTTTGCAAACATATCCCTTGCAAAGTAAACCTGATCGAATATAATCCGATTCAATTTGCAGATTTTATTAATGCCGATGGCGATAAAATCGATGCTTTCTCTAATTATCTTAAAAGTCAGGGAATCAATACAAATATCAGACGTAGTCGCGGTAAAGATATTGATGCTGCCTGCGGACAATTAGCGGTTAAAGAACAAAATTAAAATCTTTTTACCAACCTAATTCTAAATCACTATAGATTGACAGCATGAAGCTGTTAAAACGTTATTTAGAAGACCTGGTTGGCTTACTATTCCCCGATCTCTGTTGTGGCTGTGGCACACACCTATACCTGAATGAAACGCAACTGTGTACCATATGCTTGTATCGCTTGCCATACACAGATCATCATCTTCATGCAGAAAACAGAGCAGCACGACAATTATGGGGACGCCTACCCTGCAATGCAGTGATGGCCCTTTTATATTTCAATAAAGGCAGTCGTGTACAAAACATCATTCACAACCTAAAATATAAAGGAAGAAAAGACCTTGGCATAAGAATGGGAAAGATGCTTGCCGAAAAATTATTAATGAATACTTCCTGTTTAGACATAGATCTGATCATTCCCGTGCCCTTACATCCTAGTAGAACACTTACAAGAGGCTACAATCAAAGCATGTGTATAGCAGAGGGCATTGCATCAGTATTGCAGATTCCTATCAACCAGAGCTCTCTTTTGCGTAATAAGCGATCAGCTACGCAAACTAAAAAAAGAAGATATAGTCGCTTTGAAAATATGCAGGAAGTATTCTCAATTAAAAATCCAAATGACCTCAAAGGAAAACATATATTATTGGTAGATGATGTAATGACTACAGGTGCAACATTGGAAGCATGTGGACTTAGCTTATTAACTGCGAACATAGGAAAGTTGAGCATTGCAACTATCGCCTTTGCGAAATAATTAAATTAAGCACAACTCTATTTTCATTGGTTAGAATAATTTAAAGGCAGTATTTCTAAAAAAACATTAATATGACAAAAATAATTCCCCCTACATTTGGTAAATCAAAAATAATTCGCACCTTTGTTGTGAGAGCGTTAATTTAAGGGTCGATAAACTCATCTCTGAGTTATCGGCCCTTTATCTTTTAACAGGATTTTGGGCTCAGAACCCAAGCAACACACAACTAATATTCAGGTATAATTACACCAAAGCTTCCTCATCAACAATTACAGTTTCATATCAGGCACATTCATTGCAAGCACCTTCACATGATAGTATGCACTAAAAAAGCCTTTTCCCGGATCAATGCCCACATCCCAAATGTTGTAGACAAAAAACAAAACACCCCTTTCTTAAAAGCCATACATCTATAATAAATGTATCGACAAATAAAAAAGGGGTGATTAAAATATTTAGCTTTTTAAAGCCTGTTTATTTTTAAAGCTATTATTTATATAAAGGGAAACGACTAACTAAAGCGATCACTTTTTCTTTAACAGCAGCTAAATTGCTATCATCTTCTGCATTAGTCAGCACCTGATCAATCAGACCAACAATCTCATCCATTTCAGTTTCTTTGAAACCTCTTGAAGTAATTGCCGCAGTACCTACTCTAATTCCTGAAGTTACAAATGGAGATTTGTCATCAAAAGGAACCATATTTTTATTTACAGTGATGTCTGCTTTTTCTAAAGCAGCCTCAGCAAGTTTACCAGTGATATTTTTATTACGTAGGTCGATCAGCATTAAATGGTTGTCAGTACCACCAGAAATAATACCGTATCCTCTATCTACAAAAGCCTTAGCCATTGCCTGAGCATTTACCTGAACCTGTTTGATATAAGTTAAATAATCATCACTTAAAGCTTCACCAAAAGCAATTGCTTTAGCAGCAATGATATGCTCTAACGGACCACCTTGTGTACCTGGGAAAACAGCCATATCTAAAACAGATGACATCATTCTGGTTTCACCTTTAGGTGTTTTTAATCCGAATGGGTTTTCAAAATCCTTACCCATCATGATCATACCACCACGAGGACCACGCAAAGTTTTGTGTGTCGTAGTCGTAACAATATGGCAATGAGGAAGTGGATTTTGTAATAAACCACGAGCAATTAAACCCGCTGGGTGAGAAATATCAGCCATTACCAATGCGCCAATTTTATCAGCAACACTACGTACAAATGCATAATCCCACTCTCTTGAGTAAGCCGAAGCACCAACAATAATTAATTTCGGTTTTTCAGCTAATGCTACCTCTTCAAGCTTAGCATAATCGATTCTACCATCCTCTTTTGTTACCCCATAGAACAATGGGTGATACAATTTCCCTGAAAAATTAACCGGAGAACCATGAGTTAAGTGTCCACCATGTGATAGGTCAAAACCAAGAATTTTATCTCCCGGCTGGATCACTGCAAGCATTACTGCTGCGTTAGCTTGTGCACCAGAATGTGGTTGAACATTCACCCATTCTGCACCAAAAAGCTTTTTAGCACGCTCAATAGCTAAGGTTTCAATCTCATCAACTATCTGGCATCCACCATAGTATCTCTTACCCGGCAAACCCTCAGCATATTTATTCGTTAAACATGAGCCTGCCGCCTCCATCACCTGTTTGCTGACAAAGTTTTCCGATGCAATCAGTTCAAGACCATGCTCCTGACGGTCCAATTCTTTGTCAATCAAATCAAAAATTAAAGTATCTCTAGTCATTTATCAAAGTATATTTTTGTAAAATTAGCGATTTTCCTTCTTAGTTTAATAACAAAATGGCTTACTTTGTACTTTCTATTCGATAAAGCCTGCATGGAAGATATTAACGGTCCGTTTTTACCCAACATAAATTATCCTGCTGATTTAAAGCAGTATAAAGAACAAGACTTAGAGCAAATAGCCCAGGAACTTCGCCAGTATATCATTGATGTGGTGAGTGTTAATGGTGGCCATTTCTCGTCTAGCCTTGGTGTGGTTGAGTTAACGGTTGCTTTACATTATGTATTAAACACTCCTTACGACAAGCTCGTATGGGATGTGGGTCATCAAGCCTACGGTCATAAAATATTAACCGGGAGGAAGTCGGTATTTCATACAAACCGCATTATTAACGGTATTAGTGGATTCCCTAAAATCAGTGAAAGTGAGTACGATACCTTTGGTGTCGGCCATTCTTCTACCTCTATTTCTGCTGCATTAGGTATGGCTGTTGCTTCCCATTATAAAGGAGAAACTGACCGCCAGCACGTAGCCGTGATTGGTGATGGAGCCATGACAGCAGGTCTTGCTTTCGAAGGATTAAACCACGCGGGGATCGAGAACTCGAACCTGTTGGTTATTCTCAACGACAACTGCATGTCCATAGACCCTAATGTTGGGGCGTTAAAAGAATACCTAACAAACATCACCACTTCTAAATCTTACAACAGGTTCAGAGATGATATTTCGCAAATGCTGATTAAGCTTTCAGAGCTTGGTCCAAATGCACATAAGTTTGTAAAGAAGATTGAAAAAAGCATTAAAGGCACCTTACTCAAGCAAAGCAATTTGTTTGAAGCCCTTAATTTCAGATACTTTGGTCCGGTTGACGGCCACGACGTACAGCGTTTAGCTCAGGTAATCAGGGATCTGAAAGACATCCCAGGCCCTAAGCTTTTGCATTGCGTAACTTTAAAAGGCAAAGGATTTGCACTTGCCGAAAAAGATCAAACCAAATGGCATGCCCCAGGTCTGTTCGATAAAATTACTGGTGAGATTAAAAGATCAGTGTCCGATAAACCGCAGCCTCCGAAATATCAGGATGTATTTGGACATACATTGGTAGAACTTGCTGAGGCCAATAAAAACATTGTAGGGATCACCCCTGCCATGCCATCTGGTTCATCTATGAACATCATGATGAAAGCGATGCCAACCCGCGCATTCGACGTAGGTATTGCTGAACAGCATGCCGTTACTTTCTCGGCCGGACTAGCTACACAAGGGCTCGTTCCTTTTTGTAATATCTACTCGAGTTTCATGCAAAGAGCATATGATCAGGTTATTCATGATGTAGCAATACAAAACCTGAACGTAGTATTTTGTTTAGATCGTGCCGGTGTTGCCGGTTCTGATGGAGCTACACACCATGGTGCGTATGACCTTGCTTATATGCGTTGCATTCCAAATATGACGGTTGCTGCACCTATGAATGAGGA
>JBEBUV010000165.1:0-5080 GCA_040393085.1 Pedobacter hiemivivus | reverse complement strand
CAGAAAGGCTATAAAAACTGGCTTTATTGATATCCAATTTCATTGAAAATGAACGCTTAGAGCCGATATTAAGTTCTTGCTCGTATGGTTTTCCAACTTTATTGCCAAGTACTTCTTTCAAATAAATGGTAACTGCGCGGTTATCCGCAACTTTTATAACGCCACTTAATTTAGTAATGGCCTGGCTAATGATGTTGCTTCCTAACAAAATACAAAACAATAAGATTCTCTTCATAATAATATACTCCTGCTCTATCTTGGATTTTGAATGATGTTATTGTTTAAACTGATCACCTTTGATGGAATTGGTAAAACAAAACGAGGACTATTGGGTTCCAATGTTTTGTTACCATGCGTTACCCTAATGGCTCTACCTTCCAGGTTTAACCTTTTGATATCTGCTAAACGTAGTCCGGAGAAAGCAAGCTCAATACGTCGTTCACGTAACACTAAATTTAAAGCATCTGCAGGTGTTGCAGCAGTTAAATCTGCATACTTACCTTTAGGAATACGATTCTTTCTAAGTGTATTCAAATCATCCAAAGCAAGATCTGTTTTATCTAAACGAGCTAAAGCTTCAGCACGTGTCAATATTAATTCTTGTGTCGTAATTCCACTGTTATTGTAATCGTAAGGACCAGCTGTTTCAGAAATCCCTTTTCCGCCAACTATAATCGTCCCCCAAGCACTTTTCGAAGTCGAACCAAACAACTGTCTTAAATCATTAACATTATCTTTATTTGGTCCCTCGACAGGATTAAAAAAATCATACTGTTCATCTGAATACAGATAATTGTAATCATAACCACCACCAAACAAACCAAATTTCAACAGAACAATGTGTTTTTTATCAATTGATGAACCAGGATATCCTGTAATGGTGGAAGGTGAGCTTGTCGGCAAGAAGTTATTAAAGTCGTAAATAAAACTATTAATCGCCAATGCTTTACTAGCATATTCTTCTGTTTTCGCCCAATTCCCCATATACAAATACATACGTGCCAAAGTACCATAGGCAGCGGCCTTATTTGGCCTTGTATTATAGTTAGATGTTGCAGGTAAAATATCTGCAGCTTCCAACAAATCCTTTTCAATTTGTGTATATAGGGCTTTTACAGTCGCCCTTGCAGATAAAGCATTGATATCCACTTTTAAATTTAAAGGTACACCCATATCAACATCTGCAGAACTGCTATAGTGTTTAGCATATTCATTTACCAATGTAAGATAAGTATATGCGCGATGCACCAATGCCTCACCTTTAGCCTGATTTCTTTTTGCCTGATTAGTTTCGGTATTATTTTCCAATCCCGATAGCACAGAATTGGTTGCATAAATGGTTTTATAAGCATAATCCCAATCTTTATCCACCTCACTTACATCATACAATTCTGCTTCAAAATCATAAGCTTTAACAGGACCTGAACCAGGATAACCACTTGCAGCAGCACGATAAGCATCGGGCAACTTAATTTCATCTGTAAAGTAATGCGTATTATTTGAGGTTCTTGTTATATAAGGATCACTCAATAGTGCTATAAAATCATCCAATGTAGTAGGAATAACCTTACCTTTTGGCTCCACGTCCAAAAACTTATTACATGAGGTAAAAAGCACCACTACAAGTACAACTGCGTATTTATATATATTAAATAATTTCATGTTCGTAACGATTAAAAATTAAGATTTAATGAGAATACGTAATTTTTTACCGGTGGAAAACCTATGCTTCCCGTCAGTAAATTAACGTAGTCGGGATCTAAGCCCTGTTTGTTGGCTGTCCACAACCATACATTGTTTGCTTGGGCCGTTAAACTTGCTGCCGTAAATACATTAAATAAGAATTTCTTAGGCATCTGGTATGACAAGCTCAATGATCTCAAACGAACAAATGATGCATCATCATCCCAAACATCAGATTTTCTGTAATAATCATTCCATTTTGGATCAATAACTGATCTGTCAAACAAACGTGGGATATTGGTGTATAATTCATCACCTGGATTTTTCCACCTGTAAGCAATATCAGATGTTACACCAGCACTCATATCAGTTTTGGTAGTGCTCTGACGCATTATATGCCCCATTTTAAAGGTAAACTGTGGCGAGAATGTAAAGCCTTTATAGCCAACATTAAGCATCATTCCACCATAAACAGGAGGATCCATAGTTCCTACATATTTCAAGGCATTGATATCGGTTAAACGAGCGGTCGACCAGCTTTTGATATTGCCATTCGCATCATAGATCTGTGGCTCACCAGTTGAAGATAAACCTGCCCATTTATAGCTATATAAATAACTAAGCGGTCTTCCTTCGATTTGCCCAATTGCATCAGCATAAGATGATGCTGTAGCGTTTGGCATTAATACATCAGTAACTTTATTTTTATTATAACCAATATTGAAGTCAGCATCTAAACGTACAATACCTTCTAAAATACGGGCATTTAAATTCAGTTCTATACCATGATTGGTCATTCTTGCAGTGTTTTTCTCAGCCCTTTCAAATCCAGTTGTAGGATCAAGAATGCTGTTCCCTAACAAATCGTAACTCTTCTTTTTGTATAGGTCAATTGATCCAGAAATACGATGATTTAGTACTGCAAAGTCTACCCCAAAGTTTGTAGAAGCCGTTTTCTCTGGACGTAACTCCTGATTTTCAGGGTTGTCATATCTTAACATACTCTCTTGAGTATGATAGCTTTTACCGGTTGATGCAATTGGGTATGGACTTGAATTACCAATATTTCCATTTACCCCGTAAGTAGCTCTTACAATTAACTTGTCTAAGAAGCCGACAGAACTCATAAAATCTTCATTGGACATGTTCCAACTTGCACCAGTACTCCACAATGGACGGTAACGGTATTTAGGATCTGTACCAAACAAATTAGACTGATCGGTACGAATACTTCCAGATACGGTGTATCTGTTTTTGTAGGTATAAGCAGCATTTGCAAATAAAGAGAAGAAACGTCTGTCAGTTTCCACAGGAGTAAGACCCCAGGTGTAATTACTATACCCTCCAAGGCCATTAGGCTGATTGATAGCAAGAGCTGCTAAATCAATATTATCGAATGTTAAAGCTTTCGGGTTGTAATTATAATAGCGTTCACTACTACTTGTAAAACCAACCTTTCTTAATTCCATACTAGCAATAGCACTAATTGCATGATCAGTACCAAACTGCCTGTCCAGGTTTGCTATATTACGGAAAGTCCAGCTATTTTGATTTTGCTTTCCTCTATCAAAAACAGGACCTACTGGAAACTTATTAACGAAAGAACCTGTTCCTGTAGGAACTCTCCAGGTATTTGCCATTAATCGTGGGTAATAAGCATCAATCCCCTGTAGGTTTTCATTATTTGTAAACCTTAATTCAGTTTGGAACTGAGAACTGAAATTTAAACCTTTCATAACCTCATAATCTGCACCCACGTTAATTCTTGATGCGAAAGTATTCGATTTGGTTAACGTGTTCTGCATGTTCTGCAAAGCATTATCATCCCAGCTTAAATAACCTTTATCATAATAACTTTGCTTCATGTGGTCTGAAACCCTGGAAGTATTGGATACGTAATTACCGTTTTCGTCTAAAATTCTATTATATGGTCTCGCAATATCAAATCCATAACCAATATTACTTCCTTCGCTTTTAGCATAGGTTGTATTTACACCTAATGATAATGCTAGTTTAGGTAAAACCTGCAAACTGTTTTTGAAGTTTAAGATCAGGTTGTCGTTGTTTTTGCCCACCAGGTTTGTTAACTCCTTAGTATATAAAGTAGAGATGGCAAATTTATATTTCTCCGTACCACCGCGTACAGATAAATTTAATTGACGCTGTACTGCTCTGCGATAAAAAAGATCTTGTTCGTTTAATGAGTTGTACTGTTTTAATTGCTCCAATCCACTATGAACCATACTTAGAGGAAAACCATTCTTATCTAAAAAATTCTTATAATACAATCCACCAACTAATGAATATGGATTGTTATCAGCACCAGTAAAATTAACCCAATTTCTTTCATAACTTTCAGCCTCTGCATCAATATAATCAGCACTACTAGCCAATCTTTGGAAAGAGAAATCTGGTTTATTAGCTATGGTCAGATTGCTGGTAAAATTAAATACTGCTTTACCATCGTTAGCCATACCACTTTTTGTTTTAATGACCACCACACCATTCGAAGCACGTACACCCCAGATTGAAGCCGCAGCTGCATCTTTCAAAAAAGTAATATTCTCAATATCATTCGGGTTTACCGTAAAATTACCACTCTCGATAGGGAAGCCGTCTACAACGATTAAAACTCCACGTGTATCTTTCTTAATTGAAGATACCCCCCTCATCTGCATAGATCCATCAGGAGCTACCAGTAATCCAGGAACAAGTCCTTCCAGTCCTTTAGCGAAGTCAGTTGCACCGAGATTGGTTATTGCCAGTTTCTTTTGATCAACATAGCTAAAAGATCCTGTAGCACGCTCTTTAGGTAGATTCTGATACCCTGTAGATACAACTACGCTTACTTCTTTAAGCTCATTATCGCTTTGAATCAGGGTCACATTTAATGGCCCTGTTGCACCTTTGGTAGCAATTTCCTGTTTATTATAACCGATATAAGAAAACACCAATACTGCATCATCTGCAGCATTGCGCAATTGGAACTCACCATTACCATTGGTTGCCGTTTTATTGGCAGTACCTTTCTCAGCAATCACCACACCTGGTAAAGGTTCACCGTCTGAAGTAATTACTTTACCACGGATTTCCTTAAAAGCCTGCCATTTTATAACTCCACTGTTATCTGTAGGATTACCAGCATTGTTATTTGCAGGAATCGGTTTAATCAGAATCGTTTTATAGGTAATTTCATAAGTAAAATTCTGTCCCTTAAGTATGGCTTTAAGCGCTTCCTCCAATCCAGTATTTTGCACATTTATACTTACTGGTTTTGCATTTTGAATCAAATCCGTATTGTATAACAACTGATAACCACTTTGCTTCCTGATTTCATGAAGAACGCTTTTTAATGAAGCGCTATTTTTTGAAAGCGTAATCTGTTGAGAAAAACCCT
>JBEBUV010000164.1:0-5113 GCA_040393085.1 Pedobacter hiemivivus | reverse complement strand
ATGCCATTATGACATTAGTTCAACTTTGAACTTACATTTAAAGCCTCCAGCTGCTCTAAAAAATCATTCGTAGGATTGATTTTCATAGACTTTGAAGGCAATTTAACCATTACATTCTGTTCACGATCGTATACATCAAACAATAATTGACAATTCTGCTGCTCAGTTGTTGCCTTATTATTCTCCAAAATAGTCAATACCTGATTCATAAAATCGTCTGTAACACGCTCTATTGGAACCTGTATAGTTACACTTTTAGCTAGTTTATCTCTTAATTCCGAAAGCAAGTTGATAGATGTTATTTTAAACTCCCAATCACCCTCTTTTCTAAAGCGCTCTCCCACTCTACCCCTAATCTGAAGGAAATAGCCATCAGTCAAAAACTGTTTAAATTTGATAAAATCATCACCAAACAAAGCCAATTCGCAGGTATCATCATAGTCTTCAAAAACCATAGTTCCAAAAGGCTTTCCTGTTTTCGTCATACGCTGTGCTGAAATAACAACCAGTCCGCCAACCACAAGTTCACGGTTTTTTATCGTTTCAAACTCCGCAAGTACCTCTTCATTGGTATCTCCGGTTCTGATTTTATTAACCAAAGCCAAATGTCTAACCTTATTCTGGCAAAACTCTTTTAGTTCAAGCTTATAGTTATCTAAGGGGTGTCCAGATAAAAAGATACCAATAGCATCCTTTTCCCATTTCAAGCGATCTATTAAACTCCATTCAGGAGCTACAGGTAAAGATGGCTCCAAAATCAGGTCTGCAACAGAACCACCAAAAAGGGACGACTGTGATGAATTTTCATTATTTTGAAAATCATTGGCATATTTAATCACCTTTTCTATACCATTCATTTTGTCGTTTATCCCAACAAAAAAATATTGCCCTCGATGATATCCAAAACAATCAAAAGCTCCACTATAAACGAAACTTTCATAGGCCTTTTTATTCACAGTACGGGTATTGGATCTGCGTGCAAAATCATAGAGATCTTTATACATCCCCCTTTCTTTTCGGTCTTCAATAATACTCTCTACCGCCTTTTCGCCCACGCCCTTAATACCAGACAAACCAAATCGCACTTCGCCCTGAATGTTAACAGAGAACTTTGTACCCGATTCATTTACATCCGGTCCCAATACCTGAACACCCATTTGCTTACATTCTTCCATGAAGAAAGCCACCTGCTTAATGTCGTTCATGTTATTAGATAACACCGCAGCCATATATTCTGCAGGGAAATGAGCTTTTAAAAAGGCTGTTTGATAAGCAATCCAGGCGTAGCAAGTAGAGTGCGACTTATTAAAGGCGTAAGATGCAAATGCCTCCCAGTCTTTCCATATCTTTTCTAACTTCGCGGCATCGTGACCTTTTTCTGCGGCCTGTTTAACAAACTTAGGCTTCATTTTATCAAGTACATCCTTTTGCTTTTTACCCATCGCCTTACGTAAAACGTCGGCCTCACCTTTGGTAAATCCGGCAAGCTTTTGAGATAAAAGCATCACCTGCTCCTGGTATACTGTAATTCCGTAAGTTTCTTTTAAGTACTCTTCACAAGCATCTAAATCATAAGTAATATCTTCCTCACCATTCTTTCTACGAACAAAACTCGGGATATACTCTAATGGTCCGGGACGATACAAAGCGTTCATCGCAATTAAATCTGCAAATACTGTAGGTTTTAACTCTTTCATGTATTTCTGCATCCCCGTACTCTCGTACTGGAAAATCCCTATCGTTTCCCCCCTCTGGAAAAGCTCATAAGTTTTAACATCATCAATCGGGAAATTATCAGGATCTAGATCTATATTGTGTCTAAACTTTACCAGCTTAACAGTGTCTTTGATGAGGGTTAAGGTCTTTAACCCTAAAAAGTCCATTTTCAGCAAACCGGCACTTTCTACTACCGAGTTATCAAACTGGGTAACGTATAAGTCTGAATCTTTTGCTGTTGCTACCGGAACGAAATTCGTAATATCACTCGGAGTAATAATTACCCCACAAGCATGTATACCCGTATTCCTCAGTGAGCCCTCTAATATCTGAGCTTGTTCCAGTGTTTTAGCACCAAGATCTTTTGCACCGGCAAGGTTTTTAAGTTCCAGTACTTTCTCATATTCATCTGCACGTAATGCGTCTTTTAAGCTCTTTTCATCTAGTGTAAAGATCTTTGCCAGCTTCATGTTAGGAATGAGCTTGGCGATCTTCTCTGCCTCAAATAACGGCAAGTCCAATACTCTGGCTGTATCTTTAACAGATGATTTGGCCGCCATGGTACCATAAGTAATAATCTGAGCTACCTGATTTGCACCATATTTATTGATTACATAATCCATAACCCTACCACGACCCTCATCGTCAAAGTCGATATCAATATCGGGCATGGATACACGGTCAGGATTCAGGAAACGCTCAAAAAGGAGATCATACTTAATCGGGTCAATATTTGTAATACCAAGACAATAAGCAACTGCAGACCCCGCTGCAGATCCCCTTCCTGGACCTACAGATACATCCAGGTTTCTCGCTTCTGCGATAAAATCCTGTACAATCAGGAAGTAACCTGGATATCCGGTTTTTTCAATGGTTTGAAGCTCAAAATCAAGCCTTTCAGTTATTTCAGGTGTAATTTCTCCATATCTCTTTTTGGCACCTACATAAGTTAAATGACGCAGATACTTATTTTCTCCTCTTTTACCACCATCTTCTTCATCTTCTTTTACAAGAAACTCATCAGAAATATCAAATTTAGGTAAGAGTACTTCTCTGGCAAGTTTGTAAATCTCAATTTTATCTACAATCTCTTGAATGTTCACAATTGCCTCAGGCAAATCCGCGAACAGGTTTTTCATTTCATCAGGCGACTTAAAGTAGTATTCCTGATTCGGTAAACCAAACCTGAAACCTCTACCCCTACCAATTGGAGTTGCCTGCTTCTCACCATCTTTAACACATAATAAAATATCATGTGCGTTAGCATCTTTTTTATTGATGTAATAAGTATTATTGGTAGCAATTAGTTTAACATCATGCTTTTTAGCGAGGGCAACCAATGAAACGTTAACAATGTCTTCATCCTCCTGGCTATGGCGCATCAGCTCGATATAAAAATCATCACCAAATTGCGACTTCCACCATAACAATGCTTCTTCAGCCTGTTTTTCACCAAGATTCAATAATTTACTGGAAATCTCACCATAAAGGTTACCAGACAACACAATAATATCATCTTTATATTGCTCAATAACTGCTTTATCTATCCTGGGGATATAATAAAAGCCTTTCGTATAAGCGATAGAAGACATTTTTGCCAGATTATGATATCCCGCCTTATTTTTAGCCAGCAATACCACCTGGTAACCATTGTCTTTCCTACTTTTATCCAAGTGATTATCACAAACAAAGAACTCGCAACCTACAATAGGTTTAATGATAGTTTCTTCTGGCGTCTTTCCCTCGTCTACAGCAGCCTGATTCCTAGCCTCAACGCCTTTATTATGATTAAGTACTTGTGCAACAAAATGAAATGCCCCCATCATATTGGCATGATCTGTCATGGCTACCGCTGGCATTTTAAAGCCAGCTGTCGCTTTAATCAGGGAGGGAATGTTAATGGTCGACTGCAGTACCGAAAACTGCGTATGGTTATGTAGATGCACGAAATTTGCCGAAGCAAGTTCACGTTTGTTTTCATTAAGTGTACTCTTAGAAACCTTAGGTGCTTCAGTCTGTTGTAAGCGTTTCCTGATCTCTTCAGATGCAGATTTAAGGTTAATATGATTTAAACCGACACGTTCAAATACTTGAGGTGTATTCTGTTTAAAACGTTGTATATAAGCCGGGTCAGCTTGTAATTGTTCAGGTCTAAAAACCTCGAGTTTAATCAGTTGTAAAAAACAACGTGTTGTTGCTTCCACATCAGCAGTAGCATTGTGAGCTTCGGAAAATGGCTCACCAAAAAGATATTGGTGAAGTTCCGTCAGCGTTGGCAATTTAAATCTACCACCACGACCACCTGGAAGTTTAAGAAGTTCGGCCGTTGTTTCTGTACAAGTATCCAATACTGGCATACTGGCCATAGGACTTTCAATACCCATCCTATGAAACTCACAACCCATAATGTTAACATCAAAACCTACGTTCTGACCAACAACAAATTTGGCTTTAGATAAGGCAATATTGAACTTTTCCAGTACTTCGCTTAATGCGATCCCCTGCTCTGCAGCAAGTTCAGTAGAAATACCGTGAATACGCTCGGCATCATAAGGAATATTAAAGCCATCCGGGCTTACAAGATAATCCTGATGCTCTATAAGGTTACCAAGTTCATCATGTAATTGCCATGCAATCTGAATACACCTTGGCCAGTTGTCAGTATCAGTAATTGGTGCATTCCAATTGCGTGGTAAACCTGTGGTTTCGGTGTCAAATATTAAATACATAGCTGGTAATTATTCTCGCTTTCTGAAATGAAAATGATTGGTTCAAAAATAGGGAATTTTAGCTGCTTATGACTAACAGAATTGTAATTTTAGGCGTGCTCTGTCAAGAGCTCTTGACGCACAGCCTTATGGCCCTGAGATACAAGTCTACTAGTGTCATAACCTCTCTCCTTACAACGATCAACAATTCCTTTAAGCAAGTCTTTTGGAAGTTCTGGCTTCCTCGACATGATATAAAGTCTTTGGTGTTTTGGATGCCCAACCACCACATATGAATAATCTTCTGCCAGTTCAATCACCCAATAATCTACTTTAAAAGGCCAAACCAATTGAGCCTTAAAGACAGCATTCCCGGTCTTTCTAATCACAAATAATTTTGATCTGATATATTTCCTTTTCTGTTCACCAACAACATTATAAGTAGTGAACACTGCAAAATAACCATCTGGATGAATAACATAGGTTTCTACTTTCCTACGCCAATGTTTATCCATAAAGGTAGGAATAGAATACAAAGAATACCACTTTCCAGCGTATGCCATAATATCTACTCGTTGTACGGGTTGGTTGTCCATAAGCTCTCCGGTTGTTTGGTATTTGGCAAATGTAAATTCTTTATCATAAAACCCCTAACCAAGAATAAAGTTTTTAAAAGCATTTTTTAAACT
>JBEBUV010000163.1:0-5157 GCA_040393085.1 Pedobacter hiemivivus | reverse complement strand
CGATACATGTCCTTTATGCAAGGCGCCCATGGTAGGCACTAAGGCAACTTTCTGTTGGGCCAATTTAATGGGCTCAAGCAACGACTTTAATGCCGCTATGGTATTTATTACTTTCAAACCAGCGTATAAAATTTCAGGGTGCAAAGTTGGTTATTTATCCATTCCTAACAAAACATCTTGCGCATAATCTTGATAAATCTTATTATTTTGCTTACCTTTGCCCCTTGATAATCTTTTCTTTAACATAAATTTTTATTAAAATATGGAGATGGCAAAAACGAAGCTACTGATTGTTACACACGAGATGTCGCCTTTCCTTGAACTCACAAAGATTTCTGAAATTACCCGTCAATTACCACAGGCAATGCAGGATAAAGGATTTGAAATCCGCATTTTGATGCCGAGGTTTGGGAATATTAATGAGAGAAGGAACAGATTGCACGAAGTTATCCGTTTGTCGGGAATGAACATCATTATCGACGACAATGACAACCCTTTGATCATTAAAGTTGCTTCTATTCCAGCTGCACGTATGCAGGTATACTTCCTTGACAATGAAGACTATTTTCAGCGCAAGTATGTATTCAGGGACAAAGAGGACAAATTTTATGCGGACAACGACGAAAGAACAATATTTTTCTGTAAAGGTGCATTAGAGACGGTTAAGAAATTAGGATGGGCTCCTGACATTGTTCATTGCCACGGCTGGATGACGTCATTAGTGCCTGCTTATATCAAAACCACTTATAAAAATGATCCTACTTTTAAGAATTCAAAAGTTGTTTACTCTGTTTATGAGAACTGCTTTACTGAGACCTTAAATACAGACCTGCATAAGAAAGCGATCATGAACGCAATGACTGCCGATGATACTAAAGTGTTTGAAAATGCAAATTGCAGCACTTTGCATATAGGAGCCATAACTTACTCTGATGCAGTAGTGTTAGCCGACGAAAACATAAATAGCGATGTGTTAAAATTTGTTAAAGATTCTAATAAACCAACTTTAGCTCATAATTTAACCGAAGATTTTGAAAACTTCTATACTTTGTACGAGGAGATTTCAACTGAAGAATTGGCTACAATAGCGTAAACTAAGGCATTATTAAATCATATATGAAATTTACAAAACAAGACTTATTAACCATGTTGATAGGTCTTTTTCTTTTTGCATCCTGTAAAGATTCCAATACTATTGGACTAGACCTGGATCCAGCCTTCGAAATTAAAGGTGTCCTGATGGATACTACAACTGTCACATCCAAAACTCTGGTAGATGATGTAACATCTGGAGTTGGCATAATTAGACATCCGTTAGGCGCTTTAGTTGATCCTATTTTTGGAAAAACTAATGCCAGCATTTCTATGGCTGTAGGTATCCCTGATAATAAATTTTACAATTTTGGCACATTACCTGAAGTAGACTCTGCAGTATTGGTTTTGCCATACTCCACACAGTTTTATGGAGATACAATTGCCACTAACTTTACGATTAATGTAAGTCAGCTTACTAATGATATCTCTAAAGAACCAAAGTACCTGACAACAACAGACTGGCCGGCAAATGGTACAGTTCTAGGTACATTTACAGGGAAAGCTAAACCGAATACAAAATTCAAAATTACTGATTTGGTAAGCGGAGCTAAAGATACACTGAAAACCGTTATTCCTCAGATCAGGATTAAATTAGATAAGACATATATCAATAATAATATAGCAAAACTTGATTCTGTAACCTTATCAACTGCCGATAACTTCTTTGAGTCTTTTAAAGGCTTAAAAGTAACATCAACAACAAATGGTGATGGCGGAATTATGTTCATGGATCTGTATGGTACTGAAGGAAAACTTGAAATTTATTATACAAAACAAAATAAAACAACTACCACGGAAAGAGACACCGTGATGGTTGGCTTCCCTATAGGGAAAAACTCTGGCCCTGTAACTGCTACAATAAAACATGATTATACAGGAACAGCGGTAGCAACACAATTAGCCAATCCAGGCACCAATTACGACATCACTTATTTGCAAGCATTGGGTGGACTGAAAAACAAAATTTCTTTCCCTTACCTGAAAAAATTTATAGCTGATGTCAAAACCAAATCAGGTAATCCTAATACTAAATTAATTGTAAATAAAGCAGAATTAGTGGTAGACCTGAGTAACGGTAATGATGCGGTTCCTTTTAGCGCATCACAACGCCTTGCTTTATATCGTTTTGATATAGCCGGACAAAGAGCTAATGTGCCTGACAACGACAACAGTATTCAAGGTGTTTACAATGGAGATCCTAGAGCATTGGGCAGCGAGTTGCTGTTTGGTGGTTATTTCGATTCTGTAAACAGAAGATATATATTCTCTATAACCAGTTATGTTCAGGATTTATTAGATGGTAAAACAGAAGACTTTGGTACTTTCCTAGCACCTAGTTCACTTACTGAGTTCAATATTACTCCGTCTGTTACTTCTGCATCACGCGCTGTGATCAATGCATTTAAGAAAGATGCGGCACCAACTGATAAGCGATTGAGATTAAACATTTATTACACACAAATAAATTAAAAATCCACAAGTATATTTGGTCATATCCCCCGAGATTAATTAGTTTCGGGGGATTGTTTTTTTTAATACTAAATATAAATCTATTATGTGTGGAATAGTTGGTTACATCGGTCATAGAGAGGCTTGGCCTATTGTTATTAGAGGCCTGAAAAGATTAGAATACCGCGGCTATGACAGCGCTGGTATCGCCTTAATTAATAACACAGGACTAAACGTCTATAAGAAAGCTGGCAAGGTTCAAGAACTTGAAAACTTTGCTGAAGGAAAAAATTTATCTGGAACGATCGGAATTGGTCACACCAGATGGGCAACCCATGGCGCACCCTCCGACAGGAATTCGCACCCACATACCTCAAACAACGGTAAACTGACTATAATTCACAACGGTATTATTGAAAACTACGCTACCCTGAAGGAAGAATTGCAAACCAGGGGCCATGAGTTTAAAAGTGATACTGATACAGAAGTTCTGGTTCACCTGATCGAAGAGATTTATAAAAATGACAATACAGATCTTTTGGAAGCTGTTAGACTAGCCCTTAATGAGGTAAGCGGGGCCTATGCAATTGTAGTGATGGATGAAGATCAGCCTGATCAATTGATTGCAGCAAGAAAAGGTAGCCCGATGGTCATCGGTGTTGGTGAGGATGAATATTTCATCGCTTCTGATGCCACTCCGATTGTAGAATATACCAAAAATGTAATTTATTTAAATGATCATGAAATTGCCTATTTAAAGCGCGATGAGTTATTGATTAAACGCCTGGACAATGTTGTTCAAAGCCCATATATCCAGGAGCTGGAATTGAAGCTGGAAATGCTTGAAAAAGGTGGTTATGATCATTTTATGCTAAAAGAGATTTTTGAGCAATCACGGTCAATAAGAGATTGTATGCGCGGCCGTATTTACCCCAATGAGGGAAAGGTACAGCTTGGCGGCATTAAAGAATATGCTGATAAATTAAAAAACATTGACCGCATTATTATTGTGGCTTGCGGAACATCATGGCATGCCGGTTTAGTTGGAGAATATCTGATCGAAGAATATGCACGTATTCCGGTTGAAGTGGAATATGCTTCTGAATTCAGATACCGCAATCCAATTATTACCGAAAAGGATATTGTAATTGCTATCTCACAATCTGGTGAAACTGCTGATACAATGGCCGCTATTGAAATGGCGAAAGAAAAAGGTGCAACTATTTTTGGAGTATGTAATGTGGTTGGCGCATCTATCCCTAGATTGACTGATGCAGGGGTTTATACTCATGCAGGACCAGAAATTGGCGTGGCTTCAACAAAAGCCTTTACAGCACAGGTTACTGTGCTTACGCTAATGGCATTCTATATGGCCCAGCAAAAAGGCACCTTGCCACATTCTAAAATGGTTGAGCTGCTAACTGAATTGGATTGCATTCCTGAGAAGATCGAGATGGCACTAAAATCGAATGAGATGATCATGGAAATTGCTGAGAAATTCAAAAATTCAAGAAACTGCCTGTTCCTTGGAAGGGGAAGCGGTTTTCCTGTTGCATTAGAGGGCGCTTTAAAGCTCAAAGAGATCTCATACATCCATGCCGAGGGTTATCCTGCTGCAGAAATGAAACACGGCCCTATCGCCTTAATTGACGAGGAAATGCCAGTTGTGGTAATTGCGACTAAAAACTCATCTTATGAAAAAGTAATCAGTAATATCCAGGAGGTAAAAGCCCGGAAAGGAATTGTTCTTGCGATTGTTACGCAGGGCGATGTTGAAGTGAGAAAAATGGCTGATTACTGTATAGAAATACCTGATTCAAGTGAAGCATTTTTACCTTTATTAGCGACTATCCCTTTACAACTATTGGCTTATCATATTGCTGTACTTAGGGGCTGTAATGTAGATCAGCCAAGGAATCTGGCAAAATCTGTTACTGTAGAATAATATTCACTAAGGCTGTACCTGATCTCATCAGATACAGCCTTTAACTATCGTAGTCAAAATGGTAAATCCCCTGAAGGATCTGTTTCTGTAGGGGTGTCTGTTACGTCTGTATACTCTGTTTCACTTTTAGGTGTGGTATTCTCATTACTTACCGGGCTTTGTTCAAAATCACTTTTTCTTCCAAGAATAGTAAAGTTCTCCGCCACAACTTCTGTTACATATTTTTTCACTTTCTCTCTATCTTCAAAAGAACGGGTACGTAGTTTGCCCTCTATATAAACCAATTTACCTTTCTGCAAATACTTAGAAGCTACTTCTGCCAAACCTCTCCACAAAACGATATTGTGCCATTCTGTTTGTTCGATTCTTTTGCCGTCTTTATTATAGGTCTCTGATGTTGCTAATGGAAAACTGGCGACCGTAACGCCTCCATCTAAATGTCGGACTTCAGGATCTTTGCCCAAATGCCCAACTAAAATAACTTTGTTTATACCTGACATGAATTATAGTTTTTCTAAATAATAATATACGAATTTATAAAATTTGAAATCACTTTAGGATGTGGTAATTCATCAAATTCCCGGAGTGATACCCATTTTATATCTGCGTCCTGATTAAAGTTAATGATATAATTATCTAAACCAAAAAATTGAACATATATAGTTTGG
>JBEBUV010000162.1:0-5159 GCA_040393085.1 Pedobacter hiemivivus | reverse complement strand
TTTATTATTCTATTTGTTCTTTCTAATAAATCGTTCTGAAATCTCATTCTGCGGGATAATCTGGCCATTTCGGAGGATCATCATGGTTGTCATTTCCATAGGATGTTCAAACACGTGAAAACCACCTCTGCAATTGGAAAATCGATACCTGAGGGCCCGAAGGCCCTCACAAAGACCCTCTTGTGTAGTCTTCTGGTATACATGTTGAGAGCAAGTGACTTTAAAAATACATGGTCGTCTTTTCCCTTTTGGAATCAGTAGCCAATAGCACCTAATCAGCAGAAGTAAAATCGTTTTCACTTTGAATATCTTTACTAAACACAACCATCTGATAAGAAGCCATATAACCGGGCTTAGCCCCTATTCCAAAGCAGCCCGAGTCTGGTTTCACATAAGTGGAAACATTCTCTAACCTAACATACTTCCAGCCCTGGTTGCTGTAGCGTTCTATTACTTTAGCCAATTGTTCTGCTATAACAGCGGTAGTATCCTTTTTCTGATCCAGTGTCGCACTGAATGGTATTACTTTATATTCCATTATCGAAGTAATTAACTGGTATGACAAGTAGGCGAGCAGTAAAAACAACCGTTAGCATTTGAATAGTTTCCTTTTGCTACTATAACAGCGCTTTTACATGAAGAGAATTCTCCTAAATACAATCTATTAATCACATCTGGCAGGCGATCACAATTCTCATCATGAACTTCATGATCACCATTAGATTGTGCCTCTTTGTTTACGTAATACTTTTCCATAATTTAAAATTTTAGTTCTTAATTATGATTCGAAAGTAGGCAGGTAAACAAAGTATTCCTTACGGGAAACCGTAAAGCAAGAAATTAAGGTATTAGATAATTTTAAAATCTTTGCAATAAGCAATAAGCTGCTCATTGTTAGAAAAGCCCAACACATCTCTGATCAGATTGAGACGTTTTTCAATACTGCTCAAACCAGAAGGTTTGATGTCTTGGTTTTGCAGATATCCAGGGATCTCTTTTTGCTTTATACCAGCGGCAAGCAAAGCAATAATAGTGGTATCATAGCTCGTAAAATCATAAGTATTTCTCTCTTTCACGGGCATCTTCATTTGTGCTGGAAAATATTTCTTTCCTTGTGCAATCGCTTCCAAGGCCGATCTGAGTTCTTTCGCATCATGTCGGGCTTTGCGTACATATCCATCAATTCCCAGATCTTTGATCAATGCATCAATCACAGCAGACTTACCCTCTGCCGAAAACACCAGAACTTTAAGTCCAGGCTGTTCATCTTTAGCCGCCTTAATCAGCGCTACTCCATCAATAATTTTCTGGATGTTATGATCTTCCTCGAATGAAAGATCGGTAATCAGCAAATCAAAAGGTTGATTTATTTTTAGTGCCTTTTGGATTCGGGCAAAAGCATCGTCGCAATAAAACACATAATCAGAATTTACAATATTTAAATCCCCGATTGTTTTACGCACTGAAATACTAGTGCTTTCTTGATCCTCTGCAATTAGTACGCGTTCGAACATCATATATCTTTAGGTAGTTGTAAAGGAAATGTGAATTCTCAATCCCCCATCATTTTTCGCATCAAAAGTAATTGTCCCGCCAATACTGTCAATACGGTTTCCCGTATTGGTCAGCCCATTTTTAAAATTCGGCTCTCCTTTGATCCCGATTCCATCATCGGTATAATAAATATTCACTTGATTACCGGTTCGCTCAAACTTAACCACCACATTCCTTGCTCCGCTATGCTTTTTCATATTCACCATCAATTCCTGAAGGATATGTTCTATTTCATGTTTTGCTTTTGCACTCATGTGATCCCACAACGCTGCCTCATTACCCACAAGAGAAATTCTCCTGTCATCCGCACCAAATGATGACATTAAGCCATTAATTTTCTCCTGAAAATTAGGCTCAGCAACAGGGCTATCTTCATAAGTAATATCGCGCGACTTCTCATAAAGCACTTCTATATTGTCCAAGATTTTCTCCCTATCCATGTCATCCCTATTTTCAATTTCCGACATCATCCTGTACAATCCGTTTGCAACAACATCATGCACCCTTTTATGAATTTTCAACTGATTTTCCCGAATGGCTGCTTTAGACTCCCAGGCTAATTTTTGCTTTCTTTTCTTATACCAGAGCCTAAGAATAATAATTCCAGCAACCATCAGTACAAAAATTCCACCCAACAAAATTTTCTGTTTGGTAATCTGATACTTCTTTTCTGCATTGTCTTTTTGCAGATTGAAATTTTCCGCTTTATTTTTCTCCGTTTCATACCGTATTAAAGCGAACTGGTTCTTAGCCGCATTCCGGTCGGTTTCTAAACTATCTTGCAATTTCTTATAAGTCTCAAAATATTGTTTTGACTGCTCATGCGTACTCAGTTTAACCAACCTTTCCAACGCATACAACTGATCGTCAACACTTTTTATCTTCTGAGCCAAAAGGTACATACTGTGGGCATAGAAAATTGCAGAGTCTGGCTTTTTAGTCATGTAAAAATCTGCGAGGTGTGCTAAACTTGCATTCTGCCCAAACAGGTCATTTTCTTTCTGACGAATTTGCAGAGCTTTTAAGAAGTTGGGTATCGGGTTATATTGGGGGTTCTGCAACCATTTCGTTTTTGAAGTATTAGATAAAATCCTCGAAAATGTAATCGGATCTTCCTTTATACTCTTGGTGGCAAGAAGCCTGTCAAAATACATTAGTGCTTGATCATACTTCTTCTGTTCGATTAAATTAACAGCCAAATTATTGAAGTATATATTTCTAGAAGCTTCTTCATTGGAAAGCTCAATAGATTTAAGATAAAATTGATTAGCCTCTTGATAATTCTTTAACCGGCTTGCCATTTTTCCCAGATTATTGTAATTGCTCGACAAGATTTCTCTTTCGCTTTCAACTGCTGGATTAAGGTATTCAATTGCCGAAAGCGAAATTTCCTGACTGCCAAAAAAATCACCCTTTCCACCACTTATGATAGCCATGTGGATTAAACTCTTGGCTGCCTGAACACTATCGCCATCATTTAGGAATATCTCTTTAGCTTTATTAAAATAAATGAAACTACTATCCCGAATATTATGATCTAAAAAATACCATGCCCGATCGTAATATTGATTTTCAGTAGATACCTCATGTTTAACATTATCTTGATGACAAGAAAACATGAGTAATAAAAGAAGAGGCGTTATGTATCTATTAAAGATTTTCATTATTCCCCTAAAATAAAAAAAGATATGAGCAAAATGCCCATATCTTCTTTTATCTATTTTTATTTCTTTGGTGGGTTATCACCAATTTCCCCACCTGGGCCGTCACCGTCAATACCTCCAGTAGCACTTACGGTATTTTCACAGTTGTGTTTTGAAGTTGTACCTGAATTTGAAGGAGATACTAAGCCCATTAATAAAAAGAAAATAATACTATACATGATTCAAAAATTTTAGAATTGAAATACTTAGTAGGCCTCCGCGAATCCTATCGCGGAGGTTGCCACATTTGCATTCCAGAAGCGCTTCTGAAATTTTTGGGAAGAATTGAGATTCAATTGCGGGAGGCAGTAACTGCTTCCCAAACCGGTCATTACCTGCCGCAACTTTCACTCGTTTAAAATCTGTCTGTACATGAGCCACAATAGCTAGTCGAGGCTCCAACCGATTTCGAAAACAAATGTATGGCGGTCAAAAGCACTGAACATCATACGGTTCCGATCATTCCAATAAATCCTATGGAATTCCGGAAAACCGTAAAGAATTCCAAAAATTCCGGCTACATTTACTTATCAATTCATGAATAATGCTCGAGGATTATAAAAAAGCGGTGATTGCTGATTACCACCAAAAGAAGGTTAAGGGATTACTTTCTTTAAATTTATCACATTCTACCCCCGCTAACTTGAGAGAGGAATGCCGTCTGGTTTTAAACTCAAGGCCGCAGGAAAAAGACGAGAAGATAATTCGGGATTTTTTCAATTCAGGAGTTATTTCCAGCGATTATAGGAGCAGTATTGAAAGATTTGATCCAGACAGGCTCAGACCTTTAGATAACTTCATAAAGGGGAGAACAATTTCTACAGAGCCAACGAACATTGAACTATTGGCCTGGCTTATAAATTTTGAGCCTAGACCCTATCAATACGGAGTGACTTATGGTCCGACAGTAGAAATACCTGCGGAAGAAATAAAGGATAATAAAGAAGAACCTAAACAGAAGCAGGCTCCGAAAGAAGAAACTGAAAGCCCAACTAAAAGTTCTAAGCGAACAAGCAATAGAGTGCCTATAAGTAAATATGGAATTGACGTTGTAGTTTTTCTTATAGTTTTTGTTAGCGGAATAGGTTTATCTATGCGTAATGCTAGTATTGAACGAACGACCACAGCCTACATCTGTACCAGTAAGGTTTCTAAAAAATATCATCTAAACGCTAAATGTCATGGCTTGAATAATTGTAAAAAAGAAATTGTTTCAACTACTATAGCAAAAGCAAAGGATGGTGGGAAAACCTTATGTGAAAACGAACGATGATGAAAGCAGATTTACTACAAATAGAAATCTTCATTTCTATTCTTTCAAGTATCCTTTATTTTTAAGCTTATTAACTACTTCTTCACCGATTTGTTTACCCCATTCCTGACCTGCAAGCATCGACTCCTGAGTAATCAGTGGTGTTTTATCAGCGAATTTTTTACCTAAAGGCGACTCATAAAAAGCAATTAATCCAAGCAAATCTGCTTCAGTTAAATGTTTCTGGTATATCGGTAATATCAAATTGATAAGTTGGTCGATTCCATTTTTATTTACCTCAGTACTAAACTCATCCCAAAATTCTTGAGGAACACTTGATTCCTTTTGCTTAAACATGGAGATCATTTGATTCAACGCACCTTTATATGCAACCTCTGTACCCGATATCTGTATTAGTTTTTTTAAGGACGATCTATAACTATTATTTTCCTGGCCAAATGAAAGAGTTGTAACTAATGCGAGTAGAACTGTTAAAATAGATATTTTCATGTTTTTTTTAATAAAGTTAGCATTTTGGATCTAGAAACATCAAGCTATTAATCTTTGTTGGATACAATACATTTACTGTCTTGATTGGATTTCTTGTACTTTCAATCATCCATTGGGATGTTTTAAAGCTATAAAGTTAT
>JBEBUV010000161.1:0-5318 GCA_040393085.1 Pedobacter hiemivivus | reverse complement strand
ACTTAAAATCCTGTGACCTTAAAAGTCGTGCGGGTTCGATTCCCGCTCTGAGTACTGTGCAAAGCTTCTGGTGTAAACCAGGAGCTTTTTTTGTTTCTAGCTTTGCTCACTCTACATCATTTGGATTGTTCCTGGCTCCTATTTAAACCTCACTTTGTAAAAATAATTAGAAACTTATCCAACTTTTTTTTAATTTTTATTGATATTGTCATCAATAAAAACGACTTTCGGTAACGTTAACGATCAATCTAAATGCACATTATGCTATTTACGATTGACTCTTGAAATTTATTACCAAATATTATCTTTATGAAAGTAAAACCAATCAATGCAAGAGTAAGTTCTCTTGCCAGAAGTTTGTTACTTCCTGGAATTTTAACAGTAGCAATAGCTGCTCAGGGAAAAATTGTGACAGAACGGACGAAAATTTTAAATGAGAAAGGCAACAGCCTGAAACATTCAATGATTAGCCTAAACAGGATTGTTAAAGGTATAGTCACAGATAATCAAAATCTTGCCCTTCCTGGAGTAAGCGTTCAAGTAAAAGGAACTACAATTGCTGGGATGTCTAACGATAGTGGTGAGTTTCAGTTGAGTATTCCTGATGACCAGAAAAATGTCGTACTTGTTTTTACTTATATTGGTTTTAATACTAAAGAAGTAGTTTTAGGAACGCAGCAATCTGTAAACGTTCAATTGGAAGAAAGCGTGAGATCAATGGATGAGGTTGTTGTGATCGGTTACGGAAGTATTAAGAAAAGTTCATTAACAGCTTCTGTGTCTAAAGTTAGTAATGACGGGCTGGATCAAATGCCTGCCGGAAGACCAGAATCTGCTTTAGTTGGAAAAATGGCGGGTGTAAGTATTTCCCAAAGCAGCAGTGCACCGGGAGCTGCTCCAGTAATCAGAATTCGTGGTGCTGGCTCAATTGGTGCCGGAAATGATCCGTTAATTGTAATTGACGGTTTCCCCGGAGGTAGTTTGAGTCAGATCAATATGAATGATGTAGAGTCATTTGAAGTCTTGAAAGATGCTTCCTCTGCTGCAATCTATGGGTCAAGAGCCTCAGGAGGTGTAATTATCGTTACCACTAAAAAAGGAAAGATTGGAGCACCACAGGTTAAACTAAACAGTTATTTCGGATTAGCTAAACCGATTTTACATGACGACTGGATTACAGGACAGGAGTATTATGATTATGTTGTTAGATATCAGAATAGAGAATTGGTATGGGATGGAGGGGACCCATCTACAAGTGTATGGAATGATCCGAACAGACTCCCTAAATACCAGGTTAACCCAGTTATTAGAGATGGTGTTCAAACCATCTGGCAAGATGAGGTGATACAAAGGGCACCTTCACAAAGTTATAATGTAGCTGTTAATGGAGGTAATGAGTCTGTTAAATATTATATCTCAGGAACCTATAATGGTGAAAAAGGAGCAATAAAAACTGCAAATTATCAGTTTTATGGCTTTAGAGCTAATGTTGATGTGAAAGTTAATAAAACAATAGATGTAGGATTGGTTATAAACCCTTCTTACACAAAACGACGCACAACTACTACTATGGTAAACCTTGCTAAATACCCACCTTTTGTAGAGCCTATTTATCCAAATGGTACTTATCCAAGAGCCAGAGATTATTGGTCTGTCAATGTAACTGGTCAGGCAAATCCTAATGGGATATTGAATGGTACATTTAATACAACCAATGTTGCAAATAATACTGGTGAAGGATATTTTGCTTTGAATCTTATTCCAGGGCTTAAATTCAGGTCATCTGTGGGGGTAAATATGGTGAATACGGAACTAGATGTATTTGCTGCAACTTTTACAGGTAATGCCAGTTCAGGTTCAGCCGGAGATGCAAGGAGTATTGGTGTGTTAAATGAAAATACCTTAACGTATAACAAGACTTTTAATAAGGATCACGATTTTACGGGGTTATTAGGAAGTTCTTACCAAAAAACTACCTCGCGTCGAACCAATCTGGTCGCTGTGAATAATTCATTTAACAATGATATTATATACACATTGAACAATGCGACGATCAATCCAACAGGAAGTAATACTACTAAATCAATGTATGGCTTAATTTCTTACTTTACCAGGGCTAATTATGCTTATAAAGGTAAATATTTATTGTCTGCATCAATGAGGATGGATGGAAGTTCCAGATTTGGACCGGACAATAAATGGGGTTATTTCCCCTCAGCATCAGTAGGATGGAGAATTAGTGAAGAAGGATTTATGAAAGGTATTCCCGCTATCAGTAATTTAAAGCTTCGCGGAAGTTATGGGGTAACAGGTAACTTCAACATTGGAGATTTTAATTACCTCGGATCAATTTCATCAGTACCATATTCTCCAGGAAATATCCTGTCAAATGGACAAGCTCAGACTAGTATAGAAAACTTGATGCTAAAGTGGGAAAAGAATGTAGGTTATGATGTAGCTATGGATTTAGGACTTTTTGATAATCGGATTAGTTTAAGCTTTGACTATTATGATAAAGTTTCTCGTAATATGATCTATCCTGATGCTACTTCAGCTTTAACTGGGTTTACTTCCAGGACAGCAAACATCGGATCAGTTAGTAATAAAGGTATAGAATTGGAATTAAAGACGATCAATTTAAAAGGCAATTTTAGATGGGAAAGTGCATTTAACTTGAGCCGTAATAAAAATAAGGTAATTGACCTTGGTGGTGTACCTGAAAACATTGAGACGGATACTTTTGGGATGAGTTGGTTGTTAAGAGAGGGAGATCCTATGTTCTCTTATTATGGCTACAGGATGGTTGGTGTAATCAAAGATGCACAGGATTTGGCAAATTCTACAGTTCTTCCAGGGTCTAAAATTGGTAACCCTAAATATGAAGATGTTAATAAAGATGGAAAAATTACTTCACAAGATCGTGTGATTCTGGGTAGCTATCAGCCTAAAACGACTTTAGGTATGACCAATTCATTCTCCTATAAAGGTTTCGATTTAAGTCTTGCTGTGCAGGCTGTACTAGGACCAAAATTGTATAATTTTGAGAACCAATATTTTGAGGGGAATACGCTTGGTGCAATGCGTAGATCTTTAGTAGAAAATCAGTGGTGGTCTGTTAATGAACCAGGAGATGGAAAAACACCAGCCGCTGCATTGAGTCAGTTAAATTTTCAGGGACAATCAGATTTTTATCTGGAAGACGCTTCATTTTTTGCGGTTAGAAACTTGAATTTTGGATATACATTCTCTTCTGACTTAGCAAAAAAACTTCATTTAAGTAGTGTTAGGGTATTTGCATCATTGAATAATCCAGTTGTGATTACCAAAAAAGGATTTCACGGATATAATCCCGAGGGATACACTCAAGGCGAAATTAATGGCCGTGGTAGTAAACCCGGTTATAATGCAAATGGTGCAGAACCAATTAACAGAGTATATGCTCTGGGATTAAATGTTGGATTTTAATATTAAATGTGTAAAAGATGAAAAGAAGTAAAATTTATATAATAGGCTCACTTATGACAGTATTGTCGTTTAGTGCATGTCAAAAAGAATTATTAGAACCAATTCCCGAATCGATATTAACGACGAAGAACTTTTATCAGGTGTCAAAAGATATGGATAAAGCAGTATTAGGTGTCTATAATAGATTGCAATCAAGGAAACCTACAGATTTTCTGTTATTGGAAATTCCTACAGACAATTTATATGCCTCAACAAATACTTCAGTGTCGGGAGCAAATGCTTTGGACGTTTTGGCTGTTACGCCGGATAATGAATTGATCGCAGATTTCTGGGTAGCGAATTATAGTATAATTTTTCGTGCTAACGCAGTGTTGACTAATATTGATAAGCCTTTAGATTATAAAGCTCTGGAGAAAGATCAATTTATTGGTGAAGCTAAATTTATGCGTGCATTGGCTTATTTTGAAATGGTCAGATTGTTCGGTGGAGTACCAAATGTAACTACATTATTGAGTGCAGAAGAGGCAAAGAAAGTTTCAAGAGCATCAGAAGCGGATATTTATAATCTGGTGATTGACGATTTGAAGGATGCAATAAAAAAACTACCTGTTACTATGGTGGCTGGTCGTGCTTCAAAAGGAGCAGCAATCGCACTTTTAGGAAAAGTTTATGTTTATCAAAAGAAATGGGTAGAAGCAGAGGAGCAATTGTCACAATTATTTAAAGCTCCTTTTAGTTATACACTACTTAATAATTTCGCCGATTTCTGGAAAATGACAAATGAGAATAATAAGGAGTCTGTATTTGCTATAACTTATCTTGAAGGATCTAATGGACACAATTTATCTACAGCCTTTATACCAAATGGAGGAGTGGAGGGAATTGTTAGTCGCGGTTCTGAGGTGGCTCTACCATCATGGAGTTTAAATAAACAATATATTGCTGGTGATACTAGAAAGGTCGCTACCATTACTGATATGTTAATAGCACCTAATAGTAAACCAACTGATCCACCATTATGGTATCCATATGTTTCAAAATATGCAGTTCCTCATACTTATGGTTCCTCTGGCCTTGACTTACCTGTTATACGTTTCGCAGATGTAGTTTTACTTTATGCAGAAACGTTATATGGACTTGGCCGACCGGCTGATGCATTGATTGAATTGAATAAAGTTCGTGAACGTGCTTTTGCTGGTGCCTCACACAACTATATTTTATCTGATATTGCTAATCCTACAGATTTCAGCGATAAGTTGTTTCTTGAGCGCCGTTTGGAATTTGCTTATGAGAGCGAGCGTTGGTATGATCTGGTAAGATCTGGGAAGTATTTGAATTTTACTTCGGAAGAACGTGCATATAACCCAAATACAGGTACTGCTTTAACGGTTCCTGTGGCAACAAGAGCTGAGCTTAAATATTTCCCAATACCAACAAAGGAAATAGATAAAGCACAAGGTGTTCTTGGTCAAAATGACGGTTACAATTAACCTGCCGATTTTACTTTCTAAAAATTTAATCAGCCTCCAGTAATGGGGGCTGATTGCGTTTTAAGCCTTTTTGTAAATTTATTTTTTTGTTTTTGATCAAAGAGGTGACAATTAAACTTATTAAAGGGGCTATTCAATCTGCATATACACTGCATCTTTACTACTAATTCCCCACCCTTGTAAAGTAAAATCAGGAACGGACAAACTTTCTTCCCCAATTTTCCTTATTGGCGATGAAAAAGTATAAATATTCAATGTTGAAGTTTATAGTTAGATTAAATCTTACATTTCTCTGTTTATACTATTTTGTATAGATAGACAAAAGGGGGTATATTTGTATATACATTAATCTTTCAAAAGAAA
>JBEBUV010000160.1:0-5322 GCA_040393085.1 Pedobacter hiemivivus | reverse complement strand
TTTGATAAGTTAAATTTACTAAAAATCTTTTTAAATCAAAAGAACGATGTTTTTTTAATTTTCAGCAATCAAAAGTAAGACAAAAAGAAAAACTCACAAAGAATTTTATCAAAATAATATTTGCAAATAGTAATGGCTAGGTTAACCAATGGAAAATCTAATCTTAGTTCACAACTTTTGGGATTGGTTAATTATTTTGCTGGGTTGAGCGTCTGCGAAATAGGCTTAAAACAAAAAATGGTAAAGCTATAAACTTTACCATTTTTTAACACACAAATGAAACCTGAATTGAGATATAGTTTTAGGTTAGGTAAAAATATCTTTGATCAATCCTATAAGAACGCTTTTACAAACTTCTGTTTGTTTTAATATCTATAACAAGTTTAATGCTAATTATTTTATGATTAATGTAAACTTAGTAAGTGGTATGAATAATTGAGTAAACGGTAAATTAGTGTGCCAAAGGCACCAATATCGATACATAAGTGCCCGATAAACCATTTTGTTTGATGTCTATTTGTATTGGATTAGGTTCAACCTGATTTAGTAAATTGATGCGTTCTTTAGTCAGACTCATGCCTTTACTGATATGATGTCCTTTTTTGTTTCTTAAAGAATTGTCTATTCCCACACCATCATCAATAATCTGGATAAGTAAATGTTCCTGTCCTTGAAAATCGATATGTATGTTTAAATGACCACCATGTTCCTTAGGCATTAACCCGTGCCATATTGCATTTTCAATATAAGGTTGAAGGATCATTGATGGGATCATGGTTTCTTCTTTATCGATTTCAGGATTTACACTTATGGTGTATATGAACTTTTCTCCGAATCTTTTCTTCTCCAGACTAAGGTATAGATCCAGATAATCCAGTTCTTCATCAAGGCTGATAAAGCTTTTGGTACAGATTTCCAGGTTTTTCCGGATCAGTTTAGCAAACCCTGTTAATATTTTATTTGCTGAATTAGTGTCTTTTGTATTGATGTAATGCTGAATAGAGTTCATTACATTGAAAACAAAGTGTGGGTTCATCATGGCTTGTAATGCTCTTTGTTCGAGCATTAAAATTTTATTCTTCAGCAGGAGTTGTTGTTGTTCCTTATTTTTCTGCATCCTGGTAATCACGACAGCAACTTTGTAAAATATAAAGCCAGCAATAATAAAGATTCCTGCCAGGAACCAGATAGTTTGCCAGAAGTGACGTTTTAAAGAGAAGTTAACGCTGCTGGGGCTGCTCCAGTTATTGGCGGCAGATTTAGCGCTGATCTCAAAAGTATAATCGCCGGGTTCCAATGAAGAAAACTCTAGCCTGCGACTCTTGGTTTCAGTCCAGATGGCATCAGATTTCAAGCGATAACGGTACATAATGCTTTTGTTCTGAAAATCGATGGCACTATAAGTAAAAGCAATATTGTTCTTAGAGGGAGCGAGTGTATGCAGTGCATAATTTAGCTCTAGTTTTATCTTGTTGTTTACAATTGATGTGATTAAAACTTTAGGTGCTTCCTGTAGGTTATTTCCTTTGTGATATGAGAAATAAACCAATCCATTATTGGTTGCAAAATATGCGTAGTGATTATCAACATATAATCCGTTGACATCATCAGCGAGCAACGCATTGGTATATTCAAATGATTCTACAGCAAATTTCTTGTCATTTAAAGCGATCCTGTTGATGCCACTATTGGTAACTATCCATAGGTAATTGCCCTGAATAAATAACTTTTTGCAAATATTGCTGGCCAATCCATCTTTCTGAGTAATTAATCGTACAACCTTTTTGTTTCTGAAGAATGCAATTCCATAACCATCGGTAGCGAGTACAATGGTTCCGTCGGGAAGTTCCTGTATGTCGTTAATTCGTTTTGTTAGCAGTGCCTGATCTCCAAAATAATTGTACAAAGTGCTATCAGAAAGCTCCGATAGACCGTTCACATTAGAAAACCATAAGTTTTGTTTACTATCGTGAAATACACTATATGCCCTGTTGTTGAAGAAGTCTACCCCTTGTTTAAAGTGGAGGGAAGTGAACTGGAAGTGATTGATTCGGTTAGGTAAAATAAATACACCCGATGAAAAAGCCATGGCCAGTGAATTGTTTTTAGGGATACTAAAGCTTTTTATTACAAACATACTGTTGTTTGTTTCTTTCAGGTAATCGATGTTTCTTTTGCTGTTTACATTATTTATTCGTCCCAATCCATAATCCGAGCTAAAATACATGGCTTGATGTGTGGTGTCATACACCATTTGTTTAATAGCATTGTATCTTTTTTTATTTGGCAATTGTATTTTACTGATTTTGGAGGTTGCCAGATTCAGGACATTTATCTGGCCCTCATCCAGTCCCAGCCACAAATTATTTTCGGGGTCTTTTATTACACTTTTTACAAGATCAGTATTTAAGCCATTTTCTTTATTAATGATATATAATCTCCTATCTTTTTGGGGTAGCATAAAAATGCCGTTGTTGGTGGTAAACCACATATTGTTTTTTGAATCTTTGATCACCTGGCTGGTAGAAATATTATCTAAATAAGCCGTTGTTTTTCCAGAACGTTCTATGTGATGTACACCGTTACCATTACTAATCCAGAGGTCACTATCTTTGTCGAGATAAAAATATCCAGGGTTATTAGTCAGTAAAGCTGTGTCAACTTTTAAGAGTAAATGTTGATGAGCACCCTTTCTGATGTTCAGTCCTTTCTTATCTAAATATCCAAGGCTTTTATCCGGCAGGTTAAGTATTGTTTTATAAGATAGGGGTAGGGTACCATGTGAAGCAACGGTAAAGGTCTTGTTATTAAAAACGCGGATACACTCATTGCTAAAAGCCCATATTGTTCCTGCATTATCTTCGTGTATAAAAGTGTTTGTATATGGATGAGTTGCACTTGCAGATATATATTTTATGATCGCTTTGCCATCCCACATTACCAATATGTTTTTATTGGTACCAAACCAGATTCGTCCTTTACTATCTTCAAAAAAGGAAACAATTACAGCATTAACTTTTAATAGTTTCAGCAGTTTATCGTTGCTCTCATTATATATTTTTCCGTTTAAAAAATAACTGAGTTGTCCGTTTAACGCTAGAAACCAGATTTTGCCACTTTTATCTTCCTTTAGTTGTAAGATCTGGTTGTCTGGCAATCCATCATCAATAGAGAAGTTCTCGAATACCTTTCCGTCAAATCTACTTACTCCGGCATCAGTTGCTACCCATATATATCCTTTGGAGTCTTGTAGTGTATAATAGCAGTTATTGCTTGGTAATCCTTTTTTAGTAGTGAAATGCTGTAAGAAAGTGGTTTGTGAGTATGCTGAAAAGCTACAGATCAGCAATGCCATTACTGTTATTAAAAGCTTTGCTGGTCGGTATGTAGATCTATTTGTCAATATGTGTGTACGATTTAATTTTATCACTGAAATCTGCGGCTCTTCTTCTCGAAACAGCAATCTTGTCTCCATTCTTTAGGATAACCTCTAATCCGTTTTTCGAATTGTATTCTTTCACGTAATTGAGGTTAACGATGCTGGATTTGTGAATTCTTATGAACTGATAATCGGGTAGTATTTCTTCATACTCTTTCAAAACTTTAGATACTGTAATTTTATCATTGTTCTGTAGGTAGAAGATTGAGTAATTGCTGTCGGCAGCAATATGAATAATATCGTCGACATTAACCAGGCTATATCCTTGCCCATTTGGTAAGCTTATTTTTCTGATTTCATTTCTTTCTGCAAGATTTACCGCCAGATTTTGCATGTTTTCCTTTTGGTGATTATCTTTTTTATTGACGTTAATATATTTTTCAGCTTTGTTTACCGCAGCTTTTAATTCATCAATATCGATAGGCTTTAGTAAATAATCAAGCGCATTTGCTTTAATTGCTTTCAGTGCATATTGATCGTAAGCAGTGGTAAATATAACATGAGCATTGTTTGCTTGAGCATCAGGGATTAGCTCAAAGCCATTTTCTCCGGGCATGGCGATGTCCAGGAATATTAAATCAATAGTATTGTTAGCGAGTAATGTACGTGCTTCGGCAACAGATTTAGCTATGCCAGAGATGTGTATGATCTCGCAATTTTCCTGTAATAGAAAGTATAATGAAGAACGGGCAAACTCCTCATCGTCAACAATAATAGTATTTAGCACGGTTTTTTAATTTAATAAGGGTCAATTTATTAAAAAAAAGGCAAACCAAGGATGTTGGCCTTAATAATCTATTACCTGCTCTTCTAAATGGTCTGGTAAATCTCTATAATTATATTGTTGTCCACGTAATTGTGGTTCAAAACCAGCCTCTCTGATCGCATCCTGAATACCTTTTGCAGTAAAACGGTGCGGGGCACCAGCAGCAGAAACAACATTCTCTTCAATCATGATCGAGCCAAAATCATTTGCTCCGGCATGTAAACATAGTTCAGCAACATTTTTACCCACTGTAAGCCATGAAGCTTGTATATTTTTAATATTTGGAAGCATAATACGACTCAATGCCAACATGCGGATGTATTCATCACCCGAAACATTATTACTAATCCCTCTTAAACGTTTCAATAAAGTACCATCATCCTGGAAAGGCCATGGAATAAATGCTAGGAATCCTTTTGCATCAGCAGGCTTTTCACTTTGAACCTCTCTGATCCATACCAGATGTTCAAAACGCTCCTCAATAGTTTCTACATGACCAAACATCATTGTTGCCGAAGTAGTAATGTCTAGCTGATGAGCAGCCCTCATCACGTCCAACCACTCCTGACCACCACATTTACCTTTAGAAATCAACCTACGAACCCTGTCGTTCAATATCTCAGCACCAGCACCCGGTAAGGAATCCATACCAGCAGCTTTCAAGGCAGTTAATACTTCCGTATGAGAAATCCCCTCTAATTTTGCAACATGTGCAATTTCGGGTGGACCTAAAGCATGCAATTTCAGATCAGGATATAATTCTTTAAGTTGTTTAAACAAGTCAGCATAAAACTTCAGTCCCAGGTCAGGATGGTGTCCACCTTGTAAAAGCAACTGATCACCGCCTAGTCTAAATGTTTCTTCAATCTTTACTTTATAAGTCTCAATATCTGTGATATAGCTGTCTTCGTGTCCTGGTCTTCTAAAGAAGTTACAGAACTTACAGTTTGCAATACATACGTTGGTGGTATTTACGTTCCGGTCAATCTGCCAGGTTACTTTACCACTGGGCACTTGTTTTTTTCTCAATTCATTAGCTACATAAGCAAGTTCAGCGGTTGCAGCATGATGATATAAAAACACGCCCTCTTCTTTCGTTAAAAAGTCGAAACGTAGG
>JBEBUV010000159.1:0-5452 GCA_040393085.1 Pedobacter hiemivivus | reverse complement strand
AAATATATTCATGATTTTAGAGATCTTGATTTAAATGATTTATCTTCTTTACGCTTAAATTAGATGACAAAGCTGATGCCATAAAAGAAAAAACACTTACAGTTAAAAATACGAGAACAAAATCTTTCCATTTTAAAGCAACAGGATAGGCATTGGTAATAACCAGATTATCCTGAGACATCTTTACCCAACCAAATTTTTGTTGCAATAAACAAAAGACAAAACCTACGATTAAACCCAATATACATCCGGCCATCGTAATCATCATCCCCTCGAAAAGAAAAATACGCTTAATAAGCCCTTTCCCCGCACCCAGACTGCTTAATATAGCGATATCCTTAAGCTTATCAATAACAAGCATGGTAAGCGACCCTATGATGTTAAAAATGGCAATAATTAAGATGAAGGTTAGGATGATATACACAGCCCATTTCTCACTTCCCAAAATATTATAAAGCACTTTATTTTGCTGAATCCTATTCTTTATTTCATATTCATTTCCAATCTGCTCTTCAATGGCAGCTTTAAACTTATCAGGATCAACGCCATGATGCAGATTAATCTCGATAGAAGAAATCTTTATTGGCTCCTCTAACAGCTTTCGGGCAAACCTTAAAGGTACTACAGCGATATTATCGAAGTCTTGCTGTACTTCAAAAACTCCAGCTACAGGTATCGAAAGGATAGTGAAATCATCAGCAGGATTAATAGAACCACTATGATTATTCTTCTTTTTTGGAGAAAAAAACTGTAAAGGGACAAAAGGGTCGGTAGTATTGACCATCAGAAAAGTTTGGATTGCAGATCCAATAACCACATAGTTCTGGCTTTGATTTTCGAGCTTAAACTCTCCGTCAATGGTGATACTATCCAGACTTGTATTCTTTAAATAATCGGAACTAACGCCTTTAACGAATCCCACCGATTGCTTATCGTTATATCTAAGCAATGCATTTTCGGAGAGCACCTCTGTAAATGAGTAGATTTCCTTATTCTTTCTCAACTCATTAAAATAGGCTGAATTGGGATCAAATGTTTTCCCCTGTATTGGTAAAATTACAATTTGAGGGGTAATGGTATTAAACATTTTCAATACCACTTCTTCGAAACCGTTGAATACAGACAAAATAATGATCAAAGCAGCACTACCAACAAATACACCTATTGCAGAAATTGCAGAGATGATATTTATGGCATTGGTAGATTTTTTAGCAAAAAGATACCTGCGTGCTATATAAAATGGTGTATTCAATATTTCTTAATATCTGACCTATTGTAAATAAGGATTGTGTTCTTTTTCAAATCCAATAGTTGTAGACTCCCCATGACCAGGATAAACCCTGCAATCATCAGGCAATATAAACAAGTTATTTTTGATACTATTGATTAATTGTGAGTGATTACCTCCCGGAAGATCTGTACGGCCTATGCTATAGTAGAATAAAACATCACCACCAATTAGAAAATTATCTGCCGCAGCATAAAAACATAAATGTGCCGGAGAATGTCCAGGTGCAAATATCAGTTCCAGCTGACTGTTTCCAAATGTAACCTTACCCGTTTCAGGCAAGAACACTTCTGGTTCGGGAGATAATTCATAGTGAAGTCCCATTTGAGGCACATAACCTGGTATAGCTTGCAACACGTATAACTCTCCTTTATGAAACTGAGGCTTTAAGCCCCATTGGTCGTATACAAACTTATTGCCAAATACATGATCGTAATGGCAATGAGTATTCAATAAAAGTACAGGTTTTAGTCCATTCTCTTTTATAAAACTGACAACAGCATTCTGCTCTTCAGCATCATACATTCCAGGATCTATAATAACACATTCAGCGGTTTCATCAAACAGAATGTAAGTGTTTTCCCTTACCGGATTAAAAGTGAACTGTTTAATACTTATCATAAGATGTATTGGTATTTAAAATTAGTTTTTCCATTTAAAAGTACTGATCATCCGGTCTAGATCTTTTTTTATAAAGTTTACGACCGGTTGGATCGAATCGTACTGAGGCTTTTCATTAAAATACAATGCAGCTCTAAAATAATGTTTAGTACTGTCTGTTAAAAAGAACTGCACTGATGAAGCTGTATTTCCTTCAATAGCATAATAAATGCCATAAACTTTCTTTTCGGGGTAATTGATCAGCTTTTGATCAATTGCATTCGCTTTTACCGTATGTTTAAAAGCAAATGTCCTGGCATCTTCAATTAAATTCTCATATTCCTTTTTTGAGGATATATCGTAATAAGTTAAATGAAGTCGCCCATTAAACTTTGGAAATGCCAGGTTATACCAGCAAGGCTGGGTATCTGAACTGTTATCGGCCAACAAATTCGCATATTTTGGGTATTCAAATGAAAATGGGCAATTCTGCTCAAAAGTCTGATAGGACTTAACCGGAAAGTCAATCTTATAATACCCTCTTGGCTTTGGCGCATAACTGTTACTGTTACAAGCTGACAATGCCAATAAATGCACGAGTAGAATAAGAAAGAAATACCTTTTCATTTTATGAATTCCAAATCTCCCAGGAACGTATAGCTTGTAAATGTAACATTTCCAGTCCATTCTTTATTCTACCCCCTTTATCTTCAATCTGTTTCAAAAAATAAGTTGTTTCAGGATTGTAAACCAAATCATATCCCACATGTTTGTCGCTTAAATACTGATAAGGAATATCCGGACAAGTATCAATATCTGGTGACATACCTAATGGAGTTGTATTCACCAATACGGTATATTCCTGAAGCAGTGCCTCATCAACAGCCTCATATAAAATGCTGTCTTCTGTTGGCTTTCTGGTTACCACTAAAAATGAGATCCCCAGTTTTTTTAATACATATTTAACTGCTTTTGCCGCTCCTCCATCACCAAAAACCAAAGCTTTACGATGATGAGCTTCCAACAATGGCTTAAGTGACTCTTCGAAACCATAAGCATCCGTATTGTATCCTTTAAGCAGACAATCAGCACCATTCCTTTGAATGGCAATACAATTTACAGCACCTATTTCTTTGGCAGCCTCATCCATTTCATCTAAAAAAGGCAAAACCTGAACTTTATAGGGTATCGTTACGTTGATACCTGAAAGCGCTGGATGATCAGCCAATAGACTAGAAAAAAGATCAATATTTTCAATTGGATAAAGCTCATATTCACACCCATCAATCTGTTCATTTCTGAATTTATCAGTAAAAAACTTCTTTGAAAAAGAATGTGATAGAGGATAACCGATTAAGCCAAATTGTTTCATTATTTATAAGGATTCGATTATTTCTCCAGATTCAAAAAATGATCAAAAGTATCACCTCTTAATCCCAGGCGTATAGTTTCCAAAGGAATTACTTCCGCAGGAGCAATATTCCCCATATTTACATTAGCTCCCAAAAGCTTTATAAACCATACTTGTTGTTCCTTTTGTGGAGCTTCCCAAATAATTGTTTCTTCAGGAATTTGTGTTAAAATCTCATCTACCAATCCTTCACGAACTTCTCCTGAGCCTCTGTAAATACCAACATTACCACCCTCACGAGCCTCAGCAATCACTTTCCAAGAACCTGCTTCAATCTCAGCATTCATTAGTTTGATCCATTTATAAGGTGCAAATATCTTAGTTGCATCTTTAGACCCAACTTCCGAAATCACAGTTACCTGCTTAGAAAGCTGTTGAATAAATTCACATTTCAAATCATGCTCAATGGTAATAGATCCATCAGAGACCTCTGCTAATTCCATTCCATACTCGTCAAGCACTCTGCGATAGTCGTCGAACTGATTACGGATTACAAAAGCTTCAAAAAGCGTCCCACCAAAATAGGTAGGAATTCCTGCATCTTTATAGATCTGGAGTTTCTGTTTAAGGTTTGGAGTTACAAAAGATGTGGACCATCCTAACTTTACAATATCGGTATGTATTCCGGCAACCTCTATAAAGTCTTCAGTCTGTCTTAAACTTAATCCTTTATCCATAACCATAGTAATTCCTTTATTACGTGGTTTTACTGGACGTTCCGGTATATTATTCAATGGGTAATTCATATAGGTCACAAAGGTGAAAAAAAATAGACAGTTTTCAACAATACTATCTAATAAAAAGGCACAATACTATTTAATGTATCTATTAATAACGTCAATAATCGAGCTGTTCTCTTGCAATTGAGGTAGATACTCAAACAAAATATAGTGCTTTTCCGGATCGGTCACCAATGCAGTTTCAAGGTATAAAAGGGCTTCATTCTTTTCACCAAGTGCAAATAAATAAGCCACCATGCGGTAATAAAGCTCTGCCGCGTCAGGGTTATTTTTAATGGCCTCAGACATTGTCACCGAGGCTTCAATAAGCTTCCCTTGCTCGTACAATACTGTTGAGAAGTCAAGCCATGCTTCTACATCTACAGGATTGTATTCCAACACTTTATTATACGCTTCTACAGATTCGTCTATCTGTCCCAACTTATAATAAGCATCAGCCATCGCAAACCAGAAATCAGGATTTTCTCCATCCAATTCCAAAGCTTTTCTGTAAAAATGTAAAGATTCAAAATAGCGTTCTTCAAAATTTAAAGTAACACCAATTCCAAACCAGGCGTCTGCCATTTTCGAATCCATCTTTACCGACTTTTTATAGTAAGAGCGGGCTTCGTCCATCTTTTCAAGCTTTTCATAACACTCCCCTATGGCACAATAAGTGTCGGCATTTGGCGGTTCATATTCAAAAGTCTGTTTATAAACCTCAATAGCCTCCATATAACGGTCCAATTGAACCAAAGCATTCCCTTTATTATAATATGCCGAAGCAAAATTATCTTTTATCAGGATGGCATAATCATAAGCATCAATTGCTTTCTCAAATAGATCAAGCTTATGGTAAGAGTTGGCCAGGTTATACCAGGCCGCATAAGAATAAGGATCATTATCTATATACTCCTGATAAAACTTAATACTTTCTTCCTGTTTATCCAGAATATCATAACAAAAAGCAAGCTCATACAAGCCATCCTTGTTTTCCATATCTTGTTCCAGGCTTTTCTTAATATAAACTATCGCATTCTCATAATCCAGCATATTCTGGTATACATAAGCAATCTGCAATAGAATCTCATCTGTAGTTTCTGCAAACTCCAATGCTTTCTGAAAATTATCCAGTGCTTCTGAATACCTTTCCAAACTATTGTAAATATTGCCTCTTAAAATATAGATCTCAGCTTCCGAAGCTTCCAGCATTTCCGCTTTCTGCAAGGCTAAAAACGCACGCTCTGTCTGATCAGTTATAAAAAGCAATTGTGCTTGTTTAACCAAAAAAACCGCAGCATAGGGATGTTGATTAACCGCGTATTCTATCACTTGAAGGGCCTTTACTGGGTCACTCTTCTCGATATAATAATCAATAATATTTTCAAAAGCCTGGGCATCAAAAAAATACTGATCTTGATTGCGTATCATCTC
>JBEBUV010000158.1:0-5537 GCA_040393085.1 Pedobacter hiemivivus | reverse complement strand
GTTCGAATCCCTCACTCTCCGCTGAAAAAGCCTTCATCGTAAGATGAAGGCTTTTTTGTGTTTGGGTTGGGGGGCTGTGGCTATCCAAGCGGCTTGATCTAACGAATCCCCTTTTTTCGTAACTTAGATAGCTCACAAAACAAATAATAAAATCCTGTTTTTACGATTTTAGTTATCCTTATCATTAGTTTTATTGCTTCTTTAGTACGATCAACATTAGGTTTTGGCGAGGCATTAATTGGTATTATTTTTACTGTTATTCTTGCCTTCCATCCCTGCCATTTCAAATATCTTTTCTTCAGTAGTTTTTGCCATTGCAATTAATGCCAAATCGTTTACTTCTTTCCCAAAACCACTCAAAGTTCATATTATTTTTAATGCCTAAAAACAAGACGGATTCGAAGCTAAATAAGGCCATGTTTTTAACTTACTATTGATAGCCTTAGTTTATATTGTTTAATTGAATGTTATTAAAAATAATAAAAGTTAAAAAAATATTTCGCAATAATATATCATTATTAAGATTAATTAAAAATAATAACTTATTTTTGAATTATTTGACACACGCTAATATTATATTCAACTTTTATGCTGAGGACAGTTTTGAGAATTGGGTGCATATTTACAATAATGCAATTAAACAACAGTTTATCCGCTCAAGAGCAAAAATATATTGTAAAGATTGTAGACGAGAATTCTAAAAAACCTATTGCAGGCGCAACTATAAGTGTTGATAAAAAACCAATAAATACGTCAAACTTAGATGGTATATCTTCTTTCAACTGGAAACTACATCCTAAAGTAAAGCTTACACACATCAATTATCGTGATACCTCAATTACCCTCCAACAGGATTTTCAAGTGATTTTTTTGACTCCTAAAACCACCTCGCTTTCAGAGGTTGTAGTAAGAAGAAACAATATCAATGATGTAGATATTCGAAATCTTGCAGGATCCGTAGTTATCGTTGATATAACAAAATTGAGTGAGCGATCCGAACTAGACATGGGACGTTTATTAGAGGGGCAAGTTCCTGGTCTCACAATTTCATATTCTGGCGAGCTGGGCATTAAGCCTCAAATTCGGCTCAGGGGAAATTCTTCTCTCTTATATAAAGGCCATGCTAACGAGCCATTGTTTGTTATGGATGGTATTGTGATTAGTACAGAAACATTTTTAACACTTAGCCCTAATGACTTTCAAACAATTAAAGTACTAAAAGATGCACCTGCGACAGCTTTATATGGTATCAAAGCGGCTAATGGTGTAATTGAATTAACGTCAAAAAAAGGTTTTTCAGGTAAACCATTAGTGTCTTTTTATATGAAACAGGGCATTACATTACGAGGTGAACGCAGTGTTCAAATGATGGGTACCGAAGAAAAGCTCAGATTCGAGGAGAAAATGGAAAGAAGTGACCTTCCAGGATACTTATTTTCAGAACGCTATATTCGAAAACTATACGAAGGGGCATCTGATCTACATGAAAAAATAACGATGGGACAGAGAATCTTAGATTCATTACGAAGTTTCGAAACAGATTGGTTCAAAGAACTAATTAAAATGAATCATTTTCAATCTCATATTATAAACATTCGGGGTGGCAATAACCAGAACAGCTATTTCTATTCTGCAAATTACAGCTCCCAAGGTGGTAGAATACCAGGAAACTCCATTAATCAACTGACAGCACGCGCAAATTTTGATTATCCGTTGAGGGATATTCTACACCTTTCCTTCAACAATAGCATCGGTATAGCAACCTCAAAAACTGAAAATGGTATGAATAATGATCCAACAGCATTGGCATTTTCCCTCAACCCATATGAAACTAAACAATCAGAATCATTGACAAGTTATCCCGGGATGTCTTATCAAGATCTTATCAAACAGTATCGAAAAAGAAATACGTCAAAGCGACTTAATAGTACTTTAATTGGACATTGGGACATCCTAAAAGGAATAAGTTTGTCTGGTGTTATTGGAATTGACTATGGCTTATCCGAACTTTATCAACGGATTTATAGTACTGCTTATAGCCAACGGGAACACCTTATAAACGCAAAGGGCTATCTAAATGAGAGTGATAGTAAAGACCTGGGATTTACTTCTAATTTCAGGATCAATTACCAGCGGCAATTTCATAAACATGACCTCTATTGGGCCATTAATACCGATTATTATCAATCCAAAGTAAATACGATAGGAGCAGCAGGATTCGGTATTACTGACGAGCTTGAGAGTCTCAGTGGAATAAACCAAGGTTTAACCAAATCTTATTCACCTACCATCTCTGGTATAAAGTCGCAAAATATGCAGCTCGGATTTGGTGCTGCATTTGGATATTCCTATGAAAATACCTATGATTTCTATGCAAGTTTAAAAAGGGATGGCTCATCCTTGCTGCCAAGCAATTCAAGATGGAATGATGCTTGGTCCGCAGGTATCGGCTGGAGCCCTTCTTCATACTCATTTTTTCGGAAACAAGATATCATATCCCGTCTCAAGTTAAAAGCTTCTGTGGGTTACACTGCAAGTATGGTTGGCATCACAACCAAGGATATAAGCACAACATTTAGTAACAGTAGCCATAGTTTTTACGGACAATATCGTCTTTTGGAGCTTATGGCCCTTCCAAATCGACATTTGCGTCCCCAACAGACATATTCTACCAATTTAAGTATGGATATTGGCTTGATCAAACGCACAAATCTATTATTAAGCTGGTATAATAATATGACCAAACAAGCGATTGTTAATACACCAATTGCAAGTAGCAATGGCTTCAAAACATATGCTCAGAATATCGGTGAGCTTCAAAATATTGGCATAGAAGCAACGATTAGTGGCGATTTGCTACGCGTGGGAATTTTGAGTTGGAACGTTTCATTGTCACTTTCCTGTAACAGAAATCTGGTTAAAAAACTTTATGGAACTGACAAGCTTTTTCTAACGGACGAATCTGTTATACCAGAATATGAGGTTGGAAAACCATTGGGGGTAATTTATGGCCTAATCAGTAATGGCATACATCCTTTAAAGGGAATACCAGAATATCTACAGCCCGATGGAAACGTTATTGATTTAAAAGCCCCCTTACAAGCATCTTACTTTCAGCATTTAGGATATGCAATAGCACCTTACCATGGTTTTTTTAATAATTATATATCACTTAAAAACTGGTCCTTAAATATAAATTTCAATTATGGTTTAGGTGGAGTAAATCGTTACAACAACTCCTATGTTAGGGACGCAGCTGCTGCACATTACAATGGCATAAAGGGGCAGTTGGATAATATGTGGTTCGATGTTGGGGATGAGAATAAAATCTATCCGGTCAAAAATTTACCGAGTCTGCTATATGATGTATTAAATAATTACGCCAATACAACGACAATTTACAAGTCTGATTTTATAAAACTGAACTATGTGCAGTTGGGCTACCAATGGATCCCCAACGAAAAAACAATTAAGTACATGAAATCTGCGCGATTTAGCATGCAGGCAGATAATATTTATACTTACAGAAGACAGAAGGATATAGGGGGATTAAGCACTGTAATTCAACCGGTTATTACTTTGTCTATAAACTTAAATATTTGATGAAACTATATTTTTTCACCGTACTTATATTAACTTGGTCCTGTAATCTCGATGTTATTTCAGAGACTGAAATCTCGGGAGATGGCATTATCAACACAACAACAAGGGCTAATGCAGTCCTGTCGAAGGCATTCCATTCGTTTCGTATATCTCCAGACTATTTCACACCGCTTACCGAAGATTTACAACCCTCCTATTTAATATCCTACGATCAAGATCTTCTAAGGTACTATAACTGGAATGACAGGCTTATACGAACGCGTTCTGCCCATTTATGGGAAACGTATTATAATATTATTTCGCAATTGAATGTATTATTGGAGAGCGAAAAACACATCCTTAATAAAGGCGTGGAATGGAATTATATAAAAGGAAATGCCCTAGTATTTAAAGCCTATTTATATTTTGACTTGCTTCAGTTGTATTGTAACCGTTATGATGGAACCGCACCTGGTATAATTGCAAAGCAGAGCAGCGAAATGGCAACAGCAGAACGCTTGAATCAAACGCAAAGTATTACTTTGATCCGTGAAATTTTGAGTGAAGGAATTAGTTTATTGGCTAAATATCCCAAGGCCAAACCCTTTTTTTTAAATGAGAATTCCGCAAAGGTACTTCAGTTGCAGGTCGAGTTGTATAAAAAAGAGTATATAACAGTTGAGACCCTAGCAAAAGATTTACTTCTTTTATTGGGACAATTTCAGATCACGGCTAACATTTATGAGCATCTTTGGAGAAACAATACAGATAACGAAACAGCGGGTATTGTCTGGTCTATTGACTATGTAGAAAACCCTAACAAGTTCCTTATTTATAATAATCCCGATGAAGGGGATTACCTCTACGTTTCTAATAAATTCATTTACAATCATAATGACATCCGGCATCGAAGCTTCCAATTTTCACATGTAATGAAATCGCTTGGTGGAATACAAGTTGAGCGCCGGCTTTTAGGCAAATATAGAAATAACATACAAGACCAGTCAGCATATAATTTGGTAATGTACCGTAGCGCTGATCCTTATTTTATTTTGATTGAAAGTCTGTTAGGGCAGCACAAAGATATGGAGGCGTGGGAACTCCTAAACGATTACTTAAGTAAAGTCAATAGCAGGAAAATAGACAGCACGTATGATCATGAATCCTTACTGTCCATTTTTCGAACAGAAAAACAGAAAGAGTTCATTGGAGAGAAGATTAATTATTTGGACTTGAAACGCTGGAACACAGATGTTGTAAGATATTCAATGGATAGTCAAAAAGAATCGATAAAAATAGATAAGGAAGATTATCGATGGACTTGGCCGATTCCGCTTTCAGAATTGAGGTATAATAAAAATATCAGTCAAAACTCAGGATGGTCCACAATACAATAAATTCACTAAAACAATAATCAATACATGAAAAAGTACTTAAAAAGGGCATTCAGCCTTTCTGCCGTAACTAGCGCTATCTTAATCAGCATTTGGGGATGTAGTAAAGACAACGATATTAATTCATACCAAGGAAACAATCATATTGTACTAAAAGCTAATTCCAGCCAATTTATAAAAAATGAAGGTACTGATGAGATTTTGGTTGATGTTCTACTGGTAAAATCAGTTAATAAGGATGTTGAACTAGAGTTTAAACTTGAAAACAATTTAATTGATGGACAGGAGCAGCTCGAAATTCGCGACTCGAAAGTTGTTTTTAAAGCAGGTGAAAAGAAAGCACAGCTAACAATAAAGAGTAAAGCGAAGGCTACAATTGGTGAGAAAAAAGATATTTTACTGAATTTACTCCGCAATAATAGTCAGATAAGCCTAGAGTCTCCGCTGACAATCACCTTGCAACCTCTTCAAAAATTTGAGCAGTTGACAGGTGAGCAGATCAAACTTTTAGATACCTATAAGAGCAAGGGGTTGAATCTTTATCCTTTAATGGGCGAGGTT
>JBEBUV010000157.1:0-5608 GCA_040393085.1 Pedobacter hiemivivus | reverse complement strand
ATTGAACCAGAAAATCCTTATTCAGACTACTAAATGTATGTAACTCTATACACGCTATTAATTTCCTATTGGGAAATTGAGCTTTAACTGCATCAACTGTGGCCTGTAATTTGGATGGTGAGTGTGCGAAATCTTTATACACACTCGTCTCGTCCTTATTCAATAAAAGTTCCAATCTTTTTGCAGCTCCCGTGAAAGAACCTATAGCAATATCGAATTGTTTATTGTCAATTCCAAGTTCTGAGCAAATTAATTTTGCGGCATTTATATTCATGAGATTATGATCGCCAAAAACTTTTAGCGGAGTCTCCTCTGGTAAAAGATAAGTAATGCCATCTTTAATCACATGAGCTGGTATTTCATAACCGATCTTTTCTATGTCGGCCTTACTTTCTTTAACTATCTTCTCAAGATCCTTATCCGCTTCGCAATAAATCAACTTCCCACCTGTCACTATTGTATCTATAAATAAATCAAATTGCCGCGTATAATCAGCATATGTTTTAAATACATTAATATGGTCCCAGGCAATACCACTAATTACTGCAAGATTTGCTTTATATAGATGAAACTTAGGTCTTCTATCTATCGGAGATGCCAAATACTCATCACCTTCAATTACAATTAAAGGTGCTTCATCAGTAATTTTAACCATCGTATCAAAGCCCGCAAGTTGAGCCCCGACCAAATAATCAAAATCCTTTTTGTAATAGTTAAGCACATGCAAAATCATCGAAGTAATGGTAGTTTTACCATGACTTCCGCCAATTACAACCCTTAACTTATCCTTCGTTTGCTCATAAATATATTCAGGATAAGAATAAATTTTAACACCCAATTCCTGGGCTTTAAGCAATTCAGGATTATCTGTTAAAGCATGCATACCCAGAATTACAGCATCAAGATCAGTACTAATCCGATTTTCATCCCAACCCATTTCGGCTGGTAAAAGATCATATCTGGCTAATCTGCCTTTCGAAGGCTCAAAAATAGCATCATCCGACCCTGTGACATGATAACCTTTTTTATGTAATGCTATAGCCAGGTTATGCATAGCACTGCCCCCTACTGCTATAAAATGTATACGCATACTAAATTATTTCTACTAATTAATCTTTAATAAATGAAGCGGCTACCCATTCACCAATCTTTTTATGATTAACATATTTAATGCCTAATGGCAAACAAGCTGCTTTAATCATATCCAGATCTGGAGATTCATAAAATCCACTGAAAAATATCCTGCCTCCAGCTTTCAATACTGTACCATATACCGGTATCTGATCAATCAATATATTCCTGTTGATATTGGCCAATATGATATCGAATTCTTTCTCAGGAATAACTTCCTTTCCACCGCAAAAAGCTTCCAGATTAGTGATGTCATTTAATGCTGCATTCTCTACAGAACTTTCATAACACACTTCATCATTATCAATTGCAATAAGATGAGCTGCCCCTTTTTTAGAAGCCAGAATAGCTAAAATAGCCGTTCCACAACCCATATCAAGTATTTCTTTGTCCTTTACATCAGTTTCAAGGATATACTGCATCATCATTGTTGTAGTTTGATGATGCCCTGTACCAAAGGCCATTTTTGGATCGATCACAATTTCATAAGGATATGCGGGTTGTGCCTCATGAAAGGTTGCCCGCACATAACACTGATCACTGATGATCAATGGCTCGAAATTCTTTTCCCACTCCTCATTCCAGTTTTTACCCTCGATTTCAGAGACGGTATAATCACATTCGAAATCACCCTCAAACTGCTTCAACATATCTTTCAACTGATCTTCACTAAAAGTGTTTAAATCAGTAAAAGCCAGAAAGCCTCCATCCACTTCTTCAAAAGTATTAAAACCTATATCTCCCAGTTCAGCAATTAATAAATCCTGCTGATACTCCTCGATGGTATTAAAACTAAAAGTTACCTGTATATATTTCATTAAGAATTAAAAGCTTTAATAATATCCACAAAATCTCTTGATTTTAGAGATGCTCCACCAATCAAACCACCATCGATATCAGGCTGTGCGAAAAGCTCTGCAGCATTTTTAGGATTACAGCTTCCACCATATAAAATACTAGTGTTTTCTGCTACCTCAGCGTTATATTTAGCGAAAATTTCTTTTCTGATATATGCATGAACTTCCTGAGCCTGAACTGAAGTTGCAGTAAGACCTGTGCCAATAGCCCATACTGGCTCATAAGCAATTACAACCTTTGCAAAATCAGTAGCACTAAGACCAAAAATACCTTGCTCTAATTGAGTTTTAAGTACATCGAAATAAGTACCATTATTTCTTTCTTCAAGTGTTTCACCAATACAGAAAATTGGTGTAAGATCACTTTCCAATGCCTTAACAGTTTTAGCCGCAAGCAATTCATTGCTTTCTGCAAAATACTGACGTCTTTCTGAGTGACCAATGATCACATATTCGCAACCAACAGATTTTATCATTCCAGCAGAGATCTCTCCTGTAAACGCACCGCTATCATTTTGGTGACAGTTCTGAGCGCCTATCTTAACAACATCACCACCTAATTTAGCCAGGCTGTTTAAATGAATATATGGTGAGCAAATAATTGCGATCTGATCGCCTTTCTTTTCATCTCTTACCATATTTACGATTTCCGAAAATAAAGATACGCCACTTGCATAATCTAAATTCATTTTCCAGTTTCCAGCAACTATTTTTTTTCTCATTATGTATTGTTATTATGTATTAGGTTTTATTTTAATAAATGGTGTATATAATCATACAAAAACTAAAAAGGCCTGTAAGCCTCAGTATTTTCAAAAATTGCCCGCAAGATAGCTTTTTCAGTGTTATCAAATGGTATGTTTCTACGCTCGTACACTTTTTCAGCGGTTTCAAACATCTTATCTAGCTTATAAACATCAAATCCATGTGCGCCACCCCAGGCAAAATCCGGAATAAAGTTACGTGGAAAACCAGAACCAAAAACATTAGCACTTACACCAACTACAGTACCGGTGTTAAACATCGTATTGATGCCACATTTCACATGATCAGCCATAATTAATCCACAAAACTGCAATCCTGTTTCCCGGAAGCTTTCCATTTCATAATCCCAGATCTTTACATCGGCATAGTTATTTTTAAGGTTGGAGTTATTGGTATCGGCACCAATATTACACCATTGTCCTATCACAGAATTACCAAGATAGCCCTCATGGCCTTTTGAAGAATAGCCCCAGACAACCGCATTATTTATTTCTCCACCTACACGACTGTATGGACCAATTGTAGTTTGTCCGTAAATCTTAGTCCCCATTTTAATTTGCGAATCGTGACATAAGGCAAATGACCCACGAATGTGGCAACCTTCCCATACCTGTGAATTCTGACCTATATATATAGGCCCGTTCAAGCTATTGAAAGTGCAGCATTCAGCACCGGCCCCTTCTTCAGCAAAGATATCATCACCCAAAAGCGTATTTGTACTGCTTAACTTTACAGATGTTTTTCCTTTAGTTAATAAATCAAAATCCTTGCGTAGCTCAATATCATTATTCCTAAATATATGTTCAGGAGCTGATATCCTCACAAAATCACCAGTATATTCTTTTACGTCAAAACGTTTATATAACTCACTATGAAAAGACTCGCCTGGCGCAAGTCTACTCGCAATGTGTAAGCCCTCTCGGGTCAACACCTCACTTTCTTTCAAAGACTTTACTGCATCGATTAAAGCATCATCTGGACAAACCGAACCGTTTATATACAGTTCAGCACCATCGAGAGAAGGAAATTTAACAGATAAATAGGTTTGAGTTACAAAACCATAATCAGCATTCAAATGTTTTTGCCATTTTTCTGCTATAGTCAGAATTCCCACGCGGAGATCTGCTACCGGCCTCGTGAAAGATAAGGGCCGTAGGGCCTGCCAGGCCATATCATCAAATAAATTGATTATCATAAGCTACAAAAATAAAAAAAGTCCCGAAGCAAAAGCATCGGGACTCAAATAAATTCTTATTTCTGTATAATTACTTTTTACCGTAACGTGTTTTAAATTTATCGATACGACCAGCAGTATCAACCAATTTCATTTTACCAGTGTAGAAAGGGTGAGATGTGTGTGAGATCTCTAATTTATATAAAGGATACTCATTACCATCTTCCCATTTAACAGTCTCTTTAGTCTCTACACAAGATTTAGTTAAAAAAGAATACTCGTTTGACATATCTTTAAACACTACAAATCTATAGTTTGATGGATGCAGATCTTTTTTCATAATATTTTTATATACTTATTTGTCGCTTATTTTTAAGGATGCAAATATCAGTAATTTATTTTTCAATATCAAGTATGTGTTGAAAAATTATCTACTATACTTTTTCCTGGTCTCTATTTTTTGCTTCTGTCGACTGATATAAGCCTCTGCAATAACCTCTGCAGAGGGTAAATCAGAATTACTAATTAAAAGCTTTTTTAACTTTTCTTCATCCACATCTGTACGATAAAGGATATTCATCATTTTAGAGATATTATTATCCAGCAAGTAAGCAAAGGCTTCAATCAAACGTGCCCTTAACATATCTTCTGTTACCATATCCTCTATTTCAAAATCTGTACTGATAATCTTACTTAAAGATTTAAAATCTTCCATTTATATTTAATCTTTTGTCTACCTGATCTCCTGACACAATTCTACCAACACCCCATTGGTTCCTTTTGGATGTACAAAACAAACCAATTTATTGTCGGCACCCAACTTTGGTACTTCATTTAACAAAATGAACCCCTCCGCTTTTAATCTTTCCATCTCTACTACTATATCATCCACATCAAAAGCAATATGATGTATCCCTTCTCCTCTTTTCTCCAAAAACTTAGCAATAGGGCTTTCGGGTGTTGTAGCACTGAGCAACTCAATCTTATTTACCCCTGTTTTAAAGAATGCCGTATTCACCCCTTCCGAGGGCACTTCTTCTTCTTTATAACAAGCCGAACCCAGCAGCTTTTCGTATAGGTTGCAGGAAAAAGACATATCCTTTACTGCAATACCAATATGTTCAATTTTCATCATAACTATCAATAACGTTAAAAAAATGTAAAAATGCATGTTTTACCTGTACCGTCATAGCCATATTTACCTTTGTTGGCAATCTTTTTTCGTATCTTTGTGTATTAATCAGAACAAATATATTATAATGGAACTTCCTATTTACTTAGATAATAACGCAACTACGCCTCTTGATCCAAGAGTATTGGAAGCGATGTTGCCCTATTTCACCAACAAGTTTGGTAATGCTGCAAGCCGTAACCACGCATTTGGATGGGTTGCTGAAGAAGGTGTTGACTACGCACGTGAACAAGCCGCAAAACTAATTGGCTGTACTGAAAAAGAAATCATTTTTACTTCAGGAGCTACTGAAGCTGATAACTTGGGTATTAAAGGTGTTTTTGAAATGTATTCAGAGAAAGGTAATCATATCATTACTGCAACTACTGAGCATAAAGCTGTATTAGATACCTGCAAACACCTGGAGAAATTAGGTGCAAAAGTTACTTATCTGCAAGTAAAAGAGGATGGTTTAATTGATCTTCAGGAGCTTGAAGCTGCTATGACAGA
>JBEBUV010000156.1:0-5733 GCA_040393085.1 Pedobacter hiemivivus | reverse complement strand
CTTTATCATAAAACCCCTAACCAAGAATAAAGTTTTTAAAAGCATTTTTTAAACTCGTGTAATTTTATAACTTCGACTGAAGGTAACATACATAAAAAATAACATTTATGAAGATAACAGTTGTAGGTGCCGGCGCCGTTGGTGCCACTTGCGCAGATAATATTGCCAGAAAAGAATTAGCCGAAGAACTTATTTTACTGGATATCAAAGAAGGATTTGCCGAGGGTAAATCAATAGACATGATGCAAACTGCAGCATTACTAGGCTTCGATACTAAAATTAAAGGTGTTACAAATGATTATGCCAGTACCGCAGATTCAGAAGTAGTTGTAATAACTTCCGGACTACCACGGAAACCAGGCATGACCCGTGAAGAACTCATCGGGACAAATGCAAACATTGTAAAAAGTGTAACAGAGAATATCTTAAAATACTCTCCAAACACAATTATCATTGTGGTTTCAAACCCAATGGATACAATGAACTACCTGACCCTAAAAACATCCGGACTTCCTAAAAACCGCATTATCGGTATGGGTGGAGCATTAGATTCAGCAAGATTCAAATATTACCTGAGCCAGGAATTAGGCTGTTCACCGGGCGACCTTAATGCCGTGGTTATTGGCGGTCATGGTGATACAACAATGATCCCTTTGATAAACCATGCTACATGGAATAGTATTCCTGTTACCCAATTGCTAAGTAAAGAACAACAAGATAAGATAGTAAAAGCAACAATGGTTGGGGGAGCGACCTTAACTGGTTTAATTGGCACTTCGGCATGGTACGCACCTGGAGCAGGAACTGCAGCTATGGTAGAAAGCATTGTACGTGATGAGAAAAAACTCATCTCTTCTGGCGTTTACCTTGATGGCGAATATGGACAAAAAGATATTTCATTGGTTGTACCTATCATCATTGGTAAAAATGGCGTTGAAAAAATCCTTGATTTTAAATTAAGTGATGATGAACAAGCCGCCTTTAATAAAAGTGCAGATGCTGTTCGCAATATGAACGCTGTACTGACAGACATGAAACTAGTATAAACGAATAAAAGGAGTACAATAATAAATGAGGACAATTTCTGTTCCACTCACCTTAATAAACTTACAAGACGACGGTTTCCACTTATTAGTGGAAATTGTTGTTTTTGGACAAAAAATATTGGCTGTTGTCGACACCGGAGCCTCAAGAACTGTTTTTGACAAAACCTTTGTGCAAACTCATATTAAAGACCTCGACCACACAGAGGAAATACATGCCACCACTCTTTTTACCACTGCCAGTACTCTACAGGCAACCATTCCAAAAGTAAAAATCGGCTCTCTCACTTTAAAAGAATACGAAACAGTTGCCCTTGATCTTGATGCCGTAAATCAAGCTTATGAAGGTTTAGGGCACGGCCCAATCGCTGCAATTTTAGGAGGCGATCTCTTACTTAAATACAATGCTGTTATCAACTATAAAAAAATGAAGCTATATCTCTACAAATAAGAATAGCCTCAAAATATTCCTATAATCCTAACAAGCTTTCAATAACACAAATAACAAGTATCTTAAACTCAAAAACATCGCTCAAAAGAATATACCTATAACAAAACAGGGCCGCTAATTAGCGGCCCTGTTTTGTTATAATTATGAAATAAAAATCACCTTCTCAGAGAAGACCTTAGGCGCTTTTGCCCTTCAGCAAAAGATGCCAGGCTTCGAAGAGAACGGTTATTTTTACCCGTTATTTTTTACTACGCATCAATTTTCGCATACTTCGCATTCCTCTCGATAAACTCTCTACGTGGCGCAACCTCATCTCCCATTAACATAGAGAAAGTATGATCACATTCAGCAGCGTTTTCAATAGTTGCCTGCATTAAAGTACGTGTAGCCGGATTCAAAGTAGTATCCCAAAGTTGTTCAGCATTCATCTCACCCAAACCTTTGTAACGTTGGATATGAACACTTTCTTCTTTACCTGCACCTTTTAAACGTTGTACAGCGGCATCGCGTTGTACATCATTCCAGCAATATTCAAATTCTTTACCTTTCTTAACCTGATACAAAGGTGGTGCTGCGATATATACATATCCGGCTTCTATAAGTGCCTTCATATATCTGAAGAAGAAAGTTAAAATCAATGTTGTAATGTGAGAACCATCGATGTCCGCATCCGTCATAATCACAATCTTGTGGTAACGAAGCTTAGTTATGTTCAATGCTTTATCATCTTCAGGCGTTCCGATACTTACACCCAGCGCCGTAAACATATTCTTGATCTCATCATTTTCATAGATCTTATGTTCCATTGCTTTCTCCACATTCAGGATTTTACCTTTCAACGGAAGAATTGCCTGAAAATTACGATCACGTCCCTGCTTGGCTGTACCACCAGCAGAGTCTCCCTCCACCAGGTATAGTTCGCATTTTTCCGGATCAGTATCAGAACAATCGGCCAGTTTACCTGGTAAACCAGAACCGCCCATCACACTCTTACGCTGAACCATCTCACGTGCTTTACGTGCTGCTGCACGTGCAGTTGCTGCTAGAATAACCTTATTAACGATCATTCTAGCTTCTTTAGGATATTCTTCAAGATAAATACCTAAAGCTTCACCTACAGCAATATCCACAGCTCCCATAACCTCAGAGTTACCTAATTTGGTTTTGGTCTGTCCCTCAAACTGAGGTTCCTGAACTTTAACAGAAATTACAGCAGTCAATCCTTCTCTAAAGTCATCACCTGTAATCTCAAACTTTACATTTTTAAGTAAGCCAGATTTATCAGCATAAGCTTTTAATGTTCTGGTTAAACCTCTTCTAAAACCTGCAATGTGAGTACCACCCTCATGAGTATTAATGTTATTCACATACGAATGAACGTTTTCAGAATAACTATCATTATACTGCATCGCTAATTCTACTGGAATACCATTTTTAATTCCCTCTACATAAATAGGTTCAGGAATCAATGATGGACGAGTACCATCTAAGAATTTAACAAACTCTTTTAGTCCACCTTCAGAATGAAATAGTTCAGTTAAGAATTCTCCATTACTATCCAGTTCTCGCTCATCAGTTAAAGTAAGTTTAATTGATTTATTAAGAAAAGAAAGTTCTCTTAACCTTGAGGCCAGAGTATCAAAACGATATTCAGTCGTCTGTGTAAAAATAGTAGGATCCGGCGTAAAAGTAATTGTCGTTCCTCTTTTATCAGTATCCCCAGCTATTTTAACATCATATTGAGGCTTACCCATTTCATACTCCTGTACCCAAACTTTCCCCTCACGATGAACTTCGGCTTTAAGATGTAAAGACAATGCGTTCACACAACTTACACCAACACCATGCAGACCACCAGAAACTTTATAAGTATCCTTATCAAATTTACCACCTGCGTGTAGTACAGTCATTACAATTTCAAGAGCTGATTTCTGCTCTTTTTGCATGATTCCAGTAGGGATACCACGACCGTTATCTTCAACCCTTATCGAGTTGTCTTTTAATATCGTTACATAAATAGAATCGGCATGTCCTGCCAATGCTTCATCAATTGAGTTATCTACTACCTCATACACAAGGTGGTGCAAACCTTTAACTCCGGTATCGCCTATATACATCGAAGGGCGCTTACGCACCGCTTCCAAACCTTCTAATACCTGTATATTATCTGCCGAATAATTTGACTTTGGATCTTTTTCTTCGCTCATATTTTTTTATAATACAATAAGATTCAAATTTAACCAATTATGGTCAATTTACCGCAAATGTGGATAACTATTTGACCAAATAATCACCTAAAAAGCTTCTAAAAATCAGAATCCTTAGGATACTAGTTTTGAAATTTTATATTTGTTGAAATTTATCAGAAAAAGATAACTCGTACGATATTTAAATGAGCGCAAAATAGCTTAATAAAAGAGATAACGAACGCGACATTTGACAAAAAAAGATAATTATATTTAAATGAAAGCAACATTAAAATTAAGCGGTATCGCTACAGCAGTAGCCATAGTTTCAGTTATGGCTTCATGCCAGAATAAGGATGACAAAGGCGCTACAGTTAAAAAAACAGATTCGACAGCAGTATCTAACAGCGAAAAAATCGTTTATGTAAACTCGGATTCATTATTAACCAAATACCACTACTTTACAGAGCTTAAAACCAAACTGGAAGCTAAATCAAAAGCTGCACAGACCGACCTGGCTTCTAAAACTCAGGCATTTCAACGTGAAGTTGCACAATATCAACAGCAAGCAAACACTCTACCTGCAGATCAGAGAGCATCAACAGAAGAAAGATTAGCCCGTAAACAACAAGAATTACAGACTTATACTCAAAATGCTGGTTCGGCCATCCAAAATGAGCAAGCTGAAGAAAATGAAAAGCTTTATGATAAAGTTGCAGACTACTTAAAAGAATATGCAAAAAAGAAAGGCTATAAAATGGTATTAGGTTATTCAAAAGGAAACGGTACAATCTTATTTGCTGACGAAAGCTTAGATGTAACAAGCGAAGTAATCATTGGATTAAACGAAGCTTATAAAAAATAATTTATAACATAAAGACTTAAGAGAGCCTGTATCAGCAAAACTGATACAGGCTTTTTTTTGTCCAATTTGTTTACTCAAAGATCAAACAACACCTCTATATTAGTCTAGTGTCTCAAATCTGATACAGCCATAAAACAGTCATACCTTGAGATTTATCTATTATCAAAAAACAAACGCAAACACAAGAAAATCAATACATTAAAACATATTCTACATCACCAATATTGAATCTTTTCCACTTCTTTGGCATGGTTATTACAATACACCCCATGAATTTTAAATAGAAAATTATGAAAAAATTATTCATTATAGGTCTTGGGTTAACTGCAAGTAGTTTAGCTTTTAAGGCAAGTGCACAAACATCACAATCAGCAGCAAATGATAAAATGAAATTTGGTATCAGAGCTGGTGCGAACCTAATGAACATGGGGAAACTTCAGGTACTTGATCAAAATTACTCAACTGATTCACAAGTTGGTTTTCAAGCAGGGATTTATGGAGATCTACCGATGGGTGGAGGTTTCGCTTTCCTACCAGAGATCATGTATATTCAAAAAGGAGCTAAAATCAAGGAAACAGTTAGCGGAACTACAGGAGAATTTAATACTAAGGTAAACTACTTAGATATCCCATTACTAATAGGTTATAAAGCAACTCCCGAATTGACTGTATTTGCAGGTCCTCAGGTATCATTTCTACTATCTCAAAAATCAACAGGTTTAGTGAACAGCGATCCTCAGATAGAATCAACTGACACAGAGAACTTCAGTAAATCTTTAGCTAGTGGTGCAGTTGGTTTGGGTTATAGTCTAACTCCAAATATAAATCTGAACGCCAGATATATGATGGACTTCCAAAAAACATTAAAGGATGATGTAAATCAGGATAAAATCAAAAACAAAGGTTTTGCCTTATCATTAGGATATACTTTTTAAGTATAACACATATTCAATTTAAACTAGGGTGCCTGAAAAATTTGGGCACCCTCTTATTTTCTGGTTAATATGAATATTAATAGTGTTAATGAAAACATTCGTAGTTTTGTTTAGCTATGAAGTATGAAGAAAAAATAAGAATTGAACTTGAATTTTGGAAAAGAGAGATGATGCAAAAACCCTCTATTCTAAATAAAATGACGAACAAGGTTCAGAAAAAGATCAATAGCTATATTCCAACAAAAGTTCATCA
>JBEBUV010000155.1:0-6123 GCA_040393085.1 Pedobacter hiemivivus | reverse complement strand
TATCGGAATTATTTAGTTCTTCTGAAACTTTTTTTGCATATTCTTCATATTTTTCTGAGATCGGAAGAATAATAAATTGTTCAGGAGATAGCCATAATGGGAAGTTACCCGCGCAATGCTCTATCAAAACAGCAATAAAACGTTCCAATGATCCAAATGGAGCACGGTGAATCATTACTGGTCTGTGTTTTAAGTTATCACTACCTGTATATTCCAATTCAAAACGCTCCGGCAAATTATAATCTACCTGAATCGTACCCAACTGCCATTTTCTACCCAAAGCATCCTTAACCATAAAATCCAGTTTAGGGCCATAAAAAGCCGCCTCACCATATTCTACAACTGTGGGTAAACCTTTCTCAGCAGCAGCCTCTATAATTGCTGATTCTGCCAAATGCCAGTTTTCATCACTACCAATGTACTTTGTCTTGTTCTCCGGATCTCTTAAGGAAACCTGAGCTGTATAATCATCAAAACCTAATGATTTGAAAACATATAGTACCAGATCAATTACCTTTTTGAATTCATCTTTCACCTGATCAGGTCTGCAAAATAAGTGTGCATCATCCTGAGTAAAGCCACGAACACGTGTTAACCCATGTAACTCACCACTCTGCTCATAACGATATACCGTTCCAAACTCTGCAAAACGCAAAGGAAGGTCCTTATAAGAACGAGGTTTAACTTTATAAATCTCACAGTGATGCGGACAGTTCATCGGTTTTAAGAAGAACTCTTCCCCCTCCTGTGGAGTTTTTATCGGCTGGAATGCATCCTTACCGTATTTTTCATAATGGCCAGATGTAATATATAAGTTCTTATGACCGATATGCGGTGTAACCACCTGCTCATATCCAGCCTTACTTTGTGCTTTAGTTAAAAACTGAACCAGACGTTCACGCAAAGCAGCTCCTTTAGGTAACCACAATGGTAAGCCCATACCTACTTTCTCAGAGAAAGCAAATAGTTCCAATTCTTTACCCAATTTACGATGATCCCTTTTCTTAGCCTCTTCAATCATATGAAGGTACTCAGTCAGCTCACTCGCTTTAGGGAAAGTAACACCATATATACGTGTTAATTGTTTTCTGGTCTCATCACCGCGCCAATAAGCACCAGCAACGTTCATCAGTTTTACGGCTTTCACAAAACCTGTATTAGGAATATGTGGCCCGCGACAAAGATCTGTAAACTCACCTTGCGTATAGAAAGTGATCTTACCATCTTCTAAACCTTCTAAAAGGTCTAATTTATATTCATCACCTTTTTCTTCAAAATAAGCAATGGCATCTGCTTTAGAAACAGCTTTACGTTCAAAAACTTCTTTTTGTTTAGCTAACTCGATAATCTTAGCCTCAATCGCCTTGAAATCATCCGAAGAGAACTCTCTGTCGCCAAAATCTACATCATAGTAAAAGCCGGTTTCAATAGCCGGACCAATACCAAATTTAGTTCCTGGATACAAAATCTCTAATGCCTCTGCCATAATATGTGCAGATGAATGCCAGAATGTAGCTTTACCAGCCTGGTCATTCCAGGTCAATAACTTTACAGTAGCATCAGCTTCAATAGGTCTTGATGAATCCCATATTTCACCATTTACTTCAGCAGCTAAAACATTACGGGCAAGGCCCTCGGAAATTGATAATGCAATTTGGTGGGCAGTTGTGCCCTTTTCATACTGACGACTGGAACCGTCAGGGAGTGTAATATTAATCATCTACAACTATGATTTAAAAATTAAATAAAAATATTAAAAGAAATCACATACAAAGTGATTTTTATTAAGTGCAAAGATACTTAATATTCTGTACTTTCTAGCCAGCCACTAGCTAAAACATCAGCTAAATGCATGGTTTTTAAAGGAATATTATTTTTATCGATATAACCTTGTACATGCATCAGGCAAGATAGATCAGTTGAAATCATATATTCAGCACCCTGCTCTAATGCATTGTTTACTTTTTGCTCTGCCATCGCAGAAGAAATCGCATCGAATTTAACCGCAAAAGTACCACCGAAACCGCAGCACATATCAGTATCTTTCATTTCAACCATTTCCAAACCGTGAACTTTAGACAATAACTGCCTTGGTTCTTCTTTAATCTTACATTCGCGTAAACCGCTACAAGAATCATGGTAAACAGCTTTCCCCTCTAATTCAGCACCAAAGTAATCCCGTTTCAATACATTGATCAGAAAATCAGAAAGTTCAAATATATTACTTTGTATATTCCTGCATTTATTATGTACTATGGTATTTGTAAACAAATCATTGAATCCAGTTTTTACCATTCCAACACAGGATGCCGATGGTGCTACTATATAATCTGTTTCCGAAAAGTCGTTTAAAAACTTAGTGCCTGTTTCCTTAGCCTGCTCCCAATAACCTGCATTATATGCCGGTTGTCCACAGCAAGTCTGAGCTGAATTATAAAACACCTCACATCCGCACTTCTCTAATAATTTAATGGTATTAAATGCCGTTTCAGGATACAATTGATCTACAAAACACGGCACAAATAATTCTATCTTCATCAGTATATAAAATGTTTTATATTAGGTTTAGTCGACCGTCTTTACAATTAATTTGCGTTCAACTCCTTTCAACACCAGCAAAAATACCAAACCTATGATAAAAAACGATGCTAAAGCAATAATAGAATTACGCATACTTCCTGTGAGCTCTTCAATCAAAGCGAAACTGAATAACCCGATCACAATTGCCATCTTCTCTGTAACATCATAAAAGCTAAAAAAGGAGGCCGTATCAGGTGTATCAGTAGGCAAACTCTTAGAATAGGTAGAACGCGATAACGATTGAATACCACCCATAATTAATCCTACTACAGCCGCTAAGCCATAATATTGATTGGCAGTAGTAACAAAATAAGCACAGATACAAGTAGCAACCCAAACCACTACAACAATAATCAACACGTTTACATTACCAATTTTTCTGGCAAATTTCGACATAATAATCGCCCCGAGTATTGCTACCAGCTGAATAATTAAAATCACCTTTATAAGGTTCTCCGTTCCAAGATGTAGTGTCTTTTCACCAAAACCGGCAGCAGCCAACATAATAGTCTGTACGCCCATAGAGTAAAAAAAGAAAGCAAGCAGATATACCTTTAAAAAAGATAAATGTTTCAATTGTTTCCACACCTTACTAAGTTCCTGAAAGCCACTGTGCACCACTTTCTTATTAATTGATTTATAATTAGGGTTTCCAGACAATAGTTTCCGGAAAGGAATCTGTGCAAAACCAATCCACCATAAACCGACCAGCAAAAACGACAGTCTTGCAGGGAAAGAGGAGTCTGAAATTCCAAACCATTCAGGTTTCAATACAAAAACAAAACAGATCAGTTGAAGCAATACACTTCCAATATAACCGTAGGCAAAACCTTTCGCACTAACTCTATCCTGCTCGTCTAGCGATGCAATTTCAGGAAGATAAGAATTATTAAACGTTACCCCTCCAACATACCCCATGGCAGCTAAGCCAAAACAAATGATTCCCATCTCGAGTGTTTCCAGCTTAAAAAAATACAGACCGATACACGCAATACCACCCATGTAAGTGAAAAACTTCATAAACACTTTTTTATTACCTCTATAATCTGCTACTGACGACAGATAAGGTAATAAAATCACCATAATCAAATAAGCTACAGAAAGTGTATAGTTAGATAATGCAGTATTGGTAAATGTTCTTCCAAAAAAGGAAACCTGATCGCCGTGTGCTTCAGTTGTGGTAATAATGGTATAGTAAGCGGGAAATATGGTCGAAGTGATAACTAAATTATAAGCAGAATTGGCCCAATCAAAGAATGCCCAGGACCTGATTACCTTTTTGTCGTTTTTTTCCATGTATTAAATAAGGCGGCTAAAGTAGCTAAAAAACAACAATCAGGCTAAATTACTTTCTCCAGTTTGGTAGCACCAGATTTTTTCTCATCTACCTTTCTAGGGTTCCCTTTGTAATAGATTTCGCTTGATCCAGAAGTCTTAACCTTTAACTCGTTCAAAACATTAATATTAGCTTTACCAGTACCATCAGTCTCAATATTGTAGACCCCAACAATAAAGTCAAAAGCGTCAACTTTCGCTGTCCCTTTAATCTTCAAATCATGCACTCCAGCTTGTCCCGTAAGTGCTATTCTACCAACACCATCAACCTTAGTAGTTAGCTTAGCTGCATTTAAATTCATAGCCACATCAGAAGCCCCCGAAAAAGAAAGATTAACATCATTGGCATAAATAAGACCTTCGCCAACAACCTTAACAGCACCGTCCAACGACAGATCTTTTAATTCACCTATCCCCGCACGAACTACTATTGAATCCGTACCACAATAACGTCCAGCATCCAATTTCAACTTCAGTTCAGAACCTGATACATCAGCTTTAACATAATTAATGATGTTAGAATCAGCATCTACCTGCACAACATAACTACTATCCTGTGTAAGGATCAGCTTTAAAGCCCCCTCAACTTTGATTTTATCAAAACTCTTAACTTTTTGTGCTCTGCTAACCGGAATACCAGAATCTTCAATACACTTGCTATCACAACCAGCCAATAAAACCGGGATGAATAAAGCAATAAGGGATATGTTCTTCATGAGATTAAAGGTAATAATTTTTGCCATCTGTTTTAATTTTTCCTGCATCTAATAATACACGTATTCGCTCTAAACGTTCATTATCTGTTCCTGTAGCGATTGCATTGACCAGATCATCCAAACTATATGCTTCTGTCTGTAAAAGAGTTACAATCTCAAAGTCAATCTTATCCTCCAACTGATCGGCATCACTTACTTTTTTCTCAGCCAAGCACACATCACAAATACCGCATTTCTCAGACCCAGGTTCATCAAAGTAAGTCAGCAACTGCACACTTCTGCATTCCTTTTTGCCAGCATATGCAAGTACTGCTTTAATCTGTGCTGTCTGTAATTGCTTGCGTTGCTCAATATATTTCACATCAATATCCATGTGACTAAAATCTAACCTAGGACGTAAATATTGCAGCTGAGGCTGATCAGATTGTGGCAAATATGACAATAATCCTTGCTCATGCAAATTATTAATCATACGAACCACATCAGTATAAGAAGACCGTATTTTGCCCGCAATTTCCGACTCAGAAATTTTCACATATTGCTCAAAACTCCCTCCATAAGACCTTAATATAGCTTTTATAAGAAAGTCATAACCAGCATTCTCTATCTGAAAACGATAAACATCTTCACTTCCTACTAAAAACAATACTCTTGATGGTAAAAATATGTTTTCTGATAATGTCAGGTAGCCATCGTGCTCTAAAAACTTCAATGCAGCCATAGTTTTCAATACGCCAACATTAAAGCGCTTACAAAAATCTGCTATATCAAAACCAAAAGTCAGGCCCTCTCCTGCGCCATAAGCCAGTTGATAATAATTACCCAGGTAATGGTAAACTTTTTTGATCTCTTCAACCGAAGGAAAGCTATCTGCATATTTAGCTTTTAATGATGCTTCGTCCGACTTATTAGCCAAAAGAACAGTATAAGATTTCTGTAAATCTCTACCAGCCCTTCCAGCTTCTTGATAATAAGCTTCCAGACTATCCGGCAAGTCTAAATGTACCACAAAACGTACATCAGGCTTATCTATCCCCATCCCAAAAGCATTGGTAGCAACCATTACCCTGATCCTATTTACTTTCCAGGCTTCCTGTTTTTTAAAGCGTTCTTCTTTTTCAACCCCTGCATGGTAAAAATCAGCAGCTATACCATTCCTATTTAAAAAAGCAGCCACTTCAGCTGTCTCCCTCCTATTCCGAACATATATCAAACCACTACCCTTAACATTAGTAAGGATTTTGATGAGTCTACGGTATTTATCTTCATCATCTAAAACCACATAACTCAGATTCTTACGCGCAAAGCTCTGTACAAAAACATTAGGTTCTTTAAAGTGGAGTTTCTCTACAATATCATTCCTTACAAAACGTGTCGCAGTAGCAGTCAATGCTAATACTGGAACATCAGGATGGATTTCTCTAATCTCATTTACTCTTAAATAAGGGGGTCTGAAATCATAGCCCCACTGCGAAATACAATGTGCTTCATC
>JBEBUV010000154.1:0-6191 GCA_040393085.1 Pedobacter hiemivivus | reverse complement strand
TTAATGTGTTGAATCGCCTTAAGTGGTAATTATTAAGAAGAATATAAGATGATAATAGATTTAGTTTGGCTGGTTCCGTTGATTCCACTGTTGGGTTTTATAATTAATGGCCTTGGAAGAAACACATTATCCAAAAACCTGATCGGTTTTATTGGGAGCAGCGTTATATTCATTTCGTTTGCCATAAGCCTTGGGATATTTTTTGAACTGGGTGCAGATGCGAATAAATCGCACGAGATATTTCTTTTTGATTGGATCAGCGCAGGTTCTCTGCATATTCCTTTGTCATTTTTGGTTGACCCATTAAGTTCATTAATGCTGTTGATTATTACAGGAATTGGCTTTTTGATCCATATTTATTCTATCGGTTACATGCAGAATGATGAGGGTTTTGGTAAGTATTTTGCCTACCTGAATCTGTTTATCTTCTTTATGTTACTATTGGTTTTAGGATCTAACTATATTGTAATGTTTATTGGCTGGGAGGGTGTAGGACTTTGTTCTTATTTACTGATCGGCTTCTGGTATACTAACAGTAGTTATGCATCTGCAGCAAAAAAGGCATTTATCATGAACCGTATTGGTGATTTAGGCTTTTTATTAGGTGTATTCCTGATCTTCACCACTTTTGGAAGTGTGGAGTTTGGTAAGATATTCCCACAAGCTGCTAACATGTTGCCAGGTGATGGTACTATTGCACTAATCGCTTTATTTTTATTTATTGGTGCCTGTGGTAAATCTGCACAGTTGCCATTGTTTACCTGGTTGCCTGATGCGATGGCTGGTCCGACTCCGGTTTCGGCTTTGATTCATGCTGCTACCATGGTTACAGCAGGTATTTATATGATTGCAAGATCGAACCTGATCTTTGATCTGGCTCCATTTATTCAACATGTGATTGCAATTGTTGGTTTAGCTACTGCTGTATTTGGAGCAATTGTCGCTTTAACACAAAATGATATTAAAAAGGTATTGGCTTATTCAACCGTATCTCAATTAGGATATATGTTCCTCGGTTTGGGTGTTGGTGCTTATGATGGTGCTTTCTTCCACGTAATTACTCACGCTTTCTTTAAAGCCTTATTGTTCTTATGTGCAGGTTCTGTAATTCATGCTTTACATCATGAGCAGGATATGCGTCATATGGGTGGACTACGTAAGAAATTACCAGTAACATTTATTACTATGTTAATTGGGACAATTGCTATTGCTGGTTTACCTCCATTCTCTGGCTTCTTCTCGAAAGATGAGATTCTTGCTCATGTTTATATGCATGATAAATTAATGTGGGGAGTTGCGGTATTTACTGCATTCTTAACGGCTTTCTATATGTTCAGAATGTTGTTTCTTACTTTTTACGGAAAGTATCGTGGTACGCACCATGCCGAGGAGAAAATCCATGAGTCACCAAAGTCTATGACCATACCATTAATTGTTTTAGCAGTTTTATCTGCTATTGGTGGTGTTATTGGTATACCAGAGGCATTAGGTGGTAGTCATTGGTTATCGACCTGGTTATCTCCGGTGATTAAACATGTAGGAGAGGCTCCGGATCATGCAACAGAATATGTGTTGATGACAGTTTCTGTAGTTGGTGTATTAATCGCCATTGGTTTTGCTTATGGAAAATACATCAAACAGAATTATATTCCTGTATCAGATGGAGCGAAACGTTCGGCATTGACTAACCTTTCTTATAACAAGTTTTATGTTGATGAGATTTATGATGCTATCATTAGAAAACCTTTAGATGCGATTTCAGTATTCTTTTATAAAATTGTTGACAATAAAATTGTGGATGGTATTATAAATGGTTTAGGTTGGACTACAAATGAGGCGAGCAAGGGCTTACGTTTACTACAAACAGGAAATGTTGGTTCTTATATTTTTATGATGGTGATAGGTATCATCTCATTGTTATTGTATACTTATTTATCTCTATAAAAGATCGTTCAAGAAAAGATAATGGAACAACTTTTAATACTTCTTATATTCTTACCATTGCTTGGTGCCATGGTTACCGCATTCTCAGGAAATGCAGCAAAACATGTCGCATTGGTATCGGCAATAGCTTCTTTAGGCCTAGCCTTAGCTATGGTATGTAATTTTACGCCAGATGCAAGCACACAATTTGTGGTGAATTATCCATGGATAAAAGACCTTGGAATTAGCTTCCATGCAGGTGTGGATGGAATCAGTTTGATCACCATATTGTTAACCAATGTGCTTACGCCATTGATTATCCTGACTGCTTATCAGCATCAATACAACAAGCCTAATGCTTTTTTCGCATTGATCTTGTTTATGCAAGCTGGTCTATTGGTGGTGTTTACAGCAATGGATGCTTTCTTATTTTACATAGGATGGGAAGCGGCATTGATTCCGATTTACTTCATCTGTGCAGTTTGGGGTGGAAAAGACCGCATTAAGGTGAACATGAAGTTTTTCGTTTACACCATTGCAGGATCTTTGTTTATGCTTTTGGGCATCATTTATCTTTACTTACAGAATCCTTCAAATAACTTTGACATACAGGCTTTTTATAACCTGAGTTTAGATAGTACACAACAGGCATGGATATTCTGGGCTTTCTTTGTTGCTTTTGCGATTAAGATGCCGGTATTTCCTTTCCATACCTGGCAGCCAGATACCTATACTGAAGCTCCGGCTGCAGGAACGATGTTGCTTTCAGGTATTATGCTTAAAATGGGTATTTATGGAGTAATCAGGTGGTTATTACCTATTGTACCGGCTGGTGTTCAAGATTGGGGGCCATTGGCTATCATTTTGTCTATCATCGGTATTGTTTATGCTTCGATCATTGCTTTTATGCAGAAAGATGCTAAAAGATTGATCGCTTATTCTTCAATCGGTCACGTAGGTTTAATCTCTGCAGGTGTGTTTGTATTGAATGTACAAGGTATGCAGGGTGCTATGATCCAAATGTTGGGTCACGGTATAAACGTTATTGGATTATTCTTTGTGATTGACATTATTGCCAGTCGTACAAATACCCGAAAAATTGCAGAATTAGGCGGAATTGCGAAGCAAGCCCCTAAATTGGCTATTGTATTTTTAATCATCATTTTGGGAGCTGTAGGCTTACCTGGAATGAACGGTTTTATAGGAGAGTTCCTTTTACTATTGGGTGTTTATCAGTATAGCTTATGGGCAGCCATATTTGCAGGTTTAACCATCATTTTGAGTGCAGTTTATTTACTTAGAATGTATCAGAATGTGATGTTGGGAAAAACCAATGAGCTCACTGCTAAATTCACAGACATTAAAGGATCGGAGCAGGTTGTATTATACATCATCTGTGCGCTGGTAATTGGATTGGGTGTTTATCCTAAACCAATTTTAGAGCTATCGGAAGCATCAGTACAACATTTAATAGAACAGGTAACACAAAAATTAACATCGGTAAACTAAGGAAATGAATATCATTATAACAATAACTGTTACAGCTTTGGTGGTGCTTTATGCAGGTTTGTTTAAAGCTAAAAAAGCGTTATTACCTCTTACTTTGCTTGGTTTAGTTACTTCATTGGCATTTGTTGTTGCTGCCTGGGATACCAATCAAACCTATTTTGGGATGATGCAGATGGATAATTTTGCATTGGCTTTTACTGGACTTACAGTTTTAGGGACTTTATTTATATTTCTGCTTACACAGAATTATTTTGCGGAAAACAGCGAGAATATAGCTGAATACTTTACATTAATACTTTTTGCTCTGGCAGGAATCGTGATTATGGTTTCCTATAATAACTTGTCGATGTTGTTTATAGGACTGGAAATTATGTCTGTCAGCTTGTATATTTTAGCAGGTATCAGAAAGACCAATTTTGCTTCAAATGAGGCTTCACTGAAGTACTTTTTAATGGGTGCTTTTTCAACAGGTTTCCTGTTATTTGGGATAGCTTTAATTTATGGTGCTACAGGATCATTCGATCTTGGAGTGATTAATCAATATTTGGTTGGAAATTACAAGGCTGTTTCTCCATTATTTTATCCTGGGATCATATTGTTATTGATTGGTATGTGCTTTAAGATTGGTGCAGCTCCATTTCATTTCTGGGTTCCGGATGTATATGAGGGATCACCTACTTTGATCATGGCGTTTATGTCGACCGTAGTAAAAGTAGCCGGCTTTGCTGCATTCTTACGTCTTTTTGCAGGTTCATTTGCACCTTTACATGATTTCTGGCTTCCACCATTAATGGGTATTGTATGTTTAACCTTATTTATTGGTAACGTAACGGCATTATTCCAGAAGAGCTTTAAAAGAATGCTGGCTTATTCAAGTGTGTCACATGCTGGTTATCTTTTATTCTCGCTTGTGACTTTAACCGCAAGTTCATCAAACAACGTTTTAGTTTATGTTGCAGCTTATACTTTTGCGAGTATCATTGCTTTTGCGGTATTGATTATGGTTAAACAGAAGACCGGAGATGATAGTTTCAATAGTTTTAATGGTTTAGCTAAGCGTAATCCATTAACTGCGTTGGTGCTTACTATTGCTATGTTGTCATTGGCGGGAATACCATTAACGGCAGGATTTATTGGAAAGTACTTAATGTTTGTAAATGTGATGACCAATTACCACGTATATTTGGTAGCCTTTGCAATTTTAAATGCGCTGGTTGGGTTTTATTATTATTTTAGAGTTATTGTGGCCATGTATTTCAAAGAGGGTAATGATACGGAGCTTCAAACTCCTGTACAATATCAATTTGTACTTGTATTATCGGTATTGATTACTATCATTTTAGGGGTATATCCGTCAGTAATTTTAAATTTGATATAGGCTTATCTATAGATTATTATTTGTAGTTTTACGAATAATTGAAATATGCACGATTTCTGGAACTCATTACAGCAATTTATTGATCCCGAAAAATTACTTAAAGAGGGTGGTTTTTACGTTGTAATGTTCGTCATATTTGCCGAGACGGGTTTGTTTTTTGGCTTCTTCCTTCCAGGAGATTATCTATTGTTTCTAGCCGGAATGTTTGTTGCTACAGGGAAACTGGATGTAAATATTTGGGTTTTGATATTAGGCCTTTTTGTTTCAGCAGTTTTGGGTAATTTTGTAGGTTATTGGTTTGGTCGAAAGACGGGGCCAGTGCTGTATCAACGAAAGGAGTCTTTTTTCTTTAAGCATCGTTATTTAAAAGCTGCAGAGGAATATTACAATAAACAGGGTGCTTTTGCCCTGATTATGGGGAGATTTGTACCGATAGTAAGAACATTTGCACCGATATTTGCTGGTGTAGTAAAATTAGATTTTAAAAGATTTGCTTTATATAACTTAGCAGGAGCAATTATTTGGATAGCATCCTTAACTTTGCTAGGTTATTTTCTTGGCAAGAGATTTGAAAAAGAGATTAACGATTATTTATTATATATAATTATAGGTTTCGTTGTCATCACTACTATTCCGTTAATCTTCGCATTTGTGAAAAAGAGAGTAGGTAAAGATGGCAATGATGAATTATCAAATACTGAACAATAAAAATGAGTAAAGACGACCATCACCCATGGCACAGTGTATCTCCAGGCGACAACTTGCCGGAGATTGTTAATGCGATTATTGAAATCCCGAAAGGATCGAAAGCGAAATACGAAATAGACAAAGATTCAAATCTGATTAAATTAGACCGTGTGCTATTTTCTTCAGTGATGTATCCTGCGAATTATGGCTTTATCCCACAAACTTATTGTGATGATAATGACCCTCTTGATATTTTAGTGTTATGTTCTGTGGATGTTTATCCTATGACCATTATCGAAGCTAAAGTTATTGGTGTAATGCATATGGTTGATAATGGTGAGCAAGATGATAAAATCATTGCTGTGGCAAAAAACGATATGTCTGTAAATTATATTAATGACCTTGCTGAATTACCTCCACATACTATGAAAGAGATTGTGAAGTTTTTTCAGGATTACAAAGCATTAGAAGAAAAACAGGTAACGATTGAACATTTACTAGGTGTACGTTATGCACACAAAGTAATACAAGAAAGCATAGAGCTTTACGACAAGACGTTTAGAAATAAATCCTAAATGGAAGCATTTAAAATATTTCTTACCTTTTTCCTGGTAGCCCTTAACGGTTTTTTTGTTGCGGCAGAGTTTGCAATAGTAAAAGTTAGGGCTTCACAGATTGAGATAAAAGCTAAATC
>JBEBUV010000153.1:0-6274 GCA_040393085.1 Pedobacter hiemivivus | reverse complement strand
ATCATGGTAAATGTTCTGTTTGTACTCATCTTGATTTTTAATTTTTTGCAAAATTACATTTTATACTGTTAATATTAAAGCACTGATTTATTACCTTCAAAATTATGATAAAAGAGGTAGAAATATTATTGGCTGCAATTATCATTAAATTATTAGCTTTGCTGCGAAAGTTATGCTATCAATTTCAGAAATAAAATCATTACTGGCTACGCCACAGAAAATTGTAATTACTACCCATCATAAACCTGATGGTGATGCAATGGGTTCATCTTTAGGTTTGTATGCTTATCTGATTCAGCAAGGGCATCATGTCAAAGTGATTACTCCTACAGATTATCCTTACTTCTTGCATTGGCTACCTAATAATGCCGATGTGATTATTTATTCGGATGAACAGGAGCGTTCGGCAAAGTTGGTAGCGGAAGCCTCACTCATTTTTTGCCTTGATTTTAATACGCTAAGTCGGATCAATGAGCTTGGTGAATTGGTTAGGGCATCAGATGCTTATAAGATTATGATAGATCATCATTTGGATCCTGAGGATTTTGATGACTATCGTCACTGGAGTATTAATGCTTGCGCTGCAGCTCAATTGGTGTATGAGTTTATTGTAAATGAATTAGAGGATGGGGCAATGATGAATAAGGATATTGCTACTTGTTTATATACAGGCATCATGACTGATTCAGGATCTTTTAGATTCGAGTCTGCAAATGCTGCTGTTTATCGTATCGCTGCAGATTTAATAGATCTTGGTGCAGAACATTGGAGAATTCATCAATTGGTATACGATAATGCTACAGAAAACCGTTTACGTTTCTTAGGTCACTGTTTAAGTGAAAAACTGGAGGTGCTCAGAGAGTTTAATACCGCTATTATTAAGGTAACAAAAGAGGAGCTGAAAGAATATGATATTATGACTGGTGATACGGAGGGAATTGTAAATTATGCATTGTCAGTTAATGGTATTAAATTGGCTGCATTTATTATTGAAAGAACTGATAAAGTTAAATTATCTTTGCGCTCCACAGGAGATTTTCCTGCGAATGAGATTTGTAAGAAATACTTTAACGGAGGTGGGCATAGAAACGCCGCTGGAGGCGTTTCTGAAAAGAATTTAGAGGATACGGTGCAGGATTTTAAAGCACTTTTGACAGAATATAAAAACCAATTGCTACAGTAAGATGTAGCTTTTAACCATAAAAATAAACATATAAAAAGTATAATTTTAAAGAACACATGAAGAAAGGTATCTTAATTCTTTTCGCAGCAACACTTGGGTTAGCTGCTTGTAACAACTATAAAAAAGGTCCGGGAGGCCTGTCATACATCGTTCATAAAGATGGTGGAGGTGCCAAAATTAAAGAGGGTGATATTGTGAAATTGAACTTTATCCAGAAAAACGAAAGAGATTCTGTGATGTTTAATACATGGGATATGGAGCAGCCTCAAGTATTTCCTGTTGCTAAGAAAATGTATGCAGGTGATATGAATGATGTATTAACATTGTTTGGAGAAGGTGATAGCGCTACATTTAAGTTGGATCTTGATACTATGGCGGCTCATTCAGGTCAGCCAAAGCCAGCAGGTACAAAAGATAAATACATTGTATTTACTATTAAAGTAGAGAAAGTATTGGCAAAAGGTGCTAATGAAGCAGATTCTACTTTCCAGAATAAAGCAAGAGATTTCTTTGAAAAAGATTACAAAACCACTATGGACAAAAAGAAAGAGTCTGAAGCGGGTAAAATCAAAAAATATATTGCAGATAATAACTTAAAAACTACGACTACTGCATCGGGTTTACAATACGTAATCAGCAAACCTGGTGACGCTGTAAAACCTGCTTTAGGTGATACTATGATGGTTAACTATACTGGTAAATTAACAACTAAAAAATCTGACGGTAAAGATAATATCTTCGATACTAGTGATATGAAAATTGCTAAAGAATCAGGTAAATTCAATGAAATGGCTCAATATGGCCCTCGTCCAATTACTTTAGGAAGAGCAATCCCTGGATTTGATGAAGGTTTACAGTTAATCGGTAAAGGTGGAAAAATCACTTTAATCATTCCTTCAAGCCTTGCTTATGGTGAAGGTGGTATGCCTCAAGGTGGTATCAGTCCTTTCTCTCCGCTTGTATTTGAAGTAGAGTTATCTGACATTAAAAAACCAGCTGCTGGTCAGGCAGGTGCTACAATCGCGCCCGCTCCTCCAGTAAGCCACTAGAATATTATAATTATTACCCAATTTAGGGTAGAATATAGAAAAACCCGGTACGCATAAGCATACCGGGTTTTTTATTTGTATAGCTCCGATGGTTTTTGTTAACTTCGCCAATGCTTTTTACAGACACCCATACCCATTTGTATTATGAAACGGACGAGGAGAAACTAGATCAGCTCATGCAACGTTGTCTTGACAACAAAGTTGAGCGCTTGTTTCTGCCTAATGTTGATGTCGCATCAATCGCTATGATTGATGGTTTGGTAAAGAAATATCCTAAAAACTGCTTTGCAATGATAGGCTTACATCCTTGTGATGTAAAGGAAAATTATGAAGAAATTTTGGATGAAATATGCCAAAGTATGGTTGACAGGGAGATTTATGCGATCGGGGAGATTGGTATAGACCTTCATTGGGATAAAAGCACACTTGCTTTTCAGCAGACAGCTTTTAAGGAGCAGATTAAATGGGCTAAAGATCTCGATCTTCCAATTGTTATTCATTGCAGGGAAGCCTTTGATGAGATCTTTGAAATATTAGAAGCAGAAAAGGATGAGCAGTTAAGAGGGATTTTACATTGCTTTACCGGAAACCTTGAACAGGCAAATAAGGCAATTGAGCTTGGTTTTTATTTAGGAATAGGTGGGGTAGTAACCTATAAAAACTCTGGTTTAGATGAGGTTTTGAAACATGTGCCTTTGGCTAATATTGTTTTGGAAACAGATTCACCTTATCTGGCGCCAGTGCCTTATCGGGGTAAACCAAATGAAAGCAGTTATTTGGTGCATATTGCGCAACGACTTGCCGAAATTTATGAAACTAGTATAGAGGAAATTGCTTCTGTGACTACTGCAAATTCTGTTAGCATTTTTAATATTTAACAATGACCAAAATACTCATCATATACACCGGTGGAACTATAGGTATGGTAAATGATACCGATACTGGCGCCTTAATTCCTTTTAATTTTAAGCAGATACAGCAGAATGTGCCGGAATTGGCCAGGTTGAATTATGAATTGGAAGTGCATTCTTTTGATCCGATTATGGATTCATCAAATATGCATCCTGTTATCTGGGCGGAATTGGCAAAGCTGATTCATACCAGGTACAGTGAGTTTGATGGTTTTGTGATTCTTCATGGTTCGGATACGATGGCATATACAGCTTCTGCATTAAGTTTTATGCTCCAAAACCTTAGCAAACCAGTTATTTTGACTGGTTCACAATTACCTATTGGAGAGATTAGGACTGATGCTAAGGAGAACTTGATTACAGCTCTTGAAATTGCAGCGACAAAGCTGCATGGTAAGGCCAAAGTTCCTGAGGTTTGTATCTATTTCGACTCACAGTTATTTAGAGGTAATCGTTCTATTAAATACAATTCGGAAAAGTTTGAAGCATTCCGTTCTCCAAATTACCCCATATTGGCAGAAGCGGGTGTACATTTAAACTTTTTCAAAAACTATATTTTACCTCAGCCTGAAAAGGAGTTGGAAGTGTTGTTGGATTTTAATTCTAATATAGGAGTGTTGAAAATGTATCCAGGTATTTCGCAACAGGCGGTGATGGCAATTACACATTCGCCAGTTGATGCTATTGTGCTGGAAACTTTTGGTTCAGGAAACACTACAACCGCTCCATGGTTTATCAACTGCTTAAGGGAAGCGATAGGTAGTGGTAAAATTATTGTTGATATTTCGCAGTGTCAACGTGGTACAGTAGAGCTTGGTAAATATGAAACCAGCAAAGATTTGCAGCAAATGGGTGTGGTTAGTGGTTATGATATGACCTTTGAGGCTACCATTACAAAATTAATGTATTTAATGGCTCAGGGGCACAGTTGTACTGAAGTTGCTAGATTAATGGAGCAATCGCTTCGGGGAGAATTGACCGCTTAAAGTAAAACTTATGCAATTGTTTTTTGCACAGGGTTTATAATCTTAAATTTGGGATTCAATAAGAAAGACTAATGAAGATAGAGCAAATTTATACGGGATGTTTAGCTGAGGCTGCTTATTATGTTGAAAGTAATGGAGAAGCAGCGATTATTGATCCTTTACGTGAGGTTGAGCCTTATCTTAAGAAAGCTAAGAAAGACAATGCGGTAATCAAGTATATTTTTGAAACGCATTTTCATGCTGATTTTGTTTCTGGACATATTGATCTGGCAGAGAAATCAGGCGCGAAAATTATTTATGGGCCAACTGCTAAAACTTCTTTTAAATCGCATATCGCTACAGATGGCGAACAATTTAAAATCGGAGAGCTGACCATTACGGCATTACATACTCCTGGGCATACACCAGAATCTACTACCTATCTTTTGACAGATAAGGATGGAAAAGCCTATTGTATTTTTAGTGGTGATACCTTATTTATAGGTGATGTTGGCCGGCCGGATCTTGCACAGCAAGGTGATCAGACTGTTGAAGAGATGGCAGGTACACTATATGATTCTTTGCATAGCAAAATCATGGGTTTACCTGATGATATATTAGTTTATCCTGCACATGGAGCAGGTTCTGCCTGTGGCAAAAGTATGAGTAAAGAAACTTTTGATACCCTTGGTAATCAGAAGCAAGTTAATTATGCACTTAAAGCCACTTCAAAAGAACAATTTATAAAAGAAGTAACGGATGGTATTTTACCTCCCCCGCAGTATTTTGCCAAGAATGCAGCGATGAATAAATATGGTTATGAAAGTGTGGATGATGTTTTTGAGAAAGGACTTAAACCATTAACACCGACAGAATTTGAAGCAATGGCGAATTTAACAGGCGCTTTGATTTTGGATACGCGTGATCCTCAGTCATTCGCGAAAGCTTTTGTACCTTCTTCCGTGAATATTGGTCTGAACGGGCAATTTGCCCCATGGGTTGGTGCTTTGATTACCGATTTGAAACAACCTTTACTATTGGTTGTTGAAGCTGGAAAAGAAGAGGAAGCGATTACACGTTTGGCAAGAGTGGGTTATGATAATACTATAGGCTATCTGGAGGGTGGAATTGAAGCGTGGCAAAAGGCAGGGAAAGAAGCGGATAGTATTCATTCAATATCTGCTGCTGAGTTTGAGCAAATAGCCAATGCAGATGAGACAATTAGAGCACTTGATGTAAGAAAGCCTGGTGAATATGAAGCCGAACATTTGGAAATGACTTTGACCCGTCCACTAGATTATATTAATGACTGGACAAATGAAATAGATCATGAGGGGACTTACTATGTTCATTGTGCTGGTGGTTATCGTTCTATGATTGCGGCGTCTATTCTTAAAGCCAGAGGAGTTGAAAATGTAATTGATATTGCCGGGGGCTATGGAGCCATAAAAAATACAAGTTTAAAACGGACTGATTTTTCCTGTCCATCTAAAGCGATGAAAGCCTAAATATAAAAATGCCAGGGATAAATCAGATAAAGCTGCCTATAGCTGCAGAGATAGAAGTATTTGAAGAGAAGTTCAAAGCGTCTATGCATAGTGATGCGCCATTATTGGACAGGATTACTCATTACATTGTAAAGCGTAAGGGGAAACAGATCAGACCAATGTTCGTTTTTTTTGCTGCGAAGTTATGTGGCGGCATTATTGAGTCGACCCATAGGGGTGCTGCATTGGTAGAACTATTGCACACAGCTACACTTGTACATGATGATGTGGTAGACAATGCTTACGAAAGGCGCGGTTTTTTTTCTATCAATGCTTTATGGAAAAATAAGATTGCAGTTTTAGTAGGTGATTATTTATTAGCTAAAGGCTTACTTCTTTCTGTGAATAATTCTGAATTTCGCTTGTTGCAAATTGTTTCTGAAGCTGTAAAGCAAATGAGTGAGGGCGAATTGCTGCAAATTGAAAAGGTAAGGCGGATGGATATCAGTGAAGAGCTTTACTTTGATGTTATCAGACAAAAAACGGCTTCGTTGATTGCATCTTGCTGTGCTTGTGGTGCTGCTTCGGCTGGTGCTGACGAAGAAACGGTAGAGAAAATGAGGTTGTTTGGCGAAAAGGTAGGAATTGCTTTTCAGATCAAGGATGATACTTTTGATTT
>JBEBUV010000152.1:0-6499 GCA_040393085.1 Pedobacter hiemivivus | reverse complement strand
AGGCCTTAACTAAATCATGTTTAATGGCATTAAGTAGAATCTGGTCTGCCTTTATTATTGTTGCCATTGTGGTAGCGGGTATAAAGTGTTTCTTTTTTGGTCAAAGTGAGATCTTTAACTGGATGATTATTGGCAAAGCTGATGATCCTACCAATCCATTAAAACTTGACGGGGTAATTGAAACCTGCTGGACTGCAGTAAACATTTGTTTAAAGCTGATTGGTATTATGGCCTTATTTATGGGCTTTATGAGTATTGCTGAACGCGCTGGAGGCATCAGACTATTGTCGCGCATCATTGGCCCATTCTTTTCCAAATTGTTTCCTGATGTTCCTAAAGGGCATCCTGCAACTGGACACATGGTGATGAATTTTTCAGCAAACCTATTGGGGTTAGATAATGCAGCCACTCCTTTCGGTTTAAAGGCGATGGAGAGTCTGCAGGAACTTAACCCTAGCAAGGACACTGCATCCAATGCACAGGTTATGTTCTTATGTCTACACGCTTCGGGACTTACACTTATTCCTGTAAGTATTATTGCCATACGGGCTTCTTTAAACTCAACTAATCCTACAGAGATTTTTATTCCTTGTATGATTACAACATTTGTGGCCACTATGGCCGCCATGTTTATTGTTTCTTTTAAACAGAAGATCAATATCTTTCAACCAGCCATTTTAAGCTGGGTATTAGGTATTTCGGCGGTTATTGGTGCTTTAGTATTGTATCTGGTTACCTTAAACACGCACGAACTTCAATCTTTTTCTGGCATATTGAGTAATGGTTTATTGTTATTGATCTTTTTACTAATTGTGTTGGGTGGTGTTTACAAGAAAATTGATGTCTTCGATGCATTTATTGATGGTGCAAAAGGTGGTTTTGATACAGCTATAAGAATTATCCCCTATTTGGTAGGGATGTTAATTGCCATTAGCTTATTGCGCACCAGTGGCACATTTGATATTATTATTGACGCCTTGAAAAGTGTTTGTGTGTATTTGGGTGCCGATTCAAGATTTATTGATGGTATTCCAACTGCATTAATCAGACCTTTAAGTGGTGGTGGTGCCCGTGGGATGATGGTCGATACAATTACTACACATGGTGCCGATTCATTTGCAGGCAGATTATCAAGTATCCTTCAAGGTTCATCTGATACTACTTTTTACGTAATTGCGGTATATTTCGGTGCTGTAAATATTAAAAACACACGATATGCAATTGGTGCGATGTTACTGGCCGATCTGGTTGGAGTATGTACAGCAATTGGTTTGTGTTATATGTTCTTCGGATAAAATAAAACAACAGGTTGTGTTAAAAATCATTAACACAACCTGCTTAACTCCCCATAAAACAAGCATACAACTAACTGACAAACAGACATATACTCGACTAAGAATTACTACTTGTATGAGTCTTGTATGAGTCTCCTATGACCCTCCTATGAGTCGCTATGACCCCAGGTCATTCAGAACCCGTTTTAAAGGCTTATTATAGTGATTTAACTTATTGCCCCATAGCAAAGCTGATTGGAATATTATATTTCACACGAACAAACTTTCCATTCTGTATACCTGGTATCCATCTTGGACTAGCTTTTAATACCCTAACAGCTTCCTCATCAGTTCCATAACCTAGCTTTCTTTCTACTTTGATATCAGTAAGTGAACCGTTCTTTTCAATGATGAAAGACAAGAACACTTTCCCTTGTATACCCTGTTCCTGCGCTATTGTCGGATACCTTATTGCTTTAGCCAGGTAACTATAAAACTTATCCATACCTCCGGGAAAGGTCGGCTGTACTTCTAATGCTTCAAAAACATATACACTATTATTATCTTCTACCACATTAGCATTTTTAGGTCCATCACCAGGTGTACTGATCACTACCAATGCACCATCATCCATTCCCTCTATCGTTTTCTGTCCGGGATTAGCTTTTGCCAGATCAGCAATCTGCACAGGCTCTACGTCATTTACATTTTTATCATCTACAACTATTGGTGGAGGAAATTTAACCTGATTTTCTTTTGCAGCTGGTGGCTCAACTGCTGCCGGTGGTGGCATTTCCGGATTTACCGGTGGTGGTGACTGTACCTTTACTTCTGTAAGCCGATCAGGCATAGTTTCTATCGTACTATTTCCTTTAATCAGATGAACGATTTTTGGAGATAGGAAAAGGAGGATAAACAGTGTCCCGGCTATAAACAAAGCCCTGGTCGAATTTAATGAGCTCTCCCTACGTAGCGCATAAGCTCCATAATTTTTATTTTTCTGATCAAATACTACATCAAGCCATTCATTGCCAAATAAATCGATTTTTGAACCCAACATTGCTTTTAAGTTTTAGATTAAACATTATACCATTGATTCAGCCTCTGAGAACTCTATAAGGAGAACTTGATGCTTATTTATAGTGTGATGCTAATTTGTTGGGCTTTCCATAAGCCTGATGAAGAAATATTAAATATAGAATACGTGAGTCTAATTGATTTAGAATACTCGCGGACAAATAAATGATCTGGGTACACGACCGAAAGTGAAGCCCATTGTTAATTCATGAGATCCATTTTGGTTGCTTCCCAATTTACTCGTTACATAATCGTACGAATAGCCGATCCGGAAACGCTCATTTACAAAAACCTGCACAATTCCTGATAGAGAGTTTTGTTTACTCAAATGAAGATCGTTTAACCCCTCTTTCCACAATCCCAATCCTGTTCTATAAGAACCTCCAAGCCATAGTTTATCATTAAAGATGGTCATTACATTCATGTCTAAGCTTGTTGGCCCTCTAAAATCCTCTTTAATCATGATACTTGGTCTAACCCTCATTTCAGGAGAAATGTTGATTAAGCTACCTGCAATGAAATAGGCATGCCTGCTTCTGGAAATATTAAATGCTGCCGAACTGGTAATGTTAGTAACCTTGGAATTAGTAAAAGCATCAAGCACTGACAAGCCTACATACCAGTAGTCGGAATTATAATATACTCCCAATCGCAGGTCAGGTTTTAAACGTGTATCATCATCTAATGCCAGGGCCTGATCGCCACCTTCCGAAGTATTTAACATTTGTCCGCTCAGGTTATATTGTACCACCCCTACGCCTATTCCAAAGCTTAGCCGCTGTGTATCGTCTCCATTAAGCTGTAGCCTGTATGCGTAATTCCCGGTAACAGAAGTAGTAAACTGAGGGCCTATTTTATCAGAAGTAACCTGAAAACCAAGTCCCATTTTTCTATCTCTCGGGTCCAATATACCATCAATAGAAATAGCCCCTGTTTTTGGTGCTCCCTCTACTTCCATCCATTGGGAGCGCAATGCCATTTGTACAAACCATTCTTCTTTATACCCTGCGTATGCCGGATTTATACTTAAGCTATTGAAAACATATTGAGTAAACTGAATATTTTGTTGAGCAACAGATTTACCAGAAAATAAAAGATGCAGAAATAGGAAAACGATTATACATTTCACACTCTTTATCATCTTTATCTTTACCTCCATCCCCATTATCTCTTTATTAATACCCAGCTTCGGCTCGTACTTTCTGTCTTTCCTTTTCTCAATTTCAATACATAGAAATACGTACCGTCATTAAGACCATTTCCATCCCATTCATTTTTATAATTGTGGTTTCTATATACCTCATCACCCCAGCGATTGTAAACGAAAAGACTTACGCCATCATAGCTTTCCATTCCTTTTATTAAGAACGTATCGTTTTTACCGTCGCCATTAGGAGTAAATGTATTTGGGATTTCAAGTGGTGGTGGAGCTACATCAATTCTTACTTCTGCAGAGTTTGATGGAAGCACGTTCATATCATTAATTTTATACGTGAACTTATCTGTGCCAAAGAAACCTTTATTAGGCATATAGCTTACTTTCCCATCCTTTCCAACCATAATTCTTCCATTAGATGGTTGACTAAGCAACTCTACAGATTCAGTATCTAAAGGGAACATTGCAGGGCGATCGTTGCTCACTATTGCTATAATCACTTCTTCTTCAGCTTTTGTCTTGCCATAATCATCCACTGCAATTGGATATCTTATTAGGCTTACATCTGTTGGATCATCGTTAAACTCTGTAGTTCCTGAGATATCAGAAACCTCAATACCCGGTACGGTAAAACCAGTAATAGTAGCTGTATTGGTTGTTGTTCCTGCAATTCTTTCTTCTTCTGTAAAGCTGTACTTTATAGTTTCAGTAATTGAAGCTCCTGGTGCAAGTGTAGTTTGTTTCAATTGGATTGGATCTGTAATTTTCAAATCCTTTAAAACAAGATTATTCAGCGTAACATTTCCGGTATTTTTTATTTTAAATGTATAGGTTACTGTATTAAAATCTCTATCCAATCTTCCTGTTTTAACAAGGGTTATTGATGGGTTATTTTGCAGTTCAATCTCTACCGTTGCCTCTTTTTGAGATGGATGTTCCAATGATTTTACAGTCGCCGTATTTATAATTTTTCCTGTTCCTATTTCCGGAATCCCCTTATTATCGAGTTCATTTTGCGTAATCGAATGTATCCGTTTATATACCCATGATTCACCTTTTTCTAAAATCCCATTACCATTATCGCCTACTGGCTGATTTAATAATCCGCCAAACATTTCATCATTAACCTGTACTTGTGTATGGTTAGCATTTCCATTATTATGTACGGTTATGGTATAGGTTATTTTATCCCCGACTGCGGAAACAACACTTTTATCAGCTATTTTATCGATTGATATATCTATACATACGGGCACTTGAACAGTAATTGTAAAAGGGATTCCAGAACAATCACCTGTTTCGGCTATTGGCGTTACAGTATATATTACGGTTTGTACTACTGCTGAAGTATTGATCAGTGTTGCAGAGATTTGGTCTCCTGAACCATTACTTACTCCCGTTACAGAGGATGAATTTGCAGTCCAACTAAAGCGTGCTGGTATAGCATTTCCACCGTTTGCAGTGTTGTTTACGTTAGCTTGAAGATTATAGCTAAAGTTCGATTGGGCACAGCTTAATGGACTAATTTGGTCATGATATCCTTTTGGCACTTTGTTTACAATAACAGTGGTTGATTCTGAAATACCGCTGCTACAACCTGTTATATTCGTCACTTTCACAGCATAATTTCCAGGAGCATTTACTACAAGGGTTTGGTTATTTGCACCAACAATAAGATTTCCGTTTCTATACCATTGGTTACCGTTAGATGATGATGATTTTAAGGTTACAAAATTTCCCTCACAGAATGTTAAATCGTTTTCATTCACAATAATTGTTGGATCTTGCGGCATAGGGTTTACGACAACTGTAACACCTGTTGATATGGTATAACAAGCACTGCTATTGGTTACTTTAACGGTATACTCGCCCGATTCTTCTGCTGTATATTCCTGATTTGTTGCCCCATCAATCAGATCACCACCTTTATACCACTGGTTGCCAGTAGCGGATGAAGATTTCAATACAACAGAACCACCATCACAGAAAACCAAATCATTAGCATTAACGATTATGGTTGGCACAGGTGGCATTGGGTTTTCAAGTACGGTTACAGAAACAGACAACTCGAAACATCCACTGCTATTGGTTACTTTAACGGTGTATTCTCCAGATTCCTCTGCTGTATATTCCTGATCTGTTGCTCCGTCAATTAAATCCCCACCTTTGTACCACTGGTTGCCGATAGCAGATGAGGATTTTAACACAACAGAACCGCCATCACAGAAAACCAAATCACTGGCATTAACGATTATGGTTGGCACAGGTGGCATTGGGTTTTCAAGTACGGTTACAGAAACAGACAACTCGAAACATCCACTGCTATTGGTTACTTTAACGGTGTATTCTCCAGATTCCTCTGCTGTATATTCCTGATTTGTTGCCCCGTCAATCAGATCACCACCTTTATACCACTGGTTGCCAGTAGCGGATGAAGATTTCAATACAACAGAACCACCATCACAGAAAACCAGATCACTGGCATTAACGATTATGGTTGGCACAGGTGGCATTGGGTTTTCAATTACTGTTACAGAAACAGACAATTCAAAACAACCACTGCTATTGGTTACTTTAACTATATACTCACCAGATTCCTCTGCTGTATATTCCTGATTTGTTGCCCCATCAATCAGATCACCACCTTTATACCACTGGTTGCCAGTAGCGGATGAGGATTTCAACACAACAGAACCGCCATCACAGAAAACCAGATCACTGGCATTAACGATTATGGTTGGCACGGGTGGCATTGGGTTTTCAATTACGGTTACAGAAACAGACAACTCGAAACATCCACTGCTATTGGTTACTTTAACGGTGTATTCTCCAGATTCTTCTGCTGTATATTCCTGATCTGTTGCCCATTCAATCAGATCACCACCTTTATACCACTGGTTGCCAGTAGCGGATGAAGATTTCAATACAACAGAACCACCATCACAGAAAACCAAATCATTAGCATTAACGATTATGGTTGGCACAGGTGGCA
>JBEBUV010000151.1:0-6719 GCA_040393085.1 Pedobacter hiemivivus | reverse complement strand
TTGATGACCGTTTTTTATGTGTTTAAACCAGGAACTAAACTCTTATTGACACTTAAATATGTATCGCTCTGTTTTCTGTCGCAGCCATAGCCGCTTCTTTCAACGCTTCAGTATAAGTTGGGTGTGCATGGCAAATTCTTGCAATATCTTCTGCCGAGGCACGGAATTCCATAGCAACCACAGCCTCAGCAATCATATCTGCTGCACGTGGGCCAATCATATGTACACCTAAAATTTCGTCAGTCTTAGCATCAGCTAACACTTTTACAAAACCATCTGTATCCATGCTTGCTTTAGCACGTCCACTCGCTTTGAAAGGAAATGAGCCTGCTTTATATTGAACACCTTTTTCTTTCAACTGCTCCTCAGTATAACCAACAGAAGCAACCTCAGGCCAGGTATAAACCACACCAGGAATCAGGTTGTAATTGATATGTGGTTTCTGTCCGGCTATACGCTCAGCAACATATACACCCTCATCTTCCGCTTTATGCGCAAGCATAGCACCTTTAACCACATCACCAATAGCATAAACGCCAGGGACAGTAGTCTCCAGATTATCATTTACAGGGATCTTATTTCCTCTTTCTTCAGTTTTGATGCCGATATTCTCTAAGCCCATTCCTTCTGTATATGCAGTACGACCAACCGCAACAATACAGTAATCAGCGTCGAAACTTACTTCTTCGCCTTTTGAATTGGTTGCCGTAACCGTAACCTTTTTACCTTTAGTAGTTGCACCAGTTACTTTATGACCCATAAAGAATTCCATACCCAAAGACTTCTTCAATACACGTTGTAGTTCTTTGCCTAAACCAGCATCCATCGTACCGATGATAGATGGCATAAATTCGATTACGGAAACCTTAGTACCTAAACGTGCATAAACAGAACCCAATTCTAAACCAATTACACCGCCACCAATAACAATCATTTGTTTTGGAACTTCAGTAATATTCAAAGCTTCAGTAGAAGTGATGATACGTTTTTTATCTATTGGCAAGAAAGGTAAAGCTGTAGGTTTTGATCCCGAAGCAATGATTACATTTTTTGCAGTTATCGTTTCAGACTTACCGTCTTTAGTAATCTTAATGGTGTTTTTATCAACAAAAGAACCAACCCCCTCAAAAGAGTCGATCTTATTCTTTTTAAACAAATACTGGATTCCAGCCGTGTTTTGAGCCACCACATCGTTTTTACGTGCGATCATTTGCCCCATATCAACTTTCAAATCTTTTAAGTTGATACCATGCGTTTGAAAAGTATGTGCGGCATTATGGAAATGCTCAGAAGAATCCAATAAAGCCTTTGATGGAATACAACCCACATTTAAGCAGGTACCGCCAAAAGTTTTATATTTTTCTATAACCGCCGTTTTTAAGCCTAATTGGGCGCATCTGATCGCTCCAACATAACCGCCCGGGCCCGAGCCAATTACAACTACATCGTATTGCATATTCAAGGATTGTTTTTTTGCGTAAAGTTAAGAAACCTAAAGCGAATATTAGTCTTTACATTATCCAAATCCTATATTTATACATTAAAAACTATTATATGGCTCCTGCTAAATCCTTATGGCTGGCATTTGTATTTCTTTTTACAGCTCCAAGCCTCATTGCACAACAAACAGATTCTGCATACGTCAGACAGAACTATACAAAAATAGAACGGCTCATCCCTATGCGAGATGGAATCAAACTATTTACCTCCATCTATATACCCAAGGATAACCATAAAAAGTATCCTTTCCTACTTAACCGAACCCCGTACACCGTTTCACCTTATGGTGAAGATAAATACAAAACCAGTCTCGGTAATTTCCCCGCAGAAATGAAAGATGGATTCATCTTTGTATATCAGGATGTAAGAGGCAAATGGATGAGTGAGGGCAATTTTGATGACATTAGACCACAAATAGCGAATAAGAAAAGTAAAAAAGATATTGATGAAAGCTCTGACACCTACGACACCATCGATTGGTTGATCAAAAACGTCAAAAATAACAATGGTAAGGTAGGTATGTATGGCATCTCCTATCCAGGATTTTACAGCACAACTTCTTTACCCGGAGCACATCCTGCATTAAAAGCCGTATCACCCCAAGCCCCTGTTACCGATTGGTTTATTGGTGATGATTTTCATCATAATGGAGCGCTATTCCTTAATGATGCATTTACTTTTATGAGCACATTTGGCGTACCCAGACCATTACCTATAACACCAGATAAAGGCCCTAAACGTTTCAAATTCCCTATTCCGGATAATTATAGATTTTATTTGGAAGCAGGCTCGGTAAAAAACCTGAAAGAAAAATACTTTGGCGACAGTATACGTTTCTGGAACAATTTATTTGCACACCCCAACCTGGATACTTTCTGGAGAGCAAGAAGTATACAACAACACCTCACTAATGTAAAACCAGCAGTAATGGTGGTAGGTGGCTTCTTTGATGCTGAAGATGCTTATGGCACCTTTGCCACTTATAAGTCAATAGAAAAGCAAAATCCTAAAGCAAATAATATCCTCGTTGCTGGCCCGTGGTTCCATGGTGGCTGGGTTCGTGGAGATGGTAGCAGCTTTGGCGACATTAATTTCGGCCAATCTACCAGTACTTATTACCAGGAGAATCTGGAGCTTCCTTTCTTTAAATACCATCTTAAAGGTGAGGGGAATTTTAATCCAGCCGAAGCAACCATCTTTATAACCGGCAGCAATGAATGGAAAAAGTTCAATGCATGGCCTCCAGCGGAAACAGAAACCAAAACGCTGTATTTCCAACCTAATGGTAAATTAGGCTTTGATAAAATACAACGAACAGATAGCTGGGACGAATATGTTAGTGACCCAAACAGCCCTGTTCCTTATCAGGATGGGATACAATCCAGAAGAACCCGTGAATATATGATAGATGATCAGCGCTTTGCTGCCCGCAGGCCTGACGTAAAAGTGTATCAAACAGATATTCTAACAGAAGACATCACTTTAGCTGGCCCGGTATTGGCAAATCTTGTGGTTTCAACTTCAGGTACTGATGCCGATTATGTGGTAAAACTGATCGATGTTTATCCAGAAGATAGCCCGTCCCCTTCTCCTAATCCAAAGGACATCATTATGGGAGGTTACCAAATGCTGATACGCGGCGAAATTATGAGAGGGAAATATCGCAATAGCTTTGAAAATCCAGAGCCTTTTGTTCCGGGTATGGTCACCAAAGTGAATTATGCCTTGCCAGATGTAGCACACACCTTTAAAAAAGGGCATCGCATTATGGTACAGGTACAAAACTCGTGGTTTCCATTGGCGGATAGGAATCCTCAGAAATTCATGAATATCTACGAAGCCGATCCGTCTGATTTTCAAAAAGCTACCCACCGTATATTCCATGATGTGCATAATGCTTCTGCATTAACCATAACAATATTAAAACCGTAATGAAAAGTGCTTTATATAGTTTGTTCCTTATTCTGTTGTCCAATATAGTATTTCCAGGAATAGAGGCTAAGGGACAACTTTTAAAGGAAAAGAAACGCTTTACCAGGGCCGACAGCCTACGTGGCGCACTGACTCCCCTACGTAGCTGTTACGATATCAATTACTACCACCTTGATGTTAAAATAGATATCCCAAACAAGTTTATCAGTGGCAACAATGAGTTTCAATTTACAGCAACACAAAGTTTCAGTAAACTTCAGTTTGATCTGTTTAGTAATTTAAAGGTCGATAAAGTAACCTATAATGGATCTGAGCTCCCATTTGAACGAGAGTTCAATGCTGTATTTATCACTTTCCCACAGGAAATAAAAAAAGGATCAAAAGAGTCCTTTACTGTATTTTATTCCGGCAACCCGGTTATTGCGAAAAACCCACCTTGGGATGGTGGATTTATTTTCACTAAAGACAAGTCAGGCAATCCATGGGTGTCAGTCGCCTGTCAGGGTTTTGGCGCCAGTAGCTGGTGGCCAAACAAAGATCACCAAAGTGATGAGGTCGACAGCATGATGATCAGCATCAGCGTCCCAAAAGAGCTGCAAGAGGTTTCCAATGGAAAACTGAGAAGCATAAAAGAACTAGCGGATGGCTACAGACAATACAACTGGTTTGTAAACAATCCTATCAACAATTATAATGTGACCCTATATATTGGTAAATATGCACATTGGACAGATACTTATAATGGTGAACAAGGCAAGCTAGACTTAGATTTCTGGTCATTAAAAGTAGACAGCAATCTTGCAAAACCACATTGGGATGCTGATGTTAAACCTATGCTAAAGTCTTTCGAGTATTGGTTTGGCCCTTATCCATTTTATGAAGATGGGTATAAATTGGTTCAAGCCCCACATCTTGGTATGGAGCATCAAAGTGCTGTTGCTTATGGCAATGGTTTCAAAATGGGATACAATGGCAGCGACCTATCTGGCTCTGGCTGGGGATTAAAGTTCGATTTCATCACTATTCATGAAAGTGGACACGAATGGTTCGGCAATAGTATAACGACTAAAGATGTTGCTGATATGTGGGTTCATGAGGCTTTCACCTGCTATTCTGAGGCTTTATTTACAGAATCAACTTCTGGCAAAGCAGCTGCATCAGCTTATGTAATAGGGATCAGAAAAAACATCAACAATGATCGGCCAATAGTAGGAATATATAACGTGAACCAGGAAGGATCTGGAGATATGTATTATAAAGGTGCTAATCTCATACATACCATCAGGCAACTTATCAATAACGATGAAAAATTCAGAAGCATACTCCGGGGTTTAAACAAAACCTTTTACCATAGCACAGTAACTGGTAAACAAATAGAAGATTATATCAGTAAGCAAAGTGGATTAAAACTGGGTAAAGTTTTTGATCAGTACCTGCGTAACAAAGGCATTCCTAAACTCGAGTACAATGTCTTTAATGGCAAGCTCCAATACAGATGGAATGCTGATGTGAAAGACTTTGACATGCCGGTAAAGGTGACGGTTAAGCCTGATCGCTTCGCCTTTATTAAGCCTACAACCAAATGGCAAACTTTACAGATTGATAAAGGTGTGACCATTGATAACTTTAAAGCAGACCCAAATTTTTATGTAAATACAAAACTCGTCAAGAGATAAGAATAATACTTTGCCACCTAAAATATTTTGGGTCAAAAAAACAGGATTAAAATTACAGCACTAAAAATAGCATGATGTAAAAAGGGGATGTATCATAAGACACATCCCCTTTTCTTGTATATTATTTTCTAATCCTGAAATAGCGATACACAAAAAAGTACCACCAAGAAAGAACAGACAATTATGTTAAGCGTAATCAGAAAGATTATACGCCTAAAAGCAATCTTGCTGGATCTTCCAATAATTGTTTAACTCTAACCAGGAAGCCTACAGACTCTCTTCCATCTATGATTCTATGATCATAAGATAATGCAACATACATCATCGGACGGATCACTACCTCACCTTTCTCAGCTACTGGACGTTCAATGATATTGTGCATTCCTAAAATGGCCGACTGAGGAGCATTGATGATTGGAGTAGACATCATTGAACCAAAAACACCACCATTGGTGATGGTAAAGGTACCACCTGTCATTTCCTCGATCGTCAATTTACTATCGCGTGCTTTAGTAGCCAATTCGATTACCGTTTTTTCAATTTGAGCAAGGCTCATGCTTTCTGCATTTCTGATGATTGGTACAACCAATCCTTTGGGTGCAGAAACAGCAATTGAAATATCAGCAAAATCATTGTAAACAATAGACTCACCATCAAGACGCGCATTTACCGCAGGAAAATCCTTAAGTGCTTCGCATACTGCTTTAGTAAAGAAACTCATGAAGCCTAATCCTACACCAAATTTCTCTTTAAACTGATCTTTATATTTACCACGTAATTCCATGATTGGCTTCATGTTTACTTCGTTAAAAGTAGTTAACATAGCCGTTTCATTCTTTACAGCAACTAAACGCTTAGCTACTGTTTTACGCAATGGAGACATTTTCTCTTTGCGTTCGTTTCTTGAACCCATTGATGGAGCTGGAGGAGTTAAGGTCACAGTTGCCGATTTAGCAGCCGGAGCAGCAGCTTTCTGTGCATTCATAGCATCCTCTTTGGTAATTCTACCATCAACACCAGTACCCTTAACGGAACCAGCATCAACACCCTTTTCAGCAAGAATTTTACCTGCAGAAGGAGAAGGAGTACCAGTAGCATAGCTTTCGCCAGATTTCTCTGCAACAGGAGCTGCATTTTTATCTGCAGTTGATGCAGGCTTTTCAGCAGCCGGAGCAGCTTCTTCCTTAGCTTTTGGAGCAGCGCCACCGTCTTCAATTTTACAAACTACAGCACCTATCGCCAAAGTATCACCTTCAGCAGCTACTGTTTTTAAAGTTCCAGCTTGCTCCGCAGTAAGTTCGAATGTTGCTTTATCAGACTCTAGTTCTGCTATCACCTCATCCATTTCTACCACATCGCCATCATTTTTCACCCAACGTGATAAAACAACTTCGGTTATCGACTCGCCTACTGGCGGAACTTTTATTTCTATACTCATAACAGATGTATTATATTTTTCTAATCTACATTAAATACTTTACTCACCGACTTATTAGCAATCTCTTTCTCTTGCGCTGTAACAGCCATATCAAACGCTTTAGCTAATATATAAGCCTGTTGATCGGCATGTTGTTTCGCAAAACCAGTAGCTGTACTGCTGCTTTCTTTTCT
>JBEBUV010000150.1:0-6831 GCA_040393085.1 Pedobacter hiemivivus | reverse complement strand
CCACAAAAAGCAATTGCTACCAGGTACGACAGCAGAATCAGTTTCTTCATTCGTATAAAAAATTAGTTTCGACAAACTTATATAAAATGCCGCAAATAACATTATTTCATACCGTACCTTTGTCGTAATGAAAACGATACTTACCGGCCTACTCTTTGCCATGTTATGGGCTTCCGCTTCGGTTGCTACAAAGTTTGGTATATTATCCGCTCCCCCATTAATTCTTGGAAACCTGCGTTTCTTTATCGCAGGCTTTGTTTTATTAGGATTCTGTTATGTCATTAGCAGAGACAAACAATACAGATTACCCGATGCTGCAGAATGGAAACAACTTGCAATTTTCGGATTCCTTAATACCACAGTTTATTTAGGACTGTATGTTTATGCGATGAAATATACAGCGGCTGGTATTGGTAGTCTAGCCACCTCTACTAACCCCTTAATCATAGTCTTACTCTCCTCCTGGCTAATGGGACGTAAGCCTGCAAAAGCAGAGATTTTCAGTATTATTATCGGAATGTCAGGTATCGGCTTAGCTACCTATCCGTTACTTAAAAGCAGCAATACCAGCATTTTAGGTGTAACAGTATTGATGATTAGTATGGTTGCAGTTTCCTTTGCCAGTGTTTATTATGCCAGGGTAAAATGGACCTTACCTAACTTGCTGATCAATGGTTGGCAGGTGGCACTCGGCGGCATATTTTTACTTCCATTTACCATTGCTATGAGTGATTTTAGCACAATACAGTTTGATAGCCGATTGATCTATTCCGTATTATGGCTCAGTCTGTCGGTTTCTGTAGTTGGATTGATTTGCTGGTTTTATCTGTTAAAGATTGATACTGTAAAAGCATCTCTCTGGCTTTTCCTTTGTCCACTCTTTGGATTCTTTTATGCCTGGTGGCTTTTAGATGAACCAATTACCTTGTATACGATTGCAGGAACATTGTTAGTAGTAACAGGGCTGTATATTGGTCAGCGCAAAAAACTAGGAGTTTAGCACCAAGCTATAACCTACTATATTAAAGTCTTCAAAAACAACACTCCTATAACATATTTTCAAGTCTGAACACAATATTTTATGTTAAAATATGTTAAATAGATATAAAAAGAGACAAGATGAAGACGATAAATGTATTTTCCTTTACAGGCACCATCCTCCGGAAACTAGGATTAACCAAAATCTATTACTGGTTTAATAAATAGTCTATTTATGCATATTTTGCCTGTATTTTCTTAGGCAATTTACTTAAAACCAGTTTCCTTGATTCTGCAATTCTGCTTTGTAGTTCAGTCGAAGAAAGCGCATCAATACTTTCCAGCACCACCCATTGTCGTTTTGCAAAATGTGGGGCTTGTTTAATCCCGGGCTTGGCAATGAGCACATCAAAATCTTCCGGATCACACTTCATACAAAGATGCCCGTCGTCCAGCGATGCCAATACAAAAATCTTTTCCTCAATCATAAAACAGAGGTGATCCCATTTCATCCCTTCCGTCGTTCCGTTTAAACTCAGGCAGTACTCTCTTAAAGATTCAATATCCATAACGGTAGATTAATAAGTCCTAAAGTTAAAAACTATTTTCTCTAAGTTTGCAAACAATGAATAAGATCACTTTAACTGCAGACGGCTCCAATACTTTGTACAATGAAACCATTGGCGAACACTATCATTCCAAACATGGTGCCGTACAAGAAAGCATACATGTATTTATTGATGCAGGTTTAAAACATGCCATCAGTTCTTTCCCCGATCAGCAAATCAATATTCTTGAAGTAGGCTTTGGAACAGGGCTCAACTTTTTACATAGTTCAGCTTATGGGCATGAAAATAAGATTAACCTGAGCTATACCTCCTTAGAAGCCTTCCCTTTGCAGATCGAAGAATTAGAATCAACTGGATATAACAATTACGTTCCGAAAGATATATGGAACGGTTTGGTTAATAACTATGGTAAGGCACTACAACAAACCGTAGCGATTGTTCCGGGACAAGAATTAAGAATTGTTCATGGCTATCTTCACAGATACGAAACACCTCAACAGTTTGATCTGATTTATTACGATGCTTTTTCAGTTCAACATCAGCCAGAAATGTGGACCGATGAAATCATTGCACATGTTTGCCAATTCCTTAAACCAGGGGGTATTTTCGTAACCTATGCCATAACCGGAAAATTAAAACGGGCACTTAAAAGTGTTGGCTTTAATATTGAAAAGTTACCGGGAGCACCTGGTAAAAGAGAAATGTTAAGAGCTACAAAGGGCTAAGGAAATTACAAATCAAGGACCATAAGCAAACTCCATTCAGTTATTTTTGTTAATCATATTAACGAGTCCTCCTTATAAATAATATTAAAAGCATCAAAGCTGTAATTGAAACGTCTGGAGAATGAAGATTATAAAAACAGAAAGGAACAATGGAGAAAAGAAAATTAGGTGATTCAGACTTATTCGTTTATCCCATCACTTTTGGGGGTAATGTATTTGGCTGGACAATAGATGAGCAGGAATCATTTGAAATATTGGATGGTTTTACTAATGCAGGCTTCAACTTTATAGATACGGCAGATTCCTACTCACATTGGGCACCAGGCAATAAAGGAGGAGAATCAGAAACCATTATTGGCAACTGGATGGAAAAGCGAAACAACAGGCAACAAGTTATTATCGCTACCAAAGTAGGCTCAATTCCTGGAACCCCTAAAAAAAGCCTTGCAAAAGATTATATCCTTAAATCTGTAGACACATCCTTAAAACGATTAAAAACAGACTATATAGATCTTTATCAGTCGCACTATGATGATCCTGAAACACCAATTGAGGAAACTCTTGAAGTTTACGATCAGCTTATAAAGTCAGGAAAAGTTAGATGGATAGGTGCTTCGAATTTTACAGCAGCACGTTTAACTGAATCACTGGAAATCGCCAAAAAATTGAGTTTACCTAAATATCAGACTTTCCAACCAGAATACAATCTATATGAACGCGAACGTTATGAAAAAGATCTAGAAAAAGTAATTGTCGACAACCAGTTGGGGGTAATAAACTATTATGCTTTGGCCAGTGGCTTTTTAAGTGGAAAGTATAGATCAGAGGCCGACCTGAATAAAAGTCAGCGGGGTCAGGGTGTAAAGAAATACCTAAACGATCGTGGCTTTAAAATATTGGAAGCTCTTGATCTGGTTTCCGAACAATACAATGCCAATCCGGCAAGTATAGCTCTGGCATGGCTCATTGCCAGGCCATCAGTTACGGCACCTATTGCTAGTGTAACAACCCTTACACAACTTCAGGAGCTGATAAAAGCAGCAAATCTAAAACTAGACAATGAGGATATTGCTATTCTTGATGAAGCTAGTGCCTGGGAATAAAATATAAAGATCTTTGAGTCCCGAGAATGCCTTGTCAATTTTTTGGTAGGGCATTTGTTTTTTGTTAATTTACATCTTCAAGCCCTTATCAGATGAAAAACGTTTCCCTACCATTTTATACTAAGTTGGCAATGGTTTTATTTTCCATTATCAGCCTCGGGTACCTCGCTATTCAAGGACAAACCATTCTTGCTCCATTGCTTACCTCCTTTTTACTTGCCCTGCTTTTGTTACCCATGGCAAATTTTATAGAACGAAAATGGCATTTTAAAAGAAGCATAGCAGCTATCATTTCTGTGATATTGATGATTGCGATTATTTCTATGATACTTTTCTTTCTGGCTAATCAGCTTACCGATTTATGGAAAGACTGGCCTTTATTAAAACAACAAGGAGAAACCTCATTCCACGACATTCAGGACTGGATTTCAAGAACTTTCAATGTCAATACTCAACGACAAATAGATTATCTTAAAGAAAGTGCAAATAGTGCAATAGCTACAAGTGCAACAGTCCTAGGTGCCACTCTACTTACGCTATCATCAACTTTGCTCTTCCTATTTTTCTTATTATTATTCACCTTTTTTATTCTAAATTATCGTGGTGTATTAATCAGCTTCCTGAGCTCTGTTTTCGCAGAAAAGCATCAGCAAAAAGTAGGAGAAATTGTACGTCAGGTACAGTTTATCATCAAGAAATATATTACCGGACTATTTTTGCAAATGCTTATTGTTACAATTCTGATGATTGCCACGCTTTCGCTATTAGGAGTAAAATATTCAGTTTTACTAGGCCTTATTTCGGGGATTTTCAATATAATTCCATACTTAGGCATCTTTACCGCACTACTAATCAGCACCTTGATCACATTTGCAACTGCCGGGGCTGGAAAAGTTCTGCTGGTTGTTATTGCATTTTTGGTAATCCATGCTATTGACGGCAATGTTTTAATGCCTTTAGTTGTAGGTTCAAAAGTAAAGATCAACGCATTGTTTGCCTTTATCGGGATCGTTGTAGGTGAAATGATCTGGGGTATTTCAGGTATGTTCCTTTGTATTCCATACCTGGCTATCTTTAAAATCATTTTCGATCAGGTCGATCAATTGAAACCCTGGGGTATTTTACTCGGTGGTGAAGAAAAGCCAGCCAAAAAGCGAAAGGTATACCGCATCACCAAGAAAATAAAACTCGAAGAACAAGAATAACAACAATGATGGTTACCTTTAACATTGTAAAATAATAACTAACAATGCCCAACAATATACCTCCTGTTACTGCTAATGAACCAGCATCTGCTTTTCTTCGTTTATTAACTGTTTTAGATACCCTGCGTACACAATGCCCATGGGATAAGAAACAAACTATGGAAACGTTAAGGCACCTTACTATTGAAGAAACCTATGAACTTTCTGACGCTATTTTAGAAGGCGATCTTGAAGAGGTTAAAAAAGAACTTGGCGACGTCATGATGCACCTGGTGTTTTATGCAAGAATCGCTTCAGAAACAAATGATTTTACCATTGTAGATGTACTGAATAGTGTATGTGATAAACTTATTAGTCGACACCCACATATTTATGGTGATGTTGAGGTACAGGATGAGCATGATGTAAAACGCAACTGGGAAAAACTTAAACTAAAAGAGGGTAATAAATCAGTCTTAGCTGGTGTACCTGCCGGACTTCCATCACTCGTAAAGGCTAGTCGAATACAGGAAAAAGCCCGTGGTGTTGGTTTTGACTGGGAAGACAAGTCTCAGGTATGGGAAAAGGTTGAAGAGGAAATGCAGGAGTTTAAAGATGAGTTTAATGTGGTCGACAATGAAGCGATTGATATTGAAAAAGCGGAAGCTGAATTTGGTGATCTGTTGTTTTCTTTAATCAATTATGCACGATTCATTAATATCAATCCAGAGAATGCACTTGAAAAAACCAATAAGAAATTCATAAAGCGATTTCAATATCTGGAAGAGAAAGCAAAGGAAAATGGGAAAGCGTTGCAGGATATGACGCTGGCTGAGATGGATGTATATTGGAATGAAGCAAAGAAAAAATAACCGTTCTTTTCGGAGTCTGGCATCTTCCCGATGAAAAATCGGGAAGCGCCTAAGGCCTCCTTAAAGAAGGTGATTTTTTTTGTCAAACAGGGTGGCCAAGCAGGATTGCCAAATTGGTGGCCGAGTAGGGTTACCGAATGGACTTATTAGCCGTACTTTTTCTTTTTATTCATTTTGGCTTTTTGCCCGATTCCATAATTATGGGTTTTGGCATTACTTTCCTTTTTCTCATGGAAAGCTCCACCACCATTAGGATTGTTTTCAACAATTTCTTTTTTAACCTTAACCGCAGGAGTTTTAGTTGGCTTATCAATGACCAAATCTTGGGGTAAATCTATGACATCAATCTTTTTACCCATTGATTGTTCAATCTTCCTTACCTCACCAAGTTCTAGATCAGTAGCAAACGTAATAGCTACTACTTCCTGTGCATCACCTTTCACTACTCTGCTCAGGAATGTTTCTTTCTCTTCCGGAACCTCAAAATGGAACATAAAGTTAATTCCAGAAAGATCCAGTCCAGAGAAACCCTCATTTGCTATAATTAATACACGCGCTTGAGGTGTATCCTTAAAATCATCGATATGATCAAAACCATCTTCATCAAAAAATAAAGGGTTCAATACCGAAATTGCTCCTGGTTTCGCAGAATGCAAAATCTTGCTTAGTTTTTGCGCCGTTAAACGGCTATTTACAAAAACCACTACCTTATCAAATACCTCATCATCTCTTAACAGATAATTCAGCAAGTTAACTTTTGTTTTAAAGTTAGGAACCTGATACATTAAAAGTTCATGCGTTTCGGCTTGTGTTTCACCAAGGTCTTCTACCTCAATCGTAACCGGGAACTCCATAAACTGATCAATCAACAGATTCAACTTATCATGTATTACAGTTGTAAACACTAAATGTTGTACTTTACCTGCACTTCTAGCCAATTCAGCCACAGGCAATTGCATACCTTGTTTTACAATCACCTCAGCATCGTCAACAATTAAAGTTTGAAGTCGGTTTAAGTTTAATCCCAATTTCAAATAAACTGCACGCGCCCTTGTAGGTGTAGCTACTACAATATCAATCCCGTCAAGCAATTCATTAATATCATCATCCATACCTCCCGTACCATATAAACCTTTAATACGGAGATTTCTATTCTTACTCAATAGCATAAATTCAGCTATTACAGCTTCAACCCGCTCGCCATCAGGCACTAGAATCAAAACTTTAGGTGCTTCATCTGTACTGTATTTAAGCTTCGATAAAACACCTAACACATAAGTAGTGGTCTTACCGCAGCCCTCAGGACCAATGGCAATGATGTCCTGTCCACCTATAATACGAGACATAGTTTTAGCCTGAATTTCTTTTGCAGAGATGTATCCGGCATCAGTCATTGCCGC
>JBEBUV010000149.1:0-6877 GCA_040393085.1 Pedobacter hiemivivus | reverse complement strand
CATTCAACTGGGTTTTAAACGCCATAAACCCATACAGAGTCATACAAGACTCATACAAGCCATAAGCAGACTTCAAACAACCCGCTATAAATCAGTACAGTTACACTAAATTAACAATAGTAACGCAAACCATTTCAGGCAGAAGTTGTTCTATAAGAAAAATATATAATTATGGAACATTCAGCAGATATGAATACGCTAAGCCAGATACTAGAAAAATTGAGGCTGAAAGGAATTGACAACGAGATTAAGATGACTGATCATGGTAAAATGCAAGGTGTAGGTCAGAAAATATATAGTCCGGAAGATTTAACAATTATAAAAACATACCGCTTTGAAGGTGATTCCGATCCGGGAGATAATGCTGTACTTTATATTCTGGAAGACAAGGACAAACAAATTGGTTATATCATGGATGCGTATGGTATGTATAGTTCACAGGAAAATGCCGGGTTTGACGATTTCTTGAAAAAGATTCCTACCGCCGACAGAGATATGCAGGAATTACTTAGTTAACAACAATTAAATAGTTAATAAAAAAGCAGGTAAAACAAACCTGCTTTTTTATTTTAAATTAATTTTTCTTCATCTTACTATTTAGAAACTCCCATTCCTTGATATGTGAATTTTGGTGTTCGCAATCTTGTATCATTCTGAACAATGATGCCAAATCCGGGTGTTTCGATGAAACATCTGTCGTTTCTCCGGGGTCATCTTTAAGATTATAAATTAACCAGGGACTTTGTGGGTCCTTAATAACATTTAATCGCAGTCCTTTCCAGTCGCCCATACGAATTGCTACCTGCCCACCCTTTTCGGGATACTCAAAATAAAGGTAATCTCTTTTTTTCTGTTCATTGCTTTTACCCAGCATCGTTGGCAAAAGAGAGATACCGTCTGTTTCGTTCGCTTCGGCTCCGGATATTTCAGCAAAAGTAGCAAGCATATCAAATTGCGCAGAGATCAGGTTGCTGACTGTATTAGGTTTAATCTTTCCCGGCCATCTGACAATAAAAGGTTCACGAATCCCTCCCTCGTATAAGTCCATTTTTAAGCCTCTTAGACCAGCTGAACTGTTAAAGTATCTTGCCTGAACACCGCCATTAAATGTAGCTCCGTTATCACTTGAAAACATAATAATGGTGTTATCGTCAATTCCCAGCTCCTTAACCTTATCCATAATGATCCCAATTTGTTGATCCAGATAGGTAATCATTGCAGCATAAGTAGATAAAGGGTATTTAGATGGGTTATATCCATTTTGTCCATAATAAGGCTGCTCCCCAGGGAACTTACCCAAATATGCTTTCACAGCTTCTTCAGGTGCCTGCAGACCAACATGTGGAATGGTATAAGGTAAATATAAAAAGAAAGGCTTATCATGATTATTAATTATAAAATTCAGCCCTTTTTCAGTCATCTTTGCCTCTGCATAATCCTTTCCTATATATGCCTCATAATCTGCGTCTTGAACTTTAGTAGAGTCGAGAGCTTGATGCATATTCTTATACCGATTACTGAGCATTACCTTTTCTCCATTTTCCCACAGATGTGTTGGGTAATGGTTATGTGCTTGCTTCTGATCCAGAAATCCATAAGCATAATCAAAGCCTTGCTTATTAGGATCGCCCGTATTATAAGGCATTCCCAAGCCCCATTTACCAATTATGCCGGTTGTATAGCCTACCGATTTAAGCATTTTCGGGATGGTAAAAGTTCCTTCTGGCAGCGGCATTTGTCCCCCTTCAGTTTCATCTGTAAAACCACCCATTTCATAATTCCCACGGATATAGGAATGTCCACCATGTTTACCGGTCATCAACATCCCACGTGCTGGTGCACATACCGGAGAAGAGGTATAATGTTGGGTAAATTTCATCCCTTCATTAGCCATTTTATCCAAATTTGGAGTTTTGATTAATTTTTGTCCGTAAGGCCCTATTTCGCCATAACCTAAGTCATCGGCATAAATATAAATAATGTTTGGCTTGGGAATACCCGTTTGAGCCAAAGTGGAGAGACTGGCATACATAGACATAAAGCTCCAGCAGCAAGCCCAACCCAAATAGCGAGTTGTTCGGATCACATTCATTGTTGGTTTTGTTTTTCTAGGTTATGCAAAATACAAAACTTTATTAAACTTTCGAATTATCACCCATTCTCTTGTCTTGATTATCAAACATTTAATAGGTCGCATATTTGCGGAGATTAGGATATAACCTAACATATCGAATTCCTAGGCTAACCATTAATAGCTTAGGGAATACAACTAGTTTCCAATTCTTCGTTTCTCTTCATCATTACTCTGCTCAATCTTTTTATTACTAAATTTTTTACCTGAGCTAAAATTATAATTCACCGACAAACTGAAACTCCGTGTAGGTCTTTTCTGATAAAAATCTATCCTAGTACCAGAAAACTCTGTCAAATCCATTTCTCTTGATATGTTAAATGGATCTGATATAGAAAAACGTAGCATTAAGCTTTTGTCCAAAAGCCTTTTGGACATACCCAGGTCTGTATAAAGTTGATAGGCTATCTTTGTGTTTGCACTCACATAGGGAGAACGGTAATCTACTGATCCATCCAAATCAACCAATCCTTTTAACTCAACCTGATGTTGGGACCTGAGATAAAATGTTGACTGTCTGATCCGATATCCATCCAGGTTATAACTAAGATTATAACCTGCCAGTGAATTGTTTGTCGTCCACCCTTTCATAATTTTTATTGGGGCATTAAAAGAAAAACCATATTCATTACTGCTATCAAAATTTCTTCTCTGATATTCGATGACATTGCCATCAACCGGATTTGCCAATTGGGCAATTTTATCATTCGTTAAAGCAAAATAAATATCTGCTGAAAATCCTTTCAAAAACATCGCTCCTATTTCTAGTTTGTGCGTATATTCTGGTGTAAGATTCGGATTTCCAAGCTGAGTTAGGTAATCATCAAACTGCAGCCTGTATGGATTAAGGTCAGCAAAAGATGGTCGTTGTAATCTTCTGGAGTAGTTTAGATAAATGGCACTACCCTTTTCCTCATTCAATTTTTGCAAGATAAAAAATGAGGGAAAAAGTCCAAGATAATCCCTTTTGAATTTTTCATTTCCAGTTATTGAATTTCCATCCATACCAGTATGTTCCGCTCTTAAACCAACCTTGGCACTCAACTTACCCCATGCCTTTTCTAAAGACGCATAAGCCATCGATAGATTTTCCTGATAAATAAAACGATTGCTCAAGTTGGAATTCAATTCCCAATCTCCATTGACAAAATTTTCATTCACCACCTCATTATCTCTTTTAGTGGCAGCAAACTTAAGCCCTGTCTTAAAAGAAACTGTATTTTTAAACATCTTGGTATAATCGGTTTGCAAACTATAAAGGTTAGTCTTATTTGGTGTATTGTTGCGGTAGTTTGAGTTTTTTTGAGACTGGGTATACACAGAGATGAAATTGTTGAGCTCAGTTCTGGTACTATAGAGATAATCTGCAATAACTTTTAGCCCTGACCCTAAGCTATCCGTTTTCAATGAATAATTTAATGTTGTTCCATTAAGCGATGGTCTCCTGAACCATTCAGACTTTGCAAATCCGCTTAGTGATTGTGTACCCGTAAAAGAGATGTCAGTATCAAAATATTGGTCCATTTTATTTTCGGCTTGAACCGACTGAATACCAATAGATTGATCTTTGCCAATGTCATAAGCAGCGCCAATCCTGTACATTAACCGTCCATTGTTATTATACCTATTTGTGCTACTGGAATAAAAATCCTGGTTTGGATAGCTGATTTTTGTACTTGCTATATAGTCGCTTTCATCTTTTCCGGCAGATATACTTCCAGAAAGATAAAGGTTTTTAAGTTTATAGTTTAATGAAGTTCCCAGCCCATAAGCCGGTCGCTTTTCCTGTTGCCTATACTGACTATATATTGAACCGACTAAGCCATCTTTACGGGATTTTTTTAGGACAATATGAATAATACCACCAGAACCTGCTGCTTCAAATTCTGACGGCGGACTAGAGATAACTTCAATTTTACTAATATCTTCAGATCTCAATGTACGCAGGTATTCAGCAAGCTCGTTTTCAGACATCCTTTGCACTACATCATTGATCATCACCATTACAGACTGATTTCCTCTGATTTTAATTGAACCATCACTTCCAACCCATATTCCCGGAGATTTTTGAAGTACCTCTAGCCCATTGTTACCTGTTCCTAAAACACTTCCATCAACATTGATAATATAACGGTCAGTTTTCCTTTCCACCAATGGCCTTGCGCTAGTAATATTTACTGTTTTTAGCGTCTGTTGATCTTCCCTAATTATAATGCGTCGGGTACTGGCTGTGTCTGGGTAAACAAATTCTAATTTTAACGGCTGATAACCAATGGACGAAATTCTTAACACATAATGATGCTTCGGCGTAAAATTATGGGAGAACTGATACCTACCAGTCTCTCCGCTTACAATCCCCCCTAATAGCACTTCAGATTCAAAAACACCAATGGAAGCAAAAGGAATGCCCTTTCCAGCTTGGTCAACGATAGCTCCTTTAATAGTCACTTTTAATACCTGATCATCTTCTATTTCAATTTTCTTTCTACGCCCAATTGCAATCAGTTTATCTGACACCATTTGATAGACAAGACCAGATTCTGGAAGTACTTTTCCAAGCACCAATTTAACTGACACATTCACTACATCTATTGATATCTTCATCGTATCTGAAATCACCTCATCGCTATAAACAACATTGTATTTACATTGATCTTCGATTTGTCTAAACAAAGAAGAAATGGGTTGTTCATTCAGGTTTAAAGTCAATTTTCGATCCTGCCCAAAAAGTTCAGCATAACAAAATATCAATAGCAGTATGACAAATTTCTTCATTTATAGTCATTTATCACCACCAGTTTATGCCTGATTGTATAAGTTAACGGATAGGAAAGTTTTAGTGCTTCTAAGGCCTGCTGTACAGTTTCATTTGTAAACGTTCCACTAAATCGCATCTCCTTCAATTGCTTACCCTTTATTTCTATTTTAATGTCGTACTTCTTCTCCATTCTTACGGCAAGATCCTTTAGTTTTTCCTTATGAAACACTAGTGTATCCGCTGCCCAATTTGTATCTTTTAAAAGTAGGTTTGAACTCAATGACAGCACTCTAAAATCATTCTTATCTCCATTTTGCATCTTGGAATAGACCAGTTTTTCGTTAGGCTTAAGCTGTACCTTGTTATTACCGTTCAATCTGTCTGTCACCTGTATTGAACCTCTGACCAGTGCTATTTGTATCTCATGGATACTTCTGTAAGCATTAATATTAAAGGCTGTACCCTTGACCTCAATATCAATATTTCCTACATGGATAAATAACGGAATGTCCTTATTTTTGGCGACATCAAAATAAGCTTCACCATCAAGAATAATTTCGCGTTTATGCTTACCAAAAGTTTTGTTAAAGCTAATGGTAGAGTTTTTGTTTAACCAAATTCTAGTACCATCATCAAGCATTCTAAAAACTTTCTGATCATTTGCGACTGTCTTATCGAAATTCTGATCTGCATTTCGGTTTAGTAGATAATTGCCAAGTAAACCAACACCAATAAGAAGAATCAGCATTCCTGCGATTTTCAACAGGACAGAATTGAAGAAAAATAAATTGTTTTTTGGTGTCGAATAGTCAAACTTTTCCGCAATATTATCATTATCGGCAGCTATAATGATTTTCCATATATGACCAAGTTGATCTGTATTTGGCTGGAAGTTTTTCTTACGTTTGAAGTATTGATCAAATTTTATGGATAAAAACCTATATTCTTCATTATTCTCAATTACCTTATCCAAGACCTTTCTGTCTTCAACAGAAATTTCTCCCGATAGTTTCCTGGAGAGCATCTCTAAGAATTTTTCTCTTTTCATCATTTAAAACCTAATAACTTAAGGACACTAATAATTAGAAGATTACTTACTGTTCTATAAAAAAAATAATGGCAAGGCTAAAAGCGTCTGTTTACTAGCTATTTTTACCTGTGGATGGTAGCCCAAATAACCACTGATGGAATCCGCTAGTGTTTTTACTGCCTTATATAATTGGTTTTCAACCGTCCTTGTCGAAATACCCAAAATCTGGGCAACTGCGTTACTTTTCAGCCCTTGCTCCTTAATGAGAATGAATATCAACCTACGTTGTTTTGGAAGGGCGGCAACCGCCAGATCAAGCAGCTTAATAAGCTCCTTATCCTCTATCACGCTATCATACTTGTCGGATCGCTGCTCTAATGATTGTTCATAAGGTTGTTCTGCAAACAATAAGTGACGTTTTCTATTAGATCTAATCAGGTTAAGGCAAGCATTCTTGATGGAGATATAAAGATAAACCTCTGGATTGAGCACTTTTGATAAGCTTTCTCGCTTAAGCCATATTCTGACAAAAAGCTCAGAGGTCACCTCCTCAGCGCTTTCAAGCTGCTTGGTATACTGCCTTGCGAAAGCCAAAAGCTTATTATAATACATGGCAAAAAATTCATCGAATGCAGTCTTATTTCCATATTGGATTTCCTTAAACAATAGCACAATCTTACTTTTTTCTTCCGGCATCAAATTAGCTTTTGTGACCCAAGTGTGGCGTTATTGATAATGACACCATAGTTTTAAGATATACTTATTCTGCAATAAAATTTATGTGTATTTATTGAGATTTATAAGAACAAGATTTATCTTCAAACAAATATACTGATATGATTAACGTTGTTATGGAGATAAGTAAATCTTATAAACCGAAAAAGCCACTTGATTAAGTGGCTTTTTGCGGACTGGACGGGACTCGAACCCGCGACCTCCGCCGTGACAGGGCGGCATT
>JBEBUV010000148.1:0-6881 GCA_040393085.1 Pedobacter hiemivivus | reverse complement strand
CAATAACACACATTTACTCCTAAAAACAACAACACATTCACTACTAACTTATACTCGCTCCAAACCTAATCTCCCAACTTGCTTAATTTTGAGCAAAAAATCACCTTCTCTGATGCGACCTAAGGCGCTGTTGCTCTTCGCAACAGATGCCAGACGCAGAAGAGAATGGTTATTTTTTTTACTTAGATTTGAACCCATGATTTCTAAAAAACAAGAAAAACGACCTGCGGCATTAAGTTTTATATTCATCACTTTACTGATCGATGTTATCGGTCTTGCTATTATCATTCCGGTGTTCCCAAAACTTATCGAGGGACTTATCCACGGTGATATCAGCGAAGCTTCTAAAATTTCCGGTCTTTTACTAGTTGCTTATGCGGTGATGCAATTTTTATTTGCCCCACTTGTTGGTAACCTTAGTGATAAATACGGACGTCGCCCTGTTTTGTTATTTTCGTTGCTTGGTTTTGGCATAGATTACTTGTTTCTTGCATTTGCCCCTACAATAGGCTGGTTATTTCTTGGCCGGCTTATCGCTGGAATTACAGGAGCAAGTTTTACTACGGCTTCCGCATATATTGCCGATGTGAGCAGTCCAGAAAAACGGGCACAGAATTTTGGAATGATTGGTGTTGCATTCGGACTAGGCTTTATTTTGGGTCCAGTAATCGGAGGAATATTAGGAAAAATAGATGTACACTACCCTTTTTATGCCGCAGCGGCACTTGCATTATTAAATGCAACTTATGGCTTCTTTATTTTACCAGAATCACTACCAAAAGAACACCGTCGCGACTTAGACTGGAAACGTTGTAATCCACTTGGTTCCTTACTTCAATTAAAAAAATACCCTTCAGTAATCAGCCTCTCGGTATGTCTGTTCTTAATTTATTTCGCTGCTCACGCTGTACAAAGCGTATGGACATTTTATACCATGCAAAAATTCAGTTGGAATGAAGATATTGTTGGTTATTCCTTAGGTTTTATAGGTTTGATGATTGCTATTGTACAAGGCGGACTGATCCGTATTGCCATCCCTAAACTCGGACAAGAACGTAGTATCTGGATAGGGTTAATGTTTTATGCTGTAGGTATGGTATTATTTGGACTTGCCAATCAAGGTTGGATGATGTTTGCCTTTATGGTCCCTTATGCATTAGGAGGAATTGCTGGTCCCGCACTACAAGGTATTATGACCAATCAGGTACCCGCAAACGAACAAGGGGAACTACAAGGTAGCTTAACCAGTTTAATGAGCTTAAGTTCCATCTTTGGCCCATGGTTTATGACTTATATCTTTTATTATTTCACCAATTCAAATGCACCGGCATATATACCAGGTGCTCCTTATTTTGTTGGAGCTGCATTAATGATGCTCAGTGCGATATTGGCCATGAGAAGCTTTAAAAAAAAATAGGCACTAACTATTTGTTCGGATAAATTCTACACGACGATTTTGAGCTTTCCCCTCTGCTGTTTGATTACTACCAACAGGTTGTGCGGCTCCTTTACCATCAGATTGAAGACGAGCTCCCTCGATACCATAAGTTTTTTGCAGATAGTTACTTACTGCATCAGCCCTTTCCTTAGAAAGCTTGATATTTAGGCCATCCCCACCATCGCTATCGGTATGGCCTACAATGTTAATTTTCAATGCTAAGCTCTCTTTAAGCACGTCTGCAATCTCCTTTAATACCCCATATGATTCAGGCTTAATTATGGCCGATCCCGAATTGAAATATATGCCTGTAGTACTATATCTGCCATTTTTCAACAATTGACTTCTAATATCAATCCCTGCTTCAGCTATGCGCAGGTTACTAATATAAAATCCTTCTTTAGGTTTTGGCAACAATTCGGCGGAGCGGAAGTGGAAATTATTACGCAAGCTAGCAGGCTCAAAAGCTCTGGGCAAATCAAACAGTTTATTTTCGTTCATATAAAGTCTGATCCTTTGCTTATTCAATGAAATACTCACATGGATTAATTTTCCTGCCATCTTATTCGCTGGCCATGCCTGAGTAATCTCCCTACCCGAATACAAACTATTTGAGTACCCAATATTATTGGCCACAGTTGGAGGAATTAAAAAGTAAAAGATCTTTTTATGCTTAATAGTTTCTTTTGCTGGATTTTTCACTTCAGTAAAGCCAAAAGTTACAGGCGGCCTTGTCGTACCTGCCGGATAATATAAGTCAAACTCTATTGTTGCATTTTCTGGAAGTATCCCATTATTTTCTGGAAAACTCAAAGTGTTATCTGGTATTTTCAGCCATTTCCCTTGTAAACCATTGATATTTACGATTTCTCCTGAACCATTGGTATTCCATTTTGCAGGAAAATCACCTTTTGCATCAACTTCAAAATTATCGTAAAATAAAACCTTTTCACCTGCTATAAAGTCAAATGCACCCGAAGAATTAAAACCCTCCGTGGTACTGGTACCTACCACTGTCGTTTGTTCTTTTTTTCGCTTTGTATTTGCATCAATTGCATTCTCCGCCTTATCTAAACCCTGATTAATCGTTTTATCAGTTTTCCTATCAACACGCTGTTTTACTTTGTTTTCGATCTTTTTTCCCAAACGATCTAAAATCTGTCCACTTACGTACAAAGTAGCAAACAAACAAAAGGCTAAGGATATTATAGTTTTCATGGTTATAAATATTTTGAGATGTTATATATCGTTATTTGCAGTCTATCCGCTTTATTTTAGGATATTTTTTTTCCTGGTCCGAGCTTACCTAGTTTCTTTTCTTCCAAAGCCTTTTTTAATTTATCACTGATCTGCGCTTTAGTTGTTTCTATTTGTCGTTGAAGATCCTTTTTACACACCTTACCTGCTGTTCCCGATGGACAATTATCCAAGGCTTTAAAAAGTTTGATTAATTTATCTTCATCACACTTAATATCATCATAAGTTCTCCTAACAGCAGGATCCCTTTTATAGGCAGGCAACTCTTTGTAATCCTTAGGGATAAACAGAGCCATTTTGTCGTAATCAGGTTTATAATCTTTGTATTTATCATCAGGAATTTTTGGATCAATACCATACTTTTTATCTACCTCATATTTTAGCATCATTGCTTCCAGCCGTTGTTTTTCTTCGGCTTCCAATTTAGCGAGTTGCTCATGATATTCCTTTCTACAATAATGACCATCCTCTCCTTTCGGACAATCCCGAAGTTTCTCCATCAGTTCTTTTCGTAGCTGTTGGGTTTTCTCTTTCTCTTCTTTCATCTTTTTCTTTTCCTCGTCGGTATAAGCCTTATCGCCTTTCATTTTATGATTAGAAAAAGGATAACCAACATACAGTGTATCTCTTTTTGGTTTCTTAACAACCTGAGCATTCAAACTCTGAAAAAACAAGCAACAGCAGATTACTAAAATACATTTAGCACATAAACAAAATAATTTCGCAAAAAAACAAACATAAGTTCTCATCCCTTATTCTATTTTAATCATACTGATAGCAGTAAAATTAAAACGACTAAAATGGAGTTACAATAGTGATAAATCACTATGCTTTGGAGAAAAATAAAACTTTAAATCAGGCCATTATTAATTGCATAAGCTATAACCTCACTACTGGTAAAGCTATTGGTTTTCTTAAGCAAGCGTTGTCGATAATTCTCGACGGTATTTTTGGCAATTCCGAGCTTATCGGCGATCAATTTACTTGTTAGTCCTGCTGCCAATAATCTGATCACTTCCTTTTCACGTACAGTGAGATTGGGTAGTGAAATGGTATTACCAGGAATTAGGTTAGGTGCCCGACTTCGAAGTAATTTAGTGTTACCATTCTCTGTAATCAAAATAGACATTTGTGGAATCTCATCTATCTGAACATGTGAAATATCTGTAATCTGGCATAAACAAAAACGAACACCCCCATCGGATTCTTGTTTCCAGTCTATAAACTGCATCACCACATTTCTATATACCCCGTCCTTATTCTTCATTTTTAAATAAAGCTGGGGATGAAAAGACTTTTCCTGATTTTGTAAGATATAGGAATAGATAAACTGAATATAAGCCATCCAATATGGTATATGTTCAGCCAATGCAAGCTCTGAAACATATTTTTCCGGTGACGCACCTTTCCAATATTCGTATGACTGTCCAGTCATTTCTTCTAACATTCCACCAATTTCATAAAGGTACTGATTGGCAAAATCTACAATCGCCCATTGATAAATGCCCAATGCAAAATTCTCCATGACCTCAATCTTATCCGAGAAATAAATCAAAGGATCAGTTTCATCTAATACAGGAGTTGCCATCCTTGCCAACTTATCTCCAAACTCGTCGAAACTGGCAATTGGTCTTATCTTTTTGATATATGATATTTTAGCTGGCATTTAAACACAGTATCTGTTGTACTAATTTAAGCTTTTTACACCTATTCCAAGATACAAAGTAAAACAGACAGCCACTATATTGATTTTTAACGAGCCGTATTTGTACGATATCGCTATTATCTCTTGACTTGCTTGTATAGTCCAAATTCCGAGATCGTAGGATTAAGTCTTGATGACTCAATAACCAACCTAACCTTTTTTGCTGTTACAGGCTCAAATTTAATGAGTCTTTTGTAGCCAATTGTAGTACCCTGAGTTGCATTTTTCCAGTCTTTACCATCCCAATATTCAAACACAAACTTTTCTACACGCTGCCCAATAGTAATATTTTCCTGCAGAGATAGCACATCAAAAGTTCTTTCCGTTTTCCATTCAAAATCAATTACAGCAGTACTGTCTTTTCCTTTAGTCGTCCAGTTTGTTTGATATTTCCCATCTAAAATATATTTACTATTCATCCCATTTTTTGATGTGATTATCGCACCTTTAGCCAGGTTTAGTTTAAATGTTTCTTCCCTTAGTTTCGTCCATCCTTGTAAACTATTAATATCGCTTTGACTAATTAATCCATCAGTATCAGGTGGAATATTTAACAATAACACACCATTTTTACCTACAGAATGATAATAAATATCGAGCAATTTATCAGGTGATTTAACCTTACTATCTTCCGCTGGATGATAAAACCATCCCGGTCTGATAGAAACATCAGTTTCAGCAGGATACCAAACCAAGCCCTTTGCATTTTTCAGTTGTTCTCTGCCACCAATATCAGTACCTTTTAAGTATCCGGTGGGCTTAACATTCATTTCCTGTTGCGAATCTGCCGAGATCTTTGATTGCGACAAATTATCAGCAGGTAACACACTCCATTCTGTTTCCCTTCCATAACCAGTTTCTGTGCCAACCCAACGTACATCAGGCCCCATTATAGCAATTGTGGCTGTAGGCTGTAGTTTCCGGATATGGTTATACCATCTATTGAAATCATACTCCTGTTTTTTCCCATTAGGCCCCTCGCCATTTGCACCATCAAACCATACCTCATCAATTTGACCATACTGAGTCAGTAATTCAGTAAGCTGATCAATAAAGAAATCATTATACGCTGGCGTTCCATATACTGAAGCATTCATATCCCATGGAGAAAGGTAAATACCAAAACCTATATCATACTTTTTACAAGCCGCAACTACTTCTTTTACTACATCACCATTCCCACCTTTCCAGGGGCTAGATTTCACGGAGTGTGAAGTCGTTTTTGTCGGCCATAAACAGAAGCCATCATGATGCTTAGCAGTTAATATCACCTGTTTAAAACCGGCTTCTTTAGTTACGCGTACCCATTGTTCAGCATCAAGTTTGGCAGGATTAAATATTTTAGGATCTTCTTTTCCAGTACCCCATTCCTTATTGGTAAATGTATTGACACCATAATGAAAAAAGGCAGTTAACTCTAGTTGTTGCCATCGCAATTGCCTCGGGCTAGGCGTTAAATTTGCTGCTATTTTAATAATATCAGCTTCAGTATCACCCGGTTTAATGATAGCATAATTCTGTTGAGCACTAATTGAAGTACAGCTCAACACGGCTCCGACTAATATTGCTGGTATTTTTAATTTCATCATCTTATTGGAATTTGGTCAGTTTGATTTCATATAATATGACATCATATAATGAATTACTAAAAGTAATGGGAATAACAGGGTTCTTCTTTTATAATTTCAGCATTTCATTAAGCTATTTTGGCTCCATGCTTTCCTGGAGAACTATTTGAACAAATTCTAATAAACTAATTTTGTTTTATTTCTAAAGCAAAATCATTCTAACACGCTGATTAATATAACATACCATTAAATATTTATTAGTTTTTTAAACAATTAACCTCTTTCTGGGTTTTAACACATACCTACCTATAAAAACAAATATTATGGCAACAACTCAATCAAGCGGCGCAAAGACGACTGCTAAAACTTCAGGTGCTAAGGCTACTGGCAAACCTACAAAATCTAAAACTGGCAAAATGGAAAATTCAGAATTCCATGAGTTCTTTATAGATGAATTGAAAGATATTTACTGGGCAGAAAAGCACCTTGTAAAAGCATTACCCAAAATGAAAAAAGCTGCAACCAGTCCAAAACTTGCTGCAGCTTTTGAAAAACACACTGAGGAAACTAATAAACACATTGCTACGTTAGAGCAAGCATTTTCTTTATTAGATGAAAAAGCACAAGGCAAAAAATGTGATGCAATGGAGGGGCTACTTAAGGAAGCTGATGGTATCATTGAAGATACAGAATCAGGCACCTTGGTTCGTGATGCGGGATTAATTCTTGCAGCTCAAAAAGTAGAACATTACGAAATTGCAACCTATGGTACATTGGCAGCATTTGCTGAAAGTATGGGGCATACTGATGTGGCTAAGTTACTTCAAGCTACTCTTGCTAATGAAAAAGCTACAGATGCAGCCTTAAGCAAAATTTCGACCAGCTCCATCAATGAAAAAGCCGCAAAAGAATA
>JBEBUV010000147.1:0-6906 GCA_040393085.1 Pedobacter hiemivivus | reverse complement strand
TAAAACAAATCAACAATGAAACCTTATTTATTAAACAAGGGATGGAAGGGTATTGCCCTGATTTCCATAAGCATGATGTTTACTTCATGCTTAGAAGGGCTGCCGTCGAATCTTCCCGGAGGTGGTTCAGAAAGAAAAAAAATGCCTAGGTTTTACGACTCCGGACTTCAGACGATTAGTGGATGGAACGGTAAAGGTTATACCTCATGTGGTATGGGCACCGAGACTGATCTGATTAATTTAGAAGATGCTACGGCAAGTAAATACTATCGCGTGCCATTGGCAGATGCAAATGCAGATGCTTCTCTTTTTGCAATGGTAAATATGTTCAAGCCATTGGCTGCAAGTTATTTGGCACAATGGGCAAAAACACAAAACAGAGGTGTTTTGATCGATTTAAGAAGTAATGGAGCACAAGGAGGTTCAAGGGAAGAATATCGCCTGGAAAAAGACAATCAGTTTTCTGTACCAGTGGTATTAATGTGGGATGCTCCATCAGCGCTAAGAGCGCTGAGCTATACCGCAGTATTAAAAGACTTACCAGGTATCAATAGTAATAAATTAGTTAGTGCAGACTAAATCAAAATATAAAAAAATGAAATTAAATAAATTTTTAATCCTTGCTTTTTTAATTGGCTGCACATTTACGGTGATGGGTCAGAGTAGAAAAAGTAAGCGCGCTGCTAAGATTGCAGCTGCAGATACTACTAAAAAAATAGCTCCAAAACCAAAAATTAATCCTAATAAAAAGATTAAGCCTTATACAACTGTAGTTAACAAAAATTTTAAAACACAGAACGGTTTGTTTACTGTTCACCGCAATAGAGATACTACTTATTTCGAAATCTCTGATACTTTGTTCAAAAGAGATATCATGGTGATCAATACTTTATCTAAAGCTCCAGGAGGTGCAGGGATGTATGCAGGGGAACAATTGGATGAGAAAACGATACAATTTGAAAAAGGACCTGATTCAACTATCCGTGTAAGATATAACATTGTGTATAGTGAAGCCGATCCCCGTGATGCTATTAATGCCGCTGTATTACGGTCAACAGTGAAACCACTTGCGGCTGTTTTTCCAATTGTTGCTTATTCGGCGGATTCAAGTAGTTATGTGATAGATGTTTCTAAGTTTTTGACAGAAATGAATTTCATAAATGCAATCGATCCACAGGCACAAATTAATAAATCGGTTACAGCGAGTGCGATTAAGAATGTTGAGGTTGAGTCTATTCGTGTGCATCCAATTAACGTAGATGTGGCAATTAGTAAGACCATGACTGCTAAAGAATTGATGGGTAGTAAGCCAGGTGATCCGGTTTCTTTAGAAACAAATACTTCATTCCTCTTACTTCCTAAAGTACCAATGCAAAGAAGGTATTTTGATAAGCGGGTAGGTTATTTTGCACAATCTTTCAATGCATTTGCAGATGATCAGCAACGTGCAGAGGAAAAACAGTTTATTGTGCGCTGGCGTTTAGAACCTAAAGATGCAGACATTGAAAAATGGAAAAATGGTGAACTGGTTGAACCTAAAAAACCAATCTTGATTTATATTGATCCAGCTACACCAAAGCAATGGGTGCCATTTTTAATTAAAGGAATAAACGACTGGCAGGTTGCCTTTGAAAAGGCAGGTTTTAAAAATGCCATTATTGGCAAAGAATGGCCTTCAAATGATACCTCAATGCATATAGACGATGCAAGGTATTCTATGCTACAATATCTCCCTTCCCCAACGGCGAATGCTTATGGTCCACATATAGCTGATCCACGTAGTGGGGAGATTATTCAAACTCGTATTGGTTGGTACCATAATATTATGGATCTATTAAATCGTTGGTACATTGTACAAGCTGGTGCTACAGATCCTGCTGCCAGAAAGGGTAAATTTAGTACCGAACTGATGGGAGAATTGATGCGCTTTGTATCTAGTCATGAAGTTGGTCATACTCTAGGTTTACGTCATAACTTTGGTTCAAGTAGTCAAACACCGGTTGACAGTTTAAGAAGCGTAAACTTTCTGAAAAAAAATGGTCATACTTCAAGTATTATGGATTATGCACGCTTTAATTACGTAGCACAACCTGAAGATAGAATTCCTCAAAAATATTTATGGCCAAGAGTTGGAGATTACGATCAATGGGCAATTGAATGGGGCTACAAAAGTAGTCATGCTACAACTGCAGAAGAAGACAATAAAATTGTAAAGAAATGGATTGTAGATCGGACCAGTAAAAATTCCCGTTTATGGTTTGGTGATGGGGAAACCAAAAAAGGTGATCCTAGAAATCAAACAGAAGATTTGAGTGATGATGCTATGAAAGCCAGTAGCTACGGCATTAAAAATTTGAAGCGCATTTTACCAAATTTAAAAGACTGGACTTACGAGGAGGGTGGAACTTTTGGAAATATGGGCAAAGCGCATAGCGAGGTATTAAATCAATATTATAGATATTTAAATCATGTGTTGAGTAATATTGGTGGTTTTTATAGAACTTATAGAAGTGAAGATGAAAAACTTCCGGTGTTTACTGCTGTACCTAGAAAAAAACAGTTAGAAGCTGTAGCATTCTTTGATAAGGAATTGTTTACCACACCAACCTGGATCATGAATGCAAATATTCAAGACAGAGATATGGAGCCAGGCTTTGCCCAAGACAATGTCTCAGGCGCAAATATTGTTCAGGATTTACAAGTTAAAACCTTAAATACTTTATTAGATCCAACTTTATTACACTTGATAATGTCAAATTCTGATCGTTTTGGTGCCGGTACCTATACAATAGCAGATCATATGAAAGCCGTTCACAAAAGCATTTGGAAAGATCTTAAAGCACCAAATGTTAAAATGGATCTTTATAGAAGAAACCTTCAAAAGAGTTACATAGGTGCTTTATTGGATATCGTTAAGACTACAAAAATGGAATCCCTGGAAACAGATATGTCATCGTTAGTTAAGTTGGAATTGAAAAAACTACGAAACGATATCAAATTGGCAATTCCAAAAACTACTCAATCGATTAATAAGATTCACTTAATTGATCTAGAGGAGCGGATTAGCAAAGTATTAAGCATGAAAAGTTAATTAATAATAAAAGCTCTATTTTTTTAGAGGGTATCCAAAGGGTGGATAACACACCCACACTTTGGGACCCTCTTTTTTTAATCCCATAATTTATGAATAAAGTGTGGCTGAATTTTCTTTTGGCAGGACTTCTGTTGATCCCAATTTTAAGCTTTGCTCAAACAACCATTACTGGAAAAGTAAAGACAGCTGATGGGAAACCATTACCTGGAGTCAGTTTAAAAATTAAAATCACTAAAGACGGGGGAATTACAGATAGCATAGGGAGTTTCATGATTAAAACCAATATAAAAGGTTCCAGCTATCTTATTGCATCTGCTATCGGCTTTCATCCAGATAGTGCTTTGATTAATATAAATGGAGATGCTGTGTTTCGTAGTTTTATTTTGAAAGATAATAACAATGAACTGCAGGGGGTGCAAATTCAAATACGTAGAAACCTTTCAGAAGTAAACAGAGATTATACACAATCAGCCATTAGTGTGGCCATGACTGCTGGTACGGCTGCAGATGTTACCGCAGCTTTGCAAACTTTTCCGGGGGCAGCACCCGCAGGTAATGAGACTGGCTTTTTTGTTCATGGAGGTAGTGCTAATGAAACAGCAGTAATGTTTGACGGATTAATGGTTAAAAATGCATTTGGTAGTAGGTTGCCTGATTTAGCAAATAGGAGTAGGTTTTCTACTTTTTTGTTTGATAAATCGACCTTTACCACCAATGGGTACACCGCTGCTTATGGACAAGCATTGTCGTCCGTTTTAAGCATGGATACCAAAGGTATGGCGCAAAAAAGTTCCACAGAATATTCCATCATCAACTTAGGATTTGGGGCAGCACATACCCATCGGTTTAAAAATAGCTCATTAACTTTAGGCGCTAATTATTACAATTTCAAACCCTATAATAGCATCGTAAAACAGTATACTTTATGGCAACAAGCGCCGAGACAGTATCAAACCAGCTTAAGTTATAAACTGAAGCCCTCAAAGAATGGTATGATTAAAGTGTTTGCAGATTATAGCGATACAGAGCTTTCCTTTGATATCAAAAACCCTATTGTATCTGACAAAGATTTATTGCACAATAGAAATAAGAACATTTATCTGAATACCAATTACCAGGATTATTTAAGTAGAAACTGGAAAATATATGCCGGGATTGGCTATAACCGTACTTTAGAAAGTGGACATGTTAATAGAGATGCTTATTTTCAGAATGATAATGTTTGGCAGGAAAAGTTGATGATTACCAGGTCGTTGCGTGGTGGATCTACTATAAGTATTGGTGCCGAGCAATTTCAAAACTCCAGGGTCGAGGGCTATGCTGGCATAAGCAGGTCTTATAAGGATGTACTATCTGCGGGCTTTGCAGAATCAGAAATATATTTTGACAACCAGTTCAGTTTAAAACTCGGTTTAAGATCAGAACATAGCGAGTTTATCAAAAAGAGCAATTTAGCACCCCGCTCTGCTTTTATCTATATGCCTGATAAAGATCATCAGATCACGACTTCGTACGGCTTGTATTTTCAGAAACCAGAGGATAGCTTTTTAGCAGAAACGGCTGCACTAGGATATGAAAAAAGTGAACAATTCGCTTTAGATTATGAGTATAAAATGCCGAACAGACTGTTTAGGATCACTACCTATTATAAAGATTACAAAGATTTGGTAAAGATTAAAACACCGGTTTTTTCGGGCTTTCAGGCTTATGGACCACCATTACAAATTTCAGAGTTTAATCATAATGGGAGTGGATATGCCAGAGGTGTGGATGTATTTTACAAGGATAAGCAGTCTATTGATTTAACAGAGTTTTATGTTTCCTATTCTTATTTAGATACAAAACGGGATTATATAGATTATCCGGATTTTGGAAGACCAGCATTTGCACCTAAGAATACTTTTAATTTTGTTTTGCAGAAAGGGATGCCCCAAGTTGATTGGTTTTTCTCGGCCGCCTATACTTATAGTACTGGACGCACCTATTTTAATCCACTCAACCCTGTTTTTATGGGTAATAACACCAAAGATTACCACAGCCTCAGTTTATCCACAACATATTTGCCCAAATGGTTAAAGGGATTTTCGGCTTTCAATTTAAATGTGAACAACATCTTTGGCTTTAACAATGTGTTTGGTTACCGGTATTCTTATGATGGAACAAGACGGGAAACAATCTGGCCACCAGCTAAAAGAAATTTTTTACTCAGCTTCTTAATGAATATTGATGGTGATGAATTTAATCATTAATAATAATATAATTTTATTTGTTAATGTTTACCTTGTTGTCCAATTCTGAAAAGGATTGAACCATCATACAAATGATATCGTTACAGACGATAAAGGCAAACTATAAACCAAAATAAAACCAAATGAAAAAGCAGCTTCTGTTCCTTGTTCTTTCTATTTTCACTTTAACACTTCATGCAAAAATACGCTTACCAAATATACTTGGCAGTAATATGGTATTACAACAAAAGTCTACCACCAAGTTATGGGGTTGGGCAGAGCCTGGCGAAAAGATAAAGATTACAACCTCATGGGATAATAAGGAGATCGACGTGAAAACTGATGGAAATGCTACCTGGCAAGTCAATATCGAAACTCCACAGTTTGGAGGACCTTATACTATAACCTTTCAAGGTCAGAATAAAATAGTACTGGACAATATTTTAATTGGTGAAGTTTGGGTATGTAGTGGTCAGTCGAACATGGAATGGAGTTATAATAATGGTATTAGCAGTATTAAGGATGAATTTGAACAAGCAAGTAAATTAAATATCAGACTCTTTCACATTCCTAAAACAACTTCTAAAACCCCTCAGGATAATGTTGATGGCAATTGGACAGCCTGTGATAGCAATGCGTTGAAAGCATTTAGTGCAATAGGATATTATTTTGGTAAAAACCTGAACCAGGCGATGGATGTACCAATTGGATTAATTAGTAGTAATTGGGGAGGTACACCTGCTGAAGCCTGGACTCCAGGAAGTATGGTCGAAAGCAATCCGATATTAAAAGAGGCAGCAGAAAAAAAGAGTAAACCTACAGCACATTGGCCAGTTACACCTGGATATGCTTATAATGCAATGATTGCCCCCTTGATAAATTACCAGATAGCAGGTGCCATATGGTATCAGGGAGAAAGTAACACTGAAACTGCATCAACTTATACTGAGCTGATGAATGCCATGATAGCTTCATGGCGTAAAGGTTGGAATAAAGACTTTCCATTTTATTATGTGCAAATAGCCCCATATAAGTATGGTAATTATAACATAGGTGCTTTACTTAGGGAAGCGCAGACTAAAAACCTGGCTACAAAAAATACAGGTATGGTAGTGGTTTCTGATTTGGTGAATGATACCTTAAATATCCACCCGGTAAATAAAAAGGATGTAGGTATACGGCTGGCAAATCTGGCAATAAGCGAAACTTATGGTTTAAATAAAGAAGCCGCTGTTTATAAAGTTCCCCTTTTTAAATCTATGACAGTAAAAGGAAGTAATGCAACAATTGATTTTGAAAATGTTGAAGCTGGATTATTAATTAAAGGATCCTTAGCAAAGGAAATCTATATTGCTGGTTCCGATAAGGTTTTTTATCCGGCATCAGTTAAAATAAAAGGAAATAATATCATTGTTTCAAGTCAGCAGGTAAAAACTCCAATAGCTGTTCGCTATCAATTTAGCAATGCTGGTATAGGTAATTTGTTTAGTAAAATAGGTTTGCCAGTAGCTCCATTTAGAACAGATACTTGGGAATTAAGTACAGACAAGATAAAGTAATATATTATTCTGAGTTTTTAATTGT
>JBEBUV010000146.1:0-6935 GCA_040393085.1 Pedobacter hiemivivus | reverse complement strand
GCATCTCTTTTTAATTATATTAATTTACTGATTAATAACCAGGGTTTTGAGAATCTGTTGTTAATGAATTATTTCCATTCATTTCTCTAATTGGTATAGGTAAAGTCATTTTATAACTATTTGCAGGTAAATTACAAGCTCCATTTACAGTACAATCTTTAGAATATCTTGTAAAACCTTGAGAACCTGCTCTAACACCTAAACGCTTCATATCTAAATAGCGATGCCCTTCAAATGCAAATTCAACACGTCTCTCATTTAAAATAGCACTGAATGCAGCTTGCTGACTAGAGACATCTGGCATAGATATTGCAGAAGAATTCTTTGATCTATTAAAACGTAATGTATAAAGGATAGATTCCACACTGCTGTAGTTATCAACCAAGTCATCGGGATCGCTAGTACCAGCTAAGAGCTCACCCCTTCCTGCTCTAGCTTCAGCCATTGCTAATAAAATATCAGCCACTCGGAAAATATGAATATCATTTTTAAGGTTTGCACCATCCATCCCCAAATATTTTCCAATAAGCAATATATCGTTAGCATTATAATCAGCCTGACTTGCTGTTTCATAATTCTCCAATATTTTAGTACCGGGATAGTCTGCTCCTAGATCAGGAACTAAATTTACTTCGTAACGAATATCATTTCTGTTATCACCAAAAGCTGTGCCAGTCAAGGTTGGATCCAATTTATCTAATTCATTATAAAGAGATCTACCCATTTCGTAGAACGGAGATCCATCATTACCTCTTGCTCTAATTGAATACCAATTAGCAACAACACTTGGACCAGAATTTAGAGTTACTTTTAATCTGAAAATTAACTCAGTATTAGGAGCTGGTTCTTGATAGATTTCTTGAAAATTACCTTGTGTACTAGTTACACGTGCAAATAATTTTTTATACTCTTGAGCATTAGTTAAACTATATTGATTCATAATTATCTCACCATGTTCTAAAACTTTATCCCAATCACCAGTCATTGCATACAATTTAACGCGAATTGCTTCAATAATTGCAGCATTAACATAATCACTACCTTCAACCCAACCTGTTTGTCTAATGGCACTAGCTGTTTGCAAATCCTCTAAAATAAAAGCTTTAACCTCATTTACCGTATTTCTTGGTAAAGAATATGAATAATCATACGGAGGTACATGATCTAAAATAATCGCCGACATTCCAGATCCATTTGTATAATCTGGTGTGAAATATGCAAATAATTTGTAATGAGCAAATGCCCTCAAAACATATAATTCAGCTAGAACATTATCGAATTCTCCACTTAAACCAGGATTTGCTGATTTCAAATTAACAGAAATCTCTTCTAATCTATTGATTCTATTAATTATAGTATAATAACTCCCCCATAAAGATGAAGCATAACTGCTACCAGCCTCCATAAAAAACCCATACTCTCCACTAATCAATCCCTGACCACCATTATCTAATCCAATAGAAACCTCATCAGTAAAAATCGATCCTAAGTTAATCTCTGTTGATGCAGGAATAGAGGTATAAATCGCATTAATTCCACGAGCAATATCTTGAGGGGTACGAAATGCTTCATAAGCATCGTTAACTTCTCCCTTTTGGTTTATATCATACGCATCACTACAAGAAGAAACTAATCCTCCTATGGCAAATAATAATATTAATACTTTATTTTTCATTGTAATTTCTTTAAAAGATTAAAATTGTACTTCTACACCAAATGAAATCGTCTTTGGTGTTGGGTACTGAGACTGATCAGACCCTCTACTACTTTCTGCATCCCATCCTTTCCATTTAGACCAAGTAAAAAGGTTTTCAGCCTGTGCAAATACACGCAGACCTGTTAACCCAATAAAGGTTAAATCTTGCTTTTTAAAGTTATATCCCACAGATGCATATCTCATACGAATATATGACGCATCACGCAAATTACGATCTGAATAGTTTTGATATGGTAAGTTTGACGCATTTACAGAAGGCATAGAAGCATTTCTGTTTGTTGGTGTCCAATAATCATACATATCACGAGACATATTCCAGTTACCAATATTGTCTGGATGAACTAATGAAGAATAATCATAATCAAATCTCCAAATATCTTTCACGAAAGTAAACGAAGAAGATAAGAACCACCCTTTATAATCAACATCTAAACCAAATCCTCCTTGGTATTTTGGAATAAAACTTTTCCCTGTAAATTTTCGGTCAGCATCAACAAATTGTTCTACAGCATTACCATCTTTGTCTAAAAACAATAAATTTCCGTTATCTGGATTAACTCCTGCATATTCAACTAAATAAAATTGTCCAAATGCATCTCCTTCACGCATAACTGTTAAACCACCATCCCAAACAACTCCATTTTCATCAGCTCCCGCTAACTCAACAAATTCATTTTTATTGTATGATCCGTTAGCGTTTAAAGTAATTTTAAGATTTTCATTTCTCACTATATCTCCTGATAGTAATAATTCAACACCTCTGTTTCTCATACTTCCAATATTATCAGAGATAGAATTTCCTCCATGAATTGCCGACATAGGTCGAGATTGGTATAAATCTTTAGTTGTCTTTTGGTACACATCTACACTACCACGCAATCTACTATTCCACACACCAAAATCAATACCTAAATTCGCTTGTTCAATTGTTTCCCACTTTAAATTAGGATTCGGAATATTTGAGATGAATGTTGTTGGTTGGTCATTATATGATATACCACTTAATGAATATATTTCTCTAAACAATGAGTTTCCTCCAAATAAACCACTGCTTACAATATCTTGGTTACCTGCAGTACCATAAGATCCTCTCAACTTAAGTTCATTGATTGCAGAATTCTGCATAAAAGCTTCACGGTTGATGTTCCAACGTGCAGAAGCTGACCAAAATGTCCCCCATCTGTTTTCTTCAGAAAAACGGAAAGAAGCATCTCTTCTCAATGTCAACCCGATACCATATTTAGCATCATAGTCATAATCTACCATACCAAAATAAGAGAACAAACCTGACTCAGCAACGCTTTTAGAAATATTAGGTACATAAAGATCGTTATCTTGACCATCTCCAATCCAACCTGTACCTGATCCAGGTGCAGAGAAATAAGGATCTAGACCATTTTGAATTAAATAAGAAGAATTATAGTGCGCTTTAAGATATTCTAAATAAGCACCCGCTCTAACTTCGTGTTTTTCGTTGAATGTTTTATTCCATTTTAAATTACTTGTAGAGTTAAAAGAAACAATTCTCGTATTGTATTCTCTTTCAAAACCTACATATTCTTGATTTGCTTCTCTGAACAATTCAGAGTTAAACGAGTAAGGTGAATCAAACATGATTTGCTTTACATCAGTATAATCAATACCTAAATTTGATCCAATACTAAAACCTTTACCTAAATCATAATTTAAGCCTCCTGATAGGATTGTTTTCAACTCATCTGAATAATTTTTAAAATAATTCAATTGATCTATAATCATCAAAGGTGCAATTTTAATCAAGTTCGAGTTATTCGGACTAGCAGAATAAACTCTAACAATAGAACCGTATGGATCATTTACATCATATTGATCAGGTGAAAAGTATGGCACTCCTCTCATTGCAGAAATGACAGGATTCAAGTTTACTGACCCTGTACCTAAGTTTGTGGCTTGATTTGATCTAGAAAAGTTACCTGTGATTCCAGTGTTATACGTTAAACGTCCATTATCATTCTTACCGTTTATGTTACTTCTAAAATTAAAACGCTTTAAGTCTGTGTTTTTTAAAGTACCTTCATGTTGCGTATAACCAACTGAAGTAAACTGGCTTAAATTTTTACTACCACTCGAAAAAGACAACGTGTGGTTTTGAGAAATTGCATTTCTGAAGAAATAATCCATCCAATCTGTTTCAGAAGCATTTCTCATCTGAGATGCTGTCCATCTTACATTATTTTTCTGCGTTTGATTTTCAAACTCCATAAGCTCTCGTCCGCCCATAAGATTATACTTATGTTTTTGAAGCGTACTTACTCCTGTTGTCCCAACATATTTAATTTGCAAATCTTGTTCAAAAGAAGCTCGTTTAGTAGTTACAACAATAACCCCGTTTGCCCCTCTGTTACCATAGATAGAAGTTGCACCGGCATCTTTTAAGACGTCAACACGCTCAATATCATTCTGATTGATACTTCTAAAATTCGCAGATGTCATTGGAACACCATCAATTACATAAAGCGGCTCCGTACTACCGTTGATAGATCCAACACCACGTAAAAGAACCATTGTGTTCGATGATCCTGGTTGCCCAGATCCCGTAGCAATATTCAACCCCGGCACTTGCCCTTGCAGTGTTTGAATAAAAGACGCATTTGGACGACCTTCAATTGTTTTAGCAGTAACTGTATTGGCTGCTACATTTGATTTTGGTTTAGAAGTAGTTCGATAAGTATCAACTATTACTTCGTCAATTACCCAAGAATCATCTTCTACTAAAGTTACATTCAAGATACCTGAATCGGTAGCTGTAACTGTTGTTGGCTTAAAACCTTCGTAAACCACTTGGATTTTATCGCCTTTTTTTAAATTTAATGTGTATTTCCCTTCATCGTCAGTATCTGTACCTTGATTGGTACCTACCAACATAACAGTAGCGCCAGGGATAGGCTCACCGTCTTGCGTCTTTACAACTCCCGTTACTGGCTTCTGTGCAAAACCTGCTTGCACAATTAAAGCGAAGAACAGAGTTAAAATCCAAGTAAACTTTGATCTCATATTAATTTAATTTGAATTAGTTCAAGTACAAAACTAAACCTTTTTTATATAATAACAAATTTTTAACACTAAAAATACTTTAGTCAAAAGAAAAAACACGCCTAAATATTTAGGCGTGTTTTTTCTATAAAATAGATCAAAGGATCAACTTATTTTTTTACAATTTTAATGGTTTGACTAATTTCTTTAGTACTTAATTTCAACATATAAACACCACTATTAAGAAAACCAATATTCAGAGTAGTCTCATTTGTATTATAAAACAAATCACTATTTTCGTAAACTTGTTTTCCACTCATATCAAAAATCTGAGTATTAGCACCAGCAATACTAGCTAAATCCGCATTTATAGTAATTACGTCATTTGTTGGATTCGGATACACTTTTAAGTTATCAAACATTTCTTTTTTCACATGAGCTGTAGAATCTGTCATACCGTAAACAATCAACGAAAATTTCTGAGTACCATTAGTCAACGTTCCTTTATGTGAAACTCTAATAGTATATTTACCTGCAGCTGCCACTCCAGAAGCAGATCCTTTGTATTCAACTACTTCAATAGGATCGACATCATTATCCATTCTTCCTACATACATATTATTCCACACCTTGTTAATTGCCCATGGTAAAACTTCCTGATTATTGGGACGTATAATTCTTAAATCTAAATCGTTTACTAAAGCTGGAGTTTGTGTATCTAATCCTGAAATAACATTACTAGCCGGATCTGTCCAAGCAATAGCAGCTTTTAGAGGCATTGAACCATCTGTTTCTACCTCCACTTGATAGGTTGTTCCGTTTGCTAATTCTAATTCTGAAACTATCGTAGTAGCAATTTGTGGTTTAGAATCACGTAAAATCTCTGCCCCTCGTTTAGCATTAATTACTCCCCAACCGAACCGATGATCTGGTCCATCAGTTGTTCCCGCTTCATCTGCACTTATTGCCATCAACGCTTTCACTGTTGCTGCTCTCATAGCTCCTGTAGTAGGATACAACTTCTTAAAATATTGTTGCCACAATCCGAACACACCAGTTACCGAGGGTGATGCCATAGAAGTTCCTTGTTCTGAAACAGTAGCTATTGGATCAAGTTGCCCTTGAGCATTTGTAACAACAGCTACAGACCTTACATTCACTCCTTTTGCAGAAATATCAGGTTTAATTCTAAAATCATCTGTTGGTCCCCATTGACTAAAGCTAGACATTACCGCATCTGAAGGTTGCGCATAATCTGTAATTCCCTCTATAGCCGCAACAACAACAGCATTTTTAGAAACCGCATCACCGTGCATTAAATCAGCACCACCTTTTGCTGTGTTGAAATGGTATGTTTGACCATTTATAAAATCACCGTTACGTGCATTACCTGCTGCTATTACCGGCAAATATTTATCTGCCGTAAATAACAGTAAGTCCATATTCCTCGCATCGGATCCATATCTACCAAATCCTGAAGGATCCGTATGAAGTCCAGCCTGAACATAATTTGCTCCATAAGAATGGTTAGAAACTAATAATCCCTGCCCAGCTTGAGCAGCCATTTCCGCGTTATCATTATTCCAATCATTTGACCACAAAAAAGCTTGTGGCGCCATCCCTTTTATAGCTGGAATATTATTATTTGCAATCATAGTCCCTGCTACATGGGAAGCATGATCTCCTATTGACGTACTTCCATCTTTACTGGTTACACGTGCCACTCCAATTGATTGATGTCCAGCATACACAGTCCCATTATCCCAAATACCAAGAGTCAACCCCTGTCCTTGAATATCTGACCCAAATGCGGCAGTACCATCATGCAAATATTGTACTCTTGCTGTTTGAATAGAAGACTTTGTAGAAGCATTATTTGAAGTAATATAATATTTTAAATTTTCGGTATCATCAATCATTCCCTGCAAGCTAAAATACCTCCCACTTTCATCTACCCCTTCAATAGGTAACCCACGCTCTCTAGCAATTTCAACAGCTTTCGCATACCCTTCTCTATACTCACGCTCAAAACGCTCTTCAAGCGCTTTTAGCTTTTCCATATCATAATCTTTCGTTATAAGATAAACATCTTCCTCAGATTGCTGGGCATTTGCCGAAAACCCAAAAAACATTAAAACTAAAAATAGTTTAGTAATTTTATTTTTCATTTTTATTTATAGATTAATTCTAATTTTAGAATATCAAA
>JBEBUV010000145.1:0-7002 GCA_040393085.1 Pedobacter hiemivivus | reverse complement strand
GTGAAAGTTGCAAAAGCCGATGAACAAGGTTTCGCTCAATTGCTGGAAGCACAAATAATAGCCTGGGCAGAAAAATGGGAAAGAAATGATATTGTAATTGCAGGTGATGTGAAAGCACAACAAGCCATTCGTTTCAATATTTTTCAACTCAATCAAACCTATACAGGTAAGGATGATCGACTGAATATCGGACCTAAAGGCTTTACAGGTGAAAAGTATGGCGGTTCAACTTATTGGGATACTGAGGCCTATTGTATCCCGTTTTATTTATCTACAGCTCCAGAACAGGTAGCCGAAAATCTTTTGGTTTATCGATATAAACACCTTGAAAAGGCCATTGAAAACGCAGAAAAGCTAGGATTTAACAATGGTGCCGCACTATACCCTATGGTTACCATAAATGGAGAAGAATGCCATAACGAATGGGAAATTACTTTCGAAGAGATCCATAGAAACGGAGCCATAGCCTATGCCATATTCAATTATATCAGATATACAGGTAAAGAAAATTACCTGGCACAATATGGACTGGAAGTATTGATTGCTATTGCCAGATTCTGGAAACAAAGGGTAAATTGGAGCGAGGATAAACAAAAATATGTGATCCTTGGTGTAACAGGACCAAACGAATACGAAAACAACATTAACAACAACTGGTATACCAATAAACTTGCAGCATGGTGCTTAACTTATACCATGGAAGCAGCAGCTATTGTTAAAAAACAAGATCTTGAAAAGTATAAAGCAATTCTTCAAAAAACAAAGCTGAACCAAGATCAGGAGTTTGCAGATTGGACAAGCATTGCTAATCAAATGTTTTATCCATACGATGAAAAACAACAGGTATTCTTGCAGCAAGATGGCTTTATGGATAAAGAACAGATCCTTGTTAAGGATTTGCCTGCAAGCGAACGCCCTTTAAATCAGAAATGGAGTTGGGACAGAATATTGCGCTCTTGCTATATCAAGCAGGCTGATGTGCTACAGGGAATGTATTTTTTTGAAGATGAATATGATCTGGAAACATTAAAGCGAAATTATCATTTCTATGAAAGTCGCACAGTTCATGAAAGCTCTTTATCGCCTTGCGTACACAGTATCCTGGCCGCAAAACTAAACGATGAAGAAAAAGCATACGAGTTTTATCTGCGTACAGCACGTTTAGATCTGGACGACTATAACAATGATACAGAAGATGGACTGCATATTACCTCAATGGCAGGAACATGGATGAGTATTGTTGAAGGCTTTGGCGGAATGCGTGTTCGCAACGGACAATTGAGCTTTAATCCTTTTTTACCTAAAGCATGGGAATCATTTTCATTTAATATAGGTTTTAGAGGTGTTCAGCTAAAAGTACAGATTAATGCAACACAGCTTATCATTATCAACAATGCTGAGCAAACCTTGCAAATTACTATATTTAGTAAAATGTATGCCGTGCCACCGGGCAAAACGGTGATCACTTACAATGAACAATTGGTATGACAGCGCTCTTTAGAATCATCATTTTGATAGTATTGACTATGGTTATAGAACCTGCAATTGGTATGGCTCAAACCAAACCTATAATATACCAGTTGTTACCCCGTTTATTCGGAAATAAACAGACGCAAAATATAACTTATGGTACCATCGAGCAAAATGGAAGCGGTAAGTTTAACGATATCAGCATAAAAGCATTAGATGGGATTAAAGAACTTGGCGTTACTCACGTTTGGTATACCGGAGTTATCGCACATGCTAGCTTAACAGATTATAGCAAATTTGGGATTAAGGCTGATGATGCTGATGTGGTAAAAGGCAGAGCCGGCTCACCATACGCTATTAGAGATTATTATGATGTAGATCCAGATCTGGCAGTTAATGTGAAGAACAGGATGAAAGAATTTGAAGCACTAATTACCCGTACCCATCAACAAGGGATGAGAGTGATTATTGACTTTGTACCTAATCATGTGGCCAGAAACTATTGCTCCAGACTAAAGCCGAAAGGTGTAGAAGATTTTGGGTTTAAAGACAACATAAAAAAAGCATTTAGCGCAAGCAACGATTACTATTATATTCCAGGTCAGCACTTTGTAGTACCGGGAAAGATTGAAGCAAATGACCCTTTAAAGAAATTAAAGGATTTGAAATTTGCAGAAATGCCTGCTAAAGCGACAGGGAATAATGTCTTCTCTAAAGCGCCATCAGAAAATGATTGGTATGAAACTGTAAAACTAAACTACGGAATAGATTATTTAAATGGGGAGCAAAAGCATTTTGACCCTAAGCCTCCGGTATGGTTAAAGATGCGCGATATTTTGCTCTATTGGTCTTCAAAAGGGGTTGACGGATTTCGATGTGATATGGCCGAAATGGTACCTGTAGAGTTTTGGGCATGGGTTATTCCTGAAATCAAAACGAAATATCCTTCTATCATATTTTTAGGAGAAGCTTATAATGCTGCGGTTTATGCAACCTATTTAAATCAGGGGCAGTTTGATTACCTGTACGATAAAGTAGGCTTGTATGATGGGTTAAAAAAGCTGATTAGAAATGAAGCAGATGCAGATGTAAAAGAAATATCCAGAGTTTGGCAGATAGAAACTGCAGGCTTTGGCCATCGTATGCTTAGTTTTCTGGAAAACCATGATGAAGAACGGATTGCTTCTGCCGGTTTTGCAGGAGATCCGTTATATGCACTTCCGGCAATGGTGGTTTCTGCAAGTTTGTCGGCCGGACCTGTAATGTTATATTTCGGACAGGAAGTGGGTGAGCCTGCAAAAGGTATAGAAGGTTTTGGTGGGGATGATAACCGGACCAGTATTTTTGATTATTGGGGAGTACCACAGCATCAGAAATGGATGAATAACGGAGCCTTTGATGGTGGATTACTAGATAAGGAACAGAAAGAACTTCGTAATTATTATAAAAGATTGATGGATATTGCTTCCACATCAGATGCGATAAAGAATGGACAGATCTACGAAGTACCGGTATCAGGCAATATGAACAATAGGATGTATGCCTTTATCCGCTATACGGCCAAGCAGAGACTATTAGTCATTGTAAACTTTGATCGTACGCAGACATTAACCGCCAACATCAATATTCCCGAAGAAGTATTAAGCATTAAAGCATCAGTTCCGGTTACAGAATTGTTGTCGGATACAAAATTAAATATCCCATCAGGAACCAGTATTCCAATAAACCTTACACCTGTTTCAGCACAGATTATAGAATTTTAAACTAAATAGATGAGCTTAAAAACATTGACCGAAAATCCAAAGCTAAGTATAGTGCAGATCATCAATATGAGCGTCGGCTTTTTCGGCATTCAGTTTGGCTGGGATTTGCAACGTGCCAATATGGGGCGTATTTATGAAAATCTCGGTGCCAATCCAGATCAGGTTCCCTTATTGTTTTTAGCCGCTCCCCTAACAGGCTTACTGGTACAGCCGATTATCGGTTATATGAGCGATCGTACCTGGCACCCAAAATGGGGTAGAAGAAGACCTTATTTTATGATTGGAGCTATAGTTAGCTCTATCGCATTGATATTTATGCCACATAGCAGTGTGTTATGGATGGCTGCAGGCTTATTATGGATTTTAGATGTCGCAGGGAATGTGGCCATGGAGCCTTTCCGAGCATTTGTGACTGATAAGCTGCCAGATTCGCAAGTGAACAGAGGCTTTATTATGCAAAGTATGATGATCGGACTTGGGGGTAGTATTGCCTCTGCATTACCCTGGCTCATGAACAACGTTTTTCATTTAAGCAATACTGCAGAACAAGGGAGTATTCCAGAGAATGTCAAATACTCCTTTTATATAGGAGCATTCTTTTTCCTGGCCGCAGTTTTATACACTGTTTTTACAACTAAGGAATACCCTCCTACAGAGACAGATTTTAAGCAAAAGGAGCTGGAAAACAAGAAAGGATTTGTAGACGGTGCCAAAGAGATCTGGGTGTCGCTCATTAATATGCCTAAAAGGATGCAGATCGTTTCACTGGTTCAGTTCTTTACCTGGCCAGGTCTGTTCCTAATGTGGTTTTATTATACCACTGCAGTAGCCGTAAATGTGTTCGGCGGTAAAGATGCTAGTGACCCTGTATATGCACATGGGGCCGATTTTGGTAGTTTAACCCTTGCCTATTATAGTGTAATTACCTTTTTATTTGCATTGGTACTACCTAAAATAGCTGATAAATTAGGCCGTAAAACTACACATGCTTTATGCTTATTATGTGGTGCTTTTGGTTTGATTAGTGTTGCATGGGTGGTGGATAAAAACATGCTTTATCTGTGTATGACAGGGGTAGGAATAGCATGGGCAAGCATTTTATCTATGCCTTATGCTATGTTGAGCGGCTCCTTGCCTAAAGCCAAAATAGGAATCTACATGGGGATATTTAACTTCTTTATTGTATTGCCAGAAATCATTGCCTCGTTGGGCTTTGGCTGGATGATGCGGGAAGTATTGAATAACGACAGACTATTAGCAGTACAAATGGGCGGAGGATTAATGATTATTGCCGCTATAATATGTTATGTTTTTATAAAAGAACCTAAAAATACAGATCAGACAATAGCAGATAAACTGGCTATACGAGAAGCTGATCATTAAGAAAAAGCTCATGAAAAGATTTTATTTATTGGTACTGATTTTATCGGTATTGGCCACCGCATGTAAAAAAGGAAAGGTTACACCAGAACCTAAAGAGCCAGAAATACCAGTTGTTCCGGTACCTCCAGTTGATCCAGGTAGCCCCTTACCTGCTGCAGCAAAGGATGGAGTAGTTTATATAAATAATGGCACATCGGCCATCATTACATTATATGCTCCATACAAGAAATCGGTAGCCCTAATCGCTGAGTTTAATAATTGGCAAGCTGCTACAATGAAGAACACAGTCGATGGGAATACGTGGTGGATACAGGTAGATAACCTGAATCCGGATATCGAATATGCGTACCAGTTCTTAGTGGATGAGTCATTGAAAGTTGCAGACCCATATTGTGAAAAAATACTTGATCCCGCAAATGATAGTTATATAGATGCTTCAACTTACCCCGGTTTAAAGGCGTATCCGACAGGTAAAACTACCGGTATCGTAAGCGTGATGCAAGGTAAGCAACCCACATATACCTGGAAACATACAGGTTTTAACAGGCCTGCAAAAAACAACTTGGTCATTTATGAATTATTGATCAGAGATTTTACGACAGCGCATAATTATGCTTCAACATTACAAAAGTTGGATTACCTGGTAGGACTAGGTATTAATGCTATTGAATTAATGCCGGTAAATGAGTTTGAGGGAAACCTAAGCTGGGGCTATAATCCATCCTTTTATTTTGCACCAGATAAATATTATGGTACAAAAGTAGCCCTCCGGAATTTTATAGACGAGTGCCATGGTAAAGGGATTGCCGTAATTATGGATATGGTACTGAACCATTCATTTGGTCAGTCGCCCATGGTACAACTGTATTTTGACCAAGCTTCAGGTAAGCCTCTTGCCATTAGCCCCTGGTTTAATTCTCGATCTGATACCCATCCATATAATGTAGGCTATGATTTTAATCATGAAAGTCCAGCCACAAAAGCCTTTTCAAAAAACGTTATGAAATTTTGGATGCAAGAATATAAGATTGATGGTTTCCGTTTCGATCTGTCGAAAGGCTTTACACAAAAGGTATCTACAGATGACGCTTCATTTAGTGCCTATGATGCCAGCAGAGTTGCTATTTGGAAAGAATACAATAACCATATCAAAAGTATAGATGCCAATAATTTCTATGTGATATTAGAACATTTTGCCGATGCCTCCGAAGAAAAAGTATTGGCAGATGAGGGGATGATGCTTTGGAACGGATTGAATGTAAATATGAACGAAGCGACCATGGGTTGGCTGACTAACTCTGATTTCTCTTGGGCATTTTTTGCAAAGCATGGTTTCGCCAGATCAGAAAACCTGATCAACTTTATTGAAAGTCATGATGAGGAACGCACCATGTTTAAAAACCTAAATTATGGTAATGTAACCAGCTCATATAGTGTAAAGAATCTTGTAGCCGCTTTAAAGCGTGAAGAAATGGCTGCTACTTTTCTATTTGCCATTCCCGGGCCTAAAATGATTTGGCAATTTGAAGAGCTTGGTTACGACATTAGTATAGATTATAATGGAAGAACCGGAAACAAGCCCATCCATTGGGAGTATTTTCAGCAGACAGAGCGTAAAGCCTTATATGATGTTTATGCTAAGGTAATTGGACTGAAAAAAAAGAATAATATATTTAATTCTACCAATGCTACATACCAGCTAAGCGGAGGCATAAAATATGTGAAACTAGTAGAGGGCGCCAATACAGTAGTGGTTATAGGTAACTATGATGTAATTGATAAAGATGCAAATATAGATTTTGGCACTGCCGGATTATGGTATGATGTGTTGAATGGCGGGACAATCACATTAAGCACTACAAGCTATAATAGAACACTGGCTGTGGGCGAATACCATATATACAGTCGTACGCCACTTAACGGAGGTTGAAATAGCAAGGTAGACGTATTTTCATAAAGCATTAAATGATATGAATGCAGCTATTACCCAAAAAGATGGTAATACTGCTGAAAACTATTATACAAGAGGATATATTAGGCAAAGAATATTCTTTGATAAATATGATACAACCAAAAAAGTAGATGAAGAAATGGGGCGGGCAATAATTGAAGATGTGAAAGTATTACTTGCAATTAATGAGAAAGTTGCTGATGCTTATCGTATGCGGGCAGGGGTAAATTATCTGTTAAATGGAGAGAAAGAGACTGCTGATATGAAAGAAGATATGGCAATGTTTGAAAAATATTCCAATAAAAAACAATGATCTTGGTTTACTAGTTTTCAAAATCTGCTATAAAAGATTTATATTCAATATAAAATATCTATTTTTGCAGCCCGATTATGGAACAGATAAAAACATCATTCGATTTTGAAAAGCCTATTGTT
>JBEBUV010000144.1:0-7059 GCA_040393085.1 Pedobacter hiemivivus | reverse complement strand
AAATAAAATTTATCAGAAAAATGATGATGGTGCTATCACTGTGCTTAATACTTAAGTTTAGGTAAAACTACAAGTTAAATATTCAAATCTATCTGTATATTCGTTAGCATGGCAGATGTTAATATGTATAGGACTCAAATTGAGGACACAGGCTTTGTGACTATTAATAATGTGTTTTCAGAGGGGGAGGTTGAAAAAATTCTCCAGCTAATTAATCAAGCTGATTCTTCCAGAAAAACATTCAGAAAATCTGCTGACCTATTTGCAATAAGACAATTTTTAAAGGAAGTACCTGCGATAGGTAAGCTAATCCTTAATGATGAATTTAAACTGCTTATTCATGACCTTTTTGGTTGGGGCTACTTTATTGTAAAATCTATTTATTTCGATAAGCCGGAGCAATCTAATTGGTTTGTTTCATATCATCAGGATTTGACAATATCGGTAGACAGAAAGGTAGAACTTGATGATTACAGTAAGTGGACAGTAAAACAAGATCAATTTTCGGTTCAGTCGCCTTTGGATATCTTAAAGCAGATATATACTGTTCGTATTCATCTTGATGATACAGATGAAAATAATGGGGCACTAAAGGTTGTTCCTGGCTCTCATTTAAAGGGGGTCTATAGAGCTGAAGACATCGATTGGTCAAATGAGACCGAACATATTTGCAATGTCCCTAAAGGTGGAGTGATGATCATGAAACCGTTATTGTTGCATAGTTCCAGTCGTACCACCAATAATAATAAGCGGAGAGTGATCCACATTGAATTTTGTAATCAAGAGTTGCATGATGAATTAAAATGGGTTGAACGAATGAATTTGCAGTAATGCCCAACGTTCATTTACGGCCTGCGAAAACCAAGGGTTTTTGCTTTGGTGTTTACGGAGTGGTACCCCGAATTCTTCGTAACAACGAATTTACTTTATTGAACTATGGTTGATTAATATAATAGTTAATGATTGAAATGAAACTGTTTAAATCACCTTGTCTATGTTCCGATGTTTTATCTAGGGTATTGTAAGCATGAAAACTAACTGTCCACTGTCATACAAATTTCGCTTCTCTTATTATTTACTTTTGTCTAAATCCAAGTCGTTACTGAACCAGTCAGTCAACACTTTTTCACTTTCTGATTTTAGATGAAAATTTTTTATATTTATCATACAAAACGCTTTTGATATGAAAAATTTAATCTTTATTCTACTCGCTTTTATTTCTATCTATAGTTATGGTCAATCACCAAAACGGATAGTGAAAAAATTAGGAAGTAATCCTGTATTCTTTATTGACAGTGTAAATGTATTACAAAGTGACCTTCAAAAATATAATCCAGAGCAAATTGCTTCAGTCACAGTTTTTAGAGACCGAGAGGCCATAAATATCTTAGGAGAAGAGGGCAAAGATGGTGTTGTGTATATTGAGACGATTCCATTTGCAAAAAAACGTTATTGGAAATTCTTTAGAACCAAATCAAACTCTTATGCCGATTTGCTCCCTAATTTTGATAGTGACAGTACTGTACAGTACATCTTAAATACAAAAGTCTTAGCCGGAAAGGGGTTTGAAGGAAATCTAGCCTCAATAAACGACGAGATTTTTAAGGAAATCAGTATCATTGATAAAGTAACTCTTGAGAAAGAGTATGGTGTTACAAATAAAATCTATGGAGTTCTTATCGTATCTGATGTCCCTAAGAACCTTTATAAGGGAAATAAAAAATTTTAAATTCATTTGGCCGTTCAGTGGTTAAATAAAGCCTCTCGATTCGTATCAAGTTTTGAGGAGGCAGACAGTTTAGTGCTTCGAAATCGCCAACTTCTTGTGACTACAAAACCTTATAGTGCATTCTAATATGACAGACAAAGACAGAAAATATCATTTACATACATTAGGTACAGGAACTTTTTTTTGATGACCCTACTTGGAATTATATTTCTGTTTATGCCTTTATGGTAGATATTCAAACGATGAAGTCCCTTTGGCTATCAATGCCAAAGCATAGAAGTGAAAATTCGTTTATAAAAAACGGACTTTTTTACAAACGTTATCATTTTCATTTGTAAAAAATGGCCTTTTTTACAAACGTTATTACTTTGGAAGGAAAAGGTTTAGCAGACCAGGATTAATATAAAAACTAACTTTCCCTACATTCTGTTTGATCAGAAGACCTTTACTAGCAAGTTTTTCAAGGGAATTTCTAGCTTTATCATAGCTTACTTGCAAATCCTTTTGCACATGCTCAATTTTAGTATAAGGATGCTTAAATAGCGTTTCCAATAAATCCTTACTATAAATCTTAGGAAGTTGATCTCTCATTGCCACCTTATATTCAGCCATAAGCAGTCTGATATTATCGATCAAATCGATGGTTCCTTTGGCAGTTTTTGAAATACTATCTAACATAAACAAGATCCACTCTTCCCAATTACCTGAATCTCTGACCTCTTGAAGTAACCTATAATAATCCGGCTTATTCTGAATAATGTATCTACTTAAATACAATATAGGCAATTCGAGTAACCCATTTAAAGAAAGATAAAGGATGTTTATTATACGACCTGTACGTCCATTTCCATCATAAAATGGATGGATACTTTCAAACTGATAATGTATTATTGCCATCTTTACCAAAGGGTCCACATCTTCAAGCCCATTATTATTTATATAATTTTCTAGATTAGCCATTAACGAAACGATCGTGTCATAATCTTGCGGTGGTGTATGCAATACTTCTCCAGTTGCTGTATTTTTTATAGCAGTACCAGGAAGTTTTCTAAAACCTGCCTTATTATCCTCTAAGGTAGCTTGTATCTCGCAAATGAATTTATTGCTTAAGAAGCCATTGTCCTGCACCAATTTAAAGCCATGTTTTAAAGCCGTGGCATAGCTAATTACTTCCTTGGTTTCCCAACTTTGCACCTGCTCGGCAAATAACTCCGCCTTAAAAAGTTCATCATGGGTGGTGATGATATTTTCAATAGCAGAACTATCTTTAGCTTCTTGTAATACTAGTGTATTAATTAAAATAGCTTCGTTGGGGATTGTGCGTACAGTGCCTTTAAGTTCTGCAAGGTATTGCCCTGCCTCAATTACTTTTTTAAGTACTTTTTTACTTTCAATATCAAATATTAATGGTAATAATTGCATATGTAAATTAGGATAAATGCTAATATAATCCATTTTGTTAGCCTGCTCCACAAAGTTAACGATCAATTTGCATTGATTGACAGAATGTATATTCTGTTCAGTGGTGAATTAATTTTGCGAAAAATTGATGAAAGTAAATTTGCTATTTACACTGCCTTTGGAAAGTTGTTATAAAATGATTATTCTGTAGCCCTCTTATATGGATTTAACTTCATAATAGTAAAGGTATTACGGAATCATAAATATTGTGGAGTGAATGTTGTAAACTAATAGCTGATTCAATTCGTTTTATTATTTAGCTTTTGTGCTATATTCGATTGATGAAGTTCTGCTGCCATAACGCCAATCTTCAACGTTAAAGGCAACGCTAAAACCGACAATGAACATGAGTATATTTAAAAAACTATTTGGTGGATCTGACAAATTAGACAATCATTCGAGAAGCAAAAAGCTTAATCTTCAAAAAATACTTTCATCGGACGACGTGAATAATAGCATAATTGAACTGGACAACTATATAGGTGAATTTTGCTCTTACGGAGACGAAATGGAAAAGCTGACTGAACAACAAAAACAGTTTTACTATAATCAATGTTTGGAGAGAGAAATTAACAATGGTGGTTTTAATCAATATTTTTTCAACTCAAGTGGTAACTTCGCTCATCTAACAGTTCTGTCTTTAAGGACAATTAATGCAAATACAACTGCGGATATTTTACAAAAGGCCATTGACCAGTTCCCTAACAAAGAAGTTTCTCAGTACAGAACGGAACGCCAAGTGATTTTAGAACAAATTGAAGAGGTAGCCAACCCAATTTGGGAAGAACTTGACCAAAAATTCTTTGTTTATGAAGACGACTTAAATTTGTTGAATATTGAATTTGTGCGACAAAATAAAGACAAATTTTAACCCGATAGACAGAAAGAAGAGATACCCAAACCGTTATAGCCAATTTTATAAAACCGATACATTGACTATGATGTTGCTCCATAAAAGATAAGAAAATTCCGTATGAAAAAAATACACTTACTTATCATTTTAGTTTTTGTGAGTACTTTTTGCTTTAGTCAAATGCCATCAACAGCTGATTTTATTTCAGATTTAGAATATTTTAGGAATACGCTCCCACAAAAACATACTAATCTATTTAAAAAAATTAGTAAGACTGAATTCAAAAATAGTGTAGACAAAATAGCATTAAAAGCTGAACAACTCAATTATGAAACATTTACTGCAGAATTATTTAAACTAGTCGTTTCCATTGGAGATGAACACACCAGAATCGAGCCGACTTATACGAAAATATTGCCAATCAAATTTGAAATTTATAAAGAGGGAATTTTTACTATTGGTGTTGACTCAAATGAGTTGGGGTTATTACCAGCGAAACTCATTGCAATAAATAACCATCCGATTGAAGAAATATCCGTGGTTGCAGGACTGTCATACAGAATGAAAATAATTCTTATTTCGAAGTGTATCTCCTACACTTTTTGAATAACCCCTCGTTTTTAAAAGGAATAAATGTTATTGAGGATGTCGATTCAGCTTCTTTTACGTTATTATCAAAAGATAATCAGGTGACCACTATAAATTTGAGGTCAGTTTCAAAGGGCTCTATCCAAAGTCCAACACTATGGTCTCCATTTAAAAATACTCTTGCCAATAAGCATAAGGATTTTTATTGGTATGAATATAATGCAGAAACTAAGGCAATTTATTTCAACTATAATACCTGTAGAATGATGGAAAATCTATCATTCGATAAATTTAACCAAACACTATTTGCTACAATCGACAGTTATAAGCCAGAGCGAATAATAGTTGATCTAAGAGAAAATAGCGGTTGAAATTCTGGTATTTTATTTTTAAGAATGTTGGTAAGCTCTTCCATACTCAGGAAGTAGGCCCGATATCCCGCGATCAGTGCATCATGGATCAATCCTGCCCCGAGATATGTCTTCCCTGTGCCGCTGGGCCCCATCAATATGAGGTTATAATTTTGCTCCAGCCACAGTAATTCCCTTAGTTGGGCAAGTTTGGCTTTCAGTATTCTATTGGATACGAGGTGCTTTCAAATAAATTATAAAAAAGCCAATCCACTTGCGCCATTTTTAAATTGGCTTTAAAATCCGTTTTACGGAAACCCGTAATGTATTGGCTTTATCTACAATACTTTTGTGGCTTAACGAAAAGAAACAACAATGAAAAAATTACTGATATTATGCGGTCTGGCTACGCTTTGCCTAAATTTTAATGGCTTTAGTCAGAAGAGACTGAAAAATATAATCTGTATAAAAGATACGGTAACTGCATATAAGCATGGTTTTAGCCCCTACAGGGCGGGTTACAAAAGCTATACTAAGATCACGCCAGCCCAATTTTCAGGGTGGAGAAAGATAATTAGCTATAACCAGACTTTACCCGAATTGTACAGCGTTGCCCTCGGTGCGGGTAATACATTTCCAAGTAATCGGGTGATTGTGGAAGTTAGAGAGCCTGAAAAATTAAATAAAAAGCAATGTTATGAATTGATTGTCCCTCCACATTTGGTCGATGATATATTTGTGATAATGCACCAGAATCTCCTGTATCAATATCCCGAATACATTGCTTCAGTTGTTCAGATTAATGGCTTAAACTGGTTGAAAATCAATGACAAAGAGGAGGGGATACTACTTAATCCAGTAATGAAAAGTGAAAATACAACTTATTGAAAATATGAAATTCAAAAATGAACTTATAAAATATTTTCAAAAGAATATAAGGCATTGGAAGGTACAATTAAGCGAAGAAGCGGATATAATTATTATAGTAAAAGAAGATAGAATTTTAAAGATTTCTTACCAAAATTTTAAATCTATTCTTTGGTTAACATTGCCCGAAATACCTGCAAAAGCAGAAAAAGTAAGATTTATTATTACAGATATAAATAGAACAATTGAGTATTACTATACATTTAAACCATAACTTCTCCATTTATATATAAAACAAAATGACCCACTATTGCAGCAGGTCATTGATAACATGTATAGCCAATTCAAAATTAATTCAGTTGTCTTATCCGTATATAGCTATACGTACGTAATTGTCGGATTACGCCACCATTATCTTAAATGCATTATATTTGTATGATGATGTCAAGCGATATTTTTTACGGGAATTTCGAACTTGAAGATATACTAAGTGATCTCATAAGCTCAGCACCCGTTCAAAGGTTGAAAAATGTTCGTCAGGGAGGTGCCATTTTTTTGGTTTCTCCAAATGTTGGTCACAGTAGATATGAACATTCTATCGGAGTTATGCTTCTGGTGAGGAAACTTGGAGGTAGTGTGGAAGAACAGGTTGCGGCCCTTTTACACGATGTCTCCCATACCGCTTTTTCCCATGTTATCGATTATGTCCTGCAACAGAAAGGAGAAGATTATCATGAGCAAATTTTTGAAGAAGTAATAGCAAATTCCACTATACCATCTATTCTCGCTAAATATGGATTCAGCATTTCTTTACTGGAAGATCCGAAGTATACCTTGCTTGAAATGCCTCTTCCTGCCCTCTGCGCGGATAGGATAGATTATACTATTAGAGACCTATATCATTTTGGCCTAATCAATATTGTTGAGGTGCATGATTTTATAAATGAACTTGGTGTTGAGGGTGGAATGATTGGGGTTAAGAGTGAAAAAGGAGCTTCATGGATTGCCAGTAAATATCTTCAGCTCAACAATGAGTATTTTAGAAAACCCGAACATGTATTTGCCAATACCAGGTTTTCTGAATTGATTGCTCTCGGACTGGAAAAAGGCATTATTATTTTGTCTGATCTATGGAAAGATGACCCCGCAGTTTTATCGATGATAAAATCCGATCATTATCTCAATTCAGAACTTGAAAAGATAAAAAGCCT
>JBEBUV010000143.1:0-7069 GCA_040393085.1 Pedobacter hiemivivus | reverse complement strand
CCATGACAGTACATGACGGATGTTTAAGGGGATTGCCATATTTTAGGCAAACCAAATTTAAACCCGTAAACATGCAGATTCTTTTAGGCGTTATTTTTCATTTCATCGGTGGCTTTGCTTCAGGTAGTTTTTATATCCCTTTTAAAAAGGTGCAAAAATGGTCCTGGGAAACTTATTGGATCGTAGGGGGATTGTTCTCCTGGTTGATTGTACCACCTTTGGCTGCCTGGTTAACCATCCCCGGCTTCATGGATATCATTGTCCACACTGACGGCAAAATATTACTACTTACCTATTTCTTTGGTTTATTATGGGGTATCGGCGGATTAACCTATGGTTTGGGTGTTCGATATCTTGGTATCTCTTTAGGAAGTACCATTATCCTGGGTCTATGCTCCGTATTTGGCTCTTTAATTCCATCATTATATTATGATTTTTATCCAACAGCAGGCAAGGATAGTTTAAGTGATATGGCTGCAACAAGTTGGGGGCAAATGGTATTGCTGGGCCTGTTGGTTTGTGTGATTGGTATTGTAGTATGCGGATGGGCAGGGAGCTTGAAAGAAAAGGATCTGGTTGAATCTGGTAAGGCCGATCCATCAAATAAAGAGTATAAATTGGGTATCGGTTTAATCGTATCCATAGTGTCGGGTATTTTAAGTGCTTGTTTCGCATTTGGTATTGATGCCGGTAAAGATATGGCGCACCATGCCAATGATGCCTGGAAGGCAATTAATCCAGGGGATGGAGAGTTTCTTTTCCAAAACAATGTAACCTATGTAGTGATTTTATGGGGAGGCCTAACCACCAATTTATTCTGGTGTATGTTATTGAATGCCCGCAACAAGACATTTGGCGATTATACTGATAGGAAAGCACCATTGCTGAAAAACTATATTTTCTCGGCCTTGGCTGGTACTACCTGGTTTTTACAATTCTTCTTTTATGGGATGGGCGAAAGTAAAATGGGTAATGGCGCCAGTGGATGGATTTTGCACATGGCATGTATCATCCTGGTGGCTAATGCCTGGGGACTGGTTTTTAAGGAATGGTCTGGGGTGAAAAAGAAAACCTTTGGAACTGTAATAGCGGGGATAGTAATTCTGATTCTTTCCATATTCATTGTGGGATATGGGAATTCAATTAAATAGAAAAAAAAACAATTAATAATATTTTTATGAGTACTCGAACAACTGATTTTAAACATGTAAGCTATTTGTGGGATGATGCAAAGGCTGCTGAAATGGCCGGGGATGAAGTTGCCCTGTTAATCTACCGTTCAAATTTATTAGGTGCAGATTTGCGCTTAACCAATTATGGTGGCGGAAATACTTCTTGTAAAGCCATCGCTAAAGATCCGCTAACAGGGCAGGATACGGAGATTATGTGGGTTAAAGGTTCTGGTGGGGATTTGGGTACATTGAAAAGCAGTGGTTTGGCAGCTTTATATGTAGACCGCCTGCGCGACCTTAAAAATATATATAAAGGATTGGAGCATGAGGATGAAATGGTGGAATTGTTTAATCACTGTATTTATGACTTGCAGTCGAAAGCACCATCTATTGATACTCCTTTACATGGCTTCCTGCCTTTTGCACATATTGATCACTTGCATCCGGATGCGGCAATTGCAATCGCCGCTGCGAAAGATGGTGAACAAATCACCAAAGAGTTGTTTAATGGAACAATTGGCTGGGTGCCATGGCAGAAGCCAGGCTTTGAACTGGGTCTGATGTTACGTAAATGCCTGGATGAAAATCCTGGTATCAGAGGCATTATGTTGGGTTCTCATGGTTTGTTTACCTGGGGAGATACGGCTTATGAAAGCTATATGAACACCCTGGAAGTGATTGAAACCTGCGCAGAATACCTGGAGAAAAACTACGGTAAAAAAGGTCCTGTGTTTGGTGGACAAAAACTAGAAAGCGCTGTTAAAGAGCAACGTAATAAGCAAGCGGCAACAATTGCTCCTGTATTGAGAGGTTTTTGCTCGAGCGAGAGAAATATGGTTGGTCACTTTACGGATGATGCCCGAGTATTAGAATTTATAAACTCGAATGACCTGGATCGCCTTGCGCCATTAGGAACAAGTTGTCCGGATCACTTTTTACGTACTAAGATTTCTCCCCTGGTATTGAAACTAGAGGTTAACGAGGATCTTACAGATATCAAATCATTAAAAGAAAGATTAGCGCCTGAATTTGAAGCTTACAGGAAAATGTATGCGGAATACTATGATTCATGCAAACACAGCAATAGTCCTGCAATACGTGATGCCAACCCGGTTATTATCCTTTATCCTGGAATCGGAATGTTTTCTTTTGCGAAAGATAAACAAACTGCAAGGGTAGCTGCTGAGTTTTATACCAATGCCATTAATGTGATGAAAGGGGCGGAAGCCATTTCTGAATACACTTCTTTACCGAGACAGGAAGCGTTTAACATTGAATATTGGTTATTGGAAGAAGCTAAACTGCAAAGGATGCCTAAGCCTAAACCGCTTTCAGGTAAAATTGCCCTGATTACTGGTAGTGCTGGTGGTATTGGAAAGGCTATTGCTCGTAAGTTTGTGGAAGAGGGTGCTGTGGTGATACTGAACGACATGAATTCAGAGCGCCTGGAAGAAGCTGCTGCTGAGTTTACCGGTAAATATGGTAAAGATAGTTATGCTACAGCAGTGCTGAATGTGACGAGTGGGGAAGATATTGCTGCGGCTTTTGATATTGCTGCTCTTGCTTTTGGAGGGGTTGATATTGTAGTTAATAATGCTGGTTTATCGATCTCGAAAACCATTGCAGACCATACGGAAAAGGACTGGGACCTATTGTATGATGTATTGGTGAAAGGCCAGTTCTTGATTACACAAGCTGCTGCTGCGGTAATGCAAAAGCAAGATATTGGTGGTGATGTTTTGAATATTGTTAGTAAAAACGCGTTGGTGAGCGGTCCGAATAATGCTGGTTATGGTAGTGCGAAAGCTGCACAGTTACACCTGAGTAGGTTAAATGCGGCTGAATTGGGTGCTGATGGGATTCGAGTAAATGTTGTGAACCCTGATGCAGTGATTAGTGATAGTAATATCTGGGCTGGTGGTTGGGCTGAAGGCCGGGCTAAAGCTTATGGTGTTACCGTTGCAGAGTTGCCTGCTTATTATGCAAAACGTACCTTGCTGAATCAAATTATATTGCCTGATGATATTGCTAACGCATGTTTCGCCTTTGTGGGTGGCTTGCTAAACAAATCGACCGGCAATGTTTTGAATGTAGATGGTGGTGTTGCAAATGCCTTTGTGCGTTAATTATTTAAGAATTATGCATTTTGTTATCCTGAATTTTAGGAAGACAAGTATTAAAAAATAAAGAGATGAAACTAGAAAACTATCATATAGAATCACATAACAGCGACCTTTTGCCTAAGCATCAGCGTAAGCTGGCTGTTGTGTATGATGAGGTTGCGAATGCGCAGGATATTATTCAGAAACTGGTTGATTTCCAAATTGGGATTCCAAGCTGGGCTTTGGGTACAGGTGGTACACGTTTCGGTCGCTTCTCCTCTGGTGGCGAGCCGCGTAATATCGAAGAAAAGATTGAAGATATAGGCTTGTTACATAAATTGAACGCTGCTAGCGGTACGATTTCACTTCATATTCCCTGGGATACGGCCGACAATGTGCCTGCTATTAAATCACTGGTTGCACAACATGGTTTATCTTTTGATGCCATGAACTCCAATACCTTCCAGGATCAGGCAGATTCAGCTCATAGCTACAAATTCGGCTCGCTGCAAAACGTAAATAAAGCGGTAAGAAAACAGGCTATTGAGCATAATATTGAAGTGATCCGTCAGGGTGTAGCATTAGGCTCTAAAGCGCTTACAGTATGGTTGGCGGATGGTTCTTGCTTCCCCGGACAACTCAACTTCAGAACTGCTTTCCAGAATACATTGGAAAGTTTACAGGAAATTTATGCTGCTTTACCTGAGGATTGGAAAGTATTTGTAGAGTATAAATCTTATGAGCCAAACTTTTACTCTACAACAGTGGCGGATTGGGGGCAATCTTTATTATATGCCAATAAATTAGGTCCTAAGGCTTTTACACTTGTAGATCTTGGTCACCACTTGCCGAATGCCAATATTGAGCAGATCGTTTCTTTATTGCTGATGGAAGGAAAGTTAGGTGGTTTCCACTTTAACGATTCGAAATATGGTGATGATGATTTAACTGCAGGCAGCATCAAACCTTATCAGTTATTCCTTATTTTTAATGAACTGGTAGAAGGAATGGATGCACGTGGAATGAATCACCGCCAGGATTTGGCCTGGATGATTGATGCTTCGCACAATGTAAAAGATCCACTGGAAGATTTATTGCAGTCTGTAGAGGGGATTATGTTGGCTTATGCACAAGCATTATCGGTAGACCGTGTTGCTTTACAGAAAGCCCAGGCTGAAAGTGATGTGACTGCTGCTCAGGAAATTCTGCAAAATGCTTTCCGCACAGATTTACGTCCATTAGTTGCTGAAGCACGCTTACGTGCTGGTGCAGCATTGGCACCGCTGGATTTATTCAGACAATTGAATGTTAGACAAGAATTAATAAAAAGCCGTGGTTTAAAAACTGTAGCAACTGGATTATAATTAATGGGATTAATGATGAAGCCGACTCCTGTAATCGCCGTATTTGATGTAGGAAAAACAAATAAAAAGCTGTTCCTATTTGATGAACAGTATAAAATTGTTTTTGAAAGATCAGCGAGGTTTTTGGAGACTGTTGATGAGGATGGGGATCCCTGTGAAAACCTGGAAAGTTTAAGACTATCTATTTTTGATTCGCTTAGAGAAGTCTTTAAAAACCAGGATTTTGAAATTAAGGCTATAAACTTTGCTACCTATGGAGCAAGTTTTGTGTACATAGATAAGGATGGGAAGCCTTTAGCGCCTTTATACAATTATCTGAAAGCATATCCTGAGGTATTGAAAGATCAGTTTTACAATACCTACGGTGGAATGGAAGCGTTTTCTAATCTTACTGCATCTCCTGTTTTGGGTAGTCTGAATTCGGGGATGCAGTTGTATCGGATTAAGTATGAACAGCCGGAATTATATGCACAGATGAAATATGCTTTGCACCTGCCGCAGTATTTAAGCTATCTGATTTCGGGTGAAGCTTATTCGGATATCACCAGTATCGGTTGTCATACCAATTTATGGGATTTTACTAAAAATGAATACCATGAATGGGTTGAAAAGGAGGGCGTAGCGGAGAAACTGGCACCAATTGTTAGTTGTGAGCATGTGATTCCTGCAGCCTTTCCAGGGAATAATTATGCGGTTGGACCGGGCTTTCATGATAGTTCGGCCGCTTTGGTTCCTTATCTGGTTAATTTTCATGAACCTTTTATCTTACTTTCTACTGGCACCTGGTGCATCAGTCTAAATCCTTTTAATGCAACTCCTCTTACTGCTGAGGAATTAGAAAATGACTGCTTGTCGTACTTGCAATATGAGGGGAAGCCAGTTAAGGCATCTCGTCTTTTTTCAGGATATGAACATGAGCAACAGGTGAAACGTATTGCTGCACATTTTGGTACAGATGTGATTGCTTATCGTACAGTAGCTTATGATTCGCAATTGATAGCGCAAATACAAGAGATGGACAAGGGGAAAGCCTTTGCTGATCGTGATTTGAATGATTATCCTACAGATATTATGGCTTATCATCAGCTAATTTTCGACCTGGTAAATGAGCAATATATTTCGACAAACAGGGTGCTTAAAGGAACGCAGGTGAAAAGGATATTTGTAGATGGTGGTTTTAGTAAAAACGTGATTTTTATGAATTTGCTGGCTGCAGCTTTTCCTGACCTGGAAGTTTTTGCAGCATATATGGCGCAGGCAACAGCGGTTGGTGCAGCATTGGCCATCCATAAATCATGGAATACCAAACCACTTCCTAACGATATTATTGAGCTAAAGTATTATGCTGCTGGTGCTGTTTTAAACTAGATTTGCTATATTAACCAAATGAAGCCGGTGAATTTCTTTGACTATATCCATGTTGATGAGTATTCGTCGACACCTAAATATTTACAGTTAACCAATTCTATTCTTAGTGCTGTTGAGGCTGGTAGGATTCTTAAGGACGAGCTGTTGCCTTCCATTAATGAGCTGAGTTATGAATTGGAAATTTCCAGAGATACAGCAGAAAAGGGGTATAAATATTTAAAGAAAATTGGTGTAGTGGGATCGGTTCCCGGTAAGGGTTATTATATCATCAGTACAGATTTTAGGCGCACACTTAAAATATTTCTGCTCTTTAATAAGTTGAGTGCGCATAAGAAGATCATTTATGATGCTTTTATTAAGGCTTTGGGAGATCATGTGGCAGTAGATTTTTATATCTATAACAACGATTTTAATCTCTTTAAGAAGCTAATTTCCAATCATAGTGAAGATTACTCTCATTATGTGATTATCCCTCATTTTATGGAAGGACATGATCTGGTGCCAGAGGTAATTAATCAGATTCCGAAAGAGAAACTTGTGATTTTGGATAAGCTTGTGCCTGGTGTAACGGGCGAATATGCTGCGGTATACGAAAACTTTGAGAATGATATCTACAATGCTTTAGATCAGGCAAGAGAGCAATTAAGTAAATATCATACCATAAAAGTCATTATGCCCAAGCGTAGTTATTATCCGGTTGAGATTTTAAAAGGGTTTTACCGCTTTTGTCAGCAATACGCCTTTACTGCCAAGGTGGTAAATCATATCCTTACTGAGGAGATTGGGGAGGGTGAGGTGTATATTAACCTGATGGAGGATGACCTTGTGATATTGATCGAAAGGCTAATCAATTTAAATTTAAAGCTGGGTAAGGATGTAGGTGTAATCTCTTATAATGAAACGCCTTTAAAGAAAATCATCTTAGACGGGATTACCACTGTGTCTACAGATTTTAGAAAGATGGGGGAGATGACTGCAAACCTTATTCTTGAAAACTCGAAAGCACATCAGGAAGTGCCTTTTCACTTGACCCTGCGTGCTTCATTATAATAATTCGTTTTTC
>JBEBUV010000142.1:0-7154 GCA_040393085.1 Pedobacter hiemivivus | reverse complement strand
TAGAAGAAAATTCGAAAAGCCTTTTGTTCATTGCAGGTGCAATTGTAGTATTAATAGGTGTATATCTCTGGTATCAGAATGTATATCTGGATGACAGGGCTAAAGAAGCTTCTGCTAAAATGTACAAAGCGGAGCAATATGTTGGCTCAGCAGATTCATTGGCAAACAAAGCTATTAATGGTGAAGGTGGCTATCCTGGTCTTGAGAAAATTGCAGATGAGTATGCAAACACAAAATCAGCAAACCTTGCAAACCTATATCTTGGCGGAATCTATTTACGTAAAGGTGACTATAAAAAAGCTACAGAAGTTTTAGGAAAATATGCTGAAACAGGAAGTGCTGTTGCAGATCCACTAGCACTTGGTATGTTAGGCGATGCTTATAGCGAGCTTAAAGATTTTAAACAAGCAGCTACTTATTATAAGAAAGCAGCTGATAAAGCAAGTAATAAATTCACTTCTCCTATGTTCCTTAAAAAACTAGGATTAGTTTATGAAGCACAAAAAGAATACAAAAACGCTCAGGAAGCCTATACTAAAATTAAGACACAGTACCCTGAAAGCCAGGAAGCTACTATGATCGATGAGTATATTGAGCGTGCATCAGCACAAGTGAAATAGAAATCACTTTATAATTTATTAAAAAAGGGGTGTATCATTAATCATGGTACACCCCTTTTTTTTATACGCTTCCACTGCAACCTTTCTGAAATTTTCCATAAGTTTGCAGCATGGCAACTCAATTAAAAAACCTCTCTGATTTTTCACATACAACAATCCCTAATGGTAGTGCTTACAAATTTGCAATTGCAGTTGCAGAATGGAATGCGGAAGTTACAGGCAGCTTATATAATGGCGCGTTAGAAACACTACTTAAACATGGTGTCTCTGCAGATAACATTATTTCTGTAGCAGTTCCTGGTAGTTTTGAACTTACTGCAGCAGCAGAAATTCTTTTACAGAAGCATAAAGACCTTGATGGCGTAATCTGTTTAGGCTGTGTAATACAGGGAGAGACCAAACACTTCGATTTTATTTGCGACGCTGTAGCCAATGGTATTACACAGGTAGGCATAAAACATACTAAGCCTGTAATATTCGGTGTATTAACTACGAACGATCAGCAGCAAGCTTTAGATAGAGCTGGAGGCAAGCATGGTAACAAAGGGGATGAAGCTGCAATTACAGCGTTAAAAATGGCTGAACTTAGCGCTACGCTATAGCAATTTTGATTACTTTGCTAAAAACACTAGATTAGTGCCTAATATAACGATCACAAAACCAAATTACTGATGAAAAGAATTGCAATACTATTGCTTGGTGTGTTTTTTGCAATAACGGTTCTGGAAGCCTGTTCTAATAAAATATGTCCGGCTTACAGTTCGTATCCAGAAGGAAGAAGAAGAAGATAAGACAGGGAGATAATCTATAAAATCATGCAGTGGATAAATATTACCGATCTGAATCAGATTGGTCAGATACAGAAAGAAAAAGGATATAGCTTAATATTTAAGCACAGTACACGCTGTTCTGTAAGCTCTATGGCAAAAAGAAGATTCGAACAGGATTGGACTGCCCTGCCCGAAGACACTTCTTTATATTTTTTAGATCTGATTAGCCATCGCGATATTTCTGCCCAAATAGCAGAAACTTTCCAGATTCATCATGAATCGCCGCAAATCCTATTGATTAAAAACGGCGATTGCATTTTAGATGCTTCACATAGCGATATTTCGGCTGTAGAAGTTGCCGAAGTGATTAATAGCTAAAACTAACTGTTTTCTTGATATCAGGATGTAAACTAAACATCACCGGACAAGTATTCGCAGAACGTTCAATGATCGTTTTCACTTTGTCTGAATAATCATTTGCCGGAAATTGGAAGTCAACAACAATCTCTGCAACTCTTCTTGGGTTTTCAGCCATTATTTTTGTAATGTCGCAGGTTGTACCATCAATGTTAAAACCATGCTCATTCGCTGCAATACCAACAATAGTAAGCATGCAATTACCTAATGAAGTAGCTAGCAAATCAGTTGGAGAAAAAGCCTCACCTTTGCCTTTATTGTCAACCGGTGCATCAGTAATGATTTCATTTCCCGAACGTTGATGTATCGATGTGGTTCTTAAACCACCATTGTAAGTTATTTTTGAAGTGCTCATATGGTAAAAATAAGCATTACCTCGTTAAGCAGCATAAAAGTTCAAACATAAATTATGATTTTAATCTGATTGTTATTAATCTAAGGTTTTATAACAATTCAAACCTATTGCGTAACTTTGCCACATGATCGCACTTCCGGTTGTTTCAGAAAACCCAGTACAACGTAAACCAGATTGGCTTAGAGTTAAGCTTCCTGTAGGTAAAGAATATGCACAAGTACGTAGCTTGGTAGATACCCATAAGTTACATACCATCTGCGAAAGCGGTAATTGTCCAAATATGGGCGAATGCTGGGGAGCAGGTACAGCAACATTTATGATTCTAGGCAATATCTGTACACGTTCTTGCTCTTTCTGTGCAGTAGCAACAGGAAGACCATTAGCTGTAGATACTGACGAACCTAATCGTGTAGCAAACTCGGTGAAGTTGATGCAGGTAAAGCACTGTGTAATTACCTCTGTTGACAGAGATGACCTAAAAGATGGAGGTTCCATCATTTGGGCAGAAACTTTACAAGCCATCAGAAGGGAAAGTCCTGAAACTACATTAGAAACTTTGGTTCCTGATTTTAAAGGTCAATGGGATAACCTGTACCGCGTTTTAGAAGAACGCCCTGAAGTGATGTCTCACAATGTGGAAACTGTTAAACGCTTAACTAAACAAGTACGTATTCAAGCAAAATACGATAGAAGTCTGGAAGCATTAAAACGTATATCAGAATTCGGATTAAGAACCAAAACAGGTATAATGCTTGGACTCGGAGAAACTGAGGATGATGTTTTAGAAGCTATGGATGATATTGTTGCTAATGGTGTTCATATTTTAACACTGGGACAATATCTGCAACCTACTCGTAATCACCACCCGGTGGTAGACTGGATTCACCCTGATCAGTTCGCTAAATACAAGGAAATAGGATTATCAAAAGGATTAAGATATGTTGAAAGTGGCCCTTTGGTACGTTCATCTTATCACGCAGAGAAACACTTGTTCGATTTCTAATCGCACCAATATATTTATAACATTTTAAGGACGCTTTAGGGCGTTCTTTTTTATGAAGTCTGATTTTTTAAAAAACTCTTAACAGTAATCGGAAGTTGTGAAGCAAGTTGAGAAGCCCTTATGTTATAATGACTTGCTGCCAATTCATCCCCTGCTTTGCCATGAAAGTAACAAGCCAGTATAGCAGCAGCCTTTGCACTATAGCCTTGCGCAACATAAGCGGCGATCAAGCCTGTTAATACATCACCCATACCACCTTGCGACATTGCCGGATTGCCTGTTGGATTAATACACACATCGCCCTGCTGATCAATAACAAATGTATATTGATTTTTTAACACTATTACAAGCCCTAGTTTTTTCGCCATCGCTCTTCCTGTTTGTAACCGCTCCCACCAACTCTTGTGCTTACCAAACAAAGTGTCGAACTCTTTTAAATGAGGTGTTAATATAGAGTTCTTTGCCAGATGAAAGAGTAAATCTTCCCGTTTAGACAGAATATTCAAAGCATCTGCATCAGCAATAACGGGGTTTTTCAATACCACCAGCTCTTCTACTATGCATACTGCTTCAAATAACTTCCCGAGACCGGGGCCTATGGCTATAGCATCATATTTCTTTAAAGATTTTATTTTAACCAGCTGTGCTCTATCCAGATACATAGCCTCTGGAAGCATTGTATTTAAAGCCATTAAACCTGATTCTGGAATGGAGACAGTAGTTAAACCTGCACCGCCATATACACAACCGCTTGCACTAAGCAGAGCTGCCCCCATGGTTTTCACATCACCCGCTATAATTAAAGCGTGACCATAAGTTCCTTTATGCGAAAAAAGCTTCCTCCGCTTTAAAACAGCTTTAATGTCTGCTATTTGGATTAATCTATAAGGAGAGCTTTCTGTTTCTGCACTCAACTGTTCCAGTCCTTCCTCTACAACCTGCAATTTGCTTGAAGCATCAGAATCGGGCAGAAAATCGCTTAAAAACACTGCCATAACGGTTTAATTTACAGGCCCATTTCCTTTTTAAGGAACTTGCCGGTTAAACTGATCGGATTTTGGATAAGACCTTCCGGTGTACCCTCAAAAAGGATTCTTCCTCCTCCGGCACCACCTTCTTCACCCAAATCAATTACCCAATCGGCCACTTTTACTACATCCAGATTATGTTCAATAACCAGCACCGTATTCCCACGTTCTACCAGCTCATTAAGCACACCCAACAACACATTTATATCCTCAAAATGTAGGCCAGTTGTAGGCTCATCTAAAATATAAAATGTATTACCTGTATCTTTTTTAGACAATTCAGTAGCCAACTTAACACGCTGAGCCTCACCACCAGAAAGTGTGGTTGACGATTGTCCTAAAGTAATATATCCCAAACCAACATCCTTCAGTGTTTTAATCTTTCTGTAAATGGCTGGCATGTTCTCAAAAAAGTCGCAAGCCTCCTCTATACTCATATCCAGTACGTCGCTAATCGACTTACTCCGATACCGTACTTCAAGAGTTTCACGATTGTATCTTTTGCCATTACAAGCTTCACAAGGAACTTGTACATCAGGAAGGAAGTTCATTTCTATGACTTTCATTCCGCCACCCTGACAGGTTTCACAGCGCCCCCCTTTTACATTGAAAGAGAAACGGCCCGGCTTATACCCCCTTATTTTAGCTTCAGGCAACTGTACAAACAGATTTCTGATATCAGAGAAAACACCAGTATAAGTAGACGGATTGGAACGTGGTGTACGCCCAATTGGCGCCTGATCTATTTCAATAACTTTATCAATCTCTTTTAAACCATTAATCTTTTCATAAGGCAGCGGATGTTTCTTAGCCCTAAAGAAATGATGATTTAATATAGGATATAAGGTTTCTGTGATTAAGCTTGATTTACCACTACCAGATACACCTGTGACAGCGATAAACTTACCTAATGGGAAATCTACTGACACGTCTTTTAAGTTATGTCCACTGGCTTTCATAATCGAAAGCTTGTGTCCGGTTCCCTTTCTCCTTTTCTTAGGAACAGCAATCGCCTTTTTACCATTCAAATAAGCAGCTGTAAGCGTGTCCGATTTCAAAATATCAGCTGGTGTACCTTGTGCAACGATTTCACCGCCCCGTAAGCCTGCAGCAGGCCCCACGTCTATTACATGATCAGCTTCCAGAATCATATCCTTATCATGCTCTACCACTAAGACTGTATTTCCCAGATCTCTCAGGTTTTTTAAAGCACCAATTAAGCGTTCATTATCTCGTTGATGAAGTCCGATACTAGGTTCATCCAGAATATACATCACATTCATCAACTGTGAGCCAATTTGTGTAGCCAACCTAATCCGTTGTGCCTCACCACCCGAAAGTGTGCGTGCGGTACGGTCGAGTGACAAATAATTCAATCCTACATCACTTAAAAAACCAAGTCTCGAGCGGATTTCTTTTAAAACTTCTCTGGCAATAGTATTTTGACGATCGTTTAACCTATCCTCTAAACCTACAAACCACGCTTTAACAGAACTGATGTCCATTTCTACTAGCTCGAAGATATTCTTGCCATCAATTTTAAAGTTAAGGCTTTCTTTCTTCAAACGTGCTCCATTACAAACCGGACAGGTCTTTAACTTACGGAAACTCTCCATATCATCAACCGCTCCCTCACCTTTACGTTCCTGCTGTTCCTCTAATAGTTTAATGATCCCATCAAAAGTGATCTGATAGTTCTGTACATTCCACTTATTATACTCTACAGCTACAGAAAGTAACTCATGAGAACCATTTAATATAATATTGATGATATCATCACCCAATTTTTCTATGGGTGTAGATAAAGAGAAATTATACTTTTTAGCCAGGGCTTTTAAAACCTGGAACATCCATATATCTCTATATTCACCCAAAGGTGCCAAACCACCATTCATAATGCTCAGCTTAGGATTTGGCATCACGGAGTCTTTGTCTACTACAAAAATATACCCTAAACCATCACAGTTCTCACAAGCACCATAGGGTGAGTTGAAAGAGAAACTATTAGGCTGAGGCTCATCATAGGAAATCCCTGTAGTTGGGCACATCAGAAAACGACTGAAATGCGCCACATTATTTTCTTTATCACTAATCTTAATAATACCCTTACCTAAGCGCATTGCCGTTTGCAAAGAATCCTGTAAACGCTTTACATCTTCACGATCTACAATCAAACGATCCACTACGATTTCAATATCATGGATTTTGTAGCGGTCGACCTGCATTTTGGCAGTAATATCCTGAATTTCTCCATCTATACGTACCTTTACATAACCCTGCTTACGGATTTGCTCGAATAATTCCCTGTAATGTCCTTTACGACCTTTTACAACAGGAGCAAGAATATTAACAGGCATTTTATCGAATTTCTTGAATATATTCTCAAGGATCTGATCTTCACTCATCCGTTCCATCTTTTCTCCCGTATTATAGGAGTAAGCATCGGCTGTACGCGCATAAAGCAAACGCATAAAATCATAAATCTCTGTAATGGTGCCTACTGTTGAGCGTGGATTTTTACTAGTAGTTTTTTGCTCAATCGCAATAACCGGGCTTAATCCGGAAACTTTATCCACATCCGGGCGTTCCATTCCTCCCATAAACTGACGGGAATAAGCGCTAAACGTTTCCATGTATCTACGTTGCCCTTCAGCATAAATGGTATCAAAAGCCAATGAAGACTTTCCACTACCACTTAAACCAGTAATTACTACCAGTTTATTCCTTGGAAAGGAGATATCAATATTCTTAAGATTATGTACCCTTGCACCATACACTTCTACATCTTTTTGCTCGCCAAGGTCAACAGTATTTTTGCTCATATATATTTAAAAAAGATGCTGAATCTTTATTTTAAGAAACAATTCTTTAGGTTGCAAAATTGCTAAAAATTTTATCAAAATAACGGTGCAAAACTAAAAATTACATTCACATTGTCATCGCTTAATTTAAGCTTACCAG
>JBEBUV010000141.1:0-7241 GCA_040393085.1 Pedobacter hiemivivus | reverse complement strand
AAAACTCTGCATTCCTAATTGCCAAAAATCCTGCATTATAACTTACCGACTACAAAAGGCTTTTTTAATACTTATACTACAATCAAACCTGATTCCATAATCCATCGATATTCGTATTTCACTTATCAGGGCGATTTAGATCTTGGTGGCCAGCATTTCAAAGTAGGCCAGTTAGGTATCGTACGAAGTTCTTTGTAAGGTTGGAGAAAGATTCTTCTATAACTTTTATTATAAAAGATTCCTACTGATTTATTCCACCATTTGGATCCACCACATTCCACTTTCCTATCACCGGATTATAGAACCTTGCTACATAATCGATCTAAGACATGCTATTTCAAATTTTTAGAAATTAATAATTGCTGAATAAAATATGAAGATTTCGGGACAGACTTACCTTTCCCAAAAACATCCTCAATCTCAAACTGAGCTTGAGGATACCCCAACTCTTTAGCTCTTAACAAGTAATACAATGACATATTTCTTGTTGCCTCATCATTACTGTAAAGTTTAAGGCCATCAATAGAAACTTTATCGTTCATTATAATAAATGATAATATGCTTGTGGACACTTATATTTATTTGCCATGATTAGCGAATAATAATAAAGCTCATATATTTGAGTATTCATTAAATAAGCATTCGAGATATAAGCATACGCCTTAAAGTCTCCCTCATCAATCGTTTTCTTCCAAAGTTTATTAGTTTCTTCTTTATCTAACATCAACTTCGTGTGAGTAAGAATTTCAGGAACAAATTGTCTTTTTTTCTCGTTGTTGCACGAAACCAAAAGTATCTGCATAAGACATATTAAAATAAAAAAGGTTGTTTTCATTTAATTTAGTTTTAGGTAATTGATATAACATTCTTAAGCCAGGGTTCATATATTTGAATGAAATCAGGCAAATTAATTTTCTTTCCTTTCTTATCTAATTGAAATATAAAAAAAATGAGTATCCTTTCTCTTACACCGAGCCCATGGCCTATTATCCTGGTGGTAACAACAAATCATTTTTCCTCCGTTCCATACAATTAGGGGTTAACTTTAAGAACATAACCTTTCTGATTTCAGTAATTTTAGAAGATAAAACCTTGGGGTTTAAGGATACTTAATTTTGATCGCAATTACTGAAATTTTGTTTGTCCAATCGTTTAAGTTCATATCAGTTTGTTTCTCCCATACAGGAAGAATAGATAAATCAAAGTCGTTAGAAATGATGACAATAATTTTATTAATATTTCAATATCCATACTAAGCAAATTTAAGATGAAAGTGACGTAATGATCATTGAGATTCCAACAATAATTAGCATAATTATGCTACCCCAAAATGCAATATGAGTTGTGTGTATTAATCCATCCACATCGGCTTCCCCAGTAGATGGCTTTTTGTTTTTAATATAACGATACATTAAATATCTATTATCAAACAAAGAATCCCAATTAAAAATGATTTAACATCCATATTAAAAATACAACTTCTAGCAGATTACAAAACAACAATAGGCATAAATAAATAATACGTCTAAGGCTCCACTCTAACCGTATGGCATATTAAAGTATTTTTTTCTTATGTAGATAAAGAATAATAAAAATATTAATGCTATAATATTCACTCCAATGAATGTACCATCATTAGGTAGGAAACTGAACACAAATTCTAAAGATATTGTAGGTAAAATTACTCCAGGTTCAACCTTTTTAATTGTTTTATCAAAAAATAAAAAAAACACACATTCTAATCCTTGAACATATTTAATTCGGAAACCATCCATATAGATGTAGAAAGACTGAATTAAGCAAATAATCAGATTAATGTTTACCTCTCTCTTTCTCAATACTTCTAGATTTGATAAAATTATTGAATTCGTCCACAAAGTTAGTCCAATAGTAAATAATGATACTAAGAAAGTTAAGATGACTAAAAACTCAGGTTCATCAACCTCATTAATTATAAGAAATAATAAAAAAACACTTATTAAACTAGTTATCATCATGAAAATTGAACTAAAAACTAGTAATTTCTTATCAATTTTACTTAATACTATTTTATTTATTATTTTAATATTCATTTCCTCTTCTCGTTTGTGTATAATCTTGTAGCATACAAAGACTCTGTACCTACTCTCAAAGGTCAATTTTGAGTATGTGGCTTACCCCCTCTTGGTGGCGCGTATAAAAGTAGTATTTCTACAGTCCAATTATCAATGTCTTCATAAGGATTTACAAGCAGACTCTCAAGCTTATTGATGAGATCTAGGAACTCGAACCCTCCATTAAAGATAAACTGTAGCCTTTCCTCAACAGGCTTTGCGCGCCGTAATCATATCTTACAAATTGATTCTCAACCAAATTCTACACAAAACTTATGCTTTCATAAAATATTGTATATAAGTTATTACACAAAGTTACAATCTCTATTTCTTCCTTATTTAAAGCGAATCTATCTTTATCTCCTCCTTTCCAAAAATGGTTATCGTAAATAAAGTCCTTTAAATTCACCATTGCCGATTGTTCGAAAATAGGTTGAAGCCTTGAATGTTCAACCTGAACAGCAAAATCCTGGATAAGATTGATGTCAGCCAGTACTTCCAAAGAAGTAGATCTATCATTAAGAAAGCTGAATTTAAATTTAGACAACCAGGTTAGGTTATTTACGCTGTAAGCAGTATTTAAATCCTCATGTTTCACCCATTCCCTGAAGTTCATGTCATCGAGAAAAGGGGTATCGATGTCTTTAAAAGCAAGTTTAATCTCTTTTATTTCCTTAAAAGCCATTACTTTGGTGTTACTAACCAATAATTTATCGATCTCCTTGTCGGCCATATCAGTCCCCCAAACAGTATATGCGTTAAAATTATCAAATTGTAACTCAATCAAATACTTTCTATATTCTTCAGATGCTTTGAATTCTTTCATTATTTTAGTTTATGATCCTTTATCTCTGAACCATTTCATTACGAACCCATTTGGGGTGATATGTCCCCTTTTAGTATCTCCATGAATTCTTGATCTCCTTTTTTCCAGTTAACCTTTTTAACATCGGGTGGATGCTAGCCTATAATCTAAATTCTATTTTTTCTGGCTAATCATCTCTCTTATAGTATTCAAGATCAATTCATTAAACTTTTTCTTTTGATTTTTATTTTCTGTATAATCAAAATCTCTATTAATATCTTTCCAATTACCTAACTGGTTCCCTTTATTAACTCTTACAAATCCTAAAATAGTTGAATTTTTAGTATCAACTCTTGTCCATGCATAAATAATTTCATTAGTTTCAGGATAATAAAAATACAACCGATACCAATGGTCTTCAGGATTGTACTTTCCATCAGTTAAACCGTATTTACTAGGAGGTATATATTTTTTATTACTTTCCTTGAATCTATTTATGACCTTGATTAACTCAGGTTCGCTTAGCTCAAAGCTATAAGTCTCAGCATTTGGGAAAGTGCCCGGTGAGTAAAAATCAGCAAATTTATAAATAGCATATCCCACTGCACATATAATAACCAGAATAATAAGTTTCTTTAATACACTCATAGCTTTTAAAATCTAGACGGCTGATTTGTGACGCCTTTATCACTTTTTTACTTCCTGCTCTACTTGTATCAAGACCAAACGGGTCTATGTAAGATAGTGGATTATTTAATAACATAATTATGTTTGCATTACTACATTTGCAACAGCTATGCTTGCACCCATCCCATTATATCTAACGATCGGATTCCTATTCACTACCTTTCTGGCAGTGGGAATGGTTTCATTCCTGTTCAATACCGCTGCAAAACCAATTGGTAAATGGTCTGTGCGTACAGTTATGGTAGCTATTGTACTCTGGCTCGGCATCCAGACTATATTAAGCTTCTGGGGGATCTATACAGATTTTCCAGAATCAATACCTCCGAAAATCATTCTGTTTGGAGTAATTCCGGTACTAATCACAATTGCTCTCATCTTCGGCACACGAAAAGGCAGGTTATTCATTGACCGTTTATCCATGCAGATGTTAGCTTACGTTCACATCATTAGAATTCCGGTAGAGCTGGTTCTTTATGGATTATTTCTAAACGGCGCAGTTCCTGAACTAATGACTTTTGAAGGGCGTAATTTTGATATATTGGCGGGCATTACCGCTCCGCTTGTTGGATTCTTCGGGATCGGACAAAATAAGATGGGAAAATTTTCACTACTATGCTGGAACTTCGTCTGTCTGGGATTGCTGCTAAACATTGTAATTAACGCAGTTCTTTCTACACCCTCACCCTTTCAGCAATTTGGTTTTGACCAACCCAATGTTGCCATTCTAAATTTCCCTTTCAGCTGGCTACCGACTTTTATTGTTCCGCTAGTACTTTTTGCTCACCTGGCAGCAATCAGAAAATTAATTATACTTAAGCCTGTCACGTAATTTTGGAATTTCCACAGCCAATGAAAAGTATACAGTGAAGAGTAACTAAGAAAACATTATCAATTTAATAGCAGTGAAAAATCGCTCTGTAACTAACCTGTAGGTAATTTGAATGATGTGATTGACCAGGATACAATTGCTGATGTAATTTTAGACCAATTGGCATAGTTCCTACAGGATGGAACTAAAAGGTGAGAGTTAGAGAAAAAGAAGTAAAATTATCAGGTCTTCAGTAGGAAGAACCTAAACCCATTTTTGAGAAGTCAGTAAACGATTTACAGGAGTCAGTATTAACAAAATATCCAGATAAGTTTGAAGTACAGTTTTTTATTAAGGTTAATATGATATATTTAGGGATGGACAAGAAAAAGCAAAGGAATTAAACAATTTAATCAAAGAGGAATTAAAAACTACATCTCTCACCAAATAATGAACCAGTATATGACTATCTTTTTCTTCTCGTTTAAAGCTATTCCTTTTGAATATCCATTTTTAAATTCTGTAGGCATATAGTTTAAGGGACTTAAACCTTTCCAGTAAATACCCGGTTTGTAATCAAAAACATAAACCATAAAGTCATTTGACAAGCCACTAACTGTAGTATCAGAATAAATATCATTTATATCCCCTCTATATTCTAATGACGAATGCTTTTCAAAATACGGAATAGGATAATAAAATCTATCGCTAAAGACAACATCTTTGTAAGGTCTACTTTTCTCCGGATTCCAGTAATTAACAGTTTCTCTTTTGACAGAAATAATATCTGTATCTGATGATTTAAACTTAGATATGGATTTATTGTTTATTGTATCCAAAAAATATTTTGCTATATCATTTTTTTTATTCAAAAAGCATATAATATATGCAACTACTGGTTGTGTCCTTATTCATAATTAAATTCACAGACATAACATCTACTATTTTGTCAGGGAAATGATTAATAAGATTTTTGGGCATTTTTCTTAAATCAGCATGGTACTCGGTATTTCCCTCATGATAAAAACCAACAAAAAGTACTATACTTAACAAAAGCAATAAAGTGTTCTTCATATATTAATTAAACATTCCTTTATTCTTTTAAATATCCTTGAGTGCTCATTATAAGGTTTAGTTCTTATCCAAGCTAATCTTTCCCATCACTTTACCCTTATGATCAACTAATTTACAGTCAGGATATGTACCAAGTTTATAACAGATATGCACACTATTAGCACAATACTAAATTTAGAAAGTTACACCCCCCTCTTACTTTTCCTTTTTATAGGTATCTCTGTAGTCAAGAGTCATCCTTGTGTTATTCTTCTTATAAATCTCCAAAAGGAATGAACCTTTCTTTTTTGACACGGAATCACCGACCTCGATGTAACGTTCCCAATTTCGGTAAATCGGATAAAGTTGGCTATTATTTAACATGGCAGTCTTTACATTATGGTTCCGCTCATCAAAATACAAGGAATCGATTCGCCCTGTAAAATCTTCAGCTAAATCCTCAGCCATTATTAATTCCTGAGTACCCGGACCGGTAATAGCTGTATAAACAACAAACCCTATCAAAACAAGTATAGGAGCCCCGAAAACAAAATAAATAATCCTACTGTCCTTTTTAGAAATCAAGTTTTTTTTCATCATCTAAATACCTTTGTTGTCCCATAACTATACATTGCTGAGGCTCCAATTCGACCCCCCGGAGATACTCCAACTTGCCTAGTCGTGTACCCAAAATCATTTTTTCCTAAATTATTTATATTCATAGCTTTTGATCCTCCGGTACCAGGATTTAAGCTACCTCCATAACTCCCCCCAACATTTATTAAAGGCGTCTCAATTCCAACATTATAAGTGCCCCCTTTCCCAGCAAAATCATTAACGTAAAACTGATTACCCTGAGTAGGCATTGCTTCTCCAAAGTCTAAACCTGCGCCAATCCCTAAACCGATATTCCCTGAAAAGGAGATGTATCCACTTGTAGCACCGGTAGCATCACTAACCATCCCAACGCTAAGACTTGCCCCTCCAATAGCAGCAAAGCCTGCAGTTAAACCAATAAATCCTCCTTCTGTTTGCCTAGACCTAAATGTTGAACCATTTGAGTTTGTAAAATATCCAGAAGAGCCTGCTTCTATTTTCCAATCACCTTTCGAAATTGATCCATCACTATGAAGTCCAATATGCCCCCTCAAATTTCCATCTCGATCTTGAACCGCTACCTGTACTTCTTTACCTATATATTTTGCTCCTTCCCCCTGAAATTCTTCAGCTGTTTTCTGATCAACTACACGATCATCCCATCTATAATCATCACCTCTTTTAACCCAATCATCACCTTTCATCCCGTCAGGATCAATAAAACGCATCGGATTATTGTATACATAAACATATGGGGAATACTTTCTCATATCTTCCGCCAACGGATCTATCACATTCCATCTGCCAATCTCCGGATCATAGAACCTCGCCCCATAATCGAACTGTCCCAGCTCTTCTTGCAACTCCTTGCCATTATAAAGATAGTTATTTTTATCACCTGATACATACTGTCCGTTACTTACTTTTCCAAAAGGATAATAATCTTGTTGCTGAATTCGCCTTACCCCACCCGCATAAATATCAAAACTGTAACGGCTATTCCCCAAATGATCCGTAAGTGTATATTCGTAATTGTAAGTTCCATAACCGGATGCATCAGTCCCAATACGCCTGGCCATACCTGCTTCAGTCTGTATAAAGTCAATGGTCCCATCCGGTTTGTAATGGATACCGGAAACATACTGGGTCACAGCGCCATTGCTCGTTTTAGTGAGTTTATTTCCTGTGGCATCATAAG
>JBEBUV010000140.1:0-7315 GCA_040393085.1 Pedobacter hiemivivus | reverse complement strand
GGGATCAATGCTGGTTAAATAAAAATCGGATTGTGAAACAAACCACAATCCGAATATTGTTTTGTTGCCCGACCAGGATTCGAACCTAGACAAACGGTACCAAAAACCGTTGTACTACCTTTATACTATCGGGCAATCTTTCCTTTTTAAAACGCCTTTAGAAAAAGGGTTGCTTTGAAATGGAATGCAAATGTAAGCAGATTTTTCTTTAATGCAAGGGATAGCGCAAAAATATTTTAAATTATTTCAACCTAGCTGCACTAGTCCAAAATAACTCCTTATAAATGAATGAATTGTTTTCAGCATTAATTTTGAAATAATTTGAAGAAATCTTAAACTATTAAGATTCTCCTCTAATTTCGATAAACAAATTCAAAAAAATGGTCTTCAATCAAACTAACCTGACTAGTTATACTTACCCGGACATAACAGGGACATGACAGGGACATAACAAGGACTTCGCCTGGATAAATCCCCTGTTTTATCCCTGTTATTTCCCTATAATATTCAAGATACCATAAAAGACCAATATAACGATAACATAACCTTACTCATTATAGACTATACTAAAAGTCCAATCAGCCCCATTTCTAGTACTAAAAAATGTTAAACTCCTTGTTACATTGCACTAGTATCAATCTATTTCTTTATTTTCGGCTGCATTTTATTCGCCCGATGGCATATATTAACTATTCAATAAAGAAATGAATTATTCAAAAATCAATAATCTTACAGGCTGGCTTTGCTTTTTAATCGCCGCTGTAACTTACATCTTAACCTTAGAGCCCTCTGTAAGTTTTTGGGATTGTGGTGAGTTTATTGCCTCTGCATTAAAAATGCAGGTTGTACACCAACCCGGCGCACCACTATTTTTAATGATTCAGCGCTTCTTCTCCCTATTCGCATTTGGCGATGCTGAGAAAGTTGCTTACTTCATGAATGTTGGATCTGCAATGGCAAGTGCTGCAACCATCTTATTCTTGTTTTGGACCATCACCGCTTTAGCGAAGAAAGTCCTGATTAGAGAAAATGAAGAAATAACTAAAGGTAACCTTATCGCAATTATGGGTGCTGGTGCCGTTGGTGCTTTAGCTTATACTTTCTCAGATAGCTTTTGGTTCTCTGCCGTAGAGTCTGAGGTATACGCGCTATCATCTTTATTTACTGCCATCGTTTTCTGGGGAATCCTAAAATGGGAAGCAAAAGCTAATGAAACTGGCGCCGATAAATGGTTGCTGTTTATTGCCTATATCATGGGGCTTTCAATTGGCATTCACTTATTGAACTTATTAACCATTCCAGCAATTGCTTTTGTATATTATTTCAAGAAAACAGATAAACCAACTACTTCCGGAATGATTAAAACGGGTCTTATTGGCATCCTTATTCTTGCAATTATACAATACGGTATTATTCAATATCTGGTATCGTTTGGTGCTTATTTCGACTTGTTCTTCGTAAACACATTAGGAATGGGCTTCGGCACAGGCGTACTCGTATTTGCCCTATTAGTTATTACAGGTCTGGTTTATGGTATTCGTTATTCTATTAAACACCAGAAAAGAGTATTAAACCTGGCTTTACTTTCAACTGTATTGATCATATTCGGTTATTGCTCTTTTGCGATGATCGTTATCCGTGCAAAGGCTGACCCTAACTTAAATAATAGCGATCCTGATAATGCGTTTTCTTTCCTTAGTTATTTAAACAGGGAGCAATATGGCGACAGACCTTTATTATTTGGTCCTAATTATAACTCGCAAAAAGTAGATCTTACTCAAGGTAAAACCTTATATAGAAAAGGTGATGATAAATATGAAGTAGCTGGTAAAAAAACCGAATATAAGTACGATAAAACTACACCATTCCCAAGAATGTACAGTGACGATGGTAGGCATGTAGGCTATTATAAAGACTTGATGGGCTTTGACGACAGTCGTTTCCCTAGCCTTTTCGATAATATTGGCTTCTTATTTAAGTATCAGATTGGCCAGATGTATATGCGTTACTTTATGTGGAACTTCGTCGGCCGTCAGAATGACGATCAAGGACAGGGAAGCATATATGAAGGCCAATGGTTAAGTGGTGTTAAACCGATTGACGCCTTAATGCTCGGCGATCAAACAAACCTGCCTCCATCTATCGTGGATAGTAATGCTTATAATCGTTTCTTCTTCCTCCCACTTATACTCGGATTAATGGGTGCCATCTGGCATTTTAGTCGCAGTCAAAGGGATGCAGGTACCGTAGCTTTATTGTTCTTCTTTACCGGTTTAGCCATTGTGCTTTACCTGAATCAGAAACCTCTGGAACCGCGTGAAAGAGATTATGCCTATGTAGGCTCATTCTATGCCTTTGCCATTTGGATAGGCCTCAGTGTGCTGGCCATTCGAGAGTGGATCTTTAAAAAGCTCACGCCTACTAATGGAGCAATATTAGCAACTGCTACAGGCTTATTAGCTGCTCCGGTACTTATGGGCTCCCAAGGATGGGATGATCATGATAGATCAACTAAAATGGTTGCTCATGATATTGCGGTCGACTATCTGCAATCTTGCGCTCCTAACGCAATTCTCTTTACTTATGGTGATAATGATACTTACCCACTGTGGTATGCACAGGAAGTGGAAAATATCAGGCCCGATATTAAACTGGTAAACTTAAGCTTGTTTGACACCGATTGGTATATCAATGGATTAAATCGTGTAACAAATGAATCAGCGGCGTTGCCAATTACAATGAAACCATCGCAATATGTTCAAGGTGTTAGAGATGTAATGTACTATCAGGATTATAAAATTGATGGTGCTGTAGAGTTAAGCAATATCCTTGCTATTCTTTTATCTGATGATCCGGAAGATAAACTTCCATTACAAGATGGTAGCAGAGAGAACTTTATTCCTACCAAGAAATTTAAGCTGACTGTAAACAAGGCTGATGTGATTAAAAATGGTGTAGTAAGTGCTGCAGATTCTAGTAAAATTGCGCCTGTAATTGAATGGAACTTCAATAAAAACTATGTAACCAAAGGTACATTGGCATTCTTTGATATATTGGTGCATAACAATTGGGAAAGACCTATTTACTTTGCAAGCACTGTACCGTCTGACCAATATAATGGCCTTGATAACTATTTATACAATGAAGGACTTGCTTTACGTTTGCTTCCTTTAAAAGCGGATACTTCGGCACAAAAAGCGGAACTCATCAACACACCTGCTCTTTACAAAAATGTAATGGACAAATTTGTTTGGGGCAATGTTAAGACCGCTAAATATCTTGATCCTCAATCTGCTGATGATATCTCTATTTTTACCAATATTTTTAACAACACCATATCTGGATTGATTAGAGAGAATAGAGTTGAAGACGCTAAGAAAGTTGTAAACCGTTATTTCGAGGTAATGCCTGAGAAATTCTATGGTATGCGCTCTATGATGGGTACTTATTTTATGGCCGAGAACCTTTACTTACTTGGTGATACAAAAAGAGCAAATACTCTAATAGAGAAATCTGCTGCTTATATTCAAAAGGAGCTGACATACCTTGCTGATGTTTCTGTTAGTAAGCGGAGGTTTACAGGCGGACAAAATGTTCAGTTGGGATTATCATTCCTACATCAAATGTCTAAAACTGCAGAACAGAACCAACAAACAAAGCTTAGCGCAAGCTTAACTAGTCAGTTTGAAGGTCTGGAATCAAGATTCGCCCCTTACTTCTCGCAACAGTAAGCGTTAAAAGAATATTATCACACGCTGATAAGCTGCACCTAACCGGTGTTGAGTTTATCAGCGTTTTTTTATGCCTTGTACACACTTTATTTCTTTGCTATTGAAGCTCAGGTATCAATTTTAATACAATATGCTGAAAGTCATACGACAGCGATATAAAACGAAGAAACGAAAGTGAAATCTGGGTTAAATTTAAATTAACAAAACAATAGAAAACTTCTTTTTGTTTCATTTTAATTATTTTTTGTTATTTTCACTTTCAGTTTTTTATTCACTAGTTTCTTAGTCAATATTTTAACTGTATAAACCAAGTATTTAAACACAAACACAATAAAACCAACAACCGTTAACCCCTTTCAAGTATGGAAAAATTCAAACACCTTACATTTACCAGAGCGGCCTTTGTGCTTCTTTTTTTCTCAATCCTAATAGCTGGTTGTTCAAAAAGCAAAGTAGCTCCTGAGACCCCGGAACCAACAGCGAAGTTTCAAATTACAGAAATAGCAGTTCCTGCCTCAGTAACTGCCGATTCAAAAACTGAAATCAAATTCTCAGGTAAAGGCTTTGCAGCTGGTGATGTAATCATATTGACATCAACTACCAATATTACCCAGACTTACAACGTAACATTAAAACAAGTTCTGGCAGATGGCACAACCTTTATTTTACCAGAGAATCTTCCTGCCGGTAGTTATAAAGCTACAGTAAAACGTGGTAGTGAATCACTTTTCCTAGGCACAATTAACATTGAGATTATCTTTAACGCCAATATTCCAGATAAAACAGGAATGACCATTAAAGGTGTAATTCATGCACAAGGTGTAGGACTTGCAAATGTTGTGGTTTCTGATGGTGTAGAAGTTACTAAAACCGATAGCGATGGTATCTATTATCTTCCATCTAAAAAAGAAAACAAATATGTTTTTGTCTCTATCCCAGGAAATTATGAAGTAGAGGCCAACAAAAGTGCTCCAATGTTTTATAAACCATTAACAAAAACAGCTATTCAAGTTGAAGTACAAGATTTTAAATTGATACCGGTAGACAATAACAAACACGTGGTGATGACAATGGCCGATCTTCATCTTGCTGGCAGAAATGGTGATGTTTCTCAATTTGAAACAGGCTTCTTAAAAGATGTGAACAGCACAATCCAAGCTTATAAAAGCAGTGGCACCAAAGTTTACGGCTTAACATTGGGTGATTTAACATGGGATGTTTATTGGTATGCAAATAAATACTTCTTGTCTGATTACTTAGTGCAAATGAATAAAATTAATGCTCCAGTATTTAATGTTATTGGTAATCATGATAATGATCCTTATGTAGCGAACGATTTATTGTCAGAGGCCGCCTACAGAAATATTATCGGCCCTACCTATTATTCATTTAACTTAGGCAAGGTGCATTATATTGTTTTGGATAATGTTGAATATAACAATGCTGGTGGCTCAATGGGAACAATTGGAGGCAGAGATTACAGAGGAAAAATCACTACTAATCAGATTGAATGGCTGAAAAAAGACCTTGCTATGATTGAAGATAAGTCTACCCCTATTATTGTAGGTATGCACGTTCAGTTAAATAACAACCCATCATGGAATGGTACTAATCAAAGCTCAACTGCAAGACTAGATAATTCTTCTGATTTCATTTCTGCATTTAGCGGTTTTAGTAGTGTAAATGTATTAACAGGACATACACACATCAATTATACAGTAGAAAACTCAAGTAGCTTAATGGAACACAATACCGCAGCGGTAAGTGCTACATGGTGGTGGACAGGAAGAACTGATCATGGTGATAACCATATTGCTACTGATGGTAGTCCAGGTGGTTACGGCATTTGGGAATTCAATAACAAAGACATTAAGTGGTTATACAAAGGAATTGGACATGATAAAAACTATCAGTTCAGAGCGTACGACTTAAACAAGGTTCATATTACTGCTGCTAAATATGCTCCTGCATCAACAGATGTAAAATTAGCTGCTGAGGCTACGGGATACACCACTGCAAACAATAAGAACGAAGTATTGATTAATGTTTGGGGTTATGATCAACAATGGAAAGTAGAAGTTACAGAAAATGGAAATCCTTTAACTGTCAACAGAGTTAGCGTTCTTGATCCGTTACATATTATATCATACTCTGCTAAACGTTTACAATTTAATGCTGCTGTAACATTCCCGACTACAAAAACAGCACACATGTTTAAGGTAACCGCCAGCAATGCGACCAGTACTTTACAGATTAAAGTAACCGACAGGTTCCAAAACGTTTATACGGAAACTATGACAAGACCTAAAGATTTCACTTACTCAATGAAATAAAGGCTTAACAAATAGATTTTAACAATTGTAAGCTTACAATTGTACCTTAACAAAACAGGGGCTGAATGATCATCATTCAGCCCCTGTTTGTTTTAAACATAATCGATCATTTTCAGATCAACTTATTCTTATATATTCAACATCTGGTTCTTTTATAAAAATCCCCAAACTCACAGGTTTTCGTTTTTTGTAAGTATAAACGAGTTTTCTGTGAACCGGCATAGCATGATTCGAGCTTTTTCAGCGAGGATTGATGCAGCCAGAGAACAGATGCGAGTTTATTCATTAACTACACCCATTGCACAGAATTTCTCAATCCTAGTTGCAATCATCTTTTCTGTTTTCTCTTTTTTAAGCACTTTAAGATCTGCAATGATCTGATCTTTCACTGTCTGTGCCATCTTTTCTGGATTCTGATGTGCACCACCCAACGGCTCCTTAATAATCCCATCGATTAGTTTATTCCTAAACATATCATCAGAGGTTAACTTTAAGCACTCTGCTGCACGCTCTTTATAATCCCAACTGCGCCATAAAATAGACGAGCAGGATTCCGGAGAGATTACAGAATACCAGGTATGCTCAAGCATATATACTTTATCGCCAATACCAATACCTAATGCACCACCTGATGCACCTTCACCTACTACAAAACAAATGATAGGAACTTTCAATACTGACATTTCCAACAAGTTACGTGCAATGGCTTCACCTTGTCCACGTTCTTCCGCTTCAAGCCCAGGGTAAGCACCCATAGTATCGATAAAAGAGATTACAGGCTTATTGAACTTCTCTGCCAAACGCATTAAGCGTAAAGCTTTACGGTAACCCTCTGGATTGGCCATACCGAAATTACGGTATTGTCTTTCCTTAGTGTTTTTACCTTTCTGATGTCCGATAATCATAACTGTTTCGCCATTGATAGTAGCAAAACCACCAATAATAGCTTTATCGTCTTTAACAGTTCTATCACCATGCATCTCGATGAAATCATCACAGATCATGCTGATATAGTCCAATGTCTGTGGCCTTTCGGCATGACGAGACATTTGAACTTTCTGCCAACCAGTTAGGTTGTTATATAATGTTTGCTGTGTAGCATCGAGTTTTCCTTCAAGCTCAGTCAAGGTAGCAGACATATCTACTTTGGTTTTCTCAGCAACTTGCTTTACCTTTTCTATTTGTTGTTCTAACTCAACAATAGGCTTTTCAAAATCGAATGATGTTTTTATCTGTTCCATAATCGGGCTG
>JBEBUV010000139.1:0-7439 GCA_040393085.1 Pedobacter hiemivivus | reverse complement strand
CAAAAGAGGGGTTTTATATTAAAGGAAGTCGCTCCATGTTATCTGCAGAGCGAACGAATCAGATTTTAGATACAAAAAACATTCGAATCCATCCTTTAACAGAAGGGGTTGGAAGTAAAATAAATGCGAGCAGATTTCCATTGTTGTCTTTTCTATTCAGAGGCGACCATTACAGGTCTAATAACCTGCGTGGATGTAATTTTTCATTCTGGAAGAAAGACTTTATTGCTGTAAACGGATATAACAACGACCTTGAAGGCTGGGGACATGAGGATATTGAATTAGCCGCAAGATTAACTAACCTGGGTATAAAACAGCGGCAACTAAAACTAAAAGCTGTATGCTTCCATTTATATCATAAGATAAACCCAAGGCACAATGAGGACCTGAATTATAAAAAATATTTAAAAGTTGTGGAAGAGGGAGCAGTAAAATGTATAAATGGTATTAAGCAGTTATAACCAACAGACCTATTCCTATTAGACATATTTTAATGATCTTCCATTTATTTAATCGGAACCAACTCGGGTTTTTCTTTGAAAACCCCATTTCAATTCTTTCTCCAAAACCGGCCAGGCGACCACTCTTAAGACTTTCAAATAAGTATCCTGCTTCGTAACAGTTTTTTAGCCAGAATAGATAAAATGCCAGTAATAAAGAATATTTTCCTGATAGATAAATGCTCTGAATGATACTGGTTATAAATTCTGCCAATACTACTAAAAACATCATTGCAAATAAAACCGATAAGGAATAATTTAAAACTATAAAAGGAGAACAAACAAGTAATAATAAAAGCGTTTCTGTTGTATTTGTAAAATTATGATAGGTGTATGGTTTTATAGAAGGCAAGGGGGCAATCTGAGCTGCGCCAGCACCGTATCTGAGCAAACGTTTGGTATGCCCGCCATCCCACCATGGGTGTTCTACAGCAGCCTCAGGAACAGAAATATACTTTTCACCATTTAACTGTGCATTTCTTACTAAAAATTCAATATCCTCCCCTCCTTTTTTTAATTCTTCACTAAACAATGAGGGATCCATTTTATCCCGGTTTAACATAATATTAGTCGTAGGAACCCACATGAGTTCCTCTACTTCGTTAGCTCCTTTAGAATGTCCGGTATTACCATTTAAATCAAGCGCCAGTGTTGCCATGTCGTATGGTGCTGGAAAAGTTGTTAAACCTGCAAATCCAATTGCATTTGGGTACTTAGAAATTGCTTCGGCATACGCTGTTAACAACCTATTAACCGGTACAATATCATCATCCAATAGAAGAAGCCATTTACTATTACCTAATCTAATCCCATTATTCCGGGTTCTTGAGAAGCCAAGATTAACTTCATTTTGTATCAGAATGATCTTTTGACCAGCTGCCAATTGTAGAATTCGATCTGGAATAACCAAAGCCGGATTATCTGCCACCAGATAATAGTTTATAGAAAAGGACTCCGGTTTTGGAAGATTAAAAATGGTTAAAAGAATCTCCTCGTCTAACCGAAATGAAGGAATAACAACATCTATACCCATAGCTTCATACATACGGCACAAATATACATAGTTTAAATCATCACCCTATTTTCTATCTTTGATTATGATAGAAACTGCAATAGCAAAAACTAAAAATCCTGTTTTAACAATAATCATTGCTACCTATAATGCGGCTAATTACATAAAAGAATGTTTACAATCCATCGCTCAAAATATAACTATAGACTATGAATTGATTATCGTAGATGGAAGCAGTAGCGACAATACCATTGAAATAATTAATCTTTTTAAAGGTATCCAGCCAATTGTCATTTCTGAACCAGATAAAGGGATATACGATGCAATGAATAAAGGAACCAGGCTTGCTCATGGCAAATGGATACTTTTCCTTGGAGCAGATGACAGGATTCTTCCATCTATTACAACAATCTTCTCACATTTAAACAATTCGAACACTATATATTATGGAAACTGCAGAAATGCAGAAAAGAAATTTGGCGGCGAATTCTCAGCTTACAGGTTGGCGAAGATGAATTTATGTCATCAAGCTATCTTCTATCCAGTCAAAGTATTCAGAAAATATACTTTTAATCTTCAATACCCCGTTTTTGCAGATTATCTGTTAAATATCCAATGCTGGGGGGACCCGTCCTTTACAAAAGAATACTTGAATATAGATATTGCCCACTATAATTTGGACGGTTTTTCATCTATCGCTAAAGATCATAGTTTCAAATTAGAGAAACCAAAATGGATAAAAAAACATCTTGGATTTACTATTTACCTGCGTTATTACATCAGAAAAATTAAGGAATCAAAAAAACCGGGAAGCGAGTTCTTCTAATCCTAACAAATTTAATTTTACTTACATTTACTGCTTTAATTTATTATCAAAAGAATGAAGGACTATTTCCGGTTGCTATCTTATGCAAGACCAATTGAAAAATTTGCGATACCATATATCATCACAACGCTGTTGTATATATTATTTAACACACTAAATCTTGCTCTTCTTGCTCCCCTTCTTGATACTCTTTTTAATAATGGGAAGACAGTACCAGTGCTGGAAGAGGAACAGAAATGGTGGGATGTTATGGGAATGATTAAAGAAATACCCAATTATTATATTCATAACTACGGCCCACAAGAAGCCCTGAAATTTGTATGTATAGTCATTGTAATTTCTGTGTTATTATCAAATATCTTCAAATATTTCTCAAACAGAACCATGGAGGATTTGCGGATTCATACCTTACTGAACTTAAGAAAATCTGTATTTAACAATGTGATGAACTTTCACCTAGGCTATTTTAACAGTCAACGAAAGGGAGACATCATTTCTAAAGTATCATCTGACGTTCAAGTCGTACAATTTACCGTTACCAATACGCTCCAGGTTGTCTTTAAGGAACCGTTAACTCTTATCGTGTATGTAGCAATACTCTTTGCAATCTCCGCAAAACTGACATTTTTTTCCTTGCTGGTTATTCCATTATCAGGATTTATTATTGCCAAAATAGTTAAACGACTCAGACAGCAGGCCACCAAGGCACATGAATCCTTTGCGACTATGCTTGGGTATCTTGATGAAGCACTATCTGGAATTAAAGTTGTTAAAGCTTTCAATGCAACAGAATATGTAAAAGATAGGTTCCATCAGGAAAATGTGACTTATTCCAATATAACTAGAAAAATGGTACGGAGACAGCAACTGGCTTCTCCTGTTTCCGAATTCCTAGGTGTAATGATGGTAGCGGGAATTGTATATTTTGGAGGGTCAATGGTTCTAACAGGACAATCAAACCTGACTTCTTCTGAATTCATTACCTATATTGCTATATTCTCCCAGGTAACACGCCCCGCCAAAGCCCTTTCTGACGCTTTTACAGGTATACATACCGGACTTGCTGCGGGAAAAAGGGTGCTGGATCTGATTGATGTAAAAGCAGAATTAACAGATAAACCAAATGCGCTACAAATAAAATCTTTTGAGAAGTCCATCCGCTTAAATGAAGTATGTTTTGCATATGGAGAAAGAAAAATATTAAACCATGTCAGTATCGAGATTCCTAAAGGCAAAACTGTTGCACTTGTAGGCCCGTCAGGAGGTGGTAAATCTACTCTTATGGATCTGATACCCCGGTTCATTAAGCCACAGGAAGGAAATATCTTTATTGACGAGGTAAACATTCAGGATTTAAATGCCGATTCACTTCGAAATTTGATGGGCTTCGTTAATCAGGAATCTATTTTGTTCAATGATACGATATTCAACAACATTGCTTTCGCTAAGCCAAATGCAACTAGGGAACAGGTTATATCAGCGGCCAAGATCGCCAATGCACACGACTTTATTGAAGAGACAGAAGAAGGATATAATACTTTTATTGGCGATAGAGGTGTGCGTTTATCGGGGGGCCAAAAACAAAGACTTTGCATTGCCAGAGCAATACTGGGCAACCCACCGTTAATGTTGCTTGACGAAGCTACCTCAGCATTAGATACGGAATCAGAAAAACTGGTGCAAGATGCTTTATTTAAATTAATGAAAAATCGTACTTCTTTGATTATTGCACACCGCTTGTCAACAATACAAAATGCAGACATCATTGTAGTGTTAGAAAAAGGCGCAATTGTAGAACAGGGCTCACATAACGAGTTAATGACCCAAAATGGATTGTACCGGCGATTGATAGAAATGCAAACCTTCGAAGAATAAAAGTTCATTTACGTTTTTTTAAATTTTACCAGATGATAAATATCCTATTGGACCACCAAACTTTTGACATGCAAAAGTTTGGTGGTATTTCGAGATATTTTGCCAATATCTTCCATTACTCACAAACAGACAGCAACTTAAACGCTGAAATCAGTATTTTAAAAACCAACAATTTTTACCTGAGGGATGACCAGTTTTCAAAAAATCCGCTAACCAACTATTGGCTTCAAAAACAATCCCGTCACTTCAAATTCAATAGAAAATACTCCATACAAAAAATCAGGGAAAATCAATTTGATATTTTACATCCTACATATTACGATCCATATTTTCTAGAACATGTAAAAAAGCCGGTTGTGATTACTGTTCATGACATGATTCATGAACTATATCCGGAATTTTTTAACGCATATGATGAGTTTACTACGTTTAAGCGATTGACCATCAATCGTGCTGATCATATTATAGCAATCTCAGAAACAACTAAAAGAGATCTTCAAAAAATATTCGCTATTCCTGATGAAAAAATATCGGTTGTTTATCATGGGATAAATATTGATTTGAAACCCACATTGCCAAAACTTGCTATTTTAAACTCTTCTTATATATTATACATTGGCGACCGTGCAGGCTATAAAAATTTCTTCCGCTTTCTACATGCTTTTAAGCAAACAAATGCCATCCATAAAGACGTTCATTTGGTTTGTACAGGATCTCCATTTAATGCCATAGAAAAGGAATTCCTAATCAGAAATAACATCGCAGATAAAATTATATATGTATCAGCATCCGATGAGGATTTAGATGCATTATATCAGCATGCACTTTGTTATATCAGTCCCTCATTACTGGAAGGATTTGGGTTCCCTATATTGGAAGCATTTACCAATACTTGTCTTACCCTTTTAAGTGACACCTCATGTTTCCGGGAAATAGCAGGCGATGCAGCCCTTTATTTTGATCCTTATTCTATTGATGACATTACAAAAGTATTACTACAGGCTATAGAAGACAGTTCACTTAAACCCAAAATGTGTGCTAGAGGAAATCAGCAAATGTTAAAGTTCTCTTTAGAAAAATCAATGATAGAAACTAAAGCAGTTTATGAAAAACTAAAGGTATAGGCTGCTTTTTTTTATGAATCAAAATAATTTTTTAAGCTTATTTATTCTTTTATTTATTTTCTTCTTGGCTTTTTCTATAAATAACAAATAGAAATGATATAAATAAGGACTTACACCCAAATGATGTAAAATAAGCTTACTCCTATTTTTGAAAAATAACCTGTCCCAGTCCCATCCAGAAACTCCTGTATGATTAAATATACTCAATAAAATAGGGTGATACTCGAATTTAATCTCTCTCTCTTTCCATAATGTTAGAAGTAGTACATTATCTGCCGCTATCACATATGAAATGTCGTACCTGTGCCTATCAAATACACGCTTAGGATATAGTAAGGCCTGGTGACAAATATTCGATCTAACCAGCTTAAAACGATCAATTGGACCATCATAAAGTTCCACGTCCCTATATACTACACAACCATAATATGCAGTATGATCGTCCTTTAACATAAAGGCCAATTTTGAAAATCCTTCTAACAATATATCATCTGCTCCCAAAAAAAAATACCAGTCGCCTGAACAATATGGGATAGCTTTATTCATGGCGTCATAAATACCACGGTCAGTCTCACTAAGCCAGAATGCGATACGATTATCATTTGATCTTAGAATATCAGTTGTCGTATCTGTACTATTACCATCAATAATGATATGCTCAATGTTAGGATAATCCTGCGCACAAACCGTATCAATACATGCCTGGATATCTTTCTCTCCATTATACACAACAGTGATGATAGAAATAAGAGGTTTACCCGACTCTTTTATAGCACTGCCTCCTTTAGTATTAAAGCCCCCTGTAATCATATTATGAATTATTACTTTTCGCGAAGATACCATCTTTTAGTAAAAAGTTAGATGTCGGTAACGCCCAAAATTATGTATTAGCAACAATCAAAACTATACTTGGAGAATATATTATCGTATTTTTGAAATGTATACGCTGATCATTTAAAATAATTCATTACAATTTTCTCATGAATAACTATCAGTCCAAATCCGCTATTTTATTTATAATTTTTAACAGAATAGACACATCAGTCAGGGTCCTGGAACAAATAAAATTAGCAAGGCCTTCCCGTTTATACATTACCGCTGATGGTCCGCGTGAAAGTCGTCCAGATGAAAAAAGACTTTGTGAAGAGTGCAGAAAAGCAGTAATGCAAATGATTGATTGGGAATGCGATGTGAAAACACTTTTTAGAACTGAGAATATCGGTCCAAAAGAAGCCATATCCAGTGCACTAAACTGGTTCTTTGAATTTGAAGAAGAGGGTATTATCTTAGAACACGATTGTTTACCGAGCAATAGTTTCTTTAAATTCTGCGATACCTTATTGGAAAAATATAGGGAAGATAAAAGAATATGGTTGATTTCTGGATGTAACTTTCAAAATGGAAAAGAATGGGGAACAGCAACTTATTATTTTTCAAATCTTACCAGCGCATGGGGATGGGCAACCTGGAGAAGATCATGGAACAGCGTAGATAAAGATTTGAAAAAATATGAAGAGTCAGAAATAAGAGTACAATTGGAAAAAATATTCAACGATCGTATGATTGTTGATACTTGGGTAAGAATTTTTGAAGAAACGAAATCCGGTAAAATTGACAGTTGGGATTATCAGGTCACCTTTGAACACCTATTTAATCATAGCATCAATATTGCGCCAAATAAAAATCTCGTAAGTAACATCGGTTTTGGTGATTTAGCCGAAAATACTACAGATGCCAATAGCATGTTTGCCAACGTACCTCTCCAACATTTAACAGAACCCATTACCCATCCAAAATATTTTTTACCAGAATATCAGGCAGATCTCCATATTTTAATGGAAGAATTTGATATCGTTAATAGAAAAAATTATTTAAAGAAATTAAATTCTCCAAAAAAGAAAATCAAAAGATGGATTAAAAATTTATTAAAGTAATTAATGATTATCAAGCCAACTGATTGGGTAACGAAATGATCATATCCATTTACATCTATAGAGAACGCCATACCCCGTGCATCATAAAAAAAGCGCATTGAAGATAAACCTCAATGCGCTTTGCAATATAATTGTATGAAGTTTTACAACTTCCTTTTCACTTCAACT
>JBEBUV010000138.1:0-7525 GCA_040393085.1 Pedobacter hiemivivus | reverse complement strand
CCATGGTTGGTTACTCCTGATGAGCTTGAGCAATATAAGACGAGTGCTAAACCCGGACATACAGGAAATGCTTACGATTTAAAGATGAGTTGTAAAGTCAATGGGATAGAGGTATCGGCAGGTAATATGGCAGATATGGATTGGACATTTGCCGAAATTATTGAGCGCTGTGCTTATGGTACTGATATTTTACCTGGAGATGTAATCGGTTCTGGTACAGTAGGAACCGGATGTTTCCTTGAACTGAACGGTACAGGTTTATTAAATGATCCTAATTATAAGCCTCAATGGTTACAGGAGGGTGATGTGGTAGAGATGGAAGTTACTGGCCTCGGATACTTAAGTAATACGATTAAAAAAGCCGATACAGATTTTTCGATCCTGGCTCTAAAAAAATAATTGATGTTAACATTAAATACTGCTGAAATGACCCCGGGGCAATTGCAAAATTATATGCAATATGCAATTGCACCGAGGCCAATCTGCTTTGCAACAACAATAGACCTGGAGGGTAATATCAATCTTAGTCCGTTTAGTTTCTTTAATATGTTTAGCACAAATCCACCGCTATGTGTGTTTTCGCCGGCAAGGAGAGTACGTGACAATACTACAAAGCATACTTTAGAGAATGTTCTGGAGGTTAAGGAGTGTGTCATCAATATTGTAAATTATCCTATGGTTCAGCAAACGAGCCTGGCGAGTACGGAATACGCAAAAGGTGTTAACGAATTCGAGAAATCAGGATTTACGATGATGCCTTCAGTTCTTGTGAAACCACCTAGGGTTGCAGAGGCACCTGTACAAATGGAATGTATTATTAGAGATATCATTCATCTAGGCGAAAATCCGGGTGCAGGTAACCTGATCCTTGCTGAAGTAAAGCTGATTCATATTAAGGAAGAGATTCTTGATGAAGATGGCAAAATAGATCAGGCGAAAATAGATCTAGTGGCCAGGCTTGGCGGCGATTGGTATTGTCGTGTTACACCAGAAAGCTTGTTTAAGGTAGCTAAACCATTAACTACATTGGGTATTGGGGTTGATGCCTTGCCTGTGGCAGTGAGGAATTCTAAAGTACTTACAGGTAACGATCTCGGGATGCTTGGGAATATAGAACATTTGCCTAACGATGAAGAGATTGACGCTATTCAAAGTAACTCTGAGGTAAAGGAGATTTTTGATGCAACTATAGGCGATACGAATAAACGTGAGCGTGAGCTACATGAATTGGCTAAAGTATGGCTAAGTAAAGGGAAAGTAATGGACGCTTTAAAAGTGGTGTTGTTATAAGATGCTTACCACTTTTAAGAAGCGTTTCTTATAAAAGCCCTCATCCAGACTTGAAATGGTAACCCCTTTAGCATTTCCAGATGAGGAGTGTATAAATTTAATGTCATCGCCATTTATAGAGTAGATGATCCCTACATGACCAGGTGTTCTTGATTTGCTATTGGTGCCGGTAAATAATATTATATCACCAATTTTTGCGTCTTCAAGTTTTTTGGGCTCTCCACTGCTGGCAAATTCTCTGGATGAACGTGGAACCTTAAAACCAAAATTACTAAATACATAGTTTACAAAACCCGAGCAATCGAAACCTCTACTTGGGCTGCTCGATGCCACTCTGTATCTAATACCAAGCATTGATTTCGCAAATTCCAGTAAACGACTAGGAGATTCAACGGGAGTAGGCTTGCTGACAACCTTACTTTGTTCTGAAAGCTTATTCACCAATTGCTGATATTGCAGAGGTACGGTTGTTTGCGATTTAGCCGCAAACACACTCAAACAAAGAAAATAAAATACAAATAGGGTGCTCTTCATATTTAATGACCTAAAGGTATTAAAATTATACTTTATGATTAAGAAATGTTGATAACTTATTGATTAAGGTGTTGTTACTGCTACAGGAAGTATTTTACCATTGAAAAATTTATGACCTGTACGTGCAAAGTCGGCTACATATTTGCCCATTTCGAAAGCAAGTACGGGCGATTGGTAACCTGGGAATGCTTGTTCCAACATCTCTGTTTGAGCGGATCCAAGGGCCAGGCAGTTAACCTTTATGCCGGTTTCAAGAAGCTCAAAAGCCAGGCATTCTGTTAAAGTATGTAAAGCGGCTTTACTGGCAGAGTAAGCAGAAAGTCCGGGGAATTTAACACTTCCCTGAAAGCCTCCCATACTACCTATGTTTACAATATGACTACCATTACCCATCAATGGTAATAAATTCTGGATCATATTAAAATGTCCCAGTACATTACTTTCGAACATCATAGCAAGGTCTGCCGCACTGGTTTCTGAAAAAGGTTTGTTGATTAGTGCACCAGCATTGTTGATCAGTATGTCTATGTTGCCTAGCTTCTCCTTAAGGAAAGGAACCAAGGCAGCGTAATCGTCATTTACAATATCAAACTCAACCGGTAATAAGGTGCAGTCAGGATTAATGCCTTTTGCAATTTCGAGTAGTTTACGAAGCTTATCGGCCGATCTGGCAATACAAACAACTTTATTATCTGTGTTAAGCGTAAATTCTAATGCAGTTTCAAATCCAATTCCACTGCTGGCACCTGTTAATACAATATTCATTAATGTGTTTTTATTTCTTAAATGTCTAGTCTTCTTCTTCGTTGATTAATTGTGTAACAGGATTTGCTATCACGTGCAAGCCATCATGAATCAATTTGCTCTGTTCAGGCTCATTCGATGCCTTTAGTTCAAGATAGATACGGATTTCTTTTTCCAGGTCAGGGTATTTTTGTTTGTGGTATAGAATCTCCAAAATCTCCATGGCAGAGAGCCAATCATGACGATGGTCTGATTTTAAGGTCTCAAATAAATCAGGCAATTGCTCATATCCAGTATCACGTTCTCTAATCAGGCGTACAGCTTTGTAAATAGCATGAAGCGCATTTGTTTTGTCATCATACACTACCTTATGTGTTTGTTTATCACTGATATGAGTTATTTCTTCATAAGCCTCTTTGTCGGCCGCACCATTAAATACTGAAACTATTGTTTCTCCAATCGCCATGTCATATATTCCCCATTCAGGTTGGAAAAGAATATTTCCATTCGATTCCTTTACCATGCAATCCTCAAGAGAAATTAAAATTGTTTTACCTTTATGTTGCAAAATACTTTTCACAATTCCGTTTACATGTATATCACTTTCAAAGGTAATGTCGATGCGTTTGTTATCCGCAATTCCTAATTCTTCGAGTTCAGAGAGGTTTAAATCTTCTAGTGCTTTTTGATACCCTTTTAGCTTACCAACAGGTGAAGAAAATCCATCTCTATGGTAAAACTTGCCATGATTGACTAGCTGTTTATTGTCGACAGCCAGAGCAGATGGGCCAGTAGTTTTTATAAATGTAAGCTGATCATTGGTGTCCAGGCCCATATCTGTAAATACACCAGTAACTTGTAAGCCTGAGCTGTATTCTGCGGTTGCAGGGTTTTTGCACTCAATAGCTTTTATAATACTTTCAGTACCACCTTTTCTAAAGGCCATTGTATTAGCGAAAGTCTCCAGAACATCAATCAGATTCTGAAAGTTTTCCGTTACAAACAGCTGTGGTTGAGGTTTTGTAATGTCGTAACTGTAATTGATTGTATCTATATTATACCAAAGTTTTTTTACATCATCACTCATACAGGTAGAACTTTCACCGATAGAAGAAAGAAGGCCGGCACCATAAATTTTTGGATCTTCCAAAGTGCCTATTAGTCCATATTCAACTGTCCACCAATGCAGGCGACTTAATAAAGCCATTTCTGATGGATCTCCCATATTTTCTGAGATTTGCTGTAGATGTTTCTCTGCTCTTGCAATATCTGTTTCTGGTGCATCTAGTGCTTCTTTTAATATAGAAAGATTGCGAATGGCTTCATAAAGTTCAAAGTCTTTGGCAGAAAACATTGCTTTTGCACCAATAGAGCCAAAATAGCTGAGGTAATTATTATAGTCGGTATCTGCAATAATTGGTGCATGACCGGCTGATTCGTGAATAATATCGGGTGCAGGCGTGTATTCAATATGATTGATCTGGCGAATATCAGCAGCAATAACCAATACTCGGTAAGCCTGATATTCCATAAAAGCGGCAGGGGGAATAAATCCATCTACTGTAACTGCGCCCCAACCTATTTTGCCAAGGTTATCGTTCATAGTTTGCAGATCAGGGATGTACTCGATGCTTAAGCCGGCACGTTGCAGACCTTTGATGTAAGGATAAAATGCGACATGTTTTAAATAACTATAATTTTGACGCATTACGTAACGCCATATCGCCTGATCAATCGGCGTATATTTTTCATAATGCTGCTCAACAATAAATTGCCTTAAGTGCTTTGGTAGATTGGCTACCTGGGGATTATTGAAGTCATTAAAGTCACTCATTTTTATGGTCGTTAGTTAAAAACGAAGTTAAGCCTATCAGGCTTGTTAACCAAATAAAAACAATGGGATGACCTTAATATGAAATTTGTTTAAGGATGTTTTTTAACACGAAAAGTAAAGTGCTTTTGCAAGAAATAACTACAGAGGGATAACGTTAATGTGATAAAGGCTTGTGATATGGATGGATAGAAATGTAAGCCTTCCACCATATATTTAAGCATAGCAAGGTTTAGTCCGAAATTAATAGCCAATACCGCAGCGTATCTAAACATTTGTATTCGTCCCTTTAGGTTGGATTTCGTGAATACCAGGTATTTGTTTAGTGTAAAACCAATTATAAAGCTGATGAATGTGCTAATGATGAGTGCAGCAGAGTGTGCAGTAATCAGCTTAGGTAGAAATGGAAAGTCGACATGGATATTCTTTTGTTCAAGAATCCAGTTATAAGCGATATAATAACTTAAAATACCAGATACAGCAGTAGTGCCTCCAGACACAAGGTATCTAAAAGTATGTAAAGGCAGCCAACGAGAAAAAGGAGGGTAAAAGAAGTCTATAATTTTTAACAGAAATTTGCGCATGTATTATTTCGCCGTTAGTTTATTTTCAATCATTCTGTTATTGTATTGCTGTATAAATGCTTTCAGATATTTATCCATCTTTTCGGTAACAATTGGTTCTTTGTCTAAAATATTATCCTTAGTAAGTCTATCCTTTTTTAAATTGTAAAGGGCATTGTTTATTTTACCATCACCAATTAATAGATAATCACCCTGGTAAAAACTAAATGAATTATCATTATTATTGATCGCGAAGTTATCAGGTTTTTTGCTAAAAGCATCAAAGCCCATAGCAAAATATGGTTTATCATAGTTCAAATAGTTAAGTACCGTAGGCATAATGTCTATTTGCTGTACAATTTTATCAGTTTTTCCTTTTAGGTCACCACCAGGATAATAAAATACAATTGGTATAGAGAAATATCCCGGTGCTGTTTGGTATTCAGGGAAATAGGATACGGTTGCGTGATCAGCGCATAATACAAATAAGGTATTATTATACCATGGCATAGTCGACGCCTTATTAAAAAAGTTGCGTAGTGCCATGTCTGTATAGCCGAGTGTTTCCTGTACGGGAAGTGGTCCTTTAGGGAATTTGTCTTTATATTCTTCTGGTAAACGGAAAGGGTGGTGGGATGATAGAGAGAAGAATGCCGAAAAGAAAGGTTGTTTTAATGTGTTCATGGTTTCGGCCATGTATTGCATAAAAGGATCGTCCCAAATCCCCCAGGTACCATCAGAATCGCCTGTTTTTCCATACTCATTTTGTCCGAAATAATGTTTAATGCCCGCAAGGTGTGTATAAGATGAGAAACCCATTGAGCCATTTGGTGCACCGTGAAAAAATGCAGTTTCATATCCTTTATCGCCCAATAACTTCGCAATACTGGTCGTTTCGTTTCCGGAGTAAATAGATAAGATAAAAGGTTCCCTTACTGATGGAATGCCTGTGATTACTGATGGAAGTGCATCAATTGATTTACGTCCGTTCGCATAGGTATTTGTAAAAGTAAAACTTTGTCCTATTAATGAATCAAGAAATGGGGTATAGCCTTTATAGTTACCATTCATCAGGTCCTTGTTTAAGCTACCCACATGTTCTTTTCCCAGACTCTCTATAATCAGGAACACCACGTTCAGCTTTTTAAAGGTTGCGGTGTCTGCTGGTTGATGTATTGGGTTGTAAATTGAATTCAGCGTCTGTTCGTTGTAATAATTAATGGGTTTTAGTTGTGTTGCTTTCAGTGTTCTAAAGATACAGAATGGGGTATTGAGCACCAGACTCATCTGATCCGGTGTGTCTACATATTCGCCAGCATTGCTTAGAGTAATCGGTCTGGTTCCGAAACCCCATCCTCCACGTATACCCGTAATACAAGCCAGAGCAATAGCTAGCATGAATATAGTTTGTAAAGCATAATCTGTCCATTTAAATCGGCTTTCCTTTTTAATGTTAACCATATTGTAAAGACGGATAAAAAACCAAATGAAAGCTACATAAAGGATGAGTAAATGCCAGTAATCACTTAAGAAATCGGTGAATAGTTTAAACTTATTTTGCTCGTTACTAAACTGACTAAATACTGTCGCTGTTGTCCGTTTTAGTGTGTATTTATAATAGGCAAAGTCGGCGAAATTCGCTAAAACACCTATACTATTAGAGATAATAAATAGCCATTTGCAAAAGCGTTGATAGCCATCATTATATTTAAATGGTGCAGGAATTACATGTAGAAGTATAAAAATGGCATTTATATAAATTAGTGCAGACGCATCAAACTTTAGCCCTCCCCATAATATATAGAGGTATTTAGAAAAGGTTATATTTTGGAACAGATCCTGGTTAAAGGCATAAAATGCTAATCTACATAAGGTATATAGCTCCATTGCTATAAGGAAACGGTAAGCCAGGGCAAAATACAGATTTACTGCAATAGGATTCTTTCTTTTCAAATCGACTTTAGTTGAGGGCGCCAATTTAAGGATTTTGTGGCTAATGTGGCAATGCTACAAAATCAATTACTGCACAATAGCGATAAGTTTTATGGGGTTGAATGCTTACGCCAACAGTATTTAGCAGATATGAAGTGTTCAAAATCATTTTTCTATGTCCCAGATCAGGAACACCTTTATCTATTAACAGCATACATACATTTCCTAAGCCGGATGAGATTCCAAAAGATAGGTTTTCGCCACTTGATTTCTTAGGATACATTTTCGCAATTCTTTGAGTGGCTGTTCTGCCATCTTTGGAGTTGTGTGCCGCATAATTCTTTTTATTCATGTCCTGAGCATGTTGTTTGGCAACCCAACTCAATGCCTCATCAGGCCAAAAAACTGGTAAAAGCTTGATGTTTTTAAGATCTCTTTCCAGACTACGGTAATAGCTGTCATTTCTGCTTATTTTAAGCCGTTCGTAATTGCTGTACTGTTTCATTTTTTTATTGTGATCATCAATAAAATCCTGTAAAAAAGTATTGAAGAAGCGCTCTCCATCCATACGGACCAGGTTCATATAGATAATAATATCTTTTTCTTCTCCTGTTAAATAGGATGCATTGCC
>JBEBUV010000137.1:0-7600 GCA_040393085.1 Pedobacter hiemivivus | reverse complement strand
AATTATTGAACTACTTTACCGTCTTTGTCAATTTTAAGAGAACCTGTTTCTTCTCCTTTTTTTACATTGATTAAGTAGTATTCTGTTTTATCTGCATTGGTAATCAAAAATGCTGCAGTTGGTGTCCAATCTTTAACGGTGTCCGCTTTCAGAGCTTCTTTAACTGGCTCAGGAAGATCTTTTAATTCAACTGGAGTTTTTGTAGTGCTATCTTGATATGCAACAACCTCAATAGGGTTTTTAATTTCATTTGCTTTTACTGAGGTTAATCCTGCTACCGCTAAAAATGCTGCTGATAAGATGATCTTTTTCATAATATTCGTTTTCAATTGTTAAAATTCTTGTTAATTATGAATAGACTAGGATTGATAATCGTGCCCAAAGTGTAGTTTTTGGCATTTTGTTGATTTTCAGAGTTTTAGTTGTTTGTCGGCTTTTTAAAACTGTGGAGTAACTCTACAAATTGTTTCCGCAATAAACATTTTTTAAAGACTTTGTTTGCTGATGACTTTTTAAAACTAAATAGCTTTTTGTTTTGTTTCTTATTTAGTGAATAATCTAGTTCATTAAAACGAATAATCTAGTTCATTAAAACCTACACCTATGGGAAAGAATAATTCGCCGGAAAGGCCCGGGAAACAGCCTGAAAATAAAAAAACGAAAGACCTGGATCAGCATACTACAGATGCTACAGGTGAATTTATGACTACGGATCAAGGGCTCCGTATAAATGATGATCAAAACTCACTCACTATAGGTGATCGGGGGTCGACATTATTAGAAGATTTTATATTAAGAGAGAAAATTACTCATTTTGATCATGAAAGGATCCCTGAAAGAGTTGTTCATGCTAGAGGATCAGGAGCACATGGAGTATTTAAATTATATAAATCGTTGTCGTCCATTACCAAGGCGAAGTTTTTAAATGATACCACTACTGAAACTCCCTTATTTGTGCGTTTCTCTACCGTGGCAGGATCTAAAGGTTCTACCGATTTGGCCAGAGATGTTCGTGGATTTGCTACTAAATTTTATACCCAAGAGGGTAATTATGATTTAATAGGAAACAATATACCGGTATTCTTTATACAGGATGCCATGAAATTTCCCGACCTTATTCATGCTGTAAAGCCAGAGCCAAATAATGAAATGCCACAGGCAGCATCTGCACATGATACTTTCTGGGATTTTATTTCGTTGATGCCAGAAACTGCTCACACCATGATGTGGGCGATGAGTGATCGTGCAATTCCTCGTAGCTTTAGGATGATGGAGGGTTTTGGTGTACACACGTTCAGATTTGTAAATGATAAGGGAGAGTCTAACTTTGTAAAATTTCATTGGAAACCATTACAAGGGGTGCATTCTGTTGCTTGGGATGAAGCACAAAATATTTCTGGAAAAGACCCTGATTTTCATCGCAGAGATTTATGGGAAGCAATTGAAAGTGGTGCTTTTCCGGAATGGGAACTAGGTATTCAGGTGATTCCAGAAGCCGATGAATTTAAGTTTGAGTTTGATCTTTTAGATCCCACTAAACTGATTCCAGAGGAAGTGGTCCCAGTGCAGATTATAGGTAAAATGACCTTAAACCGTAACCCCGATAACTTTACAGCAGAAACCGAACAGGTGGCTTTTATTATTGGTAATTTAGTACCCGGAATTGATTTTACAAACGATCCTTTGTTACAGGGTAGGATATTTTCGTACACTGATACACAGTTGATCCGTTTAGGAGGACCAAATTTCCATGAGATACCCATAAACCGCCCAATTGTACCTGTTCACAATAACCAACGTGGTGGATTTATGCGACAAACGATTGACCGTGGACAAGTAAGTTACGGGCCAAACTCCCTTAATAAAAATGATCCGAAGCAAGCGAAAGTATCAGAGGGAGGCTTTACAACCTACCATGAGCGTATTGATGCCAGAAAGGTAAGAGCAAGAAGTAAAAGCTTTTTGGATCACTATAGTCAAGCCACCTTGTTTTTTAACAGCCAATCGGAACCAGAAAAGCAACATATTACCGATGCACTTAGCTTTGAATTGGGTAAAGTGAAAACTTTAGCCATACGGGAGCGGATGTTGAGTGTTTTGAATATGATTGACGAGAAACTTGCTGCTGATGTAGCTGATGCATTGGGCTTAGTGGTTCCTAAAAGTTCGAAGCCACCAATTAATTATGGCAGGCCAGCTGATGCATCAGAAGAATCTTATCAAACGGTTATTGTGAAAAGCAGCTTAAAAAAATCAGAAGCATTGAGTATGGCTAAAACCCGTAAGGATAGCATTAAAACACGTAAAATTGCTTTTCTTGCTGCTGGTGGTGTGGACGCTAACTCGTTGAATACAGTTAAAAAGGCACTAGAAGCGGAGGGAGCTGTAGTAGAAGTTATTGCTCCGAAACTTGGGGATATTAAAGCCGCAGATGGTTCTAAAGTGCCGGTTGACCAGAGTTTATTGACTGCTGCTTCTGTACTTTATGATGCTGTTTTTGTTCCAGGTGGAGAGGCTAGTGCAACGGCTTTAAAAGCTGAACCAGATGCCATTCATTTTTTGAATGAAGCTTATAAACATTGTAAAGCGATAGCGGCAGATAGTACAGCAAAACCATTGTTGGAAAGTACTTATTTCGCTAAACGTTTACCTGAAAACGCTTCGGACGATACGGTGATGAAGAAAGGATTGGTAATAGGCGATTCGGGGACAGTTGCTAAGCAATTTGTAAAAGCAATTGCTCAACATCGTTTTTGGGATGAAGAAAAAGCCAGGAAAGTTCCGGCTTAACAGATGGGGTATAAGTTACCCACACCAAAAGAGAGTTTAAGACAAATATAAAAGCAGAGAGCCTGCATCATAAGTTAATGATTCAGGCTCTCTTTGTTTTTTTGTGTTTTTAATGTTCCAGAATTGAAATAGCTGTTTCATTGCCCTGTTGGGCTGCAAGATCTAATACCGATAATCCTCGAACATCAAGTATAGTTTTATCTGCGCCATGAGAAAGTAGTAATTTTAATACCTCGTTTCTGCCAAACATGGCTGCGAACATTAATGCGGTACCACCATTCCCATGTTGAAGATTAAGATCTGCACCATGGTTAATTAAAAGATCTGCTATGTCAGCGTAACCTTTAAAGGCAACTCCCATTAAAGCAGTATTTCCGCCATGGTCCTGTGCGTTTACATCTGCACCAGATTCCAGCAAGAGCTTTGCCGCATCGTATTGTTTATTGTAACAAGCGATGATTAATGGGCTATAGCCCTTTTCATCACTTTCATTTAGGTCTGCCTGCTGACGAATCAATTCTTGAATTACTTCCAGGTTTCCAACTCTGGAAGCGTGGATAAGTATCTGACTGTTCTGAATCATGATGTATAAAGCTTATTTTACAGCGTTTGCAGCATCACGAAGTGCTTTGATAGCATCATGTGCAGCTTTTATGTCTTGCGCTTGTTTGCTAACAAGATTTAAGGCTTCACCATTAAGTTCACTATCTTGTAGTGCCAGATTGTAAGCTGCTTTGATAGCGTCTTCACCACGTTCTGCTTCAGAAAGAATCCCTGAGCGATCACTACCGCCGAATAAGGATTTTACGTCTATCCATGCTCTGTGTAGTGTACCGCCCACACTGTTTCCTGTTTCCACTTCTCCGCCATTAGCGGCGACTATAGCAATTAGTTCCTGACTAAAGGTGCGGCTCTGGCTACTGTATTTTTGAAAGATTGCTTTCAGATCAACATTTTCATCATTGATATCTGCAATTGCTTTTTCAAATCCCGCTACGCGGTCATTGTTTAGTTCCGTTAAATTATTTAGTACGGAGATTGATTTTTCTGTAATACTCATAGTTGTAGATTTTGTATCCTAACAACAACTTAAAGTCATACTGGTTTTAGAAATGTTTAATTAGGTGATTTGCAGACAAGGTAATAGGGAGAATATTCAGTCAATGGGTTGTTTCTTTATGGTAGAATTTATGTCAATATGATTTGTAGTTGATCCCATTTTTATGGAGTATAATTTTATTTTTCATGTATTTTGCTAGTTTTTATTGACAAAAACTGATAATGGCATAATTTTATATTAAAGATGTTGAATGTTTTATTCCTCTATTTGGGTAGTTTATTACCCAAATATACACATTGTGTATTTGAGTAATAAATTTATTGCTTTTAACTGTTTGTCGTAAAACTGTGTTTATCAATGCTTAATGTATGTTTTTTGATTGGAGTATAATTTTTGGCTTGATTATTATTATCGTCTGTTCTTTTTGTTCATTATTTTTTAGAAATGATATAAATTCTGACTATTTTGCCAGTGGTAAATCTAATTGAACTTTAAAGAAATTAGTGTAATCACTTGATATGCAACACGCCCTCAGAATGGATATTATGGCTGATCACAAAAATGTGTATTTATTGTGGTTTACATTTTTGCTTTTTTTCTCTTTTAATGTAAAAGCAGAAGGAAGTAAGGATTTGTATCCAGCAGGTGCATCTGGTGCAAGGGCGAGTATGTATTGTACTGGAACTAAAACCCCTGTATCTTCTTTTCCATTTAAAACCAGGGGGACCCATTATGTTTATGTTGAAGATGGAGAATGGATTTGTGTGGCTTCAAGTGCACAAGGCGTTGGAAATGGGAAAATAATTTTGACGGATCCAAATGGTTTTTCTTATCCTGCTACGACGCTTGGGCGTATACGAAGCCGTAATCAAGAACTTCTGGGACCAGAAGCACCGGAGAATGCTACTTCAATTGGATCATATCAACCTTATTCTCATAAGGTTCTTGCTGGACTTTCAGGAGTGTGGAGGGTGGATTTTATCGCGCCTAATGAACATACTAATGAAACTTTTGGACCACAAGCTCCTGATGTGCTTGCCAACAGTACTTGGAACCAAAATGGTGTGAGTGATTTTGTTGTTGCATGGGATATTTCGGTTAGAGACGCTGAAAATCGGAATTGGAAGCCTGGGAGGGTTTATGCTAATGTTTTAAACCTTGGTGTTAGAGGAATTTTTAATGATTCTAATAGAGGTTATCATGGTAATAACTATGTGCTTACAAAGGATGGAAGAGCTTATTTTGTTCAAAATAATGGTAGCAATGGTTATGGTTTTACTTTTTTTTCCAATAATAAAGGTTTTATAGATCCCAGTGGCACTGCTATTTACAAAAGTTTAAATGAAAGTAGTGCGAATATAGGTAATAGTGTACATGATCCAAGAAGTGAAGATGATGAAGGGAGAAATTTGATAACCCATAAATTATTCTATAATCCTCCTGATTTTAATCTTCCTTTAGATGCGCCAATTTGGGTAGATGGTAAGTTAAACTCCAGGACCTGGTTGAAGCAAAAAACAGTTATTCCTGAAGTTTCAAATGTTAGTTTTACAGGAGCTGAAGGTACTGTTGATCAAGCGGGTTTAAAGGGTGGGTATATTAAATTTAATGCAAATGTACCAGGTAGCTATAGAATTATTCTTGCAGTAAATGGTCGACCAAGTAGGGTTTTATCTGGTCCGGCAGCTAAAGATGAGAATGCTATCGAATGGGACGGCAAAGATGGGGATGGTGCGTCTTTTCCTCCTTCAGCAATAAAACCAGAGGTAAGAGTGCAACTTACTTCTGCTGAGGTTCATTTCCCGTTTTTTGATATGGAGATTAATCCGAATGGGATAATTATTGAATTAACTGAAAATGTGGAGGGCTATCCTGTAAGATTTGGAAACCCAGATGAGAGTATTTATAGTGATCGTGTTTATTGGGATGATTCTGATGTATCCGCAGGTGCTAATGGCGACGTTACTAATCCTATTAAAAATACTATCGGGACTAAAAGTAATGTTAATGGGCATAAATGGGGAAGCTATAGTAATAACGGTGGTTCTAGTTTTGGGGATGATAAAGCGATAGATACATGGGCATATATTTTAAGTAATGATGCAGTTCAGCAATTAGATCTAGAGATTAAAGTTGCAGATTTAAAAATCAATAGTCTCAGTACTGAAGTAGGAGGGCGAAATATTGGTAGTGATATCACTTATCGTGTGAAAGTTGAGAATGTCGGCCCAAGTGCAGTTTCAGGAGCAAAGTTTGCATTAACAATACCTGCTGGGATAAATGTAAATGCAAGTGATGTATCTGTTATTTTAACAGGGAATTGTGGACAGGAAAATAATCGGGTATTAAATGGACAATCGCTTACTTCTGAATTAAACCTCGAAGATGGTTGTGTAGTTGAGTATATTATAAAAGGTAAGCTCACACAGACTCTTCCTGATGAAGGTTTTAATATTGAGGCTAGTATAATGAGGCCAAATGATGTTACAGATCCTGATGCTTCAAATCAGGTATTTGAAACCTTGCCAACTAACCCTCACGAGGAATGTAAGAATGGAACAGGTAATGAAGTTTGTAATAATATAAAATACAATAACATAAAAGTACTGGACTTTTGTGTTGGTTCGGCAATCACCCCATTTTCTTACAATCTTGCAGCGGGGGGAATTAATTACAGCATTGATGGATTACTACCTGATGGGTTAAACGTTACGTTAGAGAATGGAAAGGCTGTTTTTAATGGTACTCCAACAGCTGTTGGTTCATTTTATATCACTGTTGGCACAGAGGGGAATGAACGAAATAAAACAACTTATTTGATTCGTATAAATCCTATTCCTTTAATTACTACTCAACCACAAGTAAATCCTAACTGTGAAAATAGTGACATTACAGTTACTGTTGAGTCTGTAGCAACAGATACTTACCAATGGGAGTATAAGGAAGGTAATGTATGGAAGAAATATGTTGATGGGGATAATATCACAGGATCAACTACATCGACATTGAATATTTCTACTGTCGCTTTAGCTGATGATGGAAAAAAGATAAGGGTTGTCGTTACTTCAGCGTTGGGTTGTTCAACAATATCTAATGAGGTAACATTGGGGGTAAATGCATTGCCGGATAAAATTCCTAGAATAAATGGTAAGGAAATTATTTGTGAAGAAGACGCTACTATGCTTACTTCTGATATACAAGATGCGAATAGATACCAGTGGTATTTAAATGGACAGAGTATTCCAGGAGCAACTGGTTTTAAATATCTGGCTTTTGAAGCTGGTAGTTATACACTTGTTATAGGTAACGAGTTTGGATGCTTTGGTACACCGTCGGTTCCACATGTACTCGTTGTAACACCATATCCAGATGTTCCGAAGATTACTTCTGAAGATTTGGTTGTTTGTGTTGGCAATAAAGTAAAACTTACGTCTGATCCTGCAACAAAATATCAATGGCGTAAGAATGGTATAGATATTCCTGGTGCAATACTTAAGGAATATTTAGCGGAAGAAACTGGTGATTATTCGGTTGCTATTATCAATGCTGGTGACTGTCAGGTAAGTTCAGAACGTGTTGAAGTAATTATTAGTCCTTATCCACTAGTCCCGGTAATTTCTATAGGAGAGGGGCAGTTGTCTTTCTGTGATGGTGGTTCTGTTGTGTTAAAATCCTCATCCGCTACTGGCAACCAGTGGTATAAAGGTAATGATCTGATTGATGGTGCAACAGATCAGGAATATACAGCAG
>JBEBUV010000136.1:0-7714 GCA_040393085.1 Pedobacter hiemivivus | reverse complement strand
CCATTTTCTGTAATTACATCTACTTCAATTGTAGGATTGCCACGGGAGTCAAGTATTTGCCGCGCATGAACATCGATTATTAAACTCATTTTTATTGGTTTTTATTAGTAAAACTGTCTTAGTGTAAAAAGTACAATTACTAAGACAATACCCAAAGTTATAATAATTTTTAAATTATAAGCAAAAAAGGGCCGTAATTACTTACGGCCCTTAAGTTTAATGTTTTTATTTATGATTATGCAGCCTCAGAATCAGTAGCAAAAAATGCCTTATATACTATCCCTGCTAAAATTGCACCTGCAATAGGAGCTACCCAGAACAACCAAAGTTGACCTAATGCCTCACCACCAACAAATAGCGCCTGGCTGGTGCTTCGTGCTGGGTTTACAGAAGTATTGGTTACTGGAATACTGATCAGGTGGATTAAGGTTAAACATAAACCGATAGCCAATCCTGCAAAACCTTTAGGTGCTCTGCTATCTGTCGATCCTAATATTACCAATAGGAAAATGAAAGTCATCACTACTTCACAGACCAATGCAGCAACCAAACTGTATTTTCCTGGAGAATGATCGCCGTAGCCATTACTGGCAAAACCTCCAATCGAACTTCCGTTTCCGGTGGCTATGACATATAAAATACCCGCTGCAAGTATACCGCCTAAAACTTGGGCTATGATGTAACCAATAAGATCTTTGCTATCCATACGACCGGCAACCCAACAGCCAACAGATACTGCAGGGTTTAAGTGTGCGCCAGAAATATGTCCGATTGCGTAGGCCATAGTGACTACAGTTAATCCAAATGCCAGGGCAACGCCTAGAAATCCGATGCCTGCGCCCGGATAATTACAGGCTAAAACAGCGGCTCCGCAACCGCCAAGCACTAACCAAAATGTTCCAATAAATTCTGCTGCTAATTTTTTCATAGATAGATAGTTTTTCGTTAATAATTCATTTTGAATTCATTATTCATAGAATGAATTTAAATACAAAAAACTAATAATCCTAATGCAGATATTAGGCGGGCAAAATTGTTATTCCCATTTAAATACTTTAACAGCAACGGCATAGATGCCGATACCCCAAATGGTCATAATCAGAATCTGATGTTTTACATCCCATAAGCCTGCACCTTCAAAAGCTACTTTTCTCATTGCATCATTCAGGTAGGTTAGTGGTAATGCTCTACTAATTGGTTGTAACCATGATGGAAAAGCATCAATAGAAAAGAACGTTCCCGATAATAAGAATTGCGGTAAGGTAATGATATTGGAAATTGGTGGAATGGTACTTTCACTTTTTGCAACCCCAGATACAACGAAGCCAAATCCCATAAAGACAATTAACCCGATGATAGAGAGAAGCAACATATTTAACACGGTTACTGCACCATTAATTAAAGTGAATTCAAAAAAGAAATGACCAAGTAGGATAATAAATAAGGCGCCTAAAAGAGCGAAGCCAATTCTGGCAATGCCCTCCCCGAATACAATGCTGGACCTTCTAACTGGTGTAGCAAAAAAACGTTTGATCACCAGGTTTTGTCTCAGATTAAAAAACACAAATGCGGTTCCAAATACGCCGGTACTCAATAAAGAGAAACCAAGTTGTCCGGGTAATATAAAATCTATGGTCCGATAAACACGGCCTTCTACTGTGCTCTCGTGTAATTTGGCTATAGCAGGTTCAGTATTCTGTGTGTTAATAGTATAAAGCATATCATGCAATACCGACTTAAAGATACTTCCCTTGTCGATGGAAGCAGAAGTATATTTAACATCTGCAAGATAGGCAGGTTTTTCAGCTTCATTTTTTTGAACAGAAATAACAGCATCTATTTGCCCTTTCTCCAATCCATTTTGTATTTCTTCTGGAGTTTTGTCTGTCAGCACGTGGACCAGATTGTTGTTTTCTAAGGCTTTTATAACTGGGTTATTCAGGTCTGATCCGGGTGAAATAGCTACATCAACTTTTACACCTCCACCTCCTAAAAATCCAAAAACAAGGATAAAAATCAAAGGAAATGCAAGGGTGAACACCACTGCAGATGGACTCCGCATAATAGAACGGAAACTTGCTTTTGCAAGTGCTAGTGTAGCTTTTGTATGATTGTAAGGTTTACTCATATTTGTTTTAATTATCCTCCCGCCATTCTTTACCGGTAAGGTTGATGAAAACATCTTCCAGATTGGCTTTTTTAACTTCTTTTTTTCTTTCAAAACCACTGCTTACCAATTTGTCAATTAAATTGTCAGGTGTATCCAGGGCAATGATTTGACCTCGTTCAACAAATGCTACACGGTCGCATAATTGTTCCGCTTCATCCATATAATGTGTGGTGAGCACTACAGTAGTGCCATTATTCCTGATATGGATGATCAGATCCCATAAATTGCGGCGTGCCTGTGGGTCTAATCCTGTAGTAGGCTCATCCAAAAAGATGATTTTCGGAGAATTAATGAGTGTAGTTGCGATAGAGAAACGTTGTTTCTGTCCGCCAGAAAGAGCCTTGTACTTGGCCTTAGCCTTATCCTGAAGATTTACTTTCTCCAACATTTCCATTGGATTAATATCTACACCATATAAGCCTGAGAATAACTCCATCAGTTCTACAAGATTCAGATTGGGATAATAACCTGCGGCTTGTAGCTGTACCCCAATAATTCTTTTTATTTTATTGGCTTCCTTATCAACTGAAAAACCATCAACAGTGATCTCACCTGAAGTTTTTTCGCGTAGAGTTTCAATAATTTCTAAAGTTGTGGTTTTTCCGGCTCCGTTTGGGCCCAGGAGTCCAAAGATTTCATGTTCATAAACATCAAAGCTTAGGCCTTGAACCGCTATGAAATCGTCATATTTTTTTACCAGGTTTTTAACACTGATAATGGCATTTCTATTGTCCATGATATAAATGTAAGAAGGTTCGGCCAAATAGGAAATGCTATTGTGCCAAACCTTCTAAAATGTCTGTAATATGATATTTTTTGATCAGGTAAATGAATTACCAGGTCAGATCTTCTTCAATCATGTTTATGAAGTCATCGAACAGATAACGAGAATCATGAGGGCCTGGAGAAGATTCAGGGTGATATTGTACCGAGAATGCTTTTTTACCTTTTACACGAATACCTTCAATAGATTGATCGTTTAAGTTAAGGTGGGTTATTTCTACCTTGTCCGATTTTTTAACCTCATCAGGAATAACTCCAAAACCATGGTTTTGAGAAGTTACCTCGCAATGATTTTTAATAATGTTTTTAACCGGGTGATTTAAACCTCTGTGTCCGTTAAACATTTTCATTGTTCCAATACCATTAGCTTCAGCCAATAGTTGGTGACCTAAACAGATACCGAACATTGGTTTATTTGCAGCTAACACACTTTTAACCGTTTCAATGGCGTAAGGCATAGCCTTTGGATCGCCAGGGCCGTTTGAGATGAAGTAAGCATCAGCACCCCATTTATCCATTTCCTCGAAAGATGTTTGAGCAGGGAATACCTGTACATAAGCATCTCTGTTATCGAAATTACGTAGAATGTTCTTTTTAATTCCAAGATCCAGGGCTGCAATTTTATATTTCGCATCTGGAGAACCATAGAAGTATGGTGTTTTTGTAGAAACTTTTGAAGATAATTCTAAACCATCCATAGATGGAACTTCAGCAAGTTTACTTTTTAGCTCTTCAAGATTAGTAATTTCAGAAGAAATAATTGCATTCATCGCACCCTTGTTTCTGATGTGACGAACCAATGCACGGGTATCAATATCAGAGATACCTACAATATTTTCATCTTGAAAGTAATCCTGGATAGATTCAGAAGCTTCCTTGCGACTATAGCCTATGTTATAGTTTTTACAAACTAATCCGGCTATTTTAATGCTGTCAGATTCAATTTCTTCTCTGTGTATACCATAATTTCCGATATGGGAATTGGTAGTTACCATAATCTGTCCGAAATAAGAAGGATCTGTAAAGACCTCCTGGTATCCTGTCATACCTGTAGTGAAACAGATCTCGCCTGTGGTTGTGCCTATTTTTCCGGCCGCTTTACCATAATATACGGTGCCATCGGCAAGTAACAAGATAGCTGGTAACTTGGTGTAATTAGTCATTGTAGTTATAATCAGAAATAATTGGTGTAAAAAAAGAGGAAAATGAGTATTTGACTACGGTTTTAATCCCGATTACGTTGTTAACAAAATTGCTGCTAAGTAACTCATTCATTTCGGAGTACAAAGGTATGTGTTTACAGTGTTTTATTCAAGGAATTTTTTAACATTTCCTAAAACTATTGCAATCAATGCAGATAATGGTCGTTAGGATGCCAAAAACTAATGTTTCAACAGCTATTGTTTTAGTTTTATGGAGTTGATTTATATCGCTTTTTTCTACAAAAACAATAAAAATCCCTTTTTTACGATTGTAAAGACTAATTTTGTTTTAATAAAAACTATAAAAGTATGTCGGTAAATAAAGAAGTAAAAAGAATCACTACTCATATATTACAGGAAATGAAACAACGTGGAGAAAAGATCTCTATGTTAACTGCATACGATTACTCTATGGCTACCATCCTTAATGATGCCGGTCTGGATGTATTGTTGGTTGGCGATTCAGCTTCTAATGTTATGGCGGGTCATGAGACCACGCTTCCTATTACATTGGATCAGATGATTTATCATGCACAATCAGTAGTTAGAGGTGCCTCACGCTCTTTTGTAGTTGTCGATTTACCTTTCGGTTCTTATCAGGGTAATTCTAAAGAAGCTTTAAACTCTGCGATTCGTATCATGAAAGAATCAGGTGCTCATGGTGTGAAACTGGAAGGCGGTACAGAAGTAGTAGATTCTATACAACGTATTATTACTGCAGGTATTCCGGTAATGGGACATTTGGGGCTTACACCTCAGTCTATTTATAAGTTCGGTACTTATACAGTAAGAGCTAAAGATGAAGCGGAAGCCGATAAGTTAAGAACTGATGCCCTTGCCTTACAAGAAGCAGGATGTTTTGGTATTGTATTAGAAAAAATACCAGCTGCTTTGGGTAAAGAAGTATCCGAGAGTTTACATATTCCTACCATTGGTATTGGCGCTGGTGGCGATTGCGACGGACAAGTTTTAGTAGTTAATGATATGATTGGTTTAACAAAAGGGTTCAAGCCACGCTTTTTGCGTCAGTACCTTGATTTGTATGAAGGAATAAAAGAAGCTGCACAATCATATATTAGAGATGTTAAGGGCAATGATTTTCCAAATGAAAAGGAGCAATATTAATAATGCCAATAACAGATAAGGATATTCTTTACGAAGACAATCACCTGATTGCCGTTATGAAAAGAGCAGGTGATATTGTTCAAATTGATGAAACTGGTGATGAACCTTTGGATGAGCAGGTTAAAAAGTATCTTGCCAATAAGTATAATAAACCAAATAGTGCATTTTTAGGTGTTGTACATCGGCTAGACAGGCCTGTTAGTGGCGTTATACTATTTGCTAAAACAAGCAAAGCCTTGGAAAGGGTAAACGCATTGTTTAAAAACAGAGAAGTTAAAAAGACTTATTGGGCTGTGGCACGTCAAAGACCTGCTAAAGCATCTGGTACGCTAGTACATTGGTTGGTTAAAAACCCGCAAAAAAATGTTGTAACACCTTATAATACGGAAGTTCCTGGAAGTCAGCGTGCTGAGTTGAATTATAAACTTATTGGGGAGTTAAATGGATACTATTTGATTGAAGTAGATCCGATTACCGGACGTTCCCATCAGATTAGGGTACAATTGTCGACCCTAGGTTGTCCGATTGTAGGTGATAATAAATATGGTTATCCTCGTGGTAGTCGTAAAGGTAGTATCTGTTTACATGCGAGAAGACTACAATTTATACATCCGGTTAAAAAGGAACCGGTAAATATATTTGCAAAGTTGCCGGTCGACGGCTTCTGGGAAAAGTTTGAGGGATTTTAATAAATCCCTTTTTTTATGTTCTCTTTTTTACTTGTTCTTCTTTATTGAACTCTTAAAGGTATGTAATTGGTTAATTACAATTCGTTTTTTTGAATACCATGGTTGGACTAAATTTTAAGGTAGAACGATCTTTAAAAATCATTTTGCCGCCTTTTTCGATAACCTCACCGGTTCCTTCGTAAATATTACCATCAATCCTTTTTACAAATATTACTTCTCGTATAGACCTTAATCCCTCTGAGTCAAAAGTATATTCTGCAATGATCGTATCGCCTTTCATTTCACCAGCTATAGTTCCTTTATTACGGTCTTTCTCAAATAAGTTGTAATTAAGGTCGCCTGTCAGCTCTTCGCCGTCTATTTTTATTTTAAGTGATGCAGTATCTCGGTTTTTAATATACACATAGCAATCGCTACTACTTGTTTTAGGAGTGGTTGCACTAAAAGTAGTATCCAAGGCAATAACTTCGGCAGTATCAGTATCTACTTTCGATTTGTTATCACTTGTACAGGAGGCAGCAATAATTACAAATAAGGCTAGAATAAATATCAACGGTTTCATAGCTTGGTTTTTTATTGTTTTTATTCAATTAATACCTTTAGTTTATTGTTGTTTTTTTATCAAAGTACAACAAATTATTGAGAAATTTGTTTCATTAGCTACACTACAATTGTGTTTAATTCATAAATTATATATATAATTGGTCGGCTCATTCATCAATTTGGTGTAATATTGTTCAGTAAAAAAACTAAAGAAACTTGGAAAATACCTCACAAACGGATCCCCTTAAAGAAGCTCCATTTTATAAACGCAAAGCATTTATTTATCTTTCTATAGCCTGTATTGCTTTAATTACTACTGGAATAGCTGCAATGTTCCATAGAAACTACCCTGGTGTAAAACTAAAAGATCTGGCTGCAGAATTGATCAATAATGATGTTCCTCCAGGAGGAAATAGAGCTGTTTTGACCCTGGCAAGTGGTGAGACAATTGTTTTAAACGAGGTAGCAGATGGTAAATTAGGTGAAGAATCGGGCTTAATATTCCGTAAAACGGGGGATGGTGAATTGATGTATGAAATCAATGCTAATGCTTCGGAAGATCATAATGGTGATTTCCATACCATTACAACACCTAAAGGAGGGACCTATCATATTACTTTACCAGATGGTAGTAAAGTATGGTTAAATGCTGCATCAACATTAAAATTCCCACTTAATCTGCTTTCAAGAAAGGATAGGAAAGTTGAATTGAATGGGGAAGCTTATCTGGAAGTAATTAAAGACGTAAAGCATCCATTTAAAGTCATTACCGACCAACAGTCCTTACAAGTTTTGGGTACAAATTTTAATGTATGTAACTATAAGGATGATCAATTTGCAAAAACTACACTTCTTGAAGGAAGTTTAAAGATGAAAACTGTTGGGACTAATTTATCCTCACCAGAAGAAGTTATTCTTAGATCCGGACAGCAAGGTATTGTTGACCATGGAACCCTAAGTACTATAAAGGCTGATACGGCAGAAGTCCTGGCTTGGAAAAATGGCTTGTTTGTATGTAATAATGAGCCTTTGGAAAGTATCATGAAAAGAATTTCCCGTTGGTATGATGTAGAAATAGTTTATCAGGATATTGATCCCCGAAAGATATTTGATGTAAAGATTTCCCGCTTCGAGCATGTGTCTAAAGTGTTAAATCTGTTAGAAATGGCGGGTGGAGTTCATTTTAAAATGGAACCGGGAAA
>JBEBUV010000135.1:0-7748 GCA_040393085.1 Pedobacter hiemivivus | reverse complement strand
TAAATGAAAGCCTTTCAGGAAACTGAAAGGCTTTTCTGGTATATAAGGGTTTTTTCCTGTTAATCTATACATAGGTTTTGGCTCTATCTTTATTAAAATGCTTAGATTTACGCCTATTAATAAATGCTTAATGAATTTTATAAAGAGTACTTACGAAGATGTTGATGAGATTTTAGCACTTTATGATGTGGCCACTGCTTACCAGATAGAGCATGGGATAATGAACTGGCAGGGATTTGAAAGAAGCATGGTCCAAAAAACAATAGACGATGGCTTTCAATATCAAATTGTTATTGATAATGAAATAGCCTGTATTTTTACACTTGCTTTAAATGATCCTCAGATTTGGGATGAAAAAGATGTTGATCCTGCTGTTTATATACACCGTATTGCAACCAATCCTAAGTTTAGAGGTAAACACTTTGTAAAGCATATTGTAGCCTGGGTAAAGGAGTATGCAATAGAACATAAGAAAGAATATGTTAGGCTAGATACACTTGCGGGAAATGAAAAGCTAAATAACTACTATATGAGTTGTGGTTTCAATTATTTAGGAGTAGTTAAAATAAAGAATGCAACAGGACTGCCAGCCCATTATCAGGATGGTTCATTTAGTCTGTTTGAGATAAAGATTAGTTAAGTCGAATTTATCTGGAGGAGGATTAATCTTCTTCCTCCAGGTAAATTTCATGCACTAAAAATTTAGCATGTTTTAACGGCTCTAAAAGTTCTGTAATATCTTCTGAGTCGATATGGTATATAGTTTCACCTGCATCAGGGATTTCCGAATCAGGAATGAGTTCAAAGAACTTAATAGGTAGGTCTGTATCTAATTCAACAAGTTTTATATAGTCTACACCATTCGCTTTCCAGTCTTTTAAGATCTGTTCGGTAAATTGAACGTATGGGTTTTTATTTTCTTCTTCCATTTTATGTGTTGACTGGCTATGATAAGCGGATTAGTTTTTGAACAATTCAAGGATCTTGCTATAATCAAGATCAGTATAGTCGTCAATATACATATTGCATGTTGGGAGTTCTTCTTTTGTATGTGAAGTTAATACACCAACTACGCGCATTCCTGCGTTTAAAGCAGCTGTTACACCCGAGAAAGAGTCTTCGAATACCAGACATTGCTCAGGAGAAACATCAAGATTAGCGGCTGATTTTAAATAAACTTCAGGATCTGGCTTATGCTTTTTAACATCTTCACTAGCCATTATTGAACCCATTTTTTTACGGAGATCAACTTTGCTTAATATCAAATCCAGATTGGCATAAGGGGCTGAAGTAGCTACACCTAATTTAACATCATTGCTTTTTAAGTCTGATATAAAATCAAGAATACCAGTTATTGGTTCTATATGAGGTTCATATATCTTTCTAAATAGACTTTCCTTTTCTTGTTCAAGTTCTAAGAGCTCATCACCTGCAACAGGACGCTTAAAAAAATGGCTTAAAATATAGCTGTTGCTCTTGCCAAACATATGTTCAGCAAACTCTTCATCGGTAGGGGCTAAATCTCTGACAGCAAAAAATTCACGAAAGGCAAGAGAGTGGTAAGGGTTGGTATGGCAAATAACGCCATCCATATCAAATATAACTGCAATTTCACTATTCATATAATACAAATTTACTGAAGTTTCTTTGTATTGATGTGTATTGTTGGTTAAAGCCAGGTAAAGAAAGTAATGATTATTAGTTACTGAATTTTCAATAATTACTGAAAGTTTAATTTAATTGTTATATTTGTATATGGAACTAACAGTAGCAAAACAAAAGTTTATCGAAGCATGGGGTAAATTGGGCTCAGAATGGGGGATTAATCGTACCATGGCACAGGTTCATGCTTTATTATTGGTCTCTTATGAAGCCTTGACTACAGAGGAGATTATGAAAGAGTTGAGTATCTCCAGGGGAAATGCCAATATGACTTTAAGGGATCTGATTGGTTGGGGATTGGTAGAAAAGCAACATAAGGCAGGGGAGCGTAAAGAATATTTTTACGCAGATAAAGATACCTGGAATATCGCCAGACAAGTAGCTAAGGAAAGAAGGAAGAGAGAGCTTGACCCGGTCCTTAAGATACTTGATGAATTATCTAATGTTCAGGGAGATGTTAAAGATCCTGAGTTTAATACGTTCAGTAAGTCTGTTAAGGATATTAATAAGCTGGCTAAAAATGTTGACAAAACTTTAGACACCATGCTTAAGGCTGAGGAAAGTTGGTTTTGGGGATCAATTTTTAAAATGTTCAAATAGAAAAGAATTAATTGTCATGACATGAAAACGCTTAAAAACCATTTAATTCTGTTCGATGAAGAATGTCCGATGTGTAGAATGTATACTAGTGCATTTGTTAGTACGGGCCTTTTAGATAAAGATGGACGAGCTTCTTATCAGGAATTGTCTGCACAGGTTTGTCCGAATGTAGACAGGCAACGGGCAGCCAATGAAATTGCGTTAGTAAATCAGGAAACAGGAGAGGTGACTTATGGTATTGAAAGTCTTTTTAAAATATTTGCAATGGTTTTACCCTTTTTAGCACCGCTATTTAAGTTTAAACCTTTCATTTGGTTGATGAGTAAGGTTTATGCTTTTATTGCGTATAACAGGCGTGTGATTGTTCCTCCTGCGAAAGGAGAGGACTTTCAATATCAGCCAACCTTTAAATTACATTATCGTCTCATTTATCTGATTTTTACCTGGTTCTTTACCGCATTGATACTTTCTGCCTACACCAACTTAATGGTTGGTATGCTTCCTGCTGGTCATGCTTATCGGGAGTATTTTATTTGTGGTGGACAAATCGTTTTTCAGGGCTTAATCATACTGTTGGTTAATAAGCAAAAGATCTGGGCGTATCTTGGAAACATGAAGACGATCTCTTTTGCTGGTGCTTTATTATTGTTACCAGCAATATTGGTATCGGTATGGTTGCAGCTAAATCCGTTCTTTTATGTATTATGGTTTCTGGCAGTTGCTGGTCTGATGCTATTAGAACATATCCGTAGAACTAAACTTTTAAAGCTAGGCTGGACATTAACTATTACCTGGGTAATGTATCGCATAGTAATACTATTAATCATCTTTTTAACAGCGTAGATATGAAATATCATAAAATAGTTTTGGCTGGTGGCAATGGCTATCTTGGAAATGTATTAGCTAACTACTATCGTGATCTGGCTACTGAGGTTATTGTTTTAAGTCGCAAAGCTGCTCCGATAAATGGAAATATTCAAACTATTGTTTGGAATGGTGTTAATGAGGGAGATTGGGAGCAAGTTTTAGAAGGAGCGGATTTGCTGATAAATCTCTGTGGGAAAAATGTAAACTGCAGATATACCGAAAAGAATAAACAGATGATTATATCTTCCAGAGTGAATCCAACTTTGATTTTAGCTAAAGCTATCGCTAAATTAAATAGTCCACCTGAGCTTTGGATAAATATTACATCAGCAACGATTTATCGCCATGCGGAAGATCGTCCACAGGATGAAGAGACTGGTGATATAGGTTATGGCTTTTCAATTGATGTTTGTAAGATTTGGGAACAAACTTTCTTTAAAACAAATACGCCATCAACCAGAAAAATTGCACTTCGTATGGGGATTGTCCTGGGTAGAAGTGATGGTGCTTTTCCTCGTTTACTTAACCTGGTGAAATTTGGATTAGGTGGAAAGCAGGGAGATGGTGAACAATATGTTTCCTGGATTCATGAGCAGGATGCTGCCAAATGTACAGAATGGCTTATTCAGCATAAAGAATTAGATGGTGTAATAAACTGCACTGCACCCGAACCTATTAAGAATACAGACCTGATGCGCTCTATTCGTAAGGCTTATGGTGTTCCGGCAGGACTTCCATCTCCTGCCTGGTTATTGGAATTAGGCGCTATGGTTATTGGTACAGAAACTGAATTGATCTTAAAAAGTAGGTGGGTATTGCCTAAGCGTCTTACAGATAGTGGTTACCAGTTCTTGTTTAAAAGAGCTGATTATGCAGTGAAAGACATATTAAGTATTCGTTTATAATAAAGCCAATGCTAAGGATTTATTGGAACTTACTTACTGTAACTCCTTTGTCGCAATTCCCCCTTTGATATGTCGACATTAACCTTTATTAATGTTTATTGCTAAACTATCTTTACAATACAATATTGATATTAAATTTATAAGATATGGGAACGACAAATAGAACCGTTATTACGGTGGAAACTAATGTGAATGCTCCGGTTTCAAAAGTATGGGAATCATGGACTAAACCAGAACATATTAAAAAATGGAATAGTGCTTCTGAAGATTGGCATACGCCGAAAGCTGAAAATGATTTACGTGTTGGAGGGGCATTTTCTTCACGGATGGAAGCTAAGGATGGTAGTTTTGGTTTCGATTTTGGTGGGATATATGACGAAGTTAAAACCAATGAGCTCATTGCTTATACGCTGGGAGATGACAGAAAGGTAAAGATCACTTTTGAAGCAACTGATCAAGGTACTAAGGTGACGGAGTCTTTTGATGCTGAAAACGAAAACCCTGTTGAAATGCAGCGTGAGGGATGGCAGGCAATTATGGATAATTTCAAAAAATATACAGAAGCTAATCTTTAAGCCTCCTTTTTTTAAAGGCAATTAATCGGTTGAGATGGTCTTTGGCGAAGTTTTGTCTTTGTTAAAGACTTTTTTATTTCTAAAATTCGGATAGGTATCAAATAAGGTAATTAGAATTATATATTTGTATAGTAATACTGCTTACAAATAGCAAAGAACCGAGCATGCGAGCTCTTTAATACAAAAAATTAAATAGATACTATTGAAAAACATGCTAATGATAGCTTCATAACCCTTAAAAAACAAATATAAACTGATGAAAAAATATACTGTATTATTCCTGTTATTGTTCTCTGTTTCGACTTATGCTCAGAATACCATTAATAATTACAAGTATGTAATGGTGCCAGAGAAGTTTAGCTTTTTGAAGCAACCTAATCAGTATCGCTTAAACGCACTTACAAAAGCTTTATTAGAAGATAAGGGTTTTACAGTTTATTATGAAAATGATTTGCCTCAGGAAATTGCTAATAATAAATGTAGTGCGTTGTTGGTTGAGATATTGGAAAAAAATGGAATGTTCAGCACCAATTTGACCTTACTATTAAAGGATTGTCAGAATAACATAGTTTTTAAAAGTAAAGAAGGTAAGAGTAGAGAGAAAGAATTCAGTGTATCATATAATTTAGCGTTAAGGGATGCATTTTCATCTCTGGATGAAACGCCATATGCCTATGTTCCAACTGCACAAAGCCAACCTCAGGCTGTTATAACAGCACCAATTGTGCCACAGCAAGTAGCAGTTCCTGTTACGGCACAACCTGTTGTTAATACACCTGCTGTTGCACCGCTAGCTGTAGCGACTCCAGTTGCCAGTCAGCCGGCTGAAAAGATTGTTCCGGTCAGTGTTGATAATGCCGCAGGAACATTATATGCACAAGCAACGGCCAATGGCTACCAATTAATAGATACTACTCCTAAAAAAGTTTTGACACTATTTAAAACTTCAGTTTCAGATTATTTCATCGCCAATAATGGTACCTCTGCTGGTATTGTCTTTAAAAGGAATGGGGAATGGTTCTTTGAATACTATAAAGGAGACTCACTTACTTCTGAAAAGTTGTCGATTAAGTTTTAAGCATTTTCTAAATCTGCTATAATCAATTTTTTCATTTTCATCATTGCAGCCATAGCTCTTTGTCCGCTAACAGGATCAAGAATCATTTTAATAATTCCTTTGGGGATGATTTGCCAGCTGATGCCATACTTGTCGGTTAACCAGCCGCAAGCCACTTCATAACCTCCGTTTGTGGTAAGATGTGACCAGTACTTATCTATTTCCTCTTGATTTTCGCATTCTACAACAAGTGATACGCCGTCATTAAAGCTGAAATTATGATTTGCTGAGCTATCCATAGCCATCATTATATAATCTTTAATCTTAAATTGGGCATGTTTTACAAAATCGACAGAATCACCCTCACCTTCATTATAATTTAATATTCCCTGAATATTGGAGTTGGGAAATAGCTCGGTTAATTCGTTAATGGCAGTTTTGGCCTGACCAGCTTTATTACCTGTAAACATTAAAGTAGGGCTAAACTTTTGTGGCGTATCAGCTTTGTCTCCTGTATATAATTGCCATGAAACTCCATATTTATCTTCTATCCAGCCATATTTAGGGCTCCAGTCGTACTTGTCAATCGGCATTAATACTTTACCTCCATCCAAAAGTTTTTTCCAGTATTGCTCAGTTTCCGCTTCGGTTTCGCACATCACCATAAATGATATTGCGGGATTTGGTACAGAAGATGGGCCATCATTCAGTAACATAAATTTTTGTCCGCTTAACTCTAATAGTATCACAATATCGGAGCTGTGTAAGACTTTTGCCTCATCAAAAGTCTGGCTATAAAATTCCGAAGCCTCTGCAATTTTACCTTTTATACAAAGGCAAGGATAAATTGAGTTTTTCATCTCTATATAATTTGTTTTTTAATTGTAATGAAGCTATCAGATTATTCATCCCACTGTGTGATTGAAAAATCATGATGGTTTCATATTCGTTAGTATTTATTATCATTGATTTATTAATACTAATATAAGCTTATTGAATATCGGAAAAGCGGTATATGGTCGACATATAATAGGGGTATATGCGACAAAAACAAGTAGATATGTACTATTGTTTTTTGTACAGGGTTTGAGACATGTGTTTTATTCCCTCGTTATAGCTTGTTGGCATAACTTTAAAAGCATCTTCAAACTTTGTAGAGTTGAAAATATAATCATGGTCGTATTGGTAATACATTTCTACGGTTCCTGCAACTACCTTTTTAAATACACCTGCCAATTGAAGCATCAACTTATTAATGGTGGTAAAAGAGGGTTTTACTTCATAAATCTTTGCAGCTAATTCAATGAAATCTTTTCCTATTAATGGAGCCGCTGTTGGTAAATGCCAGATTTGATTTCCGCTTTCGGGCGTTTGTCCCAATAAATACATGGCTTTGCCGGCATCAGATATATAAGTGAAATTGTGTAATACTTTTGGATCGCCTATCCATTGTGCACGGTTTCTTTTTGCATATTTATCCAGAACCATCATATCAAAGAAGCTGTTCATAGAATCTGTACCATAGAAATCGGCAGCTCTAGCAATTGTCGCTTGTATATTTCCTGCTTTTACCTCATCCATTAGCTGAGTTGCTATACGCGCTCTGACTTCTCCTTTTACGCTGATGGGGTTGTAAGAAGTACTTTCAAGCATAGAACCTTGAACGAGACCATACATATACACATTGTCGAAAAATATTAATCTGGCTTGTGTTTCTTTAGCTGCATTGATCAGATTTTGCATGATAATTGGCCATTGTTGTTGCCAGATCCTTTTATCGTACACTAATCCTGCACACATATAAATAACCTTTGAACCTTTTACCGCATGCAATACATCATTGTAATTTAATAAATCAGCCTTTTGCCATGATAAATTGATGTCTGATGTTTTTATTGGTCTGCGACTTACCAAGCGAATGGTTTCGCTGGGATTGTGTTGAAGTAGTTCTTTTGTAATTGCATTGGCAGTGGCTCCACCGGCTCCTAATATGGTATACATAGTTTTATATTTTTGTGCAATACAAAGTTATACTATGATTTTAGGCTAAACTGTTAACAAAAGATAAGAAATTTGGGTTGT
>JBEBUV010000134.1:0-7809 GCA_040393085.1 Pedobacter hiemivivus | reverse complement strand
ATCGTTTACTTATCTTTACAAAATAAATATTTACCTGGCACATGAGAGAATTTTTTAAGTATGTTTTTGCAACAGTTGTTGGAGTAGTCATTTCACTCGTACTGTTTTTCGTGTTTTTCATTGTACTTATTGTTGGCATTGTGAAATCCTCCCTTAAGGATACCAAAGTTAGCGTTAGTAATAATTCTGTTCTTTTCCTAAATCTAGATCAGGCTATAACTGAACGTACAACAGAAGATCCATTTTCAAAACTACCTGTTGTTGGTTCTGAAGGAAATAAAAGTATAGGTTTTAATGATGTAATACGCGCTTTACGTGAGGCAAAAACTGACGATAATATCAAATGTGTTTATTTAAGCGTTAGCTCTCCACAGGCTGGCTTTGCAACTATGCGCGAAATAAGAGATGCTTTGCTCGACTTTAAAACCAGTAAAAAGAAGATAATAGCCTATAGTGAAGTGTATACTCAAGGGGCCTATTACCTGGCTTCGGTTGCTGATAAAGTTTATTTAAACCCTGAAGGCGCCTTAGAATTTAAAGGTCTAAAATCTCAAACCATGTTTTTTAAAGGAGCATTGGATAAGTTAGGCATCGAAGCTCAAATAATTAGAGTTGGAAATTATAAAAGTGCCGTTGAGCCATTTTTCACAGACAAAATGAGTGATAAAAACCGTGAACAGGTAACAGCTTACCTAAATGGTTTATATGAGACTTACCTGGATGGAATTTCAAAAAGCAGAAATATCAGTACTCCAATCCTGCATCAAATTGCCGACGATTATAAAATTCAGCAGCCTGCTGATGCAGTTGCCTATAAAATGGTAGATGCATTGAAATATAAAGATGAAATAATTGAAGAACTAAAAACGCTAAGTGGAAGAGATAAAAAAAAGAATTTATCCACTGTCACCATCAATGAATACGCCAGAAACCTTGCTGATGAAAAGGATCATTCTGCCAAAAACAAGGTAGCTGTAATTTATGCGAATGGCGATATTATGGGTGGTGAAGGTTCCGATCAACAGATTGGATCGGAGCGTATTTCCAGAGCGGTTAGAAAAGCACGTTTAGACAGTAGTGTAAAAGCAATTGTATTAAGAGTTAATTCTCCGGGTGGTAGTGCTCTGGCTTCTGATGTGATCTGGAGAGAAATAGTTTTGACCAAAAAGGTTAAACCTGTAATTGCATCTTTTGGGGATGTTGCTGCATCTGGCGGCTATTATATTGCTTGTGCGGCCGACTCTATTTTTGTTCAGCCTAACACCATAACCGGATCTATTGGAGTATTTGGTGTAATCCCCAATCTACAGAAATTATATAATGAAAAACTGGGTATCACTTTCGATGGTGTTAAAACCGGAAAATATGCAGATATCATGAGTACTGATCGTCCGATGACTGCCGGAGAGCGCTTGATTATTCAAAATGATGTAAACCGTGTGTATGATAGTTTCATTACTCGTGTAGCTAATGGCCGTAATAAAACAAAAGCATATATTGACAGTATTGGAGGTGGAAGAGTTTGGGTTGGTACAGATGCCGTTAAAATTGGTTTGGCCGATAGAACTGCAAACTTCAATCAGGCAATAATCTCTGCTGCAAAAAAGGCTAAAATAAAAGACTATAGTGTAGTAGAATATCCTGAGATGATTGATCCATTTAAATCATTAATGGAAACTACTACAGATAAGATTAAGATGTATTATGCCAAACAGGAACTTGGCGCTAACTATAGCATTTATCAACAAATAAAAACAGCTATCTCCAGATCTGGAATTCAGACAAGAATGCCTTTTGAAATCAAAATACAATAATAAAATCATTTTCTTAATGGAAAATAAAACGATTGCCCGTACTTTACGTCTACTTTCTCAATTGCTGGAACTCCACAATGAGAACCCTTTTAAAATTAAATCTATAGCTAACGCCGCTTTCAAAGTTGATAAATTACCCTTTGCTATTAAAGAGAAAAGCCTAGAAGAAATAGGTGAAATCCCAGGCTTAGGCAAGAGCATTTCAGCAAAAGTATGGGAACTTTTAGAAACCGGATCTATGTTAGAATTGGATACTATCCTTACGCAAACACCTGAAGGTATTGTCGAGATGCTTGGAATGAAAGGGATCGGGCCTAAGAAGATTGTCGTAATCTGGAAAGATCTTGGTATCGAAAATATTGGAGAACTTTATTATGCCTGTAATGAAAACAGGCTGATCGAAGCTAAAGGATTCGGACTAAAAACTCAGGAAGAAATCAGGAAACTCATTGAGTTTAAAATGGCTGCTCAAGGAAAGTTCCTTTATGCGCAAACTGAAGCTCCAGTAAATAAATTATATACAGATCTTGCTGTATGGTTAAATAACGTAAGTGGTGATCCTTTACTAAGTATTGGTGGTGAATACCGTCGCTGTTTAGAGATCATTGAAGAAATTGAACTGATTATTGGTGCAGATAGCCCTGATGAAGTTCAAGCTAAAATAGCTGATTTTAAATCTCTCTCCTTTGAGCCACAAGCTGATAACAACTACCTGTCACATACTGAATCCGGTTTAAAAGTGAATCTTCTGGTGGTACCAAAGAGCGACTTTTACCTGAGCTGGTTTAAACTTACAGGAAATGAACAACATGTAAATGCAGTATTGGCACTTGCAGGTTCAGGTCCATTCAGCTCAGAACATGAGATTTACCAGAAAGCAGGATTGGCATTTGTAGAGCCAGAATTAAGAGAGGGACTAAATGAAATTGAGCTGGCTAAAGAGAACAAGCTGCCTCAATTGATTACTTATAGCGATTTAAAAGGATCTTTACATAACCACTCTACCTGGAGCGATGGGGTTCATACGCTGGAAGAAATGGCCATGTTCTGTAAAGAGAACCTAAAATTAGAGTACCTGGGAATGTGCGACCACTCTAAGTCTGCTTTTTATGCCAACGGCTTAAATGAGCAGCGGATTTATGCACAACATCAGGAAATTGATGCTTTAAATGCTAAGCTTGCTCCTTTCCGTATTTTTAAAGGTATTGAAAGTGATATTTTATATGACGGATCACTAGACTATAGTGATGATATTCTTAAAACATTCGACTTTGTAGTGGCTTCCGTACATAGTATTTTACGAATGGATGAAGAGAAGGCTACATCAAGAATTATTACGGCTATTGAAAACCCGTATACAACGATTCTTGGACACCCCACCGGTCGACTCCTGTTGAGTAGAAAAGGTTATCCAATTGATTACGTTAAAGTTATTGATGCCTGTGCGGCAAATAATGTGGTGATAGAAATTAATGCGAACCCATTAAGACTTGATCTTGATTGGCGCTGGCATCGCTATGCACTGGAAAAAGGGGTTTTATTATCTATAAACCCTGATGCACATAGAAAGGAAGGATTCCACGACATGCATTACGGTGTACTTATTGGAAGAAAGGGTGGTTTAACCCCCAAAGAATGTTTAAATAGTTTCACATTACAAGATATCTCCCAATACTTCAGTAATAAAAAATAGTTATCCTTACCTTTGAACTATGATTAGTAAGCTTTGCAATAAAATATTCGGAGAGGCAATCAATGATTATCATATCCACAATAATATAGATCAGCCGATTCAAAATCAGTATCGTATCAGTTCAATTGAACATCTATTGTATTTGAAATGCTGGATTGACACCGTACAATGGCATATGGAAGATGTAGTACGTAACCCTGAAATTGATCCTGTTGAAGGGCTAAAGTGGAAAAGACGTATTGATGTCTCCAATCAGGAACGTACAGACGTAGTGGAATATATAGACAGCTATTTTTTAGAAGAGTATAAAGACATCAAACCTAAAGCTGATGCAAGAGTCAACTCTGAAAGCCCTGCATGGGTAATTGACAGACTATCTATCCTGGCATTAAAAGTTTACCATATGAAAGAGGAAACTTTGCGTACGGATGCAACTGAAGAGCATAAAGCACTTTGCACACAAAAACTTAACATCCTCTTAAACCAGCAAGCTGATCTTTCTAATAGCTTAGATGAATTATTACAGGATATTGAAAGCGGTGACAAATACATGAGGGTTTACAAACAAATGAAAATGTATAACGACCCTAGCCTTAACCCTGTGCTTTACAACACAAGCAATGAATGACAGGCACAAATAAAATATTAGTGATTCGTTTCTCTGCTATGGGAGATGTAGCTATGACAGCTCCCGTATTAAAAGAATTTATACGGGACTATCCGGATACAGAGTTACTAATGCTGAGCCGTTCATTATTTAAACCATTCTTTAACGACATTCCTAACCTAAGCTTCTATCCATTTGAGCCAAAAGGAAAGCATAAAGGCTTTTTTGGTTTGATTAAGCTTTTCATAGAGCTGAGGAAAGAAAAGGTGACCGCAGTGGCAGACCTGCACAACAACCTTAGAAGTAAGGTTATTTTCTGTCTTTTTTCCCTATCGGGAATAAAGACAGCAGCGTTAGACAAAGGAAGGAAAGAAAAAACTGCTTTAACGCGTAAGGACAATAAGGTTCTAAAGCAGTTGACACTCACAGTGCATCGCTATTCTGATGTATTTAAAAAACTGGGATTTCCTTTCGTTCTAAAAAATACTTTGGATAAGCCAGAACCAGCCTACCTTAAAGAGGAAACTTTCTCTTTCGCAGCATTACCTAAAACAAAAAAATGGATCGGCGTTAGTCCATTTGCCCAGCATCAACAAAAAGTCTATCCTTTACCAAAAATGGAGCGTGTATTACTTGCTCTTGCAAATGCTGGTCATCAGTTGTTTATTTTCGGAGGTTCGGAATCTGAAGAAGCAATAGCTTATGCCTGGGAGAAAAAACATCCAAATATTATATCAGTTGTAAAAAAGGTTAAACTTGAGGATGAACTAAAACTCATCTCCAACCTTGATGTGATGTTGAGTATGGATTCTTCGGGAATGCACCTCTCTTCTTTAAAAAATATCCCTGTAGTTTCTGTATGGGGCGCCACACATCCATATGCAGGCTTTTTAGGATATGGCCAATCTATTAACGATGCAGTTCAAACCGACCTTTACTGCAGGCCATGCTCAGTATATGGCAACATCCCTTGCTATAGAGGAGATTTCGCCTGTATGAACAATTTATCAGAATCAATTGTTATAAATAGTGTACTAAATAAACTCAGCAATGGCTAAGAAACTTCTATTGGTAAGACACGGAAAATCGGAATGGGGAAATGCCCATCTTGCAGATTTTGATAGGCCATTAAATCCAAGGGGACATAGAAATGCTCCGGAAATGGCAGCAAGATTACTTCAAAAAAACCTGGTCCCACAGCTAGTAATTAGTAGCCCTGCATTAAGAGCACTCACCACGGCTCAGCACTTTGTACAAGCATGGAAAAAACCGGTTGGACAAATAAAGGAGGAGCTTACAATTTATGAAGCTAATGTAAACGCTTTATTAAAGCTGATTAATAACTTCAATAACGACATCAATTACATTGCTATGTTTGGACATAACCCAGGTTTTACAGATCTGGCAAACTACCTAAGCGATGCTGATATTTATAACATCCCCACCTGTGGCACTGTATTAATTGAATTTGACATTGATGATTGGAGACTGGTAAGCCACCATATTGGCAGGCTCATCCAGTTTGATTATCCTAAAAGTCTGAACGACGATTAGAACTGCAGGTGTTTAACCGTAAGCCCATTATTGATTAATTGCTTCAAAGAATCAATTCCAATTTTAAGATGTGTTTCTACATACTTAGAAGTTACTGTACTATCGCTCTCTGTAGTTTTAACTCCCTCTGGAATCATCGGTTGATCTGATACTAATAACAAAGCTCCTGTTGGAATTTTATTGGCAAACCCAGTTGTGAAAATTGTTGCCGTTTCCATGTCGACCGCCATTGCTCTTAAAGTTTTAAGGTACTTTTTAAAGGTTTTGTCATGTTCCCATACCCTGCGGTTTGTAGTATAACAAGTACCTGTCCAATAATCCCTTGAATGATCACGTATGGTTGTTGATATTGCTTTCTGTAAAGCAAATGCAGGTAAGGCTGGCACTTCTGCCGGCAAATAGTCATTAGACGTCCCCTCTCCTCTTATCGCTGCTATAGGCAGGATGAGATCACCTAATTGATTTTTCTTCTTTAAACCGCCGCATTTACCTAAAAACAATACAGCTTTTGGACTGATTGCGGTAAGCAGATCCATCATTGTTGCTGCCAGCGGACTTCCCATTCCAAAATTGATAATGGTAATGCCATCAGCAGTTACACTTTGCATGGGTTTATCTACACCCATAATTGGTGCATTACCATGTAACTCTGAGAACATCTGAATATACCTACTAAAGTTAGTCAGCAATATATATTGTCCAAATTCTTCAAGGGGTCTTCCAGTATATCTTGGCAACCAGTTTTTTACAATCTCTTCTTTAGACTTCAGCCCTTTTTTAATTGGCGTATCTACCTCTTTTACCTTTTTTGTTTTTTCTGAAGCATGATCTTCTTTTTTTACATCTTTTTCTTCGTTCATATTCATCCTTTCTAAATAACAATATAAAAAAAAATCCCCGGTAAACCGGGGATTTTATCTTTTAAGCAGCTTTTAACTTTTTAAAATCTGCCTTTTCAAATTTCTGCACTGCATAATCGAGCGTAACATTCAATTCCTTAATACTAGTGTCGGACGGGATTTCAAACATCGCATCCAGCATAATAGCTTCACAAATAGAACGTAGCCCCCTTGCACCCAGTTTATACTCCATAGCTTTATCTACTATGAAATCTAAAACATCATCTTCAAATGTAAGTTGTACATTTTCCAATTCAAACAGCTTAACATACTGACGAACCAAAGAGTTTTTTGGTTCTGTTAATATATTACGTAAAGCTTGTTTATCCAAAGGATTAAGGTGTGTTAATACGGGTACACGACCAATCAGCTCAGGTATCAAACCAAATGATTTTAAATCCTGAGGCGTAATGTATTTATATAGGTTTTCAAGATCAAGTTCTTCATCGTCCTTTTTCACCTTATAACCAACGGCCTGTGTACGCAATCTATTTGCTATTTTACGTTCAATACCATCAAAGGCGCCACCGCAAATAAACAAGATATTATTAGTGTTTACAGGAATCATTTTCTGATCAGGATGCTTACGTCCTCCCTGAGGTGGAACATTCACTATTGTTCCCTCTAAAATCTTTAACAATGCTTGCTGAACACCTTCTCCGGAAACATCACGTGTAATAGAAGGGTTATCACTTTTACGTGCAACTTTATCTACCTCATCAATATATACAATTCCGCGTTCAGCAGAAGTTACATCGTAATCTGCAGCCTGTAATAAACGTGTAAGAATACTTTCCACATCTTCACCAACATAACCTGCTTCAGTTAATACTGTTGCATCACAGATACAAAACGGAACATGCAATATCTTAGCTATAGTTTTAGCCAATAAGGTTTTACCTGTACCTGTTTCTCCCACAAGCATGATGTTAGATTTTTCAATCTCTACTTCATCACCTTTATCCACTTTCTGACTTAAGCGCTTATAGTGATTATAAACCGCTACCGAAAGCACCTTTTTAGCATCATCCTGACCGATAACATACTGGTCAATATGTGATTTAATTTCCTGTGGTTTTAATAAGGTAATCGAACTATCTAAAGGTTTCGATTTTTTAGTTCCCAATTCCTGCACAAGCAGCTGATTGGCCTGAGCTACACATTTATCACAGATAAATGCATCCAGACCTTCAATAAGCATTAATGTATCCTGCTTACCTGAGCCACAAAATGAGCAACGAG
>JBEBUV010000133.1:0-8050 GCA_040393085.1 Pedobacter hiemivivus | reverse complement strand
TTTTGATGCCAAAGAATATGCTGATTATTTGAGAAGTGGCGTTGCCGCTTTCAAAGCCAAACAATAACTATAAAACCTGCTGTCAAGGGCAATCGTATCAAAATACGGATGCTTTTTGCAGCAGGTTTATATTATACAACCAAAATCTTATTAATTAATAATCTAAATGAAGAAACTAAGTTTGATCGCTCTGGCACTACTATGTACCGGCTATCAGGGCTATTCACAAAAAAGAAAGCCAAAAACTCCTGCACCAGTGGTGGGAGCACCAGTAGGTAATCCAAATGCTATGAGTCGTCCGGGTGGACCATCAGTAGGACCTAGACCTTACAATCAGGTGATCACAGCTAAAGCCAAAACCGACAATGGTTTATTTAAAGTTCATAATGTTGATGACCGTTATTTCTTTGAAATTGCAGATTCATTATTGGGCAGAGAGATCTTAGCCGTAAACAGAATCAGTAAAGCAGCTGCAGGAAATCGTGCTTCTATGATGGGCTATGGTGGCGATCATATTGGAGATAATGTAATCAGCTTTGAAACAGGTCCATCAAATAAAGTGTACCTTAAAAGCATTTCTTTCAGAGAACGTTCAAATGACACTACAGAACACGGAATGTTCAAGTCTGTAATGAATTCAAATATCCAGCCTTTAGTGGCTTCATTTGATATCAAAGCTTTCTCTAAAGATTCTGTTTCTGGTGTAAAAGGAGTTGTTATTGATGTTACAGACTATATGAACGGTGATAATGATGTTTTCTTCTTTGACGCAGTTGCTAAGAAACGATTGAGTTTAACCAATCAGCTTGCAGACAGAAGTTATGTTAAGGAAATAAAGGCTTATCCTATGAATATAGAAATAAGAACCCTTAAAACCTATGCAAAAACAGTTCCTCCAACGCCAGGAATGCCTGCAGGTCCTCCAACTTATACACCGGCTACTTATGAATTAAACAGTTCAATGGTATTGTTACCATCTAAGCAAATGAAGCCGCGATTCTTTGATGCTCGTGTAGGCTATTTTGCTACAGGTTATGTAGATTTTGATGCCAATCCACACGGGGTTAAAAATCAAGCTTTAATTACTCGCTGGAGATTGGAGCCAAAAGCTGAAGATGTAGAAAAATACAAAAGAGGCGAGTTGGTAGAACCTAAAAAACAAATTGTTTATTATATTGACCCGGCAACACCAAAGAAATGGGTTCCTTACCTTATTCAAGGAGTAAATGATTGGCAGATTGCTTTTGAAAAAGCAGGTTTTAAAAACGCTATTATAGCTAAAGAAGCACCAGATGATCCGGCATGGAACATTGATGATGCCAGACATAGCGTACTTGTTTATAAACCGTCTGACATTCCAAATGCAAGTGGACCACATGTTCATGATCCACGTACCGGTGAAATTATTGAATCACATATCAACTGGTACCACAATATTATGTTGCTACTAAGAAACTGGTATTTCATCCAGGCTTCAGCAATTGATCCAGAGGCACGTAAAATGAAGTTTGATGATAAACTAATGGGAGAGCTGATTCGTTTTGTTTCTTCTCATGAAGTTGGTCATACTTTAGGATTGCGTCATAACTTCGGTTCATCGGCAACTGTACCGGTAGAGAAACTGAGAGATAAACAATGGGTAGAGAAAAATGGACATACACCATCAATCATGGATTATGCACGTTTCAATTATGTAGCACAACCAGAAGATAATATAACTGCTAAAGGTATATTCCCAAGAATTGGTGCATATGATTTATGGGCAATTGAATGGGGATACAAATGGTTGCCAGAATATAATACACCAGCAGAAGAGGATAGCTATTCTAATCAAACGATTATTAAAAGGGTAGGAGCCAATAAACACTTAACATTTGGTACAGAATCAGATCCTAATGATCCACGTAACCAGAATGAAGATATTGGCGACAATGCTATGCTGGCATCTACTTATGGTATTAAAAACCTGAAACGTATATTGCCAAATATTTTAACCTGGAGTAAGGAACCTAACGAAGGCTATGCGAACGCCAGAACATTATATTCAGAGCTTGTTGGACAATGGGGACGTTATATGGGCCATGTGGCTAAAAACGTAGGTGGTATCTATACTTCACCAAAAACCGTTGAAGAAAAAGGACCTATGTTTGAACATGTTCCTTTTGCGATACAAAAAGAAGCCATGACTTTCCTGAACACTCAGCTGTTCACAACTCCAATCTGGTTAATCAACAAGGATTTGATAGATCGTACAGGTATAAACCCGGTTGATGTTTTTCAGGGAACTCAAAAGAATATCTTAGGCAGACTTTTAAATCCAACTACAATCACTAAGCTGATCAATGCTGAAGCTTTAAATGGTGCAAAAGCATACACGGTAGGTAATTTATTTATTGATCTGAAAACTGGTGTATGGACTGAATTAGCTTCGAATAAGACTATTGATGTATATAGAAGAAATCTGCAAAAAGCATATATTGATAATGTAGCTAAGTTATTAAAGACTCCTGAGCCGGGAACTCCAGCACCATTTCCAGGTAGAAAACCAATTGATCCTACAGAATCAGATATTTCGAGTATAGGTAGAGCACAATTGACAACTTTGGCTAAAGAAATCCGTACAGCAATACCTGCTGCTACTGGTATGAGTAAATATCATTTACAAGATTTACTGGTAAGAATCAACGCGGCATTAGACCCTAAGTCTTAAAATTTATAATGTTTGTTGCATCATGAAATAGGTGGACATAAAAAAAGCTTTCCCAATTTGGGAAAGCTTTTTTTGTTTTAGTCTACAAGGTAATTGCCACTTGGAATATATTGATCTTTTCGAATCACTGGCTTCACAGAATCGTTGATATTAATTCTTACATACAAATTAAAATAGCCACTCGTATCAGAATTGAAACCCAAAGACGCATGATCCCCATAAATCATTTTTAGTCTCCTTACTGTATTATCTAAACCAATATTATGACTATGTCGAACAATGGAATGACTAATGTAATTAGAAGTCTCTATCAGTATCATCTCTCCATCAAAACTAAGCGACATCAAGGCTGGTTTATCTTCTCTGGTTAGGTCTCCGTGTTTAAACATATTTTCTGCAAGTGTAAGGAGCACTAAAGGGATAATCTCCACATCATCCAGACTATCGTCATACTTTAAAGTAATGTTTAAAGGAACATCAGATTTGAGCTTATGGAGGTTAATTAAATTATTAACCTGCTTAATTTCTAATGGTATTGAAATAAGTTCATTGTCAGTCTCATCACGTAGCGCAAACCTCATCATTTCCGATAAGGACATAATGGCTTCAGCAGCTTGTGGAGAAGATTTACGGACATTAGTGTAAATAAAACTAAGGGTATTGAATAAAAAGTGAGGATTAATCTGAGCTTTTAAATGAGCATATTGAGTTTTGATTAATTCTGACTGAACACTTTGATGATCAATAATCATTAATAATCTTTCTTTCTCTGCTTGCTGTGCCAGCTTACGTTCTCTTAAATAGCTCATTAAATAATAATACCCAGAAGAGAAAAGAATGAAATATATGGCTCTCCAAACGCCGTTTCCTACTGATGTTTTATTGATTGCTGCTTTGGTAAAGATAGCTAGATCAGCATAGGTTTGTAGGAAAGCAACAATTCCAATGGTTAGTGGTACATAAACTACAACCTCAATAATGATTAAAAAGGGGAGCAACCAAAAAGTTTGTTTTGAATCATTATAGGCTGTGGGTAAAACCACATGAGAATGAAAATAGAACAAGAAGATATTGAAAACATAAAATACGAAGTAATTTCCAAGACTGGCAAAATAGCCTCTCAATATACCTGTTAATACGATTTCATAAAAAATGAAGAAAAACCAGGCAATAAAATGAATTCTATACTTAAATAAAAAAGAGAGGCATTCTTTAAAACGGTTTTTCATTTTATCTATTTAATCCTTTCTGCCTGTAAATTTTAAATCAGACAGTATTGTTTGTTAGTATTTAAGTTAACAGACTATGCTGGTCTATATTTATCAGTCTGAAAGTCCCCGGTTTGATCTTAACGTCTTATCCTCCAGAAACGATAAGAATTTCTTTTTATAAGTGGTTCCCAATGGTACTTCAATATGGTTGTTCATTGTAATAAACGCACCCTCAATTTTATTTACATGGTTTATAGAAATGATGTAAGATCGTTGTACCCTGATAAACGATTGATCGTCTTCTAGTTTAGCTTCTACTTCTTTAATGGTTAAATAAGCTACATGCATAGCATTAATCGTATGTATTTTCACATAATTATTTAAGCCTTCAACTGCCACAAGATCTTTAAGGTTAATCTTTATATACTTCTGACTTTGTTCAGTTTTAATAAAGAAAAAATCGGACTGTGTAGGTTGTCTCCTAGGCTTGTCAAATTGCGCAAAATCAATCATTTTGTTAATTGATATTGCAAAATTGCTAATGGAGATTGGTTTCAAAAGATACTCATTAGCTTGAATGCCAAAAGCTTCAATGGCATATTTTGTATGAGCAGTAGTAATTACAAGAAACTTTGTTTTGGTTCTTATCATTTTTGCCAGTTCAATACCTGTTATACCCGGCATATCAATGTCTAGAAAAAGAATGTCGATTTTATCCTCAAAGGTAATATTCCTGAAAGCTACCATTGGGTCAGTATAATACTTACACAGTGTTAAATTAGGCATTTCATTAATATATTCAGCCAATAACTCTACGCCATGCTTTTCATCATCAATAATAACGCAGTTTAATTTGCCAGTCATCTAAACTTTAATTAAAAATTTTGAGTTAACTTATATGTATTCAGCACTTAAATCCTATTGTTTACTTAATGTATTTTATTATTTCAATAAATTATCCCTGTTCAAAGTTAAGCTAAAAGTAACTATTACCATAATTTAGACATGTATCTACGTATCAGGGTTAATCATTCACAACGTTAATATACTCATTCACCACGTAAAACATATTGTTAGCGTAATATAATTGCAGGGAGTTTCTTTCTTTTATACTTTTAATCATTCCCTATATATATCTAAATCCTGGTTCACCGTAGGTGTGTGCATCAGGATTTAATTTGATAGAAAATACGAATTTGGTACGTTCTCGTATATATTTAGTTCTAAAGGGAGTACCATCTCCCTTTAGTTACTAGATAACCTTTAGTTACAAGAATATTAAATTTTAGCCATTGTCTTTCCCAGATACCAGCAAAGCCACATAAAAAATGGTGCTGCTAAAACATCTATAGTATAATGTACATGTTGAATTAATAACAATACAGCTATAATTCCTGAAGCTATAAATGCAATAACTTTGTCTCGTTTCTGCTCCAAACAAAGTGCTGCCAGAAAAACTGTAGCCGTATGACCCGAGAAAAATAAGTCTTTCGTAATCACATTAGAATGATAAAAAAAAATAGAGCATGGGTCTGCCAAATGAATAATATCAGCAGGAGGATTAAGTGGTACTAATGTTATGGTGATTATCCTGGCAATACATAAAAATATGAAAGACCATAAAGCCGTAAGACACATGATTGTATTTTTAGACATTCTGTATAATAGGAAGCTGATCATGCCATACAATACGGCAAATATTAGTACAGAAACATCTTTTGCAGGTATATATTTAAGTAAAGAGTCATTTAAAACAACACCTTCTCTGTTTTCTATATGAGAGAAGAAATGAGGAATAAAAATTAAAATGGCTACTAGCATCAGCATTCCAAGAATAAACTTAACTCGAAATGCTTGATAATCCCAGGCTATCTGCCAGGTAAACTGTTTAGATTGCATTAAAAATGGTTAGTTGTTTAGTCGGTAAAATTATACAAATAAAGCGATTTTCATCTAATCTTAAAGCTACTTAATTTTTATTGTCCAATTACAAATCCTTTCTCTATTTTCTTTAAATAGAAACAATTGGTTAGAAAACTAAAATATCATGCAGCAAAGCAGATTTTCGTAAAAATATTTAGATCATAATCTAAAATAATATAAATTACAGTGACCAATTACTTAGGATATAACATGGACGAATTTCAGATTAAAAAATCAGCTAAGGATTATGATGTAATTATAGTCGGATCAGGAGCAGGAGGAGGGATGGCTGGCTACGTTCTGGCCAATGCCGGACAAAAGGTATTAATGTTAGAAGCCGGTGAAGATTTTGATCCGCGCCTTCATGCCCAGCAGTTAAAATGGCCCTGGGAATCACCGCGTAGAGGTGCAAGTACAACACGTCCATTTGGAGATTTTGATGCTTCTTATGGTGGTTGGGAATTAGATGGAGAGCCCTATACACAAAAAAACAACTCAGAGTTTGCTTGGTTTCGATCCAGAATGTTGGGAGGAAGAACCAATCACTGGGGACGTATATCCTTGCGTATGGGGCCCGATGATTTCAAAAGTAAGGATGGCCTAACAGATGATTGGCCAATTACTTATGATGATGTGAAACCTTTTTATGATAAAGTAGATCGTTTAATTGGTGTATATGGTACTGCAGAGGGAATTCCAAACGAACCTGATGGAATCTTTTTGCCCCCACCAAAACCACGTTTAAATGAATTGTTTATTAAAAAAGCTGGAGTAAAAACTGGTGTGCCAGTAATTCCGGGCAGAGGCTCAGTGCTTACAGAAGCTTTACCAGGTAATAATGACCGCGCACCTTGCTTTTATTGTGGTCAATGCGGCAGGAGCTGTAAGGTTTACGGAGATTTTTCTTCTTCTTCTTGTCTGGTGATTCCAGCAGTAAAAACTGGAAACCTCACTGTTATTACCAATGCCATGGTTAGAGAAGTATTAACAGATTCTGCAGGACTGGCAACAGGAGTATCCTATGTAAATAAGGTAGACCTGCAGGAATATCAGGTAAATGCAAAAATAGTAATATTAGGAGCCAGTGCTTGTGAGTCGGCCAGAATCATGTTAAACTCCAAATCTGCCGCTCATCCTGATGGACTGGCCAATAGCAGTGGCATTATCGGAAAATACCTGCACGATTCGACCGGCGCTGGTTTAAGTGGTTTTTTACCTCAACTAATGGATAGAAAACGCTATAATGAAGATGGTGTAGGTAGTGTGCATATTTATTCACCATGGTGGCTCGATAATAAGAAATTAGATTTCCCTCGTGGCTATCATATAGAGTATTGGGGTGGTATGGGAATGCCTGCATATGGCTTTACCGATGGGATGCATACATTAAATGGACAAGTGCCAGATAAAAATGGCAAAATGAAAGAAGCCGGAGGTTATGGTGCTTCATTAAAAGACGACTACAGACGCTTTTATGGAACCAGTGTAGGCATGGCTGGCAGGGGAACTGCTATTGCAAGAGAAAGTAATTATTGTGAGATAGACCCTAAAGTGGTTGATAAATACGGTATACCTGTATTGCGCTTCAATTATAAATGGGCAGATGAAGAAATTAAGCAAGCCAAACACATGCAAGAGACATTTACCGAAATGATGCATGCGATGGGTGCAATTATCACTTCAAAAATTGAGGGGCCGGAAACTAATTATGGACTACTGGCACCGGGTAAAATTATCCATGAAGTAGGTACTATTAGAATGGGTGATGATCCTAAAAAATCTGCTTTAAACAAATGGTGTCAGGCACATGAGTGCAAAAATCTATTTGTTGTAGATGCAGGGCCATTTGTACAACAAGGAGATAAAAATGCGACATGGACCATTTTGGCATTATCAATGAGAACAGCTGAATATATTCTGGATCAGAAGAAAAAGCATAACATTTAACAACATGAACAGACGTCAATCATTAAAAATACTTGGACTGACCACCATTAGTGCGTCAGTACTACTTGATGCGTGTAAGCCTGGCGAAAAAACCACTACATTAACTGATACATCCAGTGAATCGGAGCAGCCTGGCAGACAGGCTTTCGAGATTGCAAGAGATAAGAAGCTGAATGAAGAAAAGTTTTTCAGTGCGCATGAAATGGCTACCATTGCTGTTTTATCAGATTTTATTATTCCTAAAGATGAAAAATCAGGA
>JBEBUV010000132.1:0-8104 GCA_040393085.1 Pedobacter hiemivivus | reverse complement strand
TCGTTTCTTTAATTACTCTCGGGCCAGCAAAACCAATCAAAGCACCTGGTTCAGCGATATTAATATCACCCAGCATCGCATAGGAAGCCGTTACACCACCTGTTGTAGGATCTGTTAATAAAGAAATATAAGGGATTTTAGCCTGACTTAATAAAGCCAGTTTAGCTGATGTCTTGGCCATCTGCATTAATGAAAATGCAGCCTCCATCATCCTTGCACCTCCTGATTTTGAAATCATCAAGAAAGGAATTTTGTGTTTGATACTGTAATCAATAGAGCGGGCAATTTTTTCACCTACAACAGAACCCATAGAACCACCAATGAAATTGAAGTCCATACAAGCAATCACAAGGTCTTCGCCCTCTATTTTGCCATGGGCAGCTCTTATGGCGTCTTTTAAGCCAGTTTTGGCCTGGCTCTCTATCAATCTGTCAGTATATTTTTTGCTGTCCGTAAACTGCAGCGGATCGCCAGATGTCAGATTTCCGAATAATTCAGTAAATTGATTATTGTCGAACAATACTTCAAAATACTCTTTAGAGCCAACCCGCAAATGGTAACTGCAGTATTGACAAACATATTTATTTTCTACAAGGTCCGCACTGTGTAAGGCTTTCTTGCAATTCGGGCATTTATTCCATAAACCATCTGGTGCCTCTTTCTTTTCTTCCGTTAACGTACTGATACCTTTTTTTTCTCTCTTAAACCAAGCCATGTTATTATTGAAAAATACGAGTACAAAGAAACGAAAAATATTTAGAACAGTTTAAGGTAGTTTAGGATAACTTTAATTTGCCTAAACTTATATTTTTCATAACTTCGGCTAATCTAAAATAAAAAATAATGAGTTTAAAAGGCTATAAAGGCGTAATTTACGGAGATGCTGTTCAGGAACTGTTTGAGCAAGCTAAAAAACACCAATTTGCTTTACCAGCAGTAAATGTGACAGGAACCAATACCATTAATGCGGTAATGGAAACTGCAAAGGCGGTTAATTCACCTGTTATGATCCAGTTATCAAACGGAGGCGCTCAGTTTTATGCAGGGAAAACATTAAATAATGACAATCTAAATGCTTGTGTATTAGGAGCTGTGTCGGCTGCTAAGCATGTTCATTTACTAGCAGAGCACTATGGTGTTGCAGTTGTATTACATACAGATCACGCTGCTAAAAAGTTATTACCATGGATTGATGGATTGTTGGATCATGGCGAGAAATTCTTCGCGGAAACAGGTAAACCACTTTTTTCTTCACATATGTTAGACCTTTCAGAAGAATCTATCGAAGAAAATATTGAAACTTCTGCTAAATATTTAGCTCGTATGGCTAAAATGGGGATGACTATTGAAATTGAACTTGGTGTAACTGGCGGTGAAGAAGATGGTGTAGACAATACTGATGTAGATAGCTCTAAATTGTATACACAGCCTTCGGAAGTAGCTTATGCTTACGAAGAATTGAGTAAAGTTAGCGATAAGTTTACAGTTGCAGCAGCATTTGGTAATGTTCACGGTGTGTACAAACCAGGTAATGTTAAATTACAGCCTGTAATTCTTAAAAATTCACAAGAATATATTAAAGAAAAGTTTGGTATTGCAGCAGAAAAACCAATCAACTTTGTATTTCATGGTGGTTCTGGTTCTTCTCAGGAAGAAATCAGAGAGGCTATTTCTTACGGAGCTATTAAGATGAATATCGATACAGATATGCAGTGGGCAATGTGGGAAGGTATTCTTGATTATTATAAAGCTAATGAAGCATTTCTTCAAGGCCAGATTGGTAATCCGAATGGTGATGATGTACCAAATAAAAAGTATTATGATCCACGTGTTTGGTTACGTAAAAGCGAAGAGAAATTTGTTGAGCGTTTAACTCAGGCATTTGACGATTTAAATTGCAGAAACGCAAACGATAAATTGTAATCAAAGTAACATTTTGTAAGCGCCATAGGGTTAAGCCTTATGGCGCTTTTTTTGTGCTAAAAGAAAGGCCTGAATGAACAGGGATAAAATAGATATTTATTAATGGGACATCGCAACCGTAATTTCTTTGAGCGTTTTGCTAACGCCGCGACTACTTTTACCGGTAGTTCAGCTGCTTTTCTAGCCGCTACTGCCATTGTAGTGATATGGGCCTTAACAGGACCTGTGTTTAATTATTCGGAGACCTGGCAACTTGTGATAAATACTGGAACTACCATTATTACTTTTCTGATGGTATTCTTAATTCAAAAAGCACAAAATAAGGATGGTAAAGCCATTCAATTAAAATTGAATGAACTAATTGCAGCACATGAACGGGCAAGCAATAGAATGGTAAATATTGAAGACCTGTCTGAAAAGGAACTAGATCAATTGCACAAATTTTATGTTGCTCTAGCTCAACTGGCTAAAGAGGAAAGTGATATTCACTTTTCACACTCCATAGATGCTGCAGAGGAAATTCACGAACGAAAAATAAAAACAATTAAAAGCCATGGAAGCACTGCTGGTAAATAAGATTAGAAATAAGGAAGAATTGGAAAAAGCTTTTGCCATTAGGAGAAAGGTATTTGTTGAAGAACAGAATTGTCCACCTGAACTGGAGTGGGAAAATGAGGATGAATCTATTCATTTCCTGGCCGAACTTAATGGTGAACCTTGTGGTGCTTGTCGTTGGCGAAAAACTGATCAGGGCTACAAATTGGAGCGATTTGCAGTATTAAAAGAGTATAGGGGCAAAAGAATAGGACAGGCATTGATGGCAGCAGCATTGGCTGATTTACCAGATGATGCTCATTATATTTATCTGAATGCACAATTACATGCATTGCCTTTATATGCCCGATTTGGCTTTATTGCTGAAGGAAATCAATTTGAAGAAGCAGGTATACAACATTTTAAAATGGTGAAGAAGAGTTAATTAAATATTGTGGTAGAGAGTCTTAAAGCTTCCCGCCACTTTTCCATGTTTAGGTTTAATACTTCACCTTTACTGTTTAGATAACTTATTAGATCTTCTGTTGCCATGTTGCCTGTCAGGTCATCAGTTGCCATTGGACAGCCTCCAAATCCTTTCAGAGCGCTGTCAAAACGTCTGCAGCCACTTTCATAAGCCGCTTGTATCTTTTCAAGTCTGGTATAAGGGGTGCTATGTAAATGCAATCCAATTTCAACTTTCGACTTAGCCGATTCAGCCATGGTGTCTGATCCAAACTTTTTAATTAGAGGGGGGACAATTTCTTTGATCTTTTCTGGCGTGGATACACCTGTGGTATCTGATAAAGCAAGGATTTTAGCCCCAAGTCCAGCCAGTTCATCTGCCCATTTTTCTACAATTTCTACATTCCATTCGTCTCCATAAGGATTACCAAAGCCCATCGAGATATAAATCACTGCAGTTTTATTGTTTTTATCGCACAGTTCTAACAATTGTTTTACGGTATTTACAGATTGAGTGATACTGGAATTGGTATTGCGTTGCTGGAAGGTTTCAGAGATTGAAAAAGGGAAGCCAAGGTAATTGATCTGCTCATGTCTACAAGCTTCCTCAGCGCCTCTTAAATTGGCTACAATCGCCAATAGTTTTGAGTTAGTAGTGCTAAAATCAAGTTTTGATAGTACTTTGGCCGTATCACGTAACTGCGGAATGGCTTTAGGTGATACAAAGCTGCCAAAATCGATGGTATCAAAACCAACCTGTAGCAACTGATTAATATACGCAGCTTTCAGGTCTGTGTCAATAAAATCATGGATACCCTGCATGGCATCCCGGGGGCATTCAATTAGTTTAACTGGCTTTTGTGACATTTGTATCTTCTACTACTTTAGGTATGTTTTTATTTTTAAAATACGGCCTGATGATCAGTCTTGTACCCCTGTCGTAGCTAAAGTAGCTCCAAACCCAGTTCACAAATACCACCAGCTTATTTCTAAATCCAACAAGTGTCATCAAATGTACAAACATCCAGGTAAACCAGGCAAATACACCTTGAAATCTGATCTTGTGCAAGTCTACTACAGCACGGTTCCTGCCAACTGTAGCCATGGTTCCCTTGTCGAAATATTTAAATGGTTCCGTCGGTCGTTTTTCTATGATATTGATCAGGTTTTTAGCGAGTAGGGTTCCTTGCTGTATAGCAGCGGGTGCTACACCAGGGTGGCCATTAGGAAATTCTTCAGTAATCATAGCCGCTACGTCACCAATGGCGTAGATGTTGGTATATCCATCTACCAGGTTAATTTCGTTTACTTTTAGCCTGTTGCCTCTTACAATAATTTCGGTATTAATACCGTCAAGTACTACTCCTTTAACTCCGGCCGACCAGATCACGGTAGACGATGGAATCTTTTGTCCATCCTCCAGACTCAAATCACTGCCGTCATAACTTTTCACTCGGGCATTATTCATGATGGTTACACCAAGTTCACGTAAAAAGTCTGCTGATTTTGTTTGAGATTGTACAGACATGGCGCCAAGTAATTCTGGAGAACCCTCAATTAGATATATGTTTACTGCATCGATATTCAGTTCTGGGTAATCATGTTTTAGTACATGTTTTTTTAGTTCTGCAAGTGCCCCTGCTGTTTCCACTCCCGTTGGACCGCCACCTACCACAACAAAATTTAGTAGTTCTGCTCTTTCTTTCGGATCAGTCTCAATTTGAGCTGCTTCTAGATTTTGCAGAATAAGACTACGCAGGTTTAAAGCCTCGGGAATTGACTTCATCGGCATCGCATTGTGCTCAATTTCTGTGTTTCCAAAAAAGTTACTGGTAGTTCCGGTAGCCATTACCAGATAATCATATTCAAAAGTACCTATTGAGGTTTCAATAATGTTATCGGTAGGGCGTACGTTTTTCACTTTAGCTACCCTAAAAGTTAGATTCTTTTGTCCTTTAAAGATTTTGCGCAATGGGAATGCAATAGAATCTGCTTCCAATCCACCAGTAGCAACCTGGTAAAGCAAAGGTTGGAAAGTATGATAGTTGTGCTTATCCAGTATCATCACCTCTACATCTGCACTCTTTAACTTCTTTGCGAGCTCAATTCCCCCAAATCCACCTCCTATAATTATAATTCTTGGTTTAATGCCTTTCGGAAAATGTTGATTCATAATTTTGGGTTTCTTCTGTTTATTTTATTGTTGTTTCAGTAACATCTATTGTTTTTTATTTGTCTTCAAGCTGCCTTCGGCGGTTTGTGGTCAGATGGAGCCTTTGATGATTTAAATAATTATTGCCCTCTGTGCTTAACAATTATTTGAATCATGTCGGGTTCAGTAAATATATAATATATATATAACAACAAAAGGCATCCCAAAAAGGATGCCTTAAATTCAATATTATATAATTACTTAATATTTATTTTTTGTGTTTGAATTTTGCTTCACCTAAGTCTAATACAATCGGAGTAGAGATACATAATGATGAATATGTACCGATAATACGACCAATTAACAAGGCAAATATAAATCCTCTGATACTTGCGCCACCAAAAATAAAGATAACTAACAATACAAAGAATACAGTTAATGAAGTTAGAATAGTACGACTCAATGTGCTGTTCAAAGCAAAGTTGATTAGTTCTTCTCTTTCTTTTCCATGAAGATCTTCTTTACCTTGTTGTGCTAGTTTCTCACGAATCCTATCGAATACAACAACTGTCTCTGTCATGGTATAACCCATTACCGTAAGAATTGCCGCGATGAAATCCTGACCAATCTCCAGAGAGAAAGGTAATACACCATCTAAAATAGTATAGAATGATAATACTAGCAAAACGTCATGGAACAATGCTATTACCGCACCTAAACCATAATTTACTTTCTTAAATCTTACTACGATATAAATAAACATCACTAAACAAGAGAATAAGATGGCACCATAAGCGCTATACAGAATGTCGCTCGCTATGATTGGACCAACTTTCTCGTTACTTACAATGTTATACTTTACTCCAGTTTTTTCCAGACCTTGTTTTAAAGCAGCATCTACAATTTTATCTGCTTCTGTATCAGTGTCAGTAATGTGGTATGTAGTTGTGATTTTTAGTTCGTGATCACCACCAGCAGTTTTTACAATTGTTTCCGACTCAGGGAATACTGCTGTTAATTTTTCCTTTACATCTTCAGTTTTCATTCCTTCATCGAAGTGAACGATATAAGTTCTTCCTCCTTTAAAGTCAATACCCAGGTTTAATCCACCATGTTTGAAATAGAAGATAGTACCTAAAACAATAATTACTGTAGAGATGATATAATAAAGCTTTCTGTGTCCAACGAAGTCGAAAGCAATGTTTTTAAATGCGTGGATGGTGTATTTATTACCAAATGTGATATCAACTTTCTTTTCTAATAAGGTGTCGAATACCAAACGAGAGATCAATACAGCACAAAATAAAGATGATAAAATACCTATACAAAGTGTAGTTGCGAAACCTTGAACCGGACCACTACCGAATACATAAAGGATAATACCCAATACTAATACTGTAACGTTTGAGTCAATGATTGAAGACATTGCATGTTTGAAACCTTCGCTAATTGCTAGTGGAGTAGGTTTACCTAAGGTAAGTTCCTCCCGTACACGTTCAAAGATCAGGATGTTTGCATCCACCGATAAGCCAATTACCAATACGATACCAGCAATACCAGGTAATGTAAGTACGGCTCCGAGCGATATTAATATCCCTATAATAAAGAATAAGTTGATGACCAATGCAAGGTTAGCTACCCATCCGGCTTTGTTATAATATAAAGCCATAAAGATCAGGATCACTATAAAGGCAAGTACAAATGATAATAAACCATTGTTGATTGCTGCTTCACCTAACGACGGACCAACTACGAATTCACCAACGATTCTTGCTGGAGCAGGTAATTTACCAGCTTTTAAGATATTTGATAAATCCTGTGTATCATTTTGTGTAAAGTTACCTGTGATTTGAGAAACACCGTTAGGGATTTCATTTTGTACTGTAGGAGCAGAGTAAACTGTGTTATCCAAAACAATAGCAATTGCTTTTTTATTGTTTGGATCTGCAGAAGCTTCAGCAGTGATTTTTTTCCATTTTGCAGAACCATCAGCAGTCATGTACATGGTTACTTCAGGATGTCCGTTTTGACCAAAATCAGCACGTGCATCACTTATTGCTTCACCACCTAAATCAGGTTTACCGTCAAAAGAAGTAGATTTGATTGCATACAATTCAAAAATCTTACTTGGTGATTGTGCACCTAAATCTGCAGGTTTAACACTCCACATGAATTTGTAAGACTGAGGAATGATAGACGCAATTTCTGGTCTTTTAAAGAATGCGTTTACTTTAGCAGTATCTTTTTGAGCTACCCAACCTACAACCGGACCCGGACGTAATGACGGCTGGCCAGTTTCATTTTGATAAGTAGGTATGTTTAATATAGCGAATAACGGATTTGATTTAGAAATCTCGTGATTCTTTAAAGCTGTTGAATCTTTAACATCTGCATTTTTAGCTAAGCCTGCTAATTTACTGCCTGCTTTAGCTGCAGTATCTGTAGCGCCAGCAGCAACAGATGTAGTATCTTTTAAAGTTGTAGCTAGTGTTTTGTTGATGTTTTCCAAAACCGGATATACCTCGTCGTTTTGGTAAACTTGCCAGAATTGTAATTCTGCAGAACCTTGTAATAATTTATGAACACGTTCTTTGTCTTGCACACCTGGCATCTCAATCAGGATACGATTAGTACCTTCTTGTTTCTGCATGTTTGGACTCACTACACCGAAACCATCAATACGACTTCTGATAATAATGAATGAACGATCGATTGCACTTGTTGCTTCTTTTGATAAAAAGGTTTTAACTTCAGAATTGCTAGCATTAGGCTTTAGCAATTTTGCATTGTCCTGGTTAGAGAAGAAGTCAACCAGTTGTTTATTTGGCTCTAGCTTCTCGTATTCATTTACAAACAAACTAACGAAATCTTTACCCCCTGCATTTAACTGTTGTTGTGCAGTAGACAATGCTTTGTTGAAATTAGTATCATCAGTGTTTCCAGCTAATGATTTAACCAATTCACCTAACGATATCTCCATCGTTACGTTCATACCACCTTTAAGGTCTAAACCAAGGTTTATTTCTTTTG
>JBEBUV010000131.1:0-8172 GCA_040393085.1 Pedobacter hiemivivus | reverse complement strand
ATAGTCAATTTAAAATTAATTCAATAACCTGTATAGCTATATACGGACAAGACATCAAATGGGTTTACACCTTACAGAGTCATACCAGACTCATTGGAGACTCATACAAGACTCATACAAGCCCTAATCGACATCCACATGAAAACCTGTAAATCAATAAGTTACACACAAATAATTAAAAAAAGAATATCTTTTACCTTTCGGGCTGACTATTTTAGAATTTCAAAGTGTTTATCCTATTAAAATTGTATATTTTATTTGGATATGCCATTTCAATCCCTATATTTGCATCTCCTCATGATGCTAGTCATTGTTGATAAGGAACTTAAGATAATATATGAAACACCTTTTGAACCATCATTTACATTTGCACCATCGCCAATTGGCGATGTATATGTAATGTTTTGTACTTCAAAACTTGTTTCCGAAATATTTTCTTGTTCAATCAATAATTCTAAAAGCACTAAGTGAAAACACTAAAAATTGCTATCCAGAAATCGGGTAGGTTAAACGAAAAATCAGTAGAGATCCTTAAAAATTGTGGTTTATCATTCGAAAACTACAAGAGTTCATTAATAACAACTGTTCAAAATTTCCCTTTAGAAATTCTATTTCTTAGAGATGATGATATTCCTGAATATGTTCAGGACGGAATTGCAGACCTGGGTATTGTTGGCGAAAATGTAATCGTTGAGTCGGGTGCTCAAGTGACCTATTTGCAAAAGTTAGGTTTCGGAAAATGCACCTTAAAAATTGCTATACCTAACGAAAGTCAGATCACAGAAATTGCTCAATTGAGCGGTAAAGCAATTGCTACTTCTTACCCGGTGATCCTAGAAAAATACCTAAAAGATAATCATGTAAATGCTGAGGTTCGGACGATTTCGGGATCAGTTGAAATTGGACCTGGACTTGGACTAAGTGATGCGATTTGTGATATCGTTTCGACAGGTGGAACATTAAAAAATAATGGACTAAAACCTTTCTCGGAAGTGATGAAATCTGAAGCTATTCTGATTGGAAAATCAGGTTCAGAATTGTTACCAGAAGTTCAGGAATTACTGCAACGCATCCGTTCGGTAATGCGTGCAAAAGAAACAAAATATGTGGTGCTTAACGTTGCGAAAACCAACCTTAAAAAAATAGTAGATTTACTACCGGGTGTGAAAAGTCCGACTGTAGTTCCATTGTTTGATGAAGACTGGGTTGCGGTACATTCGGTAATTGCTGAATATGATTTCTGGGAAAAAATCAACAGTCTGAAAGCTGCAGGTGCTGAAGGTATTGTAGTGATGCCAATTGAAAAAATCATCGCCTAAAAAACAGGATTATCCTATAAAATGTACAGCATTTTATATAAAAAACACAACACTGACCATTAACTAATAGTTAAACCAAAAACATAAAACATTGAAACTCTACAGTTATAACGAATTAACTAAACAAGAGATTGAATCGATCTGTTTGCGACAGCTGGAAGATGATGTAAGCATCGGCGAGAGGGTAAAAAGTATAGTTGACCGTGTAAAAACGGAGGGTGATACTGCCTTATTTGATTATGCCCTTACGTTCGATAAGATCCAGTTGGAACAACTTTTCATTGAAAAAGCGGAGATCAAAAGCATTGCAGAGACGATCCCTGCTGAGGCGAAAGCAGCTATTGATACCGCTTACCGGAACATCAAGGCTTTCCACGCTACGCAGCAACATAGAGAAGATAAAATAGAAACCATGCCAGGTGTAACCTGCTGGCGCGAAACGCGCGCAATAGAGCGTGTTGGTCTTTATATTCCGGGTGGAACAGCAGTTTTACCCAGCACATTTTTAATGCTTGGTATACCTGCCGTATTAGCCGGATGCCAGGAAATTGTAGTCTGCTCCCCGCCGCAAAAGGATGGAAAAACCAATTGTTATTTAGCTTATGTAGCCGTATTACTTGGTATTGAAAAGATCTATCTGGTTGGTGGCGCACAGGCCGTTGCCGCAATGGCCTATGGGACGGAAAGTGTACCTAAAGTTTACAAGATATTTGGACCTGGAAACCGTTATGTAACCCAAGCCAAACAACTGGTGCAATCCGCAGCAGGTACTGCAATTGATATGCCGGCTGGTCCTTCTGAGGTTTTAGTACTCGCAGATGAGACTGCCAATTCGGCATACATCGCTTCTGATCTTTTAGCTCAGGCTGAACATGGAGCTGATAGTCAGACTGTTTTAGTAGCCACTTCAAGAAAAACAATAGCTGATACAATCATCGAGATCGAAACACAATTGAAAGCATTACCTAGAAAAGACATTGCTGAAAAGGCTATTTCGAACTCTTACGCAGTGCTTGTAGACAGCCTGGAGCAAGGTATGGAATTCAGTAATGCTTATGCTCCGGAACACTTGATCTTATCTTCAGATAGGTTTGAACAACTGATCCCTTTGATCAGCAATGCAGGCTCTGTTTTCCTTGGAAACCTTACTCCTGAAAGTGCTGGCGACTATGCCTCAGGAACAAACCACACCCTACCTACCAGTGGTTTTGCAAAGGCATATTCTGGAGTATCCATGGATTCTTTCGTTAAGAAAATAACCTTTCAGCACATCACACCAAGGGGATTAAGAAACATCGGAAGTACGGTTGAAATACTTGCAGAAGCTGAGGGCTTGGACGCGCATAAAAATGCTGTTAGCATTCGTTTAAAAATAATTTAATAACATCGTTATACCGGTTCTTTTTGACCATAACGACAGCCATAAAATATTGCAATGGACATTAACAAATTACAAAGAGAAAACATCAAAAACCTTCGCCCCTACTCTACCGCCAGGGACGAATATAAAGGGCAGGCCAGTATATTCCTGGATGCCAATGAAAATAGCTATGGCTCGCCACTTAACACAGACGCTACAGCTGATAAAAATTACAACCGTTACCCTGATCCACTCCAACTGGATTTAAAGGATGCTATAGGAAAAATTAAAGGTGTTCCAATCGAAAATACTTTCCTTGGAAATGGCAGCGATGAGGCTATTGACTTATTATTCCGCGCTTTCTGCGAACCGGGACAAGACAATGTGATCATCCTCCCTCCAACTTATGGAATGTATGAGGTTTCTGCAAACATCAACAACGTTGAAATACGTAAAGTAAACCTGCTTCCAAACTTCCAGTTAGACCTGGATGGTATTGCAGAAGCGATTGATGAAAACACGAAACTAATCTTCATCTGTTCACCAAATAACCCTACCGGAAATTCGATTATCCGTACCGATATTGAGACAGTACTTGCCAACTTTAAAGGGCTTGTGGTGATTGATGAAGCGTATATCAATTATGCTAAACAGCGTACTTTTATACAAGAGTTAACAGAATATCCAAATCTGGTTATTCTTCAAACTTTCTCTAAAGCATGGGGACTGGCGGCTCTTCGTTTGGGAATGGCTTTCGCTGCACGTCCGGTTATTGATATTTTGAACAAGGTAAAACCTCCATACAATATCAATCAGGCTACACAAGACATTGCTTTAGCTGCTTTGCAAAATGTTGATCTGGTTAATGAATGGATACAAAGTACAGTTGTGGAAAGGGAAAGCCTAAGCAATGAACTTGCTGCCTTGCCAATGGTTAAAAAGGTGTATCCATCAGATGCTAATTTTATACTAATTGAGGTAGAAAATGCGTTAAACACATACAATTCATTGGTAGACGAAGGTATCATCATCAGAGACCGCTCTAAAGTCACCTTATGTGAGGGATGTCTACGAATAACGATAGGAACCCCTGAAGAGAATAAAACACTCTTAAACAAGCTTAAATCACTTTAAAAACCAACAACCTTAACCATAAAATGAAGAAAGTATTATTTATAGATAGAGACGGAACACTAATTACGGAGCCAGAGGATGAACAGATTGATTCTTTTGCCAAGCTGGAGTTTTATCCGAAAGCACTGTTTTATCTGTCAAAAATAGCTAAAGAGTTAGATTTTGATCTGGTAATGGTGACCAATCAGGATGGCTTAGGTACAGATTCTCATCCAGAAGAAAACTTCTGGCCAGTACATAACTTCATCCTTAAAACATTTGCAAGCGAGGGTGTTGAATTTAGTGAAGTAATTATCGATAAAACCTTTGCCCACGAAAATGCCCCTACCCGTAAACCAAATACTGGCTTGCTACAGCATTTCATGGCTGAGGGCTATGATCTGGAAAATTCTTTTGTTATTGGCGATCGTATTAACGATGTTATTCTTGCGAAAAACTTAGGCGCTAAAGCCATCTGGCTACGTAACAATGATCTTTTAGGTGCTAATGAAGTTCTGGATAAAGCGGACACGCTTGGTGATGTAATCGCCTTGCAAACACAAGACTGGGTAGATATTTATACTTTTTTACGCGCAGGCAGTCGGGTTGTTTCGCATGAACGCAATACCAATGAAACTAAAATCAGCATAAATATTGACCTTGATGGGACTGGCAAAGCGGATATCCATACTGGGCTGAACTTTTTTGATCATATGTTGGATCAGATTGCCCGTCATGGTAGCATCGACCTGAAAATAAAAACAGTTGGCGATCTTCATATTGATGAGCACCATACCATCGAAGATACCGGAATTGCCCTTGGTGAAGCTTTTGCAAAGGCAATTGGCAATAAATTAGGCTTGGAGCGTTATGGTTTCTGCTTACCCATGGACGATTGTTTAGCACAGGCTGCAATTGACTTCGGTGGTCGCGCATGGATAGTTTGGGATGCGGAATTTAAACGCGAAAAGGTAGGTGATATGCCAACAGAAATGTTCTATCACTTCTTTAAATCGTTCAGTGATGCTGCAAAATGTAATCTGAATATTAAGGCTGAGGGTGACAATGAGCATCATAAAATTGAAGCTATATTTAAGGCTTTTGCTAAAGCGATTAAGGTGGCTATTAAACGTGATCCTGATAAATTGGTTTTACCAAGTACAAAAGGGGTTTTGTAATGAGAAACAAGGCTAAAAGAATACAGAGATGATTGGAATTGTAAACTACGGAGCAGGTAATATCTTTTCGCTGACATCAGCGTTAGAAAGGTTGAACATTCCTTATGGCATGGTTAACATAGAAACTGATCTGGACAAATATACCCATATCATCATCCCTGGGGTTGGTCATGCTGGAGCAGCTATGAATAAACTGCAACAAACCGGATTGGTTGATCCTATTAAATCCTTGAAAAAACCAGTATTAGGTATCTGTGTAGGGATGCAATTGCTTACCGAACACTCTGAAGAGGGTGATGCTGAATTAATGGGCATTGTACCTATAAAAACAAGGTTATTCGATAAGGATCAAGGGATTAAAATTCCACATATGGGATGGAATAATATTAAACACAAAAACAATACGTTATTTAAAGGCATTGAAAGCGGCACACAATTTTATTTCGTGCATTCGTACTTTATTGAATATAACGCTACTTTTGACATCGCGACTGCAAACTATGGTACGCCATTTTCTGCAGCTGTACAAAAAGACAATTTCTACGGCGTTCAGTTCCACCCAGAGAAATCTGGTACTGCCGGAGAGCTTTTATTATTAAATTTTTCAAACTTAAAACAGTAAAATGTACATTATTCCTGCAATTGATATTTTAGATGGAAAAGTTGTTCGCCTAACAGAAGGTGACTACAATAAGAAAACAGTATACGATGTTTCCATCGCTGAAATGATAGAGACCTACCGGTCTAATGGTACAGAGTTTATACATATCATTGACTTAAATGGTGCTAAAGGCGACTTCAGTAATCAGGCAGCATTATTTGAAGTTATTCAGAAAACTGACATGCGCGTTCAGTATGGTGGTGGTATCCGTACCATCAAGCAAGTTACGGATCTATTGGATGCCGGTATTCACCGTGTTATTGTAGGCACACAAGCCATTACCAATCCTGACTTTTTACAGGAGCTAAGTACTGAAGTAGGCAAAAAATACGACTATGCTAACCGCATTGTGATTGCTATTGACGTGCTTGATGAGGTAATTAAGTACTCGGGATGGATGGAAAGTTCACCAATAAAACTGATGGATTATGTTGACAAATGTTTGCAATTGGGCTTTTTCCGTTTCTTATGTACCGATATTGATAAAGATGGTAAACTAGGTGGTGCGGCAATGGATTTATATAGAAAGCTGCTTGAGCATTCTCCATTCATTAAACTGATCGCTTCTGGGGGTGTAAGTTCAATGGCTGATATTGAAGAATTGGCAACACTTGATATCCGCTCAGTAGTAGTTGGTAAGGCTATTTATGAGAATAGAATCACCATCGAAGAGATTAAAGATTGGAATTTAAAGCAAATGACCTCTCTTTAAGCATGTTGAGTAAACGTATTATTCCCTGTCTGGATGTAAAAGATGGACGTACAGTTAAAGGTGTAAACTTTGTTGACCTTAAAGATGCTGGTGATCCGGTTGAACTGGCCTGGCAATATGCTCAGCAGGGTGCTGATGAGCTGGTTTTTTTGGATATTACTGCTACTCATGAACGCCGTGGAACAACCATTGATATGGTTAAATCTGTAGCGCGACAGCTCAATATCCCTTTTACCATTGGTGGAGGTATTACTTCTGTAGCTGATGCTGAAGCTTTATTGAATTCTGGGGCTGATAAAATCAGCATCAATTCTGCAGCGGTGAGAAATCCTCAGTTAATTGAGGATCTGGCTAAAGCTTTCGGAGTGCAGTTTGTTGTAGTTGCGGTCGACACCAAATTGGTTGATGGTCGCAATATGGTTCATTTGAACGGCGGCAGATTAATCACAGAGTTAGAAACGGAAGACTGGGTACGCAGAGCTGCTGATTTAGGTGCTGGAGAAATCCTTCTAACCTCTATGGATCATGATGGTACAAAGAATGGTTTCGACTGTCTGCTATTGGATAAGGTTGCCCGTTCTATTAACATTCCTGTTATTGCTTCTGGTGGTGCTGGTAAAATAGAACATTTCTCGGAAGTATTTTTGCAAACAGGTGTTGATGCTGCTTTGGCAGCTTCAGTTTTTCATTTCGGTGAAATCCCGATTCCTGTTTTAAAAGAAGAATTAAAAAAACTAAACATTCCTGTAAGGCTTTAACAATGGAAATAGCATTATCATCTGAAAGACTGCTTTTAAAGCAAATGAACATTGCGGATGCGCAGGATATGTTTATTTTAAATAGTGATCCTGAAGTCATTCAGTATACAGGTGATGTGATGTTTAACAGTGTTGATGATGCTTTAAACCTGCTTAAAAATTACGATCAGTATATTAAATATAAAATGGGCAGATTAAGCCTGTTTGATAAAGTTAGTGGCGAATATATCGGTTGGTGCGGACTAAAATACCTGGAAGATCGTGATCAGGTTGATATTGGTTATCGTTTGCTAAAGAAACATTGGGGCAAAGGTTATGCAACTGAAGCATCGAGGGTATGTTTAGACTACGGTTTTAACACCCTGGGCTTAGAAGAAATAATTGGCTCAGCCATGTTGGCGAATCCTGCTTCAATCAATGTATTCAAAAAGCTAGGAATGAAATATGACACTGATGAACCATGTGGCGATCAACCCGGGGTCATTTACAAGATCAAAAAATCAGAATGGAAATAGATTTCGAAAAAACACAGGGTTTAGTTCCTGTTATTATACAAGACGAACAAACACTGGAGGTTTTAATGCTGGGTTATATGAACCAGGAAGCATGGGAAAAAACACAGGCAGAGGGTAAAGTGACTTTCTTTTCGCGCAGTAAAAACCGTCTATGGACTAAAGGTGAAGAAAGTGGTAACTTCCTTTTTGTTAAGGAAACACACATTGACTGCGATAAGGACACGATATTGATCAAAGCATCTCCTGTTGGCCCTACTTGTCATACAGGCTCCCGCAGCTGCTTTAAAACTAATTACAATCAGAACTTTATTTTTGAATTGGAACAGATTATTAAAGACAGGTATGAAAACCCATCTGACGAATCATATGTCAATACGCTACGTAAGAAAGGGCTGAACAAGATTGCTCAAAAAGTAGGTGAGGAAGGAGTAGAAACTGTTATTGCAGCATTAAACGAGACTGATGTTGACTTTGTAAACGAAAGCTCTGATTTGATATTCCACTTACTTGTTTTGTTAAGAGAAAAAGGCAAAACATTGGCTGATATAGGATTGAA
>JBEBUV010000130.1:0-8177 GCA_040393085.1 Pedobacter hiemivivus | reverse complement strand
ACAAAGTGTGCATTAATCTTTTACCGAATTACTATTTAAAGAAAAATCGTTATCTTTTCCCTATAATTAAAAATTAAATTCCCTTAAGCTTAATAAATTAAAATTAGACAGCCTTTAGCGTTGTTAAGTTATTGTAATACAAAAACACACTTATAAAATTATGAGCACTAAAAGAAGAGACTTTCTTAAATTAACAGGTTTAACCGGCTTAGGTCTGGTCGGCTCAAGCTTAATTAGTTGTGGAACAAGAGCTAAATTAGCTGCTTCCCCCCTGCAATCAAAACAACGTTTTAACATGAGTGGTTATGCAGCGCCGAAAATTGATACTGTTCGTGTTGGTTTTATTGGCCTTGGAAGTCGTGGACCTGGTGCCGTAAACAGAATGAGTCATATTGAGGGGGTAGAAATAAAGGCATTATGTGATCTAAGACCTGAAAGAGTTGAAACTGTTCAGAAAAACTTGAGCAAGACTAAACATAAACCAACTTCTTATTCAGGAAAAGAGGAATCATGGAAAGAATTGTGTGACCGGGATGATATTGATTTAGTTTATATATGTACACCTTGGTATTTACATACACCTATGGCTGTATATGCCATGAATGCCGGAAAACATGTTGCTGTTGAAGTTCCTGCGGCAACAACCGTAGAAGAATGTTGGCAACTAGTGCAAACCTCTGAGAAAACGAAAAAGCATTGCATGATGTTGGAAAACTGTTGTTATGACTTTTTTGAATTGCTGACCTTGAATATGGCTAGACAAGGGTATTTCGGAGAGATAATTCATGCAGAAGGTGCTTACATTCACGATTTGCTTGATTACAATTTCGATAAGAAGGGTTATCAAGGTATGTGGCGGTTGAAAGCAAACTTCAATAATGGGAACTTATATCCTACTCATGGTTTAGGTCCAGTTTGTCAGATCATGAATATTAATCGGGGAGATAAAATGGATTACCTTACTTCCATGTCTTCAAATGATTTCCAAATGGCAAAAAAAGCAGAGGAACTTGCAGCCAAAGATAATTTCTACAAAGAGTTAGCAGGTAAGAAATACCGCGGAAACATGAATACGACAACTGTACGTACTTCCAATGGCCGTACCATTATGATCCAACACGATGTAACTTCACCAAGACCTTATTCAAGAATTCATATTGTAAGTGGAACTAAAGGCTATGCGCAAAAATACCCTGAGCCAGGTAAAATAGCTAAAGGGCATGACTGGGTTTCTCCAGAAGAGTATAAAAAACTAGAAGAGCAATACACTCCTGAAATTGTTAAAAAAGTAGGGGAGATGGCCAAAAAGATTGGTGGCCATGGTGGAATGGACTTTATGATGGACTGGAGATTAATTGATTGTTTACGCAATGGCTTAGCTCTAGATCAAGATGTTTACGATGCAGCTACTTGGAGTGTTATTACTCCGCTAAGTGAATGGTCTGTTGCCAATCGTTCTAACTCCGTTGATGTGCCTGATTTCACAGGTGGGTCTTGGAAATCTAACAAGCCTGTTGAACTTACACTTGCAGGTGGTGGAAATACAAATGTACATGTATAATTAACTGTTACTTCATAAGTTTTAATAATTTTTTCATTAATATGAAAGTCAAAAAAATATTAGCGATTGCTGTTGTATGTCTATTCGCTATACCAGTATTTGCACAACCATCATCAACTGAAAAGCAGCCGTTATCAACAGTAAAAATGAATTGGTGGAACCCTGCTAAAAATGAATTTCCTGTTTTAGAGGGCCAAGGATGGAATAAGGGGTTGGAACATTTCTACGATCGAATTCCGGTTCGGGCAAAAAATGCTTTGAGAAAACCGGTATGGGATCTTTCTCGCAATTCTGCAGGATTAAAATTTCGTTTTAAAACAAATGCCAGGGAAATAATTGTCCGGTATGTTGTCGAAAATAAATACTTTTCCATGCCTCACTTTCCTGCAACTGGTGTAAGTGGGGTCGACCTATATTCCCCAAATCTGGATGGAACCTGGGCTTGGGCAAATGGGAAGTATAAATTTGGCGATACCATAACATATACTTATAGTGATTTAGATCTTGATACTAAGAACTATAAGGATGGACGGGAGTTTCATCTTTATCTACCTTTATATAATAATGTCTCCTGGCTAGAAGTTGGTGTAGCCGAAAATAGTAACTTTTTACCACTACCACTTCGCAAAGAAAAGCCTGTAATAGTATATGGAACCTCTATTGCCCAAGGGGGATGTGCGTCGCGACCGGGTATGGCCTGGACAGCCATACTGGAAAGAAAACTAGGATTACCTATGATTAATCTAGGTTTTTCTGGTAACGGACAGTTAGAAGATGAGCTGATCAATTTAATCTCGGAAATTGATGCCAGTGTATACGTATTAGATTGCTTACCAAACCTAGGTGGGTTTAATGCTGATGAAGTAAATAAAAGAATATTGGCTGCAGTTAATTCATTGCGACAAAAACACCCCAAAACGCCAATTATACTTACAGATAATGCCTTATTTATAGAAAATAGGATGGATGCAGCAACACGAAGTTCTGTGATGACTATTAATCAAACTTCAGCAACCGCCTATCAACATCTTGTAAAAGCTGGTGTGAAAAATATTTATCAGTTATCAAATGAGAAAATAGGACTAGGCACTGATGGTACTGTTGATGGTTCACATCCTACAGATTTGGGGATGTTAAGGTATGCAACAGCTTATGAAAGTTTAATCAAAAAAATACTAGGGACTAAATAATTTTAAACTCATTGCGAAAACTACAAAGCTTTCAGTAGAAAATCGAAGCATTAGAATAACATTACGATCATCATAAAAATATTTGCTTAAACCGCAGGAGAATATCCTGCGGTTTTTTTATACCGATTAAAATAGAGCATCAATTAGTACCACCCAGAATTTCTGTGGTTCTCCCGATAATGACCTTAGGCACTAACGCTCTATACTCTGTTGGCTTTATTGGGAACGTTAGAGGGAATATTTAATTTTAATATTTCCTTCCTTTGCTTTATATGGACTGAATTTAATTGCTATATCTCTGTAATAATGATCTAATTGGAATTTCTCTTGAATCTTTCCGCCTGGGATTTTTATTGAACGGATCTCTATACTATCACTTGCATAGCCAGATATTTCTAAATTTAGCATAACTGGCCTTTCCATTGATTTCCTATGATCCTTTTAAATATTATACTGCCGGAGACATAAGTGGCCCAGTCTTAATAAGATGGGAATTACTAAAGTAAGTTCTGGTTAGTTGATTTATATAAGTTTTTTTGATTTTTTAATAAAGAACGTAAATGACATTCAAAATTTATTACCTTGTCACGAGTAAGTCAAATTATTATTAACTATTACCTAATTAAGTATGAGAAAAATTCTACTATTATTATTTCTGTGTTTTACACATTTTTTCACCAGTGTCGCTCAAGATACGAAAGTTGTCAAGGGGACAATTAAAGACAATCTCAATAGACCTATTCCTAATGCGACCATCCTAATTAAAGGTACCAACATTGGCACAATATCAGATTCTGGGGGTAATTTCGATATCAGAGCAAGTTCATCTGCAAGCACTACATTAATTATTACGGGGGTGGGCTATGACGCCCAAGAAATTAATATTAATAATAAAACTCAACTTACAGTGATCTTGGAAGAGCAAAATACGGGTCTTGACGAAGTCGTAGTGGTTGGTTTTTCCGCAATTGAAAAGAAACACGTTGCATCTTCAGTTGCACAGATGGATATGGAGAAAACCAAAAATCGCCCCATTGTAAAAATGGAGCAAGCATTCTCTGGAACTATAGCTGGGGTGACAATGCTTCAAGGTAATAACTTGCCTGGAGGAAGTCCAGGTAGTATTGCGATTCGTGGCGTAAGTACTTTACAAAATGCAAATCCATTAGTCATTATAGATGGTATGGAGCAGTCATTATCTGATATCGATCCCAACCAAATTAAAAGTTTAAGTGTTCTAAAAGATGCTGCTTCCACTGCCATGTATGGATCACGTGGTGCTAATGGAGTTATCATTATTGAGACAGAACGTGGTTCTACTGGTCAATTTAAAGTTGAGCTGAATGCTTGGTCTGCTATTGACAATCCAATTGACCTACCAACATTTGTCAATGCACCTGAATATATGCGTTTAAACAATGAAGCTAGAGGCTATCAAAAACAAGCATTATTATTCTCTGAAACGGATATTCAAAAAGCCGAGTCTGGAGAGATAAAATCTATCAATTGGTTAGATGAAGTTATTCAGAAAAAATCATTTTCTCAAAATCAATCAGCAAGTGTATCTGGAGGTGGTGGTGTCGGAACCTTTAATTTAATGGTTGGGCATAATCAGCAGAGTGGATTAAATGATATCGAAGGATCTCAGAAATATTCAGCACGCTTTAATACAAATGTCAATATTGCAGATAAGTTTGTTTTATTAGCTGATTTTTACGCTTTACGCTCACAATATGATCGTTTGATGGCCAATGATGATGGGCATGGTTTGTATCAAATCGCTTGGAGAATGAACCCTACACAGCAACCATTTTATGATTCTGATTTGCCAGAGCATTACATATTGCACAACAATATGAATCCGCTAGCTTCTATCAACCGTGGTGGTATTAAGAGTTATTTAGTTGACAGAAGTACCATTAACCTAAGACCAAAATATTTCATCAATAAAAATCTAAATATTGAGGGTAATGTTTCTTACATGATCAATAAAGCGGCGAATAAATCTGTTCGTAAAACATTCAAATTTTATGATGCTGTTGGAAAACCAACGACAATTTGGGCCAATTCGGTCGCTGCAGAACAGGGGGTGAGTGAGTCTCAAATCACGGCGCGTGCATTAGTAAATTATACAAAGGACTTACGTCAAGATAAAGATAAAATATACTTTACAGCAGGTACCGAAATTATGAGCTTTTCCTATACAGATTATAGAGAAGTAAATAAATCTTCTTTCTTCGGAAAGTTAAATTATTCATTTGACAACCGTTACTTATTAGAAGCAACAGCTCGAGCAGATGGTAGTTCGAAATTTGCGCCTGATCAAAAATGGGGCTTTTTTCCATCTGCAGCAGTCGCTTGGAACCTGCATAATGAAAGTTTCATGTCATCATTAAAAGAAAGCGATATGATCTCGAACTTTAAGATTCGTGCTTCATATGGTTTAATTGGTAATGAAAATGTTGATCCTTATTTATGGCAAGAAATTGTCAACACTTGGGGTTGGACAATGCGTGTCCCAAATCCAAATTTTTCTTGGGAAAAACAAAAGCAATGGAATATAGGTGCTGATTTGACATTATTAAAAAACCGATTAAATATAACGGCTGATGTGTATGACAAATTCTCATACGATTTAATTTATTCTGACTTTCCTGTTCCTCCTTTAACAGGATCATATTACTTAACTACTGCATTAAATATAGGAGAGGTAAGTAATAAAGGATATGAAATTTCAGCAAATTGGTCAGATAAGATTGGAAATGTAGATTATTCCATCGGTGCAATGTTTTTTGATAATACTAACAAAGTACTAAAAGCAGGATACAGCGCTACTGATACATTGATCTTCAAAAATACAAATGATAAGATCTGGTATAATGGTATTGCTATCGATAATTATTATGGATATCAAACCAATGGCTATTTCGCAAATGAAGCTGATGTAACTAATACAGCTGCTAAAATGCCAAATTCTTTACCTGGAGATATCAAATATAAAGACCAAAATGGAGATGGGATTATTAATGATGAAGATCGTATGAATTTAGGAGATCCTTTTCCACATCTTAATTATTCAATCAATCTTAACTTAAAATATAAGCGTTGGGATTTCACAACTTTAGGTCAAGGAGTAGGGCGTCGTACTGCTCGCTTAAATGGACAAGAGGGTTATCCTATTTTAGTCGATAATGCAAGTAATGCTTTAGGTGCACCAAGGCAAGAATATGCAGATAACAGATGGACACCGGGTAATCAAAATAGTAGATTTCCTCGCGTATGGACAGGAGCTAGTACCAATACTTATTTAAGTGATGTTTGGTTAAGTGATGCCTCTTTCTTCCGAATTAAAACACTTCAATTAGGATATACATTTCCGAAGTGGGGAAATAGTGTCAAAAATATTCGCGTTTACGTTAACGCACAAGATGCCATCACATTTACTAAATATGAAGGTTTAGAACCTGAACGTAATGGGGGTAATGGAAATTATCCACGAATGGCTACATACAGTTTTGGTATTAGAGCAACTATTTTTTAATTATTAAACTTGAACGAACATGAAAAAATCATTTATATTATTATGTCTATTAGCGTGCTCAGCTTTTTCAAGTTGTAAGAAATTTTTAGATAAAACGGATCCTACTGCTACCTCATTCGTAGAGTTTTTCAATACAGAAGAAGACTTACGTCGTGTGGTCTATAGTAGTTATGTGGATGTTTTTACTTCTGTGGGGGATCGTAGCAGTCTATTTTATCTTGAGGACGGAAAATCCGATAATGGCTATAGTCGTGTTGAAGCGGATAATCACCAACGCATTGCTAATGGTAACTTTACTGCGAATACGACAACATTTTTATTTTATTATGAATTGCAAATGAAGCATATGGGACGTTTAAATACCTTTATTGCTAATGCAGGTGTCCCATACGTAGAAGATGAAGCTGTCAGAACGAAGTTTAAAAGTATCCTAGAGGCGTTACGCGTGTGGCATTATTTTAGATTGACAAGCCGTTGGGCGAATGTGCCTTTCTTTTTAGAGCCTGCAACATTGGAATCTGCACTTCAACCTGCAAAATCAAAAAAAGAAATTCTAGATATCGTGTTTCCTTTGGCAGAAGAAATCGCTAGTCGACTTCCAGAAGATGAATATACTTCTGATGCTTATATGTTCAATAGATATTCTTTCAAAGCGCTGGTTATGCGCTATGCCTTATATAATGGTCGTTACGAATTAGCTGCGAAATTGGCTAAAGAGATTATGGATTCTGGTAAATATCAATTGTATGCTAAATATGACGACCTATTCAATTATAAAGGTGATAAGATAAATAAGGAATTTATTATGAAGTTTGAGATGTTGAGTCATGGTAATTCTGCTACCAATTCTTTTCGAGATTTAGCTCCTCAATTTCGTACAGGTCTTGGTCAGTCTTATGTTGTTCCAACAAAATCATTAGTGGATTCCTATTGGACCTTGCAAGGAAGAAGTATTGACAATTGTCCATTGCATACCAAGCAAGAGTATGAATTAAATCCCAAATTAAATCGTGATCCTCGATTGAAAGGAAGTATTTTTGGTCATGGTGATATGTTTTCTGGTGAAAAGATTGATATCTACACTCCAACAAGCATTATGTATTTTGAAAATCAACGCGCTAGTAAATCCGGGTATTGGTTTAAAAAATTCGTAGATGAAACGGATGCTTTTAAATCTGGTGGAAATATGCATTTCCCTTTATTACGATATGCTGAAGTATTATTAACCTATGCTGAAGCAAAAATCATGACTAATAGTGTCGATGACTTAGCTAAGGATTGTATTAATCAAATAAGAAAAAGAGCTGGTCTGGATATGACAATTGCGGATGTGACATTATCGGCGAAGAGCGAGCAGGAGTGGATAAACCTAATTCGTAATGAGCGAAGAACAGAGCTTGCTGCCGAAGGTGTTCGTTATGATGATATCTTAAGATGGAGAATTGCTGAAAATGTATTAAATGAACCAGCACTTGGACATTCAAGATTAGTAAACGGAAAAGTGGAAACGTTGAAAATTGAAGATCGGTCATTCCAATCATATAACTATGTGTGGCCATTTCATAATAACAGTCTTCGTGTTGAGCCTGGTTTAACTCAAAATCCAGGTTACTGATTTATATTTTATTGAATATAGAAAAAGCTACAATTTTAATTAATTGTAGCTTTTTCTTTGTTAAGGGTAATTTTTTGTTTTGCTCTCACGAGCTCGCGATGGCTCGGTTCTTCCAGGTATTCCATAAGCCAATGAAAGTTTTGAGTGCATTACCTTATTTCATGACGCTATAGTGTACGGTAAGACTTTTAAACTGCTGGCAGAACATTTCGATGCTTTGTAATAAACAGATCTAGTGGTATTTATGGCTACTTATGAATTGTTAAACAT
>JBEBUV010000129.1:0-8281 GCA_040393085.1 Pedobacter hiemivivus | reverse complement strand
CTTTCTTGAAGGAGTTTTACAAGGTTAGCTTCTACTTTATCAACCAGAGAGCTCGTATCTAATGGTTGAAAGGGTTCGGTCGCGTTTTCCATTATTATGTATTATAATATATTTTTATGTATTTATTGGTTTCTGAGTCAAATATATAGGTATTGAGGTTATTATGGAAAAATATTTTAAATATTTCTTGCATCTGAAGTAAAAAAGTTATTATCTTAGATTTATTATGTTATACATAATACTAGAAACCTAACCAAGTAAGTGATGAAAAGACTTTACCAAAACTATGTTAACAAAGTCCTGTTAACATTTATGATGAGCATGCTAGTGCTTACCATTCAGGCCCAAAATATTACCATATCCGGAAAGGTGACAGATGCCGACGGTATCGGAGTTCCCAATGCAAGTGTGATTGTAAAAGGGACTAGGGTTGGAACCGCAACGAATGAAAAGGGTAATTTTTCAATCCAGGCTCAAAAAGGAAATGTATTGGTGATTAGTTATACCGGATATGTTTCACAGGAAGTGACTGTTGGTGGACAAACTTCTATCAATATTCAGCTTGTAGAGGATTCTCAAGGATTGAATGAGATTGTAGTTGTAGGCTATGGTACTCAAAAAAGATCAAAATTAACGGCGTCTATTTCCAAACTTGATAATAAAGTGCTGGAATCGGGGGTGCGTTCAAATCCTGCGCAGGCATTGGCAGGTACGGTTCCTGGATTAAGGGTTACAACCGGTACTGGTAGACCAGGCTCTGTAGCATCTATTGTATTAAGAGGTGGTACCAATTTCGATGGTAGTGGAAGTCCGCTGATTTTAGTAGATGGTCAGGTTCGTGGTTCATTAAGTGATATTAACTCTGAGGATATAGAAAGTATTGAAGTGTTGAAAGATGCTTCGGCAACAGGTATTTATGGAGCCCGTGCAAGTAATGGTGTAATTTTAATTACTTCAAAAAGAGGTAAAGCGGGGCATTCTTCAATTACTGTAAAAGGTAAAGCAGGTGTCAATTATTTAAACTCCCCTTACGAATTTTTAAATGCAGAGGATTATATTAAATGGACCCGTTTAGGTGTGGTTGAAGCTATACGTAATGGTACTCTGGCTGCTACTACTTTATCTACTGTTGGTCCTAGAGGAACAGGTAACCTTTATAAAGATGCTGCAGGCAATATTTTAGATGGAAACTACGACAGTAGAGCGGTTTGGAGTACAATGAGATTGACTGATATAAATAAAGAATTATTATCTCAACCAGGTTGGAAAACCATGAAAGATGGTGTTCCAACTAATGCTGCAGGAAACTATGATCCAAATGGCACTTTCGCAGATTTGATTTATAAGGATTTCAATTATGGGGATTATGCTTTTCATAAAACAGCGCTTTTGCAGGATTATAATATAGGTATGTCAGGTGGTAATGAGAAAGGTAGTTATTATAGTAATATTGGTTATTATAATGAGGATGGATTGTCTTTAAAAACATTTTATCGCCGTTTAAATTTTACTTTTAATGGCGATTACAAGGTTAAAGAATGGTTGAAATCAGAAAGTAGCTTACAGTTTGTAAAAGCGAATTGGAGAGATCAGACTTTAAAGAACGGTGAAGGTAATTATTGGGGACGTATGTTATCTGCTCCTCCAACCATGCGTGGAACCAATACCAAAGGTGAATTGATCTTAGGTAGAGATGCTTCTGATGGTAATCCAGTTGTAAATGTTGACAAATACCAGGTGAGCAACCAGAATGATAAATTTACACTTAACCAGGCATTTAGAATTGACCTTGCTAAGAACTTAAATGTAAGATTGAGTGGTATATTGTATTATGAAGAAGAGTTTGATGAGAGTTTTAATAAAGATTTCAGAACAGGTCTTTTAAGTTTAACAAATCCAAACACAGGTTGGAATAGAGATAGAGCATCGGCGGCTTCATTTGATCGATCTATTAGACAAACCTATAATGCAGTTGCTAATTATAGCTTTACTTTCCTGGATAAGCATAATGTAGATGCGATGGCTGGATTTGAATATTATAATGTCTATAACAAAGGGTTTTTCGCTGGTGGTAAACTAGCTCCAACGGATGATTTTCAGGATTTAGGTTTAACTGTTAAAGATGTAGCCGGTGTAGGAGCAAGAGATATTGATTCTTATCATACCCGCGAACGTATCCTCTCTACATTCGGTCGATTAAATTATGATTACGACGGTAAATATTTAGCTTCTTTCACATTTAGAAGAGATGGATTCTCTAGGCTCGTTGGCGATAATCAATATGGTGTATTTCCAACTGCTTCAGTAGGATGGTTGGCACATAGGGAAGACTTTCTTGAGTCTACTAAAAACTGGCTTTCCTATTTAAAAGTAAGAGCAAGTTGGGGTAAAAACGGAAATATTGGTATAGGAACATCAGATCCAATAGGTTTATACGAAGTTCAAGGTGGTTATGGTGCTCAGACAGCTTACAATGGCGTAATCGGCTTTTTAAATTCGCCGGCAAATCCATCATTGCAATGGGAGAAGACAAATACAATTGAGGGAGGGCTTGAAATGGGCTTTTTAGACAATAGAATTACTTCTTCAGTTGCCGTATATAACAGGCTAACAACAGATAAACTTGCTTATATAAGTACTCCTGTTTCTTCGGGGGTAACCAGGATCCGTACAAATAACGGAAGTATGAGGAATAGAGGGGTTGAAATGGAGGCGACTTATAAGGTTTTTAGAGATGGAGACTTTAAATGGCAGGTAGGTGCGAATGCAGCATGGAATAAAAATATTATAGTTAAGCTGCCTTTTAACGGTAATGAAGGTAACAGACAAGGCGGAAGACAGGTTTATGACCCAGGATCGAATAAGTTAATATGGGTAGAAGGATTAGAAGAAGGAAAAGAGTATGGTGAGATATATGGTTTTGTGAGCGATGGTATCATCAGAGATGCAGCTGATCTGGCTGCCTATAATAAAATTGACCTAGCAGCTGGTCAGGTTTGGTACGGAGGTTCTGCTGGTAAAAAAGTTGCTAGTCAGGCGTTAATTACCTCTAAAGGACTAAATGTTGGTTCGTCAACTTTTATTGCTACTCAATTAGGTGATATGAAATGGAGAGATATTGATGGCAATGATACCATTGATACCAAGGATATGGTCTCTCTTGGCCGTACTTTACCTCGCTGGCAAGGTGGTTTTAATACAACCGTTTCCTATAAAGGCTTGAGTCTGTTTACCCGTATCGATTTTGCATTAGGGCATAAGCAAATGGATTTCCAACAAATGTGGACACTTGGAAGTATGCAGGGAGAGTTTAACCCTACAGATGTGGTAAAAGAAACCTGGACTCCAGAAAATCCTAATGCAGCCTTGCCAAGATATACCTGGGCTGATCAGTTGAATTCAAAAAACTTTGACAGGCCGAGTGAAATGTTTATTGTAAACTCTGGGTATCTGGCTTTCAGAGAGGTGTCTTTAAGTTATTCAGTTCCCTCAAAATTCCTTAAAAAAGCTAATATATCTAATCTAACACTATCTGCAACAGGTCAGAATCTCGGATATATTACTAATAAGCAATTGAATTTACCTGAGCGTACAGGGCAACAAAGTAGTGCCTATACAATTCCAACTCAATTGATTTTTGGAATGAACCTAACTTTTTAAACTATCAATCATGAATAAGCTAAAATATATATTATTAGTGGCAGTAATCGCGATTATTGCTCCTTCATGCCGTAAAACACTAGAATTGGCCCCAGAGGATAGTTTTGGTAACGCAAATTTCTGGCAAAATGAATCCCAGGTGGTTAACTTTATGAGTGGCATACATAATCAATTCAGGTCAAATCAGTTCATGTTTTTCCGATTAGGAGAGATGAGAGGAGGAGGAATGAGTAATGTCGACAGACAGAATACGTCACTAAATGAGCTGCCAATAATTCAACAGGACATTTCCGAGGTTAGTTCAGGTGTTGGTAGTTGGGCCGGTTTTTATGGGCCAATTTTACAATTGAATTTGTTTATACAAAAAGTAGAATCTGTTTCTTTTTTGTCTGACGCCAAGAAAAGCTTTTTATTAGGTCAAGCCTATGGTTTGCGTGCTTTTTACTACTTCCAGTTATTGCGCACTTATGGTGGTGTTCCATTGGTGGTGACACCGGAAGTTTCTAATGGGGAAACAGATCCGTTAAAGCTACGTAAAGCCCGTGCTACTGAAGCTGAGGTTCTTACTCAAGTTAAATCGGATGTTAATCAGTCTATTTCACTATTTGGAGCAGCTGGTAGTACGGATAAAAGCCTATGGTCGCCAAATGCAAGTTTTATGTTAAAAGGTGAAGTGTTCCTTTGGTCTGCAAAGGTATACGGTACTGTTGCTGATTTAGCGGATGCTAAAAGTGCATTGAATGCAGTAACAGGAGCTAGTCTACTTAATAATTTTGCAAATGTTTTTAAACAAAAAAACAATTCTGAAATCATTTTTGCAATTAGATATAATGTGGGCGAGGCTGAAATGGGTGGAGTAGCCGCATTTACTTACTCTACTTTTAACTTTGATTCACAGCATTATAAAGATTCTTTAGCAAGCGGTCCTTTATTGGTAGATCCTTTAAAGTTAGCAGCAGTAAATTCTCAGCAAGTAATTCAACGTTATGGATATACCTTTGAGCTTTTTCAAACGTACAACGTAGCCGATACAAGAAGAAATGCAACTTTTTACGATTATTATAAAGTAAATACATCTGTTACACCGAAAGTTGTTACCATTAGAAATACAGCTCTGGTTAAGTTTATTGGTCCAGACCCTGCAACAACAACTAACAAGAAATACTTTACTGATGATTATCCTATCTATCGTGAAGCAGACAGACAATTGATGCTTGCCGAGATCGTAAATGCTGAAGGTGGCGATCCATCACAGTATATAAAACTTATACGTGATAGAGCATTTGCTCCGGCGGCAGATCCAACTCCTTTTGTAAGTGGAAGCAAAGATGCAAATGAACTTGCGATTTTTGCTGAACGTAGCAAAGAGTTTGTTTTTGAAGGAAAACGCTGGTATGATATTCGTCGTATGAAATTTGGATCTGAACCATTGGTGTTCAAAAATCCAGCTCATAGATATGGCGTTTTGGATAAAGCTAGTCAAGGATATAAAATTCTTTGGCCAATAGAACCTGCAATTTGGACTAATGACCCATTAGTGAAACAAACTCCAGGTTACGCTACCACAAACCCTAATAAATAGTTAATTAGCGGTTACCGCAATTTTAAAATATTGTTTCCTTTGGTTTAATCAGTGGCAGTTGAAAAACTGCTGCTGATTTATTAAAGCATGGACATTCTTACAATTAATATCTACACAAAATTAATATCTACACAATGATAAATCCAAAATTAGAAGGCTTAATAGCCGCTCCATTTACACCAATGGACGAGAATGGTGCACTAAATTTATCCCTAATACCTAAATACTATAATTTCTTAAAATCAAACCGTGTTACAGGTGCATTCATTTGTGGATCTACCGGTGAAGGTGTGTCAATGACTACTCAAGAAAAGAAAGAAGTAGCTGCAAAATGGGCAGAGTGCACAGATGACGACGATGATTTTAAGGTGATGTTACTTTTAGGTGGTACAAGTATTGCCGATTGTAAAGAACTGGCACTTTATGCAAGTCAGATTGGTCTATATGCCATTTCCTTTACTTCGCCATTTTATTTTAAACCTGCAAATGCTGAAGTGCTGGCAGATATTTGTGCTGAGATTGCAGCTGTAGTTCCTGAAATGCCTTTTTACTATTACCATATTCCGGTTTTAACTGGCGGTAACTATGCTATGATCGATCTTTTACATGCCGTTGATGGTAAAATAGAAAACTTTGCAGGCATCAAATATACCCATGAAGATTTTATGGATTTCCAAAGCTGCATGAGCTTTAAAGGTGGCAAGTACGATATGCTTTGGGGACGTGACGAAAACATGTTATCTGCTTTAGTATTGGGTGCAAAAGGTGCAGTGGGTAGTACTTTCAACTATGCAGCACCTCTTTATTACGATTTAATTGATGCTTTTAATTCAAATGATTTGGTAAAAGCTCGCGAATTGCAGCAAAAATCAATTGATATGATCAGACTGTTAGGGAAATACGGTGGTATTTCGGTAGGCAAGGCTTATATGAAATTGATTAACTTAAATTGCGGTGAATTTAGATTACCAGTAAAAAATATGAACGAGTCGCAATCGGTACTGTTTAAAAAAGACGTGGAAACTTTGGGTTTCGATAACTTTAAATCAGTTAGCTAGATCGGCTAATATTAAAAAAAATGTACAGATATATCCTCCTATTCTTATATATAATGTTAATTACAGATCCTGTTTTTGCTCAAAAAGCAAAATTGCCTAGTGTGGAATGGACGCTAGCAGCCGAATTAATTGATACTGCCGGAAATCGCTCTTTGGGTTTTGCTGGCGCTATTAATGCAATCGATAATGATGTGCTTATTGTTGCTGGGGGTGCAAACTTCCCAGACAAAATGCCATGGGATGGGGGTAAGAAGTATTACGCCAACGAGATTCAGGTGCTTCAGAAAACTACTCAAGGGTATGTTTGGAATAGAAACGTTAAAGCCAAATTGCCGCAGCCAATTGGCTACTGCGGCTACACTTCAACACCAAAAGGAATTGTTTATGCTGGTGGCGAAAATAACGACGGTTATTCGGATCAGGCTTATATTTTAAGATGGGATGCTGTTAAGGAAGATATTACTATACAGCAATTGCCAAGCTTGCCAACCGCTATCACGAATATTGCTTTAACCAACATTGGTGATATAGTATACGCAGTAGGAGGAGATTTACAAACCAGATCTTCAAATGCTTTTTTAAGTCTTGACCTTAGTGCAGAAAATCCAAAATGGGAAAATATGCCCAATCTCCCAATTGCATTAGCCAATTCAGTGCTTATAGTTCAAGAAAATAAACATGGAAAAGGTATTTATCTGATAGGAGGACGTGCTAAAACAGCCTGGGGAATTAGTAATCTACATCATACAACTTTCGTCTTTGATTTTGAAAAACAAAAATGGAGAGATGCAGCACCAATCAGTGACGGAAAAAAGGTAACCGATTTTTCTGCCGGTGCTGGTGTTGCCGTTGGTGATCATTTGATTCTGATTACAGGTGGTGATGATGGGAAGACTTTTAATAAAATCGAGCATTATTTGTCGCAAATTGCTAAAAGCAATAACGATGAGATAAAAAACAAGCTCATCAAAGATAAAAATGAACTTAATGTGAATCATACCGGGTTTTACAGAGGGATGTTGTTGTATAATACCTTAACTAATACCTGGACTAAGATTGGCGAATTGCCTTTCCCTGCTCAGGTAACCACAAAAGCGACCATGTGGGATGGAAAGATTGTATTATCTAATGGGGAAGTAAAACCAGGTGTGCGAACGCCAAATGTAATGCTAGGTGCTATCAAGTAATATTGAATGCTGTTAATTATAGCTTTCTAATTAAGGTTGTTACCTAAATAATTATTATTATCTAAAACTAAAAACTAAGTAATTTTATTAGACCAAAATCAGATGAAAGAGACAAGTAGATATGCCTGGGTTGTTGTAGGGCTACTTTGGGTGGTTGCTTTGCTGAATTATATGGACAGGCAAATGTTGTCGACCATGAAGCCGGCTATGCAACTAGATATTGCTGAATTACAATCGGCCACTAATTTTGGTTACCTCATGGCCATTTTCCTATGGATATATGGGTTTATGAGTCCTGTATCAGGCATTATTGCCGATAAATTCAATAGAAAGTGGTTAATTGTAGGTAGTCTATTTGTCTGGTCGGCCGTTACCTATTTGATGGGTTATGCGGAGACTTTCAATCAGATTTACTGGCTACGTGCATTAATGGGAGTAAGTGAGGCTTTATATATCCCTGCTGCTTTATCATTAATCGCCGACTTCCATTCCCCTAAAACCAGGTCCTTAGCCATAGGTATTCACATGACTGGTTTATACATGGGGCAGGCTCTTGGTGGTTTCGGCGCAACAATCGCTGAAGAATATTCCTGGCAGTCGACTTTCCATTACTTCGGTATTATAGGGATTTTCTACGCCGTTGTATTGGTGTTTTTCCTTAGAGAAGCCAAAACAATAGATGAACACCCTGCAACAGATCAATTCAAAGTAAAACCATCTCTGTTTAAAGGATTGGGCTTACTTTTTACCAATATTTCCTTTTGGATTATCCTGTTTTATTTCGCTGTTCCAAG
>JBEBUV010000128.1:0-8295 GCA_040393085.1 Pedobacter hiemivivus | reverse complement strand
AATAGGATAGATGGATTAGAATTGCTTTATCTTTGTGTATGTTATATGTTAAGAATATGGTCTGTGACCGATGCATCATGATTGTGAAACAGCAATTGGAAAGCTTCGGTTTAAACGTTGAGGAAATCTCTTTAGGTAAGATTGAGGTTACACCTGAACCTACTGAAGAGCAGCTTCAAGGTATTGCTGTTTCCTTACAAACGCTTGGTTTTGAGTTGCTTGATAAAGAGAAAGACCAGTTGGTTGAGCAGATCAAGAATCAGGTAATTGAGTTGGTACATTATTCAGATCTTAACGAGATAGGAAATAGCTTAACAAAACAAATTGCCGATAATCTAAATAAAGATTACGCTTATTTAAGCCGTCAGTTTTCGGAAGTAGAGGGGCTGACGATTGAAAAGTATATTATTCAGCAAAAAATTGAGCGCGTTAAAGAGCTTATGGAATATGGAGAGTTGAATTTAAATGAAATAGCCTATAAAATGGGATATAGTAGTAGTGCACACTTATCAACTCAATTTAAATCTCTTACCGGATTTACACCCAGTAAATACAAGTCGTTAGCGATAAACAGTCGTAAACCATTGGACAAAATTAAATAATATCGCTTTGAGTATCTTTCGACTGTATCTTAAAAATAAATTTATATAATAATAATGGATAGCTTGATCAATCATCCTGGTGTGCTCACCGGTTTTGCAGTAGTAGTAATAGGAATGCTCCTTTTAGATTTGGGTGTTTTTAATAAAAAGGTTCATGCCGTAACCAGTAAGGAAGCAGCAATATGGTCCATTGTATGGATCACGCTTTCGATGGGCTTTAGTGGTGTCATTTATCTGACCTCAGGATTTGAGAAATTCACACAGTTTCAATCCGCATATTGGATAGAAAAGGCCTTGTCGGTCGATAATCTGTTTGTTTTTATTCTGGTATTCGGTTTTTTTAAGGTTCCTAAAGAGCTACATCATAAAGTTTTGTTCTGGGGAATTATTGGAGCATTAGTGTTCAGAGCAATTTTTATTTTTGCTGGTGTTGGACTTATTAATCTAACTTATTTACCTGAAATGGTGTTGTTTGGACAAACTGTACAGATCAATGTCGTATTACTCTTGTTCGGAATATTCCTGATTTATGCAGGTATAAAATCCTGGTCGGGCCATTCTGAGGAAGATGAGCATAAAGATTATACCAAAAATGCGGGAGCAAAACTGATTTATAAGTTTTTTAAGGTGAGCAAGGACTTTGATGGTGCTAAGTTCTTTACTGTAGAAAACGGTGTTAAAATGGCTACTCCTTTATTGGTCGTAGTAGCAGTAATAGAATTTACTGATTTACTATTTGCTGTAGATTCTATTCCTGCAATTTTCGCCATTGCACCAGATGATCCGATGATTCTATATACTTCTAATATATTTGCTATCCTGGGCCTAAGAGCACTTTACTTCCTATTGGCAAACTTCATTTACATGTTCAGCTTATTGAAATATGGTTTAGCTATTATATTAGCATTTATAGGTGTTAAAATGGTGATATCTCCATTGTACCATATATCTTCTCCTTTATCATTATCAATAGTAGGAGGGGTATTGATTCTTTCAGTTATAGCATCACTTGTTTTTGCGCCTAAAAAAGTAGCTTAAAATAATAAAGTATCATAATTCAATTGATGGGCCAGCTTAAATAGTTGGCCCATTTGTATTTTAAGCTAAACCTTTTCTCTATTATCCTGTTAAAGTTTATATCAATAGATTATGAAGATCGCTACTTATAACATCAACGGGATAACTGCACGTTTAGAGAACCTAATTCGCTGGTTAAAAGAGGCCACTCCAGATGTAGTTTGTTTACAGGAGCTCAAGGCAACCGATGATAAGTTTCCGGAGCAAACATTGCTGGATGCTGGTTATCATTCAATATGGCATGGGCAGAAAAGCTGGAATGGGGTAGCGATATTATCAAGATATGGAGAAATTAAGGAAACAAGACGGGGACTTAACGGTGATCCTGATGATTTGCACAGTCGTTATATTGAAGCATTCATCAATGATGTAGTGATTGGTTGTTTGTATCTTCCAAATGGGAATCCTTTTCCTGGGCCAAAGTTCGATTATAAGCTTAAATGGATGGAGAGGTTGATTACTCATGCAAATAAGCTGCATTCTTTTGATATGCCAGTAGCGCTGATTGGCGATTATAATGTTATGCCTACAGAACTTGATACCTATAAACCAGAAAAATATCTGGATAATGCCCTGTTTAGACCTGAAGCAAGAAAACTGTTTGAAGAATTACTACAACAGGGCTGGACAGATGCCATTCGTAAGTTATATCCTTACGAACGTATTTATACCTTTTGGGATTATATGCGTAATGCTTACGGTCGAAATGCGGGTTTACGTATAGATCACTTTTTGCTAAATCCGGCTTTAGAAAGTCGACTGAAAGAGGCTGGTGTCGATAAGGATGTACGTGGATGGGAGCATTCTAGTGATCATGCTCCCGTGTGGATTATCGTGTAGTTTACCACTCCTGTGTATTTTTAATCCCACATGCTTCCGCATTAAATACAGGGTCTTTTCCCGCTTTTCTCTGCTCTTGATAATCTTTAAAAGCTCTTAATGCAGGTTTGCGAAGTAATAAAATAGCAATTACGTTTAACCAAGCCATTACACCAACACCAATATCACCTAATGTCCACGCAGCTTCAGCAGTTTTAACAGACCCATAAAAAGTAGCGAAAAGTATCAGAATCCTAAGTATCCAAACGGCCCATTTTCTACCCTTTTTATCCAGGTAGCTAAGGTTAGTTTCTGCAATATAATAATAGGCCATAATGGTAGTAAAAGCAAAGAATAATAAGGATATAGCCACAAAGCCCGCACCTAAGGAGGGGAAGTGTGTATTTACGGCATACTGCGTATATTCTGCACCTATTTTTGCTCCCGGTATTTGCTCAACGATAAAACCTCCCTCAGGATTAATGACATTGTATTGGCCAGTAAAAAGAATCATAAATGCAGTCGCAGTACATACAAACAGGGTGTCTACATATACTGAAAATGCTTGAACAAGACCTTGTTTAACGGGGTGACTTACCTCTGCTGCCGCTGCGGCATGTGGAGCTGTACCCTGACCTGCTTCATTTGAATATATACCTCTTTTGATACCCCAGGCTATAGCCATCCCAAATACACCTGCAAATGCCGGTTCCAATTTAAAGGCAGATTTTATGATCAGCATGATTACTGATGGGATTTGTTGAAAGTGCATAACCATGATGATGACGGCCATCAGAATATAGGCGCCAGCCATAAAAGGAACTACGATTTCAGCAACTTTACCTATACGTTTAACACCGCCAAATATGATCAGTCCTAATAATACGGCTACAGCAGCTCCGGTGTAAGCAACGGGTATTTGAAAGGCATTGTTCATGCTTAAAGCAATGCTATTGCTTTGAACTCCAGGTAAAAATAAGGCGGTACTTAATATAGTAGCTACTGCAAATACAATAGCATACCATTTTATACCCAATCCTTTTTCAATATAGAAAGCAGGTCCCCCACGGTATTGACCATTGTTAACCTGTTTGTAAATCTGACCTAATGTAGCTTCGATAAAGGCTGATGAACTGCCTAAAAAAGCAATCAGCCACATCCAGAATACGGCGCCCGGGCCTCCCATGGCAATAGCCGTAGCTACACCAGCAATGTTCCCGGTACCAATACGACCAGAAATAGCTATGGCAAAGGCCTGGAATGAACTTACGCCTTTGGATGAACTAGCTCCACCAAAGAGTAGGGCAACCATCTCTTTGATATATCTGAGTTGTACAAAACGGGTAACAACAGAGAAGTAGATGCCTGCGCCCATGCAAAGCAGAATTAGTGCGTTGCTCCAGACCAAATCGTTTACTTTGCTAATGATTTCTTCCATGGGATAAAATAACGCAAATTTTTCTAAACCATTTTGACAAAATTTTGAAAATCTCTGAAATTTAAGTTTTGTCAGTAAAGAACTAAGAGAAATGCCGTATTGCAATTGGGGAATTTGGAACAGTTTATGTTAGCTTTTGATGGTAAAACCAAATTAATCATTTTATGAAATCTAAAGTATTATCCCTATTCTTTATTTTGTATATTCCTGTGGCAACATTTTCGCAAAATGTAATTATGTCTGGTGAAGCACTTTATATGTCCACTTTTTCTTTGACTAATGGTACGATAATGGGTGCGGCGATCAAGGCGAAAAAGAAGAAAGGTAATTCCACCGGAGTCGTTAAAAAGAGTACATTAAGAGATCTTAATTTTAATCGTTCGGAAGCCTTAAGTAAAGCTATACAACAGGACTTTATTACACGATTATCGAAAGAACAGCCTGGTAGTAAAGGCAAACTAGAAAAAGCGTTCGCCGGGAATAGATTGCGTAGTGAATTTGATCATTTACTCACTGGCTATGGTTATTCTGGGACAAATCTTGCGGATGCGATGACCGCTTATCTGGTGATTAATTGGCAAATAGTAAATGGACAGGAATACAATGATAGGAGAGGGTTTGATGCCGTACGCAAGACAATAATGGAGAATTTATTGAATAGTTCTGCACTTTCAAATGCCAGCAACAAAAATAAACAAACAGCGGCAGAAATATTTGGCTATCAATCGATCATAGCAATGAACACTTATAAAACTCTAAAGGCTAAAGGTGATAAAGCTGGGTTGGAACGTTTTAAAAATGATATTGACAAAAGTGTAAAACAGTCAGGTATGGATTTAAAAACGCTGCGTTTAACTAGTAATGGCTTTGTAAAGCTTTAGAAAATCAAAATAAGGTTGCATCCTTTAGCACTTACGCCAGCATCTCATTGTGTATTAACATTTATACAAATAAATAGCCCCAAGACTAATATTAATAGTTTTGTGAGAACTGAATGCATATTGTTATTACTTTTCTTGAATAAAAAACAACAATGGATTATATTTGTTTACCTTAAAACATATAATTATGAATAGCGAACTGTCTGCACATGCAACTGTAACTTACCATTTTTCTGTATCTGCTGAGGATGTCTTTGATGCTTGGTTAGATACTTTTATGATTGGACGATTTATGTTTGGTCCTGATGTTCGGGACGAAAAGATTGTAAGCCTTAAAACTGATTCAAAGAAAGGTGGTTCTTTTTCTTACATTGTTGAAAGAGAGGGTATGGAAATTAATCATATTGGTGAATACTTAGAAGTGGAAAGGCCTTTACGTTTGGTGTTTACCTGGGCAATTAAAAAAGATTTACCAGATAACTCACGTGTAGTTATTGATATGATACCATCTCCTACAGGAACAGATCTTACACTTACACATGAAATGCCAGCAGAATGGGAGCACTTCATTGAAAATTCTAAAACTTCCTGGATGAAAATGTTAACAGCATTGGATAAGATACTTTAACCTTTGGTTTTATCCATCAGCTGACGGCTTCTAATCATCATTTTTAAACGTTGTCTTTTAAGAGATAGGTTGATGCCTACTTCCTGATTTTCCTTGTGATATAATTTATAGGCATGGAGAACATCCTTATAGGTAAGTAAGCCAATTATTTCATTTGAACCATTGGCCACGACTACAGGTAAATGTTCTTCTCCGCTTGATGCCATTAGTTCTACTGCTTTTGAAAGCGGGTCATTAGTTTTTAATATGGGGATTTCCCTGATTATAGAGTCTTTTATAATCTGTTGCTGAACTTTGTTTATTTCCTTTCCTAATACTTGTGATACGGTAATTCTGCGTAGAATATCAGGTTCATAAGCATCTGGTGTGTAAATGCCTCTTCTGGCAATTTTCTCAGTCATAATGGTGTTTTCCATAAAGAAAAAGGAAATCAGGTATGATGCTGTACATGCGCCTAATAAAGGAAGTAAAGCATGAGATTGCATGGTGGCTTCTAATGCAAAGGTGATGCTGGTTAAATAGGCCCTAGAGGCTCCTGCAAACATCGATGACATACCAATTAGCGCAGCCATGGGGATACTGATCTCAGAATTGGGGAAGAAAAGAAGTACAAAAGTCCCGAATAAGGCACCTGCGGCACCGCCAATGGTTAAGAGTGGTGCTAGAGTTCCGCCTGAGGTACCACTTCCTAAAGCTATAGCCCAGGATAGGAATTTAAAGAAACACAGACTGAGCATTAAAGCCAGGGTAGCTTTTCCCGAAAGTACGGTGATGATATTGTCGTAGCCCACACCGAGTGTATGTGGTGCAAAATATCCGATAATACCTACGGCAAGACCGCCAATTGCTGGCCACCACATCCAATGGATAGGTAATTTTTCGAAAGTATCTTCTATCCAGTAAACCACTTTTGTAAGTCCTAAGGACATAAATCCTATAAGGATACCCATGCCGCTATAAATAGCAAGCGCGAGATTGCTTGGGCTTTCCAGATCAGGCATTGGAAATACAGGCCCGGTTTCAAAGAGTAGCTGATGGCCGGCTGCACCTGTAATACATGCTAATGCTACAGGTAAGATGGCCTTTGGTGAAAATTCGAATAGCAACAACTCAATAGCTAGAAAAATAGCGGCGATAGGAGTGCCGAATATGGCAGACATACCTGCTGTTGCTCCTGCGGCTAGAATAACTTTGCGCTCATTTGAGGTGATTTTAAACAGTTGACCAATAGTAGAGCCTAATGCACCACCTGTAGCAATTATTGGCCCTTCGGCACCAAAGGGTCCACCAGATCCAATTGCGATTGCCGAAGATATTGGTTTCAAAAATGCAATAGATGGCTTGATCTTACTTTGGTTGACCAAAATTTGCTCCATAGCTTCTGGTATGCCATGGCCTCTGATAGCTTTGGAGCCGTATAACGCCATAAGTCCGACCAGAATCCCACCTATAGCTGGTAGGGCAATAACGATCAAGCCAAGTTGGTTATCAGCAGGGCTGCTATGGTTAAATGCAAAAGTTCCGTAAAAACTGATATTGGTAACCAGGTTAATTAATAATACCAATCCTTTGGCTATAATGCTAATTAAAACAGCGACTGCAATTGACAGCAGAGATATTTGTAAAAGACGTTTTTTGATTAAAGTTTCTTTCTTGCTATTAGAATTGGCAGGGATAAAGCTGGGTAATGATGGTGTAATTGGGATACTATTTTTTGATGGTTTCATCAGTGTATTTATGTTTTTTCTTTGCTATGAAGTTGAGCTGATCAGTGTATTTAGTTTCCTTTTTGTTGTAAAACTGGTGCAAAGGTAAGGTTTGTTATTTGAAAATTAAATATTTAATATTGTTTATAATATGTTTTTTGTTTGTATTATGTGTTTTAAATTTTAATTTTTGTTGTTTTAGCAATCTTTATTGCTTTAACTAGGGTTTGATACAGAGTTTGGGAGACCGTCTTAAATTTGCATATTTGAAGAATGAAAGAATGCAGTAATCTGTGTGATCTTAATGAATGTTTTTTATGCAAGCTTTGTTTGCCTGACTGGCTTCCCGCTCTTGCTGTTAAGAAGCGGAATTTTGAAGTGAAGAAAAGTGAATTACTTTTTACTGAGGGGGACGCTGTTCATGGAATCTACTTTGTGTACAAGGGAACTTTTAAAGTGCACAAACGATGGGATAAAGAAAAAGAACTGATTATCCGTTTTGCAAGATCCGGAGATATTGTTGGGCATATGGGCTTGGGAGATCAGCTTTTATATCCCGTGTCGGCCACAGCAATTGAACCAGCTGTAGTTTGCTTTTTGGACATTTCTTTTTTTGAAAGCACATTAAAAGTGAATACAAATTTAACTTATGAGCTCATGAAATTTTATGCTAATGAGTTACAAAGTTCACATAGACGTATGCGCGATCTTGCACATATGTCCGTAAAAGCTCGGATTGCCCAATCTTTTATTTCTCTTAAACATCAGTTTGGAGTTGATGAAAATGGGATAGTTAATATAGAAATGAGCAGACAGGATTTATCTTCATTTGCCGGTACAACCTATGAGACCTTATTTAAGGTATTGAATGACTTTGCAAAGCAGGATATTTTAACGATAACCGGCAGAAAAATTAAAGTATTAAATGAAGCAGAATTATTAAAGATTGTTGCTAATGATAATATTTAGCCGACGGTTTAAAAAGCAAAATATAATTTACGAGGATTTAGGAACATAAAGTCAAGCAAAAGGGGTAGCATCATTTCATAATGATGCTACCCCTTTTTATTTAGCTATATATTGAAATTCAATTATTGAACTACTTTACCGTCTTTGTCAATTTTAAGAGAACCTGTTTCTTCTC
>JBEBUV010000127.1:0-8349 GCA_040393085.1 Pedobacter hiemivivus | reverse complement strand
TAAAAGGCGTTTTTAGTCTGTTGAATAGATAGTGTTGGACCATCCAATCCCCGGTTTATTTTATTCGTAAGTAAAGATTGTAGCTTTCTTGGCACTTAATTTGATTATTGCCTATTGAGAATATGGAATTACCTTATTTTGCATAGAATCCTATTATTTTGAAGAGAGTCTTACTTATTTTAATCCCTTTTTGTCTAACGCTTAACGCTTGTAACTGGTTTAAAGAAATTCCAGAAGTGGGCTTGATGTTAGCAGAACATTTTGATAATAAGCTTTACAAAAAGTTCGACACAGCAGAATATAACGTGGTTTTTAAAAAACACCTTGATTCCCTTAAAAGCAGTTTTTCTAATCCAAATACGCTTGTAGCTTTTTATTCACAAAATGAGAATCAGCCAAGGTTGATCAATAAATACTATGCTAATGGAGGCTTAGATTCACTCGAAAATTACATTAGCAGAAGCGAGGAACATGGTTTTAATCCCCAGGTATTTCATTATAAAAAATTGAAAATGCTGATGGATCAATTATCTGCAAATAACTTCAAATCAATATCAGAAGTTTATCCTGTAGTGGCCGATTTGGAATTGAATGCCGCAGAAAGTCTGATTAAATACAATAATTTTATTTATTACGGTAGTTTAAACCCACGTAAACTGCTTTCTCGTTATTATGTTCCTGTAAAAAGGCCTGATAGTGTAAGCATCTCTGCTGTGCTGTCAACAGAAGATTTGGGAAAGTTGCTTCATGACATACAGCCGGCATCAGAAAGTTACCGCGAACTACAAGCTGCAATGCTTAAAAAAGAACGCAATGGTAAAGGCAATGATGATGCTTTAAAAAAGATAAAAGTAAACATGGAAAGATTGAGGTGGAAATTGCCCGATCTTGGTGAAGAATATGTCGAAGTAAATATTCCCGATTTTTCTTTAACATGGTTCGATAAACAAGATACGCTAAGTCACATGAAAGTATGTGTAGGCGCAGTTCGTGAAGCAGATTATACCGAGAAATTAAAGGTATATGCTAAATCGGGCAGTCTTGATGATAAACCGAAAAATCATGAAACGCCTATACTGTATAGTAAACTGAACTCTATACAAGTAAATCCAATCTGGAATATTCCGGTAAGCATTGCACGTACTGAAATTTATTTACAAGCAGCTAGAGATCCTTATTACCTCTCTAATAACAACATTAAAGTGTATTATAAAGGTAAACAGGTAATGGATCCGGATACTATTCAATGGAATAAATACCCGCGTGAAAAGCTTCCTTTTCAGTTTAAACAGGGTTCAGGTGATGGCAATGCATTGGGTAAGTTTAAGTTTATATTCGACAACGGTTCAAGCATTTATTTACATGATACCAATGCTAAAAGCGGATTCGCCCGTAGTAATAGAGCCATCAGTCATGGTTGTGTACGTGTAGAGAAACCTTTGGAGTTTGCCCAGATGATGGTTAAGGATAAAAACCAATACGACAGGCTGAGAATGGAGGTGAGTTTACCACCTATTGATACTACTAAAATGGATGCTTTTAGGAAAATATTGGCGAAAAAGGCAGATACGGTGAACATATTTCAGTTAAAACCGAAGTGGTTTGGTCCTAAAAAACCAATACCATTGATCATTAATTATGTTACAGCATGGCCTAAAAATGGAGTAATACAATATAGGGCAGACGTTTATGGATTAGATGAAACTTTGTATACTGCAATGAAGAAATTCATGTAAAATTGCTAACTTTGTTTTTTAATGAATTTCCTATATCCAGGTTTTCTTTTTGCGCTGTTGGCAATAGCAATTCCTATTGTAATACACCTGTTCAATTTCCGGAAATTTAAGAAAGTTTACTTCAGTAATGTACAGTTCCTGACCGCAGTAAAAGAACAAAATTCATCCAGAGAAAAATTAAAACATCGGCTTATTCTGCTGAGTAGAATTCTGGCGATTATATTTCTGGTCTTTGCCTTTGCCAGACCGTTTATTCCAGCATCCAATCAAAATCACAATAATGCTTTAGGTAACCTTATCAGCATATATATTGATAATTCGTATAGCATGGAAAGCCTTAATAAAGAGGGTAGTCTGCTGGAAGAAGCTAAACGTAAAGCAAAGGAAATTGTGAGGTCTTATGCACTTACGGATCGATTTAAATTAGTAACGAATGATTTTGAGGGTAAACACCAACAGGTAGTCGGTAGAGAAGAATTGATAAGTTTGCTGGATGGTATCAAAATTTCAACTGCGACAAGGTCTTTACAACAGGTCATGCACCGAATCGAAACTGATGCATCAGCCAATATAAATGAAGTCGCTTATTTAATCTCCGATTTTCAGCAATCTTTTACAGGTAAGAAGCCGATAAAGAAAAACGAATCTATAGATTATTCGTTGATAAAATTAAACGCCAACAGCCTCCCTAATATATCAGTTGACAGTGTATGGAGCATTTCACCTGTTCACTTGCCAAATCAGCCCGAGCAGTTTGTCGTACTATTACGCAATTACGGGGAAGAGGATGCTGTCGATATACCATTGCAATTAACCATCAATAAGCAACAAAAGGCTGTCAGAAATGTCAATATTGCCTGGGGTAAGGTGTTGAAAGATACTTTGTCTTTTAGTGGACTTAAAGTAGGATGGCAAAAAGCAACTATCACCATTAAAGATTTTCCATTGACTTTTGATGATCAGCTGAATTTTAGTTTTAAAGTTGCGCAGGATTTGAATGTACTGAGCATTAGCAGCAACCCATCAGAAAAATATATACGCTCACTTTTTGCTGCCGATCCTTACTTTAAGCTTACCGAAATGCCGGAGTCGAACATCAGGTATTCTGAATTTGCAGACTATAGTTTGATTGTATTAAATGGCTTAAAGGAACCATCCTCGGGGCTGGCTCATCAATTAAAATTATACGTAGAAAATGGAGGTTCTGTAGTGGTATTCCCAGATCTGGATGTCAATGCTTCAACTTACACTTCCTTTTTAACCAGCTTATCGTTACCTGGTATACAACAATTAAATATCGGAGCTCCTATTGCCAGTACCATTGATCTTAAACATTCCATATTTACTGATGTATTTGAACAGGTTCCTCAAAATATTGATTTACCTGTAGTAAATAGGTATTTCAGTTATGCAGAACGAAATTCAAGTAACAAAGAGAATATCCTTAATCTACCGCTTAGTAGATTCCTTTTTGCCAGGTACCATATTGGTGCCGGTAAAGTTTATTTATCCGCCAGTTCTTTAAATGAAAAGGATGGTAATATGGCCATACATCCAATTTTTGTGCCTTTGATGTATAAAATAGCTTTTGCCAGTACTAAAGAACAGCCCTTATATTATACAACAGGTAAGGATAACTTATTGGAAACAGATCGGATCAGTATTTCCAGCAATCAGTCTTTAAGGTTAATATCTGAAGACTTTGAAGTGATTCCAGAAATCAGACAAACTCCGGGTAAGACACTATTGTATGTGGCCGATCAGGTGAAAAAGTCTGGATTCTATGAATTAAAAAAGGCAGATGAACTTTTATCTGTGGTGGCATTTAACGATGACCGATTGGAGTCGGATATGCATTATGCTAATGAAAATGAAATTAAAGCCTTGTTTGGCAAACAAAATATAGCGTTTTACAATTCTAAGAAAGACGCTTTATCTATGAATGTGGAGTCGAAAAATAAGAGTAATGAGTTATGGAAACTTTGCCTAATTTTAGCTGTTGTTTTTTTTGCCATTGAAATAGTATTGATCAGATTTTTTAAACTTTCAAAAAATATATAGACAACATGAATCTTCTCATCACAGGCGTAACCATTGCCGATCCCAATAGTAAGTTTAACAAGCAGAAATGTGATGTACGGGTAGAGCAAGGTAAGATAATAGATGTAGATAGTAAATTAAGTTCGGTTAAAGGTGAGACTGTGTTTAATGGTGCAGGAATGATCCTTTCTCCAGGTTTTTTTGACCTGAACTGTTCTATTGGAGATCCTGGTTTTGAAACTAAGGAAGACATTTATACTGCTACTGCAACGGCTGCAGCAGGAGGTTTTACAGGATTGGCAGTTTTGCCAGACACGAAACCTGTTGTACACTCTAAAGGTGAAGTAGCTTATATCATTAACAAAGCAAAAGGTAACTTAGTTGATGTATTGCCTGTAGGAGCAATAAGTCAGCATATGGAAGGTAAGGAGCTTGCCGAACTGTATGATATGCAGGAAGCAGGAGCAATAGCATTTTCTGATGGAAATAAACCGATAATTGATGATGGCTTTATGAGTCGCGCCCTACAGTATGCCAAAGGTGTTGGCTGTTTGTTAATGGTTTATCCTGAAAATAAATCTATAGCAGGCAAATCACAGATTAATGAAAGTAAAAACAGCGTGCTGCTGGGGATGAAAGGTTTGCCGGCATTAGCAGAAGAAATGCAAATTAGCAGAGATATATTTCTGGCTACTTATCATGACGCAAGACTTCATATCAGTAATGTATCTACTGCAGGAGCTGTTACACTGCTTAAAAAAGCTAAAAAGGACGGACTTAAGATTACAGCTGATGTTGCTGCGCACAATCTGGTGTTTACAGAAGACTTATTAGCAGATTTCGATAGTAATTATAAGGTGAAGCCTCCATTGCGCGGGAAAGCTGATGTAAAGGCTCTATTAGCAGGATTAAAAGATGGTGTTATTGATGCGATCAGCTCGCAACATCGTCCACATGAAATAGAATTTAAAAATGTGGAATTTGAAATTGCGGCTTATGGAATTATAGCTTTGCAAACGGTTTTACCTTTATTGATCAAAGCAGGATTGGATGCTGGACAAATTGCTGAAAAATTAGCTATAAATCCACGTACCATATTAGGCTTGGTACCTCCGGTAATAGAAAAAGGAGCTAATGCTAACTTTACAGTCTATAACCCCACGGAAGAGTGGGCATTTGATGCAGCTAGTAATTTATCTAAATCTGCAAACTCTCCATTATTAAATCAAAAATTAACCGGTAAAGTAAAGCTGGTATACAATAACAAACAATTACAAGAACATGGATAAGTACGTAGAAGCTGCGCTGGTTGCATCACTAGATAAGTTTGCAACAGCATCGAAAAATGATTCAGGAAAACTTAAAGACAATTTAGTTGCAGTATTTAGCAAAGACTTAGGTTTTTTAGAAAAGGTAAGTGAGTTTGATGCTGCTTTTGATGAATATCCGGTATTTGAGGAACTAAGAGAAGTATTCTTCGATCTATTGATGATTAATTTCTTCGCTAGTGATGTGTTGAAATTAGAAGAAGATTATCTGGATACTGAAGAATGGGCGAATATTGAAGAAGAAACCATTGATAGGGGAACAGAATTATTAAACTTGTTATTGTATATTAACGAGTGTCACGATGAGCAAATTAAACCGGAATTGGATGATTTCTTGAAAGAGTTTTTATTGGTTGAAGAGGATGAGTTTCAGGATGAATTTCATATTTATGAAGATCTGATCAGTAACCAACAATTGGTAGATAGTAGCGTTGAAGATATTTGCAGTCATGCAGGTATGATAGAAGTGTCAGAGGAAATGGAAGAGCTGTTTGTTCCATTTATGGTCTTCTTCCATCAGCCAAAAGCAAATGATGAAGTTATTGAAGATCTGAATAGTTTTAGTGCTAATAAAGAGTTTGATATTGCAGTTTATTCACTAATTTCAGCTTTCAACGAGGTTTAAATTGAACGTAAATTCATAACTATGACAACAAATACATCAACTTTAGAGAATTTAAAGCCTGAGGCTTTAAAAAATGGAATCGGATTAGGATTAATTTCTCTGGTTTTAGGGGTGATCACGGCTTATCTGTTAGTGGGAGCTGAATCGATGATGACAGTTATGCTTGTTCCTATATTAATTGGATTGGTAATCCCTATCATCGTAGCTGTTTTTTTCTGTATTGATCTTCGAAAAAAAATAGGAGGTTATTGGAGTCTGAGACAAGCAACATCAGGTATTTTTATCATGTTCTTTGTCGCTTATGTCTTATCTACCGTGGGAACTGTAATTTTTAATAAATATATTGAAAAGGATATGACCGAGAGGATTCAGAGCACAGTAGTGAATGCTACATCGTCTATGATGAAAAGTCAAGGAGTAGATGAAGATACGATTGAAAAAAGGGTAGATGAAATGAATGCTGAATTTGAGAAGAAAAATCAAGGTACAATTATGCAAAGCATACAAGGACATGTTATTGGGGTGATTATTGTATTTGTATTTGCATTACTTTTTGGTGCTATATTCAAAAAGGAAAGACCTTTGCAACCTTCATTTGATTAATCTGATCAGTATAAGCTGATGACTTATTTGCTTTGAAGCAACTTGGTTTAGGCAACGAAGTTATAAATAAGCAGGCCGTATCATTATTAGTGATACGGCCTGTTTTGTTGTCTGAGTTTCTGAGTGAGTTAACTTATAATCTAACTAGAAGCCTGTTCTTGCCGATAGGGGATAAAGAAGCTGAATGTTGTGCCAACACCCAATTCACTTTTCACACTGATCTTACCTTTTTGCATTTCCACTAGTTGCTTACATATATAAAGCCCCAGCCCAGTGCCTAGCTGCCCTTTAGAAGAGCTGGTTTGATAATATTGAGAGAAAAGATTGGCTTGTTGATCGGCACTGATCCCCATGCCTGTATCTACAATGTCAACCTGTAAACGGGCATCGCTATGTAATTCTGCAATGATATTGATATCACCCTCATTGGTATACTTTATGGCATTGCTCAATAAGTTCACCATTACCTGCTTTAACCGGAAAGCATCACCCAATATAATAGCCTCTTTATTGCCCTTAAAGTTATAATGAACCTGAAGTTTCTTTTTGGTAGCACTATAACTCATGCTTTCCATTACTTGTTCGATAGTTGGATATGGGTTAAATGGATCGCTTTCTATTTTTAGTTCGCTTGTTTCCATTTTTGCAGCATCGAGGGTGTCGTTAAGCGTACGTAACAACATATCTGATGATCCTTTGATAGATTCGAGCATGTCTGATTGTCGTTGTGTCAGTTCAGTTTTACCAAAGATATAAAGGAATCCTTTGATGGCTGTTAAAGGGTTTCTGATCTCGTGAGTCATATGCGTAAGCAGTTCCATTTTCTGCTGTGCAATATTTACAGATCTATCATTCTCTTTTAATAATTGCAATTCAGACTTGTTGAGCTGAATGATAAAGAGAATCAGGAGTGCTGCAAATAAAAGAACCAGGAATAAAGCTGCCAGAAAAAATTTATTAAGCAAGGAAGTGGTTTCCTGATAGTTTTTAAAGGCCATTCCTTTCAATTCATCGGCCATTTTATAATTGAGTTCTTTTAAATCATTTAAAATACGTTGCAGCTCGTTGCTGATATTGCTGTTCAGAGAGATGAGTTCTCTTTGCATATTGAGCATTTTAACATTATGCAGCTGCAGCTCCTGTAATTTTTTTGCGTTATCCGTCCGGTCTAAGGCAATGATTTTTTGAGTAGTCAGATCGGTATTATTGATGCTATTGTTGTGATTTATTTCAATCACTTTTTCTGTTGCACCAGATTTATTGGATATCGCATCTTTCAATCTGCCGAATAGCCCCTTTTTCTCGGTGGAGATTTCTTTACTAACGGTGTCAGTTTTAGTTGATACCTTCTTTTTACTCCTGTTATTACTGATACTGGTCTCAATGGGAGTTGATTTTCCAGTATTATTAAATTGAGCGTAAACAGTGAGGAGGGAATCGAAATTGTGCTTCAATTCGAAGAGTCTATTCGATAAGTCTAGTTTCTTGCCATACCAGATTTTTACCTGTTCACCTTGTGCAGCTGTCAAATGAGAAACGTCGGTTTGCGTTTTTAATAAAGTATCTATTTCATTAAAGGCCAGAGTTAGTTTTATTTTGTAGTCATTACTTTTAGGCCCATTAATGTCTAATAAGGATTGCTGGAAGTCGTCTTCAGCCTGATGTAATAGTAAAAGTGCTTGTTCTGGCTTAAGATGATGCTCTACATTATTGGCTAATTTTGAAATGTCTTCTAGTTTTTTAGTAATGGAATTTCTAACAAAAAAAGCGGCTACAGCAAGAATAATAACAAATAGAAGAAATGTTAGTAGGATTTTTCTTGCGAGCGTTTTGGTGTAAGTTACTTTCATTAGGGAACAAAAATAAGTATTCTCCTCAGAATCTGGCATCTTTTGCTGAAAAAGCAAAAGCGGCTCAAGCTTCTTGAGAGAAACTGATTTTTATTTCAGCAGGGAGCAGACAGGAAGTAGGTGTAAGGAGCAAATAGGAGGTATGAGTAAGGGATCGATAGGGAGTG
>JBEBUV010000126.1:0-8553 GCA_040393085.1 Pedobacter hiemivivus | reverse complement strand
GTCAATGCATCTCCAATCTTTTGATCTTCTTTTAAAAACTCAGGAAAGTTGGCCAAAATTCTACCTGCAAGAGAGATATCTCTGCTTTCTACATCAATACCAGCCGAAGCGGTAAAAGCTTGTACAATTGGTAAGAAAGAATAGGTTGCCAACATTGGCGCTTCATCTGTTTTGGTATAGATAATTTTTGATGTGTTTGACATGTTTTATAAATACGATTATATGAATGAAAATAAAAGCTGTTGTTTATAACTATATGCTTCCGTTAAAATCGCCTAAAGATATAATAAACAGATGAATTTAAAGCCATTGAAATGTTATAAATCCTTTAAAACTCATTACTTGTTTAACTAAAATCAGCTTTAATATTAGTAAATAGCTGTATTCTATTCATGGATTTCTCAAGGTAAGTTTTAGCTTTGCTTTAGATGAAATTACTTTTTACAATCTGTTTAACAACATCTTGTTTTTTGAGTATTGCTCAAATTAAACAAGACACTACAAAAAAACTTGATGAGGTTATTATTCGCCCGTACTTTTCAACGCAACCTTTATTAAAAGCGACGGGTTCAATTGGCTTGATCAATCAGGCTGATATAGATAAGCAACCAAGTGGTTCTTTTGTATCGGCAATGAATACCATTTCAGGTGTTCGTATGGAAGAACGTTCGCCGGGTAGTTACCGTCTTTCTATCAGAGGCAGCTTATTACGTTCTCCTTTTGGTGTAAGAAATGTGAAGATCTATTTTGATGATTTTCCTTTAACAGATGCTGGAGGTAACACGTATTTTAATGCATTGGATGTTTCGGCAGCTCAAAATATACAAGTGTTGAAAGGCCCACATGGCAATATTTTTGGAGCCAACTCCGGAGGAGTGATATTGGTACAGTCGGCCGGTAGTATCCCAGATAGCACCGCATTGAGTTTAAAACTTGAAGGTGGTTCTTATGGCACTTTCAGAGAAAACCTATCTTTGAATAAACAATTTAGTAATTACAGTTTTAATATCACGCAGTCGTACCAACGCAGTGATGGTTACCGTGACCACAGTGCTATGGATCGTAAATATTTCCAAACTACTCATAAATGGGATTATGCTAATAACGCAGTATTAAAAGCCTTGGTGTTTTATTCTGATATACATTATAATACACCTGGGGGGCTAACTGCTGAGCAATTCTTACAAAATCCTAAATTATCAAGACCTGCAGGTGGAGCCTTTAAAAGTGCCATTGAGCAAAATGCAGGTATTTATGCCAAAACTATATATGGTGGCATTTCACATGATTGGCAAATCAATGACAAGTTTAAACATGTTTTAGCTGTGTTTTCTACTTATACTGATTTTAAAAACCCTTTTATTACCAATTACGAAAAGCGCAAAGAGTTCACATTGGGACTAAGAACTTATGTTGAATACCAACAAAAGCTGAGGGATATGAACTTGAAATTCAACCTTGGTGTAGAAAGTATGCAAACGGGTACAGATTTCGACAACTATGCTAATAATTCAAGTGTACAGGGTGCACTTACCGTTGCTGACCAGTTAAAGGCACGTTCTAATTTTGCTTTTGTACATTTTAGTGCTGATTTTTATGACAATTGGTTATTGGAGCTTTCAACAAGTGCGAATTTATATGGTTATGGGTATGAAAGTAGTTTCCCCGTTGCTATTGCAAAAAAAACAAACAACTTTGATATTCAATTGATGCCTAGAGCTGCATTGTCTTACCTGATTGACCCACGTTTGTCTGTACGGGCATCTATAAGCAGGGGCTATTCTCCGCCTACCCTATCGGAAGTAAGAGCTTCAGATAATGTGATTAATGTAGACTTGCAGCCAGAACAAGGTTGGAATTATGAAACAGGGCTGAAATACCAAACCTTAAATAACAGAGTCTTTATTGATGTTACTGGTTTCTATTATAACCTAAAAAATGCTATCGTTATCCGTTCAAATGATGGTGGTGCTGATTATTTTGTAAATGCTGGTGGCACCAAACAATGGGGATTGGAAAGCACCCTGGCGTTTTGGGCAATTTCTGTCAACTCATCTTACTTTGTAAGAGGCTTGCAATTCCGTAATGCTTATACGCTTAGCCAGTTCAAATTCGACAAGTACCAGGACAAGACAGCTGATTATTCTGGCAATGACCTTACTGGGGTACCTAAAAACGTTTTGGTAAGTAGTATAGATCTACTTTTACCAAAAGACTTTTATGCTTTCCTACAGCATAACTTCACTGCTCAGATTCCATTAAATGACGCAAATACAGTTTATGCAAAGAAATACCATCTCTTACAAGCAAAAATTGGATGGAAAAACCTACGCATTGGCAAAACTCCGGTAGAGCTATTTATGGGAGCAGACAATCTTTTAAATGCTAAATATAGCTTGGGCAACGACCTTAATGCAATGGGAGGCCGTTACTTTAATGCCGCAGCAAATCGCAACTTTTATGGCGGATTGGCAGTTCGCTTTAACCAAAAATAAAGGTAAATCATACTATTGTTATGGCCTGAATTACATGTAATTCAAGCCATAACAGCTATTCCACAGCTGTAATCAGTTTAGCATCTTCCTTTCCCATAAAGTCCACTTTGTTCACAACAATTTCAATCGTTTGTCGGATCAGTCCATTTTTATCAGTATAGGTTTGTGTATTTAGCTTCCCCTCGACCTTAAACAATACACCTTTTTTAATCATATTTTCAACCAAATCAATTTTTTTATTCCAGAACACCAGATTAAACCACTGTGTTTGATTAAAAGCCTCGCCAGCTGAGTTCTTAAAATATTCATTGACAGCAATACTGACTCTAGCTAATCTTTTTTGATTCTCTAACTCTATAATTACAAGATCACTACCTGCAAACCCCATTAAACTAACACTGTTGTTGACATTTCCCATACTTAAATATTTTTTAGCATTTACATTATCTCAGCAAAATCCAAATTACTGACAAAGTAAACGTGGGGATTTGAAAGGATATAAATTGAAATTTAAACGGGTATAAACGGATATATCCGTTTAAATCGGATACAACAAAACTTACATCCTATTCGAAAAATTAATAACAGACTTGATTAATGTTTATTTCTATTTTATACTGATCTTAGCTTTAACATCAATTTGATGAACATAATTATCCCTTAATCACCTTGTTCAGTAAAGCTTATGGAGTCAACAGTAAAGCGTTTATGTATTGATTGCCACAGTCCCATTCACGGACGTATTGATAAAAAGTTTTGTCATGATCATTGTCGAAGTAATTACAATAACAAACTAAGGGCTGAAAGTAATGAGACAATCAAATCCATTAATCTAGTTTTAAAAAGGAACAGAGATATTCTTCAAAGATTTAATCCTCATGGAAAAATAAGAATAAATCGTTCAAAATTAATTGCTGCAGGTTTTGATCCAAACTATCACACGCACACAACTTATTCCAAAAAAGATGGTCACTTTGCCTTTTGTTATGAACAAGGATTTCAAAAAGATGAAACTGATGATTTTATATTATTTACTAACTTAGATTCAAAATAATTCGATCATGTCAAAGATTTTATCTTTCTTCTTAATAGCATCTTTATTGCTTCTATTCTTTATTAGCCCAGTTGCCGCTAAGAAAAAAAAGGTTCTTGTGTTTTCTAAAACAGCCGGCTTTCATCACAGTTCCATAAAAGTGGGTGTAGCTGCAATTCAAAAATTAGGTATAACGAATAAGTTTGAAGTAGATACAACTATTGATGCTAAAAAATTCACACCGAAAAACCTTAAACAATATGCTGCTGTAATATTTTTAAATACCACAGGTGATGTATTGAATGATGAGCAACAATCTGCATTTGAAAATTATATTAAAGGTGGTGGTGGTTATGTAGGTGTACATGCCGCTACTGATACAGAATATGACTGGCCTTGGTACGGCGAACTTGCTGGCGCCTGGTTTGTAAACCATCCTAAACAGCAGGTAGCAACCTTAAATGTTATAAACAGAAATACAATTGCTACGAAACATTTACCTGAAACCTGGAAAAGGAAAGATGAATGGTATAACTTTAAAGACATCAGCAAAGACATTAAAGTACTGATTACGATAGATGAAAGTAGTTATGAGGGTGGTAAAAATGCGCCTATACATCCAATGGCATGGTACCATGATTATGACGGTGGACGTTCATTCGTTACCGCTTTAGGTCATGTAGAAGAATCTTACTCTGACCCTTTATTTTTACAGCACCTACTTGGCGGTATCCAATATGCTATGGGTATTAAAAAGATGGAATAGTGATTTAAGACAGAATTATTTGTGAATAGCAACCTTTCTTATTGGTCGATTCCTTTTTAATATAGGTCTTGATGGATATTCTCTATGGCGTAAATTGTTAAAGATTAATGCCACTGCAAATAATATTAATACACCTGTTAAAACGGGCGATAATACATACAAATATCCTAATTCCTCAATCTTTTTTCCACCGGTAACAGCAATTAACGCTGTGGCACCACCTGGTGGATGTAAGGTTTTAGTGATTTGCATGGCTACAATAGACAAAGAAACGGCCAATGCGCAAGCCAGCCAAACTTCATCTGTAATAAGTTTAGAAATGGTCACTCCAATGATTGCACAGATAACATGTCCACCGATTAAATTTCGAGGCTGAGCTAAAGGGCTATTTACCAATCCATATACCAATACAGAAGAAGCACCAAATGAACCAATCAAAAATAAATTATCACTGGCCACCAAATATTGACTATTCAATAATCCGATCAAACCAATCCCCACAAAAGACCCAATAAAGGTTAGAAAATGCTCTTTTGCATCGATCAGTGTTTCACGATATAAAATATACCTGGCCTTACGATATTGTTTTTTAATTATTTTCTTTGGCATTTAATCGCTTTTTTGCCGCAAAAGTAATACAATATCTAGTCATTTACTAGTTATTGTATTAAAGTTCCCTTTTCAACCGAATATACTCTCAATCAATAAGATATTTTCTTACTGATAATAAAAGACCAGACATAAGTCAACAATAGATTAGCGATCATTTGAATGAAACATTGAATAAGGCTGCAATATTGCCTAACTATAGAAACAATTTGACTATTTTGTTAAATAGTTTGGCGAAGTTATTGTGGCGTTTTGAATATGGTTAATTCCACTTCTATTTTACGCTTTCTATCTTTTACCTGTCTGATTTTAATGACAATTTTTGGTGTTTCCTGCAACAAGCCAAATGAAACAGCTATTGCTTTTTATTACTGGAAACAGAGTTTTCAACTGAACGAAGATCAAACAGCATTGTTAAAAACCAGATCCTCCAATAAACTTTACCTCCGTTTTTTTGATATAAAATGGAGCCCTAAAACACAAACTCCTTACCCTGAATCTATTATTGGTTTTAAGAATAAAGACTCATCTATAGAGATTACCCCCGTGGTGTTTATTACCAATCAGACTTTTGAAAAATTAGACCAAAATGGTGTAGATAGTCTGGCCATAAAATGTAATGACTTAATCAGCAATCTTGCACTAAAACAAGGGATTAGTTATCAAGCCGTACAAATAGATTGTGACTGGACTTTGGGGACAAAAGACAAATACTTTAGCTTTTTAAAATCATTGAAAGCCCTTAATAAGAAAACCTTAGAAGTAACGATCAGGTTGCATCAGGTAAAATACCAGTTTAGAACTGGAGTACCACCAGCGGATCGGGGAATACTTATGTTTTACAATATGGGGCAGTTATCTGCAGATTTAAAAGTGCCCAATTCTATTTATAACAAGGGAGATGCCCAGAAGTATCTTGGTAATCTGAATCATTACCTCTTGCCACTCGACATTGCATTGCCTGTATTTTCATGGTCGCTACAAATCAGAGATCATAAAATCATTCAGGTATATGGGAAAATGGGAAAGCAGGAATTGAATAATACAGAAAACTTTAGTCCGATGGCCGAAAAAGACTCCTTTAAGGCTATACGCAACTTCTTTACTGGTGGAATTTACGTCAAAACAGGCGATATTTTTAAGCTCGAAGAAACAGACAAAGCATTACTACAACAAGCGGCAAAACAATTGGCCGCTCATCTAAATAAAAATGAAAAAAGGACAATCATCTACTATGAATTGGGCAATCTCAACTTATCAACATTTAAAGCACAAGATTTCGAAGAAATTTCTGCTTATTTTTAGTTTTTTAGGTCTCACCGCTGGAGGGATCGTATGGGCGTGTGCTGATTACGGATACGATTATGAATATTCGAGCTTTAGCCCGGAAGCATTTGTGTCTAAAGAATATACACCTTTCTTTTATGCAGAATATATCTCCTATTATGGGGAAACTTACCCTTATGTTACGAATAACACGCGTTTTAACCATATAAATGTGAATGATTGGTATGCCTATTTTAAGCAAAAGGTCGACAAGAAATCGCTGGACTACCTTTTAACAAAAGCTACCTATGGAGGTATTGATTCCGTATACAGCAATATTAAGGGAGAGATTGATGTTCTGTCAGTGGAAATGCCACAATTAAAATCTTCAAAGTTGGATAGAAAAAAGACGGAGGCTTTCTTCGAATACCTGTTACTGGCTAAATCTGCCGAAGCTTTTGCAACTGTAGATGACAACTATTACTGGGATTTGAAACCGGCGTCAGCACCATCCGACAAGCTGGAAACACCTTTAATGACAAGTTTTAAAAAAGCAAAAGATTCTTTTATTAAACAGAGGTTATGGTTTCAAGTGGTTAGGTATCAATATTTTTTAGAAAAAGGAGATCCCGCCATATCATCAGAAACATCCAAAACCTTAAAAACCTTTAATGATTTTAAGGATGCTTTTCCAAAAAACATGATGTACTATCGTACACTAGGCTATGTTGCAGGTTGGCATTATAAAAACGGAGACTATGCAGTATCCAACTACCTCAATAGTTTATGTTACAATTATTCATGGGAAACTAAGATTCCAGCAGAATGGAGCTTTCGTCCTCAGGAAGAAGCTGACTGGCACAAAACCCTGAGTATGGCTAAAAATACAGCCGAAAAAGTTACGCTATGGCACCTGCTTGGCATCCATTATGATCCACAACGCGCTATTCAAGAAATTATTAAGCTAGACCCAAAGTCAGAAAAGCTAGATCTTTTGCTGGCAAGGATTGTTAACCAAACTGAATACTCTTTAAATGGCGATTATCATTCAAAGGTTGACTCTACTACTCAAAGCAATTTAAAAAAGAACACCGACTTAATAGCCAGCATTGCTTCAAAGAACAATACAGCAAAACCTTATTTCTGGAATCTTGCTGCAGGGTACTTAAACGTGCTGAACCACAATAATGCAGATGCAAAGAGCTTTTATAATATTGCAAAAAAACAACTTCCAAAAGGCGACAAGCTTATTATGGCGCAATACAAAATATTAGATTGGACTTTATATATAAATGAACTTAAAAGAATAGATGCCAATAGTGAACAGCAAATGTTAACATCACTGAACTGGTTTTCGGACCTTAAAGCTGGTAAAGACAGTGTTCCATCGTTGAGATTTAATAAAGCATTAAGTGAGAGTATTCTTAAAATTTCAGATTTGTATAAACAACAAGGAGACGCAGTTAAAGCAAATGCTTTTAGCAGTTATGATGATTTCTATAAGGAGAATAACAAGATAGAACAAATGAAAGCCTTACTTCAAAAGGAAAATAAAACAGCTTTTGAACAGGCAATGCTCCGTTATTACCCATACACTGTAAATGACCTTTATTACCATCAGGCACTTGTTCTTACTTATCAGGATAAAATTGACGAAGCCATTCTGATGATGGATAAAACAGGGAGTCAAGGCTCTGTAATGCCTGCCAATCCTTTTAACATAAGTATAAATGATTGTCACGACTGTGATCATGCCAAGAAACAAAGCAAAGATTTATATATACTTGATTTATTAAAAACCATGCAAAATATGAAAGCCGAAATAAAACAAGGTAATAACGTATATAATAATGCTTACTTACTGGCCAATGCTTTTTATAACATTACCTTTTATGGCAATGCCAGGCAATTTTACAGCGCAAAAATAATGCAAGCAGACGTCTCTTCACCTTATGAAATACCTGCTGCTTTCAGAGAGATGTTAATATCCAATAAAATTGCAGAGAAATATTACCTGATGGCAGCCAACAACGCTAAAACGAAAGAACAGAAAGCAAAATCCATGTTTATGGCGAGTAAATGTGAACGCAATGAAAGTTATAATCGCTCTTACAATAAACCAGAAAGTGGAGAAAACAGCTGGAATAGTAATATTGAACCTATTTTCTTTGGGAAGTACTTCTCTATTTTAAAATCACAGTACAATGATACTCAATTCTATAAGGAAGCATTAAAAGAATGCGGGTATTTTAGACGCTATGATGATAAATATTAGATTAAAAAAATATTTGGTCGTACACAATAATATGCTTTATTAAGCGTCTTTATATTGAGAGCGTTAATTTAGATGGGCGGGAATGATCGGTAGGATTATTCCCGCTTCT
>JBEBUV010000125.1:0-8714 GCA_040393085.1 Pedobacter hiemivivus | reverse complement strand
GTGATATGTGATATGTGATATGTGATATGTGATATGTGATAAGGCGGAGATCTAATTGTTAAGGACTAAATTGTAAATTGCAAGACTTGGGTTTAGTAAGAGACAAAAAATGAAAATATTAACTCGTTTGCCTTTTGAATTATTGTTTTGGATAGCAGCTTTGCTGTTACTGGGGGTTGCTAATTTAAATGCAGATGGGCATGAAGCACATTTTACACTTTGTCCACTTGCCAGTATGGGATTTAACTGGTGCCCTGGATGTGGGATTGGCAGGTCGATCGGGCATTTGCTGCAGGGGAATATCCAGGCAAGTATAGATGAACATTGGTTTGGTATCCCGGCACTACTAATTATTGGGAACAGGATACTGGTTTTATTGATAATAAATTTAAAAAACCGAAAGGTTTTAAACTTAAAATATAAGGAGAAAAGATATGTTTGATTCACCGTTTATGTCTCTGCCTGGCATTGCGCCACAAGAGTATTCCTATTTGCAAAGTGCAACTACAGGGTTTAGTGAACCACAACTGAGGGCATTTTTAATGATTTATAGCGGGAAAAGAAGAAATCCGGATGATATGATTCTGTATTGTATACTTAGTTTCTTTGTTTTCGGCTTATCAAGGTTTCTGGTTGGACAGATTGGTATGGGTATTTTATACTTTTTTACTTTTGGATTGTGTTTTATAGGTACTATTATTGATTTGGTTAATCATAAAAGTTTGGCTTACGAATATAATCAGAAAATGGTTTTCGAAAGTTTGCAATTGGTAAAAATGGGAGGTATGCAGTAATTAAAATCTATTGTATATTTACAGATTATGAGGTTATCTGTTTTAATAAAGCACCTGGAAGCCTTTGCTCCGTTAAATTATCAGGAAGATTATGATAATTCGGGCCTGATTGTAGGTGATCCAAATGAGGAAATCCGAGGAGCTTTAGTTGCTTTGGATTGTATAGAAAGCATTGTTGATGAGGCTATTTTACACAACTGCAATCTGATTATTACCCATCATCCAATCGTTTTTAAGGGATTGAAAAAAATTACTGGAAAAAACTACGTGGAGCGAGTAGTATTAAAAGCTATCAAAAATAATATTGCTTTATATGCAATACATACTAATCTGGACCATGTTGCTTACGGCGTAAATGGCGTAATCAGCAACCGATTGGGATTAAAGAACACAAAGGTATTGAGTCCGAAATCTTCTATTTTAAAGAAGCTGGTTACTTTTTGCCCAGTTGCACAATCTGAAGTACTCAGAGATGCACTTTTTACCGCCGGAGCCGGGAATATTTCTGATTATAGTGAATGTAGCTTTAATGCGGAAGGTTTTGGTACTTTTAAAGGAGGCGAGGGTACAGATCCTTTTGTCGGTGAAATTGGAATTCAACATCAGGAGCCAGAGATTAGAATAGAGACGATCTTTAAGGTTCAAGACGAGAGGAAAGTGCTGCTGGCCTTATTTGAGCATCATCCTTATGAAGAGGTGGCGTATGATATTTATCCACTGGAAAATAAGTTGGGTAATGTTGGTGCCGGAATGATCGGTTGGCTGGAAGAGGCGATGGATGGACAAGACTTTTTAAGAATGGTAAAAGACAATATGGACGCAACGGTGATTAGACATACTCATATTCTGCCTAAAAAAATCCGTAAGGTGGCTGTTTGTGGCGGATCTGGAAGCTTTTTGCTTAAAGAGGCAATTGCTGCAGGGGCAGATGCGTTTGTTACCGCAGATTTTAAATACCATGAGTTTTTTGATGCCGATGAAAAATTGATGATCGCAGATATCGGACACTTTGAAAGTGAACAATTTACATCCGATTTGTTGATAGATATTATTCAAGAAAAATTTCCTAACTTTGCAATCCGTTTAACGGAGCATAACACAAACCCAATAAATTATTTCATTTAATGGAACAAACTGTAGAGCAAAAGCTAAAAGCATTATACGAATTACAAACCCTGCATACCCAGATTGATAAAATACGTCAGATTCGTGGTGAGCTTCCAATGGAAGTTGCCGATTTAGAAGATGACGTTGCAGGTCTGGAAACACGTATCCAAAAATTCAAAGGTGAATTGGATGATACTGAAGATGCAATTGTAACACGTAAAAATATGATCAAGGATGCTCAAGGCCTGATCAAAAAATACGAGACTCAATTAAAAGACGTTAAAAACAACCGTGAGTATGATGCCTTAACTAAAGAGGTAGAGATACAAACGCTTGAAATTCAGGTTTGTGAGAAGAAAATCAGAGAGTTCGGATTCGATATTGCATCTAAAACTGAAATCTATGATAGAGCGCTTGCGGATTTAGAAGCAAGAAAAAAAGATCTTGAAGTTAAAAAAGGTGAGCTGCAAACCATTACTGCAGAAACGGAAAAAGATGAGCAAGGCCTACTTAAAAAAGTAGATAAAGCTGAAACTCAAATTGATGAGAGACTGTTGATCGCTTACACAAGATTAAGAGGAAATGCTAACAATGGATTGGCTGTAGTTACTATCGATCGTGATTCATGTTCGGGATGTTTCAATCAGATTCCACCTCAACGTCAGTTAGATATCCGTCAACGTAAAAAAATCATCGTTTGTGAGCATTGCGGTAGAATTTTAGTTGATGAAGCATTAACACAAGAAGTAGCATCGGCATAAAAACCAGTCAAAAAATATAAAAAAGGTCAGAAATTCCATCTGACCTTTTTTTGTGCTTAAATTTATCGCTAAATCATACATCACCATTTGAATTTGCGTTATGTTTGAATGGAAACCTACAAAGAACTAGAAATATGCAGAAATCCTTTTTACGAAAGAATGTTTATTTAATGATGTTCATGCTCCTTTTTCCCGGAGCATTGTTTGCTAAATTTGATTTTAATGCGAATTGTCAGAAAGCTTACGGACTTATATTTGAATTGAAACTAAATGCTGCCAGGCAGCTTGTAGCTTTAGAAAAAAAAGGCAATCCAAACAATTCTATAGTGCCATTACTAGAAAATTATATAGACTTTTTTCAATTACTGACCTCTGCAAGTAAAGGTGATTTTGACCGTTTAAAAGGTAATAAAAGTTCTAGGTTGAGTCAGATTGAGGATGATTCAGAGAAGTCACCTTACAGTTTGTATGCGCAGGCTGAAATTAACTTGCAATGGGCATTGATTAGAACCCGTTTTGGGGAGCAATTTAATGCTGCGCTAGAGATCAAAAAAGCGAATGCGTATTTACAGGAAAATGCAAAGAAATATCCATCTTTTCCATTAAATGCAAAAGGATTGGGATTAGTAAATGCTGTTCTTGGTAGTTTGCCCGAAGGTTTTATGAAGCGCACCCTTTCTACTTTTGGAATTAAAGGAAATGTAAAGACCGGCTTGGCTATGATGCAAAAGTTGGCTACAAGTTTACCTAGCACTGCTTATGAACCATTTTACGAAGAGGTAGTATTTTACTATTCATTTGTTCTTGTAGATGTTACACACAGCGCAAATGCGTACACTGAGACCGCTAAGTACCTTGGCAGGGTCTCTGACTCCAGTTTGTTGAAGTCTTATCTTAGGGCGTACGTAAGCGCTAAAAGAGGACATAATGAAGAAGCTATCACCACACTTGCAGGTCGGCCTACGGGGCAGCAGTATCAACCGTTTCCTTATCTGGATTATTTGATGGGAATTGCAAAGTTAAATAAGCTGGACTTATCTGCAGCAGGCTACTTTAATAGGTTTTTACAGAGTAATAAGGGGGTAAATTATATAAAGGATACTTATCTGCATTTGGCTTGGATAGAATTGATCTCTGGTGATACAAAGGGTTATGCACAATATGCTACAAAAGTAAAGGAGGCTGGTTATACTTTAAATGAGCGTGATAAACAGTCGATGAATGAAATTGCTGACGGTCAACCTAATGTTGGGTTGTTAAAAGCGAGGTTATTATTTGATGGGGGGTATTATACGAAATCGCTTGAGATACTTTCAGGTATTAAAGAAGCAGATTTGAAGCAGATAAAAGACAGAACGGAGTATTTTTATCGCCTGGGAAGGAATAATGAAGAGCTCGGCAAAACAGATGTCGCTCTTGAAAACTATCAGAAAGCCGTTACTTATGGTAAAGGTCTTAAAGCTTATTTCGCTGCAAATTCTGCTTTGTTTATGGGTAAAATTTACCTAAAAAAGCGGAGTTATGGCCAAGCAAAAGCCAGCTTCAATACGGCTATTAATATGAAAGGCCATCAATATGAGAACAGTATTGAAAGCGAGGCTAGAGATAGCTTAAAAAGGATAAATTAAAAGCGGTATACAAAAGCATTGATGTGCATACCCGCGCCTACAGACGTAAATATTGCATATTCTCCTTTAGTGATCTTATATCCTTCTACCTGACCTTTTCTGACTAAATCTAACAGGGTAGGAATGGTTGCTACTGAGCTGTTCCCAAGCCATGAAATGGTCATTGGCACCAGGTTTTCCGGAACAGTATCCAGTCCATACAACTTAAATACACGTTTCATAATGGCATGATCCATTTTACCATTTGCCTGATGAATGAAAACGATTTTTATATCTTCTATGCTTATTCCTGCCTTATCTATGGCTTTTTTTACTACCTGTGGGACAGTTGTTACGGCAAATTCATAAAGCTTTCTACCATTCATTTTCAGGTAGGCATTGCCATTCTGTTCATTAGGGTTATTGCTTTTACCCATAACCAGTAATGAGCCATGTGTAGCAGCATAAGTTTGTGTTTTGTGTGCAATAATGCCTAGAGGTTCTTCGTCTTCCTGTGCTTCAAAAATTACAGCAGCGGCACCATCTGAAAAAATCATGCTGTCACGATCATGCGGATCTATAATCCTGGAAAGTGATTCAGCACCAATCACCATTACCCGTTTAGCATCGCCGCTCTGGATCAGATAATTGGCTTGAATTGCTCCTTGTACCCAACCTGGGCAACCAAAAATAAGGTCGTAAGCTACGCAATCCGGGTTTTCAATTTGTAAGGCTTGTTTTATTTTTGCTGCAAGGGAAGGCAGAATATCCATGCGGTTACTACCACTTCTTACATCACCAAAGTTGTGACAGAATATAATATGATCAAGTGTTTCTTTATTGATTTTGGCATCATCAATTGCACGTTGTGCGGCAATTGTGGCAATGTCACTACTTACCTGATCCTCGTCAATATAACGACGTTCATTGATTTCTGTGATTTCAGAAAATTTACTGATAATCTCAGCATTTTCTTTTTCCAATTTTACGCCATTATCGTAAAACGAGGCGTTTAAAAAGGCATTTCCTGAGATAATGTTTTTTGGAATATAGCTTCCAGTACCCGTTATAACCGAGTGTAGTGTTGTTTTAATGCCCATTTTGAACCGTATACTGTTTTGGTGTACAGTATAAAACTAAGATAAATATATTAGATTAAGAAAAATCGTCAATTAAAAATACGAATAATTCTTTAGGTCCGTGTGCACCGAGAACTAAAGTTTTCTCAATATCTGCTGTTCTGCTTGGTCCTGTGATCGTACTGATCATAGATGGAATATCGTTGCCGTATTTATTTTTGATGAGTTTAAATGCATCTTTTAGGTCCATGACCATTTGTCCGGTACGAGCGATTACAATATGATGGTGTGGAAATATGCTTAACCTTCTGCCTGCGGCATTTTGATTAGAGACCATTATAGAACCATTACGGGCAATTAATGCTTCGCAAAGGGTTATTCCAACTTCAGCCATTTCGAAGTCTTTATCGGTCTGGTAAAAGGGGAATTCATAAGTTGCCAGGAGGTTCTGCAATTCAGGTTCCCAGCAATAGATTTTTCTCCAGTTAAACCGTTCAGCCAGTTGAAGTATATTTTCAATAAATTCTATTCCGTTTTCGCAGAAGATGAAGTTTCCAGAGACAGCGGTAAGCTGTTCGGCGAATAAGATTTCAGGATATTCCCTGTGATCTTCATTTTCAGTATAAAGAGGGGTGTCTTCTAAATTGGGATAAGGGTTATCTCTTCTTTCCAGAAGAGCTTTTCTTATCTTTTTTAGCATGAGCTCTTTTGAAGCAATGTTTTCCTGCATAAGAGAATGGATTTGCTGCCGTTTCATTCATAAAACGGCAGCTCCATAAATATTGTGATTAAGACTCAGTTTCTACCGGGTTTATCGGAGTTGCAGGATCTGCCGGTTGGCTTACTCCATCATGCAATAATCCTTCGGCAGCAGGTTTCTGATCACCTGTTCCATTTACGAATTCATCATAAGTGGTACGGTTATCAAAAGGACGTTTGCCTAGGATTTCCTCTAAATCGGCTTGGAAAAGGATCTCTTTTTCAATTAATTTCTGAGCTAGTTTTTCTAAACCATCTCTTTTATCTGTTAACAGATCTTTTGTTCTTGTATATACACCTTCAATAATCAAACGTACCTCATGGTCAATCATTTCTGATGTTTTTTCTGAGTATGGTTTGTTGAAGTTGTATTCATTTTGCGGATCATGGAATGAAATGTTACCAATGGTTTTGTTCATACCATAAATGGTCACCATAGCATAGGCTAGTTTAGTGATTCTTTCCAGGTCATTTTGTGCTCCGGTTGATATTTTACCAAAAACAATGTCTTCCGCTACACGTCCACCCATAGTCATACACATACCATCAGTTAACTGCTCTGTAGTATACAGGAATTGCTCCTTAGGTAAGTATTGCGCATAACCAAGGGCTGCAACGCCACGTGGTACGATAGATACTTTAACCAATGGATCAGCGTGTTCAAGGTACCATCCTGCGATGGCGTGACCTGCCTCATGGTAAGCTACTATACGTTTCTCTTCAGGAGAGATGATTTTGTTTTTTTTCTCTAAGCCTCCAATAACACGGTCAATTGCATCCTGGAAATCCTGCATATCAACGAAATCTTTATTGCGACGGGCAGCTATTAAAGCGGCTTCGTTACAAACGTTAGCGATTTCGGCACCAGCAAATCCTGGAGTTTGTGCAGAAAGTTTTTTAGCATCAACAATCTGATCTGTTTTAATTGGCTTAAGGTGAACTTTAAAGATTTGCTCACGACCAACTAAATCGGGTTTATCAATAGATATTTGTCTGTCGAAACGTCCAGGTCTTAATAAAGCCGCATCTAGTACATCAGGACGGTTAGTTGCGGCCAGAATAATAATTCCGGAGTCTGTACCGAAACCATCCATCTCAACCAGTAACTGGTTTAAGGTATTCTCGCGCTCATCATTACCGCCCATCATACTGTTTTTACCACGAGCACGACCAATGGCATCTACCTCATCAATAAAGATGATACAAGGCGCTTTATCTTTCGCTTGTTTAAATAAGTCACGAACACGTGAGGCACCTACACCCACAAACATCTCAACGAAATCAGATCCTGAAAGGGAGAAGAAAGGCACTTGAGCTTCACCAGCTACAGCTTTTGCCAATAATGTTTTACCTGTACCAGGTGAACCTACTAATAATGCTCCTTTAGGAATTTTACCACCCAGGTTGGTGTATTTTTTAGGGTTTTTAAGGAAATCTACGATTTCCATTACCTCTGTTTTTGCTTCTTCAAGGCCTGCTACATCATTAAAAGTAACATTAACCTGGCTTTCTTTATCAAATAATGTGGCTTTAGATTTTCCAATATTGAAAATCTGACCACCACCACCACCGGCACCACCGCCCATACGGCGCATGATAAATATCCAGAAACCTATAAATAATAATACAGGAAGAATGATGGTTAGGAACCAGGAGTTAAATGAGCTGGTTCTGCTCGTTACCTCAGCGGAAACTTGCTGATCAAGAGGAACGTCTTTTTGAGATTCTTTCAGATCGGCTTTCAGACCATCTATTGTTCCGGCATTGAAATAAACGGTTGGACTTTCAGCAGTACCAAAGTTATTTTTGTGCTGGTATTGTTTATATTTTTCTTCTTTTAGCTTGTCTTTTTTAATGAAGACTTCAGCTTTAACTATGTCCTCGTGCTTGTAGGCAACGATTTTCTCCACATCACCCGGTAATAACATTTCTTTTTCAAATGTTTGGTAGGTAATTGTTTTAGCAGTATCGCCGCTAAACACGACCTGTAACATAATCAGGCCTAAAATAATAGCTGCATATACCCAGAAGATGTTGAATTTAGAACCTTTTTGAGGTTTCTTGGGAATATTAGGTATTCTCTTAATCAACTTGGGCTTCGTATTTGGATTCTCTTTCATTATAATTCAAAAAAATGGGGTTGAATGATTATGCGCTTTGATAGGAAGTAGACAAGGCATCACCCCAAAGGTCTTCAATTCCATAAAATTCGCGCTTTTCAGTTTTAAATATGTGTACTACTACGTCAAAATAATCAAGGATAATCCAGTCAGCATGATCCTGACCTTCCTTTCTCCATGGATTCGTTTGCGTATTTTTATAGATTTCTTTTTCTACGCTGTCTGCAATTGCTTTTACTTGAGTTGCGGAATCTGCGTTGCAGATGATAAAGTAATCAGAAACAGAACTATTGAGTTCCCTTAAGTCTAACCTTACGATGTCGTTTCCTTTTTTTTCCTGTATACCATGTACAGCGATCTCTGAGAGGAATGTAGAAAGGTTTCCAATTTTCTTTTTTACCATTAAAATGTTTTAATTTTGATAAACAAATATACAATCAACTTGCAAAATAACACTTTTTCAACATTATTTGTTGGTCAAAATTTG
>JBEBUV010000124.1:0-8915 GCA_040393085.1 Pedobacter hiemivivus | reverse complement strand
GTATAGATAGACAAAAGGGGGTATATTTGTATATACATTAATCTTTCAAAAGAAACCTATTATGAAAGAAAAGCAAGAAACCCTGGAGCAAGCCGTTTTAAACGAATATAAATATGGCTTTGTAACAGATATAGATACTGATACCATTCCAAAAGGTCTTAATGAGGAGGTGATTAAGTTGATTTCTCATAAAAAGAATGAGCCAGAATGGATGTTAGAATGGAGACTTAAAGCGTATAGTCATTGGCTAAAGCTAGATGAGCCTACATGGCCAAATGTTAAATATCCTAAAATCAATTATCAGGATATCATTTATTACGCAGCGCCGAAGCCAAAAAAACAATTAAACAGTCTGGATGAAGTGGATCCTGAGTTACTGAGTACTTTTGAAAAACTTGGTATTTCTATCACCGAACAAAAGCGCCTTAGTGGGGTCGCAGTGGATGTAGTAATGGATAGTGTTTCCATTGCCACCTCTTTTAAAAAGCAACTCTCCGAAATTGGTGTGATCTTCTGTTCTATTAGTGATGCCATACAAGAACATCCAGAATTGGTGAAAAAATACATGGGCTCTGTAGTTCCTATGACTGATAATTACTTCGCTGCATTAAACTCAGCAGTATTTACCGATGGATCGTTTTGTTATATCCCGAAAGGGGTAAGGTGCCCAATGGAACTCTCTACCTACTTCCGTATCAATGCCGAGAACAGTGGTCAGTTTGAAAGAACGCTGATTGTAGCCGAAGATGAAAGTTATGTAAGTTATCTGGAAGGTTGTACTGCGCCTATGCGGGATGAAAATCAGCTCCATGCTGCTGTAGTAGAGTTAATTGCTATGGAAAAGGCGGAAATCAAATATTCTACTGTTCAAAATTGGTATCCGGGTGATAAAGAGGGTAAAGGCGGGATTTATAATTTCGTAACCAAAAGAGGGATCTGCAAAGGAAACCACTCCAAAATATCATGGACGCAGGTAGAAACAGGATCTTCTATCACCTGGAAATATCCTAGTGTGATCTTAAAAGGAGATTATTCTATTGGTGAGTTTTATTCTGTAGCCTTTACTAATAACCATCAACAAGCCGATACGGGTACTAAAATGATGCACCTCGGTAAAAATACTACCAGCAGAATTGTAGCTAAAGGTATTTCTGCCGGTTACAGTCAGAATAGTTACCGCGGATTGGTTAGAGCAAGTAAACAAGCCATAAATGCTCGGAATTATTCGCAATGTGATTCTTTGTTATTGGGCGATAAATGTGGTGCACATACTTTCCCTTACATTGAGGTTAAAAATAAAACAGCTATAGTTGAACATGAAGCGACCACCTCAAAAATTGGTGAAGATCAGCTTTTCTATTGTCGACAAAGGGGGATTGATCAGGAAGCAGCCGTTGCGCTTATTGTAAATGGATTTGCGAAAGAGGTCATGAACCAATTGCCAATGGAGTTCGCTATTGAAGCGCAAAAATTATTGGCAGTTAGTATGGAAGGTAGCGTAGGTTAATTAAAAATAGAAGAGAAATGTTATCAATAAAAAATATACACGCAAACGTAGAAGGTAAGCAAATATTAAAAGGAATTAATCTTGAAATCAAAGCTGGAGAGGTACATGCTATTATGGGGCCCAATGGTTCTGGTAAAAGTACCTTAGCTTCTGTATTAGCAGGGAGAGAGGAATATGAGGTTACGGAAGGAGAAGTGAGCTTTTTAAATAAGGACTTACTGGAACTATCTCCGGAAGACCGCGCTCGTGAAGGTCTTTTCCTTGCTTTTCAATATCCTGTTGAAATTCCTGGCGTAAGCACCACAAACTTTATCAAGGCTGCAGTAAACGAAAAGCGTAAATACCAGGGTTTAGAGCCATTGGACTCCGTGGCTTTTCTAAAGATCATGAAAGAAAAAATGAAGCTGGTAGAGATCGACCAGTCTTTGTTGAGCCGCTCTATTAATGAGGGTTTTTCGGGCGGAGAAAAGAAGCGTAATGAGATCTTTCAGATGGCTATGCTAGAGCCTAAATTGGCCATTTTAGATGAAACAGACTCAGGCTTGGATATTGATGCGCTACGTATCGTTGCCAATGGGATCAATAAATTGCATAATCCTGATCGTGCTGTATTGGTAATTACCCACTATCAGCGCTTGCTGGATTATATTCAGCCAGACTTTGTACATGTTTTATTTAACGGCCGTATTGTTAAATCGGGTACCAAAGAACTGGCATTAGAGCTGGAACAAAAGGGCTATGATTTTATTACCGATGATTTAAATATAACTGCACAATAGCAGGTTTTAAAAGATATGTGGAATGATTGATTTAACTTATTTTAAAGTACAATTTGATTCTTTGCAACAGAACGATCCGAATGGAAGCATTGCTGCCATTAGAGAGGAGAGTTTTGATGTTTTTAATAAAACTGGTCTGCCTACTTACAAAACGGAAGATTGGAAATATACAGGAGTAAGCAGTTTATTTGAACAGATTTATCAACCTGGAACAGCCGATGTAAACGCTGCTGACTTGGATGTACTGCGAATGCCCGGCCACCATAAAGCCAATGAACTGGTATTTGTGAATGGGCGTTTTGATGCCTCTTTATCGACTATTCTCTCTCCTTCTGATGAATTGACTGTCTTGCCGCTAAAAGAAGCCGTTAAAGGTGGGTATGGCGACTTGTTAGGACAGCATCTTAATAAAAGTAGCTCTTACCTTAAAGATGGAGTTCATGCACTTAACGGTGCTTTTATTGACGAGGGACTGTTTGTTTATATTCATAAAGGGAAAACGCCTCAGCATCCTATTTATGTTTATCATATTATGGATAGCAGAATTCAGCCGATACTGGCGCAACCACGCAATCTTATTTATGTAGCTGAAAATAGCAAACTACAGCTAACAGAAACATATGCTACTTTGGGAACTTCCGATAGCTTCTGTAACGAAGTATTGGAAATGGTGGTAGAACAAGGTGCTTTTGTAGAATATTATAAGATCCAAAATGATGTTGCACATGCCAGTCAGGTAGGTACCACACATATTACACAAGTTGGACGTAGCTATGTACACACGGTAACCATTACGCTGGGCGGTGGAATTGTCCGTAATAACCTGAACCTGATATTAGATGCGGAGGGTGATGAAACACATTTGTACGGACTTTACCTGTTAAAAGGCAAAACTCATGCGGATAATCACACCTTAATCGACAACAGGCAGCCGAATTGCTTTAGCAATCAGTTGTATAAAGGTATTGCAGATGATTCATCAACGGGGGTGTTTAACGGCAGGATCATGGTTCAGCCTGATGCACAAAAAACAAATTCTTTCCAATCCAATAAAAATATCCTTTTGTCGGACAATGCTACGATAAATACAAAACCACAATTGGAGATTTTTGCTGATGATGTAAAATGTTCACATGGTTGTACAGTCGGACAACTTGATGAGGAAGCGCTGTTTTATTTAAGAGCCAGAGGGATTCCTAGAGATAAGGCAGAAGTATTGCTTTTACAGGCTTATGCAGCAGATATTGTTGCACAAATTAAGCCAATGGCTATACGTGCCTATGTAGAAAAACTGATTTACGATCATTTATCAATTGTATAATGGTAATCACAGAACTAAGAAAGCAGTTCCCAATTTTGGGCAGAACGGTGAAAGATAAGCCATTGGTTTATTTTGATAATGCAGCTACCTCGCAAAAGCCACAATGCGTGATTGATGCGCTGAGCCATTATTATTCACATTATAATGCCAATATTCATCGTGGTATTCATACACTTGCAGAAGAGGCCACACTTGCTTTTGAAGCAACACGTGTTGCTGTACAGGAATTTGTAGGAGCTGTTTCTGCTGAAGAAATCATTTTTACAAGGGGTACAACCGAAGCGATTAACCTGGTTGCTTATACCTGGGGCCGTGAAAATATTAACGCCGGGGATGAGGTGATTATCTCTGAGATGGAGCACCACTCTAACATTGTACCTTGGCAAATCATTTGCGAAGAAAAGAAAGCTGTTTTAAAAGTTATTCCCGTAAATGATAATGGGGAGCTTAATATGGATGTATTTAGGGAGTTGTTGAGCAATAGGACCAAATTGGTGGCAATTGTTCATGTTTCTAATTCACTGGGTACTGTAAATCCTGTTGAGGAAATTATAGTTGAAGCTCATAAAGTGGGTGCAAAAGTCCTAGTTGATGGTGCGCAATCGGCCGTTCATCTGGATATTAATGTACAGAAGATGGATTGTGATTTCTTTGCTTTTTCTGGTCATAAAGTATACGGACCTACAGGAGTAGGGGCCCTGTATGGAAAAGGGGATTTATTAGAAAGTATGCCTGTTTTTATGGGTGGTGGAGAAATGATCAAAGAGGTGACTTTTGAAAAAACTACTTACAATGACTTGCCTTATAAATACGAAGCTGGTACACCAAATATTGCAGATACCATCGCTTTAAAAACGGCGCTGGATTTTGTGAAAGATATTGGAAAGGATAAGATCAGGGCTCATGAAGAAGACTTGCTTGCTTATGCTACGGTGCAATTACAGGCTATTCCGGGCTTAAATATTATCGGTCAGGCCAAACATAAAGTTAGCTTGGTTTCTTTCGTAGTGGATGGTGTGCATCCTCAGGATATAGGGGTTTTATTAGATAATATGGGTATTGCCGTTAGAACTGGTCACCATTGTACGCAACCACTCATGAAGCGTTTTGGGATTCCTGGTACTGTGAGGGCTTCTTTTGCACTATATAATCAGAAAGAAGAGATCGATGTATTAGTTACAGCTCTGAATAAAACTATAAAAATGTTAACCTGATGGAATTGAAGCCGATACTGGAAATAGAAAAGGAAATTATTGAAGACTTTTCACTGTTTGATAGCTGGGAGGATAAGTATGAATACATTATTGACCTCGGTAAAAAGCTGGAAACACTTGAAGATATTTATAAAATAGAAGATAATAAAATCAAAGGGTGTCAGTCTACCGTTTGGCTTACCGCTGCTTATCAGGATGATAAGGTGGTTTTTAAGGCAGATAGTGATGCTGTGATTGTAAAAGGCTTGATCAGTATGCTGATTAAAGTGCTGTCAAACCATACACCGGATGAAATTTTATCTGCTAAAATGGATTTTATAAGTGAAATAGGAATGATGACTCATCTGGCACAGACCCGTTCTAACGGTTTGCTAGCCATGATAAAACAGATGAAGAATTATGCACTTGCCTATAAAATGATGCATGATCATAAAAACTAATAGCTCATGGATAAGGAAGAATTGAAACAAAAGGTTATTGATTGCTTGCAAACTATATATGATCCTGAAATACCAGTAAGTATATATGAGCTTGGGTTGATTTATGAAACTGAGGTAATGGCTCCGTTTAATAATGTTCAGATTGTGATGACCCTTACCGCGCCTGGTTGTTTTGCAGCGCAGATGATCCCACAGGAAGTGGAGCAAAAAGTAAAAGAAATTGAAGGCGTGAACGAGGTATCTGTAGTTGTTACCTGGGAACCACCTTGGAATAGAGACATGATGTCTGAAAGTGCCCGCTTAGAGTTGGGGTTTATGTAAGTGAATGATTTAAAGTAATGAAGATAACAGCACAAGAGGAATACGGATTAAGGATTTTACTTCGCATTGCCAGGCATGATCAAAAAGCAGGGATTACTATACCTGCAATAAGTGAGTCGGAAGGGTTGTCTACAGCTTATGTCGGTAAGTTGACACGGGTTTTGAGGATTGCCGGTTATATCAATAGTACGCCAGGAAATAAAGGTGGATATGTTTTGGCGCAGCCTGCTGATCATGTTAATATTAATCAGGTGATGAAAGTATTGGGTGGTTCATTGTTTAGTAAGAAGTTTTGTGAAGAATATCCCGGTACATTAAAACTTTGCACTAATTCTATTGATTGCTCTATACGCTCTTTATGGCAAATGATACAACTTACTGTAGATCAGTTGTTGGATAGGGTGACTTTACAAGATCTGATTAGTCCGGAGCAGGAATCTATTGCTTTATTGGAGTCTATTATGGAACAAAATACTCTAAAGCAATCGGCGGAAGATCTTTACTAAGATAAACAGTAGAAATATTGTTTAATTGGGTCAGAATTTTTTTGCAAAAAAAAAGTGTCCCGATTATGAACCATCGGGACACCATTAACGCTCTTAATATAAAGCTAAGTAACTTATTTGAAAGCGCCGAATTTTTGAATCTGTTTTTTCTATTCTTTTTGTTCAGTTCAAGCCCCTTAATTTTGTAAAGAAAATTTAGCATAATTTAGTAGGTAACAAACTTATTCTACAGCTTTAGAAATGATGAAAACCAATTATATTTCTATGAAAACGCATAAAAAGTATGAACTAGTGGAGCATAAGTTTAATTTTGTCGAATGAGCAATTCTACTTTTACCATTACCCATATTGCAAAAATTTTAGGACTTAAGTCATTCAAAAAAATGAACGAGACCCTAATTATGAAATTGGTAATTGATAGTAGAGTAGTCATGGATCCTGAAAGTTCCTTGTTTTTTGCTTTAACAGGTAAAAGAGATGGTCATGAATACATTGCTGATGCTTATGCAAATGGAATCAGAAATTTTGTAATCAGTAATGATACATATACCCATCTATATGCAGATGCTAATATATTATTAGTGGATGATGTCTTGTTAGCATTACAACGTCTTGCAAAATATAACCGTGAGCAATACGATTTAAAAGTAATCGGGATAACAGGAAGCAATGGGAAAACAATTGTTAAAGAATGGTTATACCAATTACTGGCTGCTGATTTCAATATTATAAGAAGTCCTAAAAGCTTTAACTCCCAAATTGGTGTTCCACTTTCTGTCTGGGAAATAGATGCTGACCATACCCTGGGTATTTTTGAAGCCGGGATTTCTAAAGGGAATGAAATGGATGCGCTTCAAGAAATAATAAAGCCAGGCATAGGGATCTTAACAAATTTAGGTGAGGCTCATGCTGAGGGATTTAGCTCTGCAACTGAAAAGCTTCACGAAAAATTAAAATTATTTAAAGACACAGAGCTGTTTATCTATGCTCCAGAATATACAGATGGTATTTCTGAAAGTAATTTACCCGGTAAAACCAAGTTTTCATGGAGTCTTCATGGAACAGCTGATCTGCAGATTCTGTTCATTGAACCTGTGGATAACCAAAATTATATTATAGCAAAATATAAAGGGGTTGAAATCTCCTGTCTTGTTCCATTCAATGATCAGGCTTCGGTTGAGAATGCTATTATTTGTTGGGCAACCTTATTGGCGCTGGGCTATACTCCTGAGGAAACTGATGAGCGCCTGGACAAACTAACCAGAGTAAGCATGCGCCTGGAGTTAAAAAATGGTATTAATCAATGCTCAGTTATCGACGATTCCTATAGTGCTGATATCTCTTCTCTGGCAATTGCTCTCGATTTTTTGAATATACAAAATCAACATCCTAAAAGAACACTTATATTATCTGATCTTCATGAGACAGGTAAAGACAATGGAATACTTTATAAGGAAATAGCGGCCTTGCTGAAACAGAAAAATGTAGACCGACTAATTGGTGTAGGCCCAAATATTATGGCTTTGCGCAGTTTGTTTAAAATGGAAACTATATTTTTCGAGAGTACTCAGGGCTTTATTGAAAGTTTCCCCGCTCTGCATTTTAACAATGAAACTATCCTGGTAAAAGGAGCCAGAAAGTTTGAATTTGAACGAATTAGTAAGTTAATTGAGCAGAAAGTTCATGATACTGTTATGGAGATTGACCTGAATGCCTTGGCTGGTAACTTACAGTTCTATAGGGCTAAACTACATCCGGGAGTGAAGATCATGGCTATGGTTAAGGCTTTTTCTTATGGGAGTGGTAGCTTCGAAATTGCTAATTTATTGCAATACCATAAAGTAGATTATCTCGCCGTAGCTTATACTGATGAGGGAATTGCCCTAAGAAAAGGCGGCATAAAAATGCCGATCATGGTGATGAGTCCGGAGCCTTCTGCTTTTGATGCAATTGTACGTTATAAGCTTGAACCGGAATTGTATAATTTAGAAATACTGAACAGTTTTATCGACTTTGTGAATGAGATAAACTATCCTGTACATTTAAAAATAGATACAGGAATGCATCGCTTAGGGTTTGAAGAACCAGATTTACCGGAACTTTTGAATATTTTAAAAGGGACTGAAAAGATAAAGGTGGCTTCTATATTCTCTCACCTCGTTGGTAGTGATGAGGGTGTTCATGATGATTTTACAAAACATCAGATTGAACGATTCAATAATATATCCACTATTATAGGTAATGCATTAGACTATAAAATCATCAAACATATTTCAAATACTTCTGCTATTACCCGTCACCCCGATGCACAGTTGGATATGGTTAGGATTGGAATTGGTTTGTATGGGTTTGATGCTGGATTAAAGGATAATAAAGGGCTGCAGACAGTCGGTGTTTTAAAGACAACAATTACTCAGATTAAACATATTAAAGCGGATGAAACCGTAGGTTACGGGAGGCGCGGCTTATTGTCTGGTGATGGAACAATTGCGACTGTAAAAATAGGTTATGCGGATGGTTATAACCGTGCATTTGGAAATGGGGTAGGTAGGATGTTGATTAAAGGTGTATTGGTGCCTACTGTCGGCGTTATTTGTATGGATATGTGTATGCTCGATGTAACTGGCTTGGATGTAAAGACTGGTGATGAGGTGATTGTGTTTAATAATCAGTTAACTATTGCAACTTTAGCTAAGCAAATTAATACCATTCCCTATGAAATACTCACGAACGTTTCGCAACGCGTAAAACGGGTGTACTTTTATGAATAAATCCATTATAAAAATATCTAATTTTGCATTATGAATAGAATTGGCAGGGCGCTACT
>JBEBUV010000123.1:0-9011 GCA_040393085.1 Pedobacter hiemivivus | reverse complement strand
GGAAGAGAATGCACTTCAGGTAAACAAAGAGGCGGCTAAAGAAATTGCCCGTCAATTGCGTTTACGTGATATGGGTGGTATTGTGGTGGTCGACTTTATTGACATGCACAAGCCTGCAAACAGAAAGATATTGTTTGATCATTTAAGAGATCTAATGATGTTAGACCGTGCGAAACATACCATTCTTCCTCCAAGTAAATTCGGACTTGTTCAAATTACCCGTCAGCGTGTAAGACCGGAAATGAACATCGTAACCAGTGAGAAATGCCCTACTTGTGATGGTACGGGAGAGATTAAGGCGAGTATTGTTTTAATGGACGACATTGAAAACAATCTGACCTATATTTTGCAGGAGCAAAACGAAAAAAATATTACGCTTTGTGTACACCCGTACATCGAAGCCTTCATTAAAAAAGGATTGATTTCTTTACAGTGGAAATGGTTCTTTAAATTTGGACAGCGTATAAAGGTTAAAGCTGTACCATCTTATAACCTCACTGAATTTCATTTTATTTCTTCGAAAGACGAGGAGATCAAATTATAATAACAAATCATTTTGTTTAAACAGGCCTGATGTTTTTTAAGAAATCAGGCCTGTTTTTTTTTAACTTATTTGGTCGCACTCTATTTTTTAACTACAGTTTTCTGATCTGCCTCATATTTCTGGAAATTAGCCTAAATTTGTAAACCCTTATGTGGATTACATTAGGAGCACATATCCTATCGGTAAGGTAATTCTATATTAACCCTAAATTTGAATCAAGTTGGCTAAAACGAAATCAGCATATTTTTGTCAGAGTTGCGGGTATGAATCCGCAAAATGGCTGGGCAAATGCCCCTCCTGCAATTCCTGGAATACCTTTGTTGAAGAGGTGATTGAAAAGTCGACCAGCAAAGTTCCAAGTTGGCAAAACAGCTCAGAGAGCAAAAGGGTAAGTAAACCTAATAAAGTAGATCAAATCCAATCTATTACTGAAGAACGTATTTTAACGGGTGATATTGAATTAGATCGTGTACTTGGTGGTGGATTGGTACCTGGTTCCGTAACGCTGATTGGCGGAGAACCTGGAATTGGAAAATCAACACTCATGTTACAGCTTGCGCTAAACATACCCGGTAAAAAGATTTTATACATCTCTGGTGAAGAAAGTGAGCAGCAAATAAAAATGCGTGCTGAGCGAATTACTGATCAGCCAACAGCCGATTGTTATATCTTAACTGAGACATCAACACAGAATATATTTAAGCAAATTGAAACACTGGAGCCGGATATTATTATTGTAGACTCAATTCAAACCTTGCACTCTGCACATATTGAATCTACCCCTGGAAGTGTCTCGCAGGTCAGAGAATGTACGGCTGAGTTATTACGTTTCGCTAAAGAAACAGATACGCCGGTATTCCTTATTGGCCATATCACAAAGGATGGAACCATTGCAGGGCCAAAAATCCTGGAACATATGGTGGATACTGTTTTGCAATTTGAGGGTGACAGGCATCATGTTTACCGCATATTACGTTCTATTAAAAATAGATTTGGTGCCGCAGCAGAGCTTGGCATTTATGCGATGAACAGCACCGGATTAAGGCAGGTTTCGAATCCTTCAGAGATTCTACTTTCACAACGTGATGAAGAACTGAGTGGAATTGCCATATCGGCTACTTTGGAGGGCGCCAGACCAATGTTAATTGAAACACAAGCATTGGTTAGCACCGCAGCATATGGAACGCCTCAACGGTCTTCAAATGGATTTGACACCAGACGGATGAATATGCTGCTCGCGGTATTGGAAAAAAGATGTGGATTCAGATTGAGTACGCGTGATGTATTTCTAAATATTGCAGGCGGCATCAAGGTAGAAGATCCAGCGATTGATCTAGCTATTATGGTAGCCATTATTTCATCACATGAAGACATTTCCATTCCATCAAAAATATGTTTTGCTGCCGAAGTTGGATTATCCGGAGAAATCAGAGCCGTTAATAAAATAGAACAACGTATTTCTGAAGCAGAAAAACTTGGTTTTGAAAGAATCTTCATATCGAACTATAATATGAAAGGTTTAATTATTGAACGGTATAAAATTGAATTAACCGCAGTAAGTAAAATTGAAGATGTCTTTTCTATTTTATTCGGATAAATTGTAGAAAAATGAGGTTGTTTAGCCCCAATAATCCGCATAATGAGTATTTGTTTACCCAATTATTTGAAGTGACAAAAAAAGGTCAATCATATACCACACTGAAATACAGACATTTATCTTTCAAAGATAAATATTTTTAAAAACGGTCTATTAATTGCCTATGTATTCACGTTAGCGTTCATTTATGAATTATAACAAAACAATAGGGATGATTATCCTCGTTATCGTCAGGTAACGAGGATTTTTTTTTTGCTCATCTGATTTGAAATTATATATATTTATAGAATAAAATTAAAACAGAAAGATGATTATAGCTTTAATAATTCTTGTTGTAGTTGCTCTGATTGGAGTTGGATTATATAATTCACTTATCGGGAAGAAAAATCAGGTCACCAATGCTTTTTCTGCTATTGATGTGATGCTTAAAAAACGTTTTGATCTTTTACCAAACTTAGTCGAAACGGTTAAACAATATATGACTTACGAAAGCGACCTGCTTGGTAAAATCGTTGAATTACGAAGTAAAGCAGTGAATTCAAATGTCAGCAATGAAGAGAAATTAGAAATCGACAGACAATTGAGCAGCAGTGTAAAAGGATTAATGGTTAATGTTGAAAACTACCCTGACTTAAAAGCCAATCAAAGTTTTATAAACCTCCAAAGAACATGGACAGAAAGTGAAGAACAAATCGCTGCTGCCAGGAGAACTTATAACTCCTCTGTTACTGATTACAATAACGCCATTATGATGTTTCCCGGAAGTATTATTGCTGGAATGATGAATTATCAAGCCATTAATGTACTTGCGAATACTGAGGAAGAACGCCAAAATATTAGCGCTAAGGATCTTTTTAATAGCTAATGACATCAAATACGCTTCAACAGGAAGCTTTACAACATACACTTGCTGAATTAGAGCTTCAACGGAAAGAAGTTGCTGCTATTAGAGTAAAAAGCTATCTTTTTATTGGCGGAGGTATTTTACTTATTGTTGCTGGTATTGTTTCTGGCACTCTGGCTATAGCTGGGGCAATAGTTGGTAGCATTGTGCTGATTACAGGCATTGTTTTTTACAATAAAGGAAACACTAAATTTAACGAATACAGGCATTACTTTAAACAAGGAGCTGTACGCTTTGCACTTAAGTCTATTGACGAAAGTCTGGATCTTGTATATCAGAGTGGATTATCAGAAAGCGAGTTTATCTATTCTCAGTTATTTAGCACCAAACCCGATCGGTACAATAGTGAGGATCAGATTTATGGAATTTCAGGAAAAACAAAACTTTCCTTTTCTGAAGTTCATGCCGAATACAAAACCGAAACTAGAACTAAAAATGGTACGCAAACACATTGGCATACGATATTAAAGGGGATTGTTTTTCATGCTGATTTCAACAAACATTTTAACGGTATAACGGTTGTAAGACCTAAAGATATTGGCGCCACATTTGGTGCATGGATATCCAAGACAATGCCTATTTTCTCGTCTTCGGGCCGGGAATTGGTACAATTAGAAAGTCCTGAATTTAACCGCAATTTCGTCACCTACTCAACAGATCAGGTAGAAGCGCGATACATACTTACCCCAGGGATGATGGAGCGCCTTTGCGAACTGAATAAGCGCTGTAGTTATACCATTTCTGTTTCCTTTTTTGATTCAAGCGTTTTCATTGCTTTTCCATTGAACAAAAACTACTTTGAACCTCCCGTACACAAAACACTCCTTGATCCAAATCTTTTAGAAGAAGATACCGAAGTGATCAGGTTCATGTATGGTATTATTAAAGATCTGGATTTAAACACTAGAATCTGGACTAAAGATTAAAATATTAGACAAACAATTTATCCTTAAATGTAGAAAGTCCCTTTCGGGACTTTCTATTCAATTTTTATCTTATTAGAGTGCTTATTTAGACAAGTACATTGACTTGGCTCTGTTAAGCGCTATAAAGTAAGGATCTTCAGTGTCTTTAATGAATCTGATAGATTCACCTGTCGACTTCATTTCTGGTCCTAATTCTTTAGTTACCTCAGGGAATTTATCGAAAGAGAATACTGGTTCTTTAATTGCATAACCTTCCAGCTTACGTTCGATGGTAAAGTCCTTCAACTTGTTTACACCCAGCATTACTTTAGCTGCAATATTGATGTAAGGAACATCGTAAGCCTTAGCAATGAAAGGAACAGTTCTTGACGCTCTTGGGTTAGCCTCGATTACATATACTTTCTCATCCTTAACTGCAAACTGAATGTTTAACAAACCGATTACGTTTAATGCTCTTGCAATTTTCTTAGAGTAAGTCTCCATATCGTTCATTACCTTTTCAGACAAGCTGAATGGTGGCAATACCGCACTAGAATCTCCAGAGTGGATACCAGCTGGCTCAATATGTTCCATCAATCCAATGATATGAACATCCTCACCATCACAGATTGAATCTGATTCAGTTTCTTCTGCTCTATCCAGGAAGTGGTCAATCAATACACGGTTACCAGGAAGATCTCCTAATAACTTAACTACTGCTTTTTCAAGATCTTCATCGTTAATTACGATACTCATGCCTTGTCCACCCAATACATAACTTGGTCTAACCAATACTGGGTAACCAACTTCGTTTGCTACAACAATTGCTTCTTCAGCATTTTCAGCAACACCATATTTTGGATAAGGAATATCAAGTTCTTTCAAAAGATCAGAGAAACGACCTCTATCTTCAGCAGTATCCATATCGTTATATGAAGTACCGATGATTTTGATACCGTTCTCATGTAGCTTTTCTGCCATTTTCAAAGCAGTTTGTCCACCCAACTGAACGATTACACCTACTGGGTTCTCCAGTTCAATGATTTCACGTACATGCTCCCAGAATACAGGCTCAAAATATAACTTATCCGCCATGTTAAAGTCTGTAGATACCGTTTCAGGGTTACAGTTGATCATGATCGCTTCGAAACCAGTTTCTTTAGCGGCAAGCAAACCATGTACACAAGAGTAATCGAATTCAATACCCTGACCGATACGGTTAGGTCCTGATCCCAATACAATGATCTTTTTCTTATCAGAAGCGATAGATTCGTTCTCTTCTTCAAAAGTTGAGTAGTAATATGGTGTTTGTGCAGGGAATTCCGCAGCACAAGTATCTACCATTTTATAAACACGTTTGATACCTAGAGATTTTCTACGTTCGTAAACCTCATCTTCAGTTACATTTCCAAGCAGGTAAGCGATCTGAATATCAGAGAATCCTTTTTGTTTCAATGTAAAGAAGAAATCTTTAGGGATATTGTTTAATGAGTAACGTTTAAGTTCCACTTCCAGATGAACCAAATCCTGGATTTGTGACAAGAACCATTTATCGATACGGGTAACCTTACGGATCGACTCCAAAGGTACGCCCATAGTCATTGCATCTTTAATCAGGAACAAACGGTTCCAACTAGGATGCTCAAGACCATGCATGATTTCGTCAATGCTACGGTTATGTTTACCATCAGCACCTAAACCAGCTCTTCCGATTTCTAAACTCTGAGTAGCTTTTTGCAATGCTTCAATGAAAGTACGTCCGATGGCCATTACTTCACCTACAGATTTCATCTGTAAACCAAGCTCCATGTTAGCACCTTTAAATTTATCGAAGTTCCAGCGAGGAACTTTTACGATCACATAATCAAGCGTAGGCTCGAAGTATGCAGACGTAGTTTTAGTAATTTGATTTTCTAACTCGTCAAGGTTGTAACCGATAGCCAATTTAGCCGCTATTTTAGCGATTGGATAACCTGTCGCCTTACTAGCTAAAGCCGAAGAGCGGGAAACCCTTGGGTTAATCTCGATCGCGATGATATCATCAGTATCCGGGTCTACCGAGAACTGTACATTACATCCACCAGCGAAGTTACCAATGGCACGCATCATTTTGATGGCTTGGTTACGCATTTCCTGGTAGCAACGGTCAGACAATGTCATTGCAGGCGCCACTGTGATTGAATCACCTGTGTGGATACCCATTGGGTCAAAGTTTTCGATTGAACAGATGATGATAACATTGTCATTACTGTCTCTCAACAATTCCAACTCATATTCTTTCCATCCTAAAACCGCTTTTTCTACCAATACCTCATGGGTTGGAGAAGCTTCAAGTCCGCGTTTTAAAGCCTGATCAAATTCTTCTTTCTTGTGTACGAAACCACCACCTGAACCACCTAAGGTATACGATGGGCGAATTACAAGTGGATAACCGATTTCCTGAGCTGCTTCTTTACCTTCAAGGAATGAGTTAGCAATTTTAGATGGAGCTACACCCACACCTATATCAACCATTAATTGGCGGAAAGCCTCACGGTTTTCAGTTTTCTCGATTGCGGCAACATCCACACCGATAACTTTAACTCCGTATTTTTCCCAAATCCCACGTTCATCAGCTTCTATACAAAGGTTTAATGCCGTTTGTCCACCCATAGTAGGCAATACAGCATCAATCTTACGTTCTTGTAAGATTTGCTCAATTGAATCTACGGTTAAAGGCCAAAGATAAACATGATCGCCAATCACCTTGTCGGTCATGATTGTTGCAGGATTAGAGTTGATGATCGATACTTCGATTCCCTCTTCCTTTAAAGATAATGCGGCTTGAGATCCTGAATAATCAAATTCACAAGCTTGACCAATGATGATAGGTCCAGATCCGATAATTAGTACTGAGCGTATGGAGGTGTCTTTAGGCATAAGGCTTTAAAAAGTCTAATGTTATAAATAGTGGTAAAAAAAATGCAGTTCAGACCAGAAATAGTCGAGAGGGTATTCCTTTGATAGGAGGTAAAACTCCGACTCATCTGTCGGGATGCAAAGCTACGGTTTTACGCATTAAAAATCAGCTATTTTTTAAAAAACCATTACAAATAAAAAAGGAGGCCACAAATACCTCCTAATATGCTTATAATAAAAGCTTTATTGCTGGACTTTAACTACGCCAACATCAGTAGTTACACTGTCTATTACCGCTACATTTTTTACAGATACATCCTGATACGGCGGAATTGCTTTTACAAGAATAGTATAAGTCCCTGTTTTAATGTTTGGGAAAGCAAAATTACCGTTGTTAACCACCGTTTTCAGAGTGTCAGTTCCCAGTATAGCATATACCTCAGAAGCCGCTTCTGCAGGGAGCACTTTACCTCTAATATTTCCCGATTGAATAAAAGAGAAAGAAAGCAGCCCTAAAGCCAATCCTGTTATCATTAAATAATTTATAACTGTTCGTTTCATAATGATTTAATTTATCACACCTTATTTATAAAAAGCCATTAACAATGGTGTTTTGTCCCTTTGTTTATATAAATGATTATACAATCACATTTTAAACTAAAACCACATTTAAACTAACGGCAAATTAGCAATTTTAATACATCCTGAACTTTAAAATCTTATAAAAGATCATATCTGTTTTTTTAATCAAATCAGGTCAGTACTTTTGACCATGCTTTTTGAGGCCCATCAATTCCTTCAGTTAATCGTTGATCAGTTTAAACATACCACATGGTTGGAATGGCTGGGTGTGATCACTGGTTTCACTTGTATATACCTTGCTGCGAAAGAAAACATATTGAGTTGGCCCATATCCATCATCAGTGTCATTGCGTATGCTTTCGTCTTTTTTGAAGCCAGAATGTATGGAGATATGGCTCTTCAATTTTATTTCCTCTTTACGGCATTATATGGCTGGTATTATTGGAGGAAGAAAGAAGTATCTCATGATAAACCTATTGAAAACCTAAGTAGAAAGGGTTGGATATTGGCCGGTATTGCCGTTGTGGTACTCTCTATATTATTGGGCCTATTCTTAGATCACTTTACCAATACCGATGTACCTTACGAAGATGGTTTTTGTACAGCCATGAGCTTTGTTGCTCAGATGTTACTAACCCGAAAAATCTTACAAAACTGGCTCCTTTGGATTATTGTCGACATCTGTTACATCCCATTATATATCTATAAAAACCTGAACCTTAGTGCAATATTTTACGCTTTCCTGGTTGCTATTGCTATTAAAGGATATTTAGACTGGAGGAGGACCTACCGTGAACAAGCAATTTAAAAAGATAGCCATCGTTGGTCCGGAAAGCACGGGCAAGTCGACCATTACACAACAATTGGCAAGGCATTACAATACCTTATGGGTACCTGAATATGCCCGTTATTATTGTGCTGCTTTAACAGAGCCCTGCGATTTACAGGACGAAATCAATATGTTTCATGGACAGGTTGCTTTGGAAGAATCTATATTGGCAGTGGCACAAAAGGACCTGATATTTTGTGATACTACATTCCTTACTGTAAAGATTTGGAGTGATGAAGTATTTGGTGAAACCCCAGAGATTGTATTAAAAGCACTTCCGGAATATCATTACGATTTATACCTGTTGATGGACATCGACCTCCCCTGGCAGGAAGACCCCTTGCGTGATTTCCCACATAAACGCGAGCATTTTATGGAGGTATGGAAACAGGAGCTAAAGGCGTTAAATGCCAACTACAAGATCATCGGCGGACTAGAAAGCAGGCTTGATAATGCTATTACTGCAGTCGACCAGTTTATCCGAACTAGGTAATCTTCTATCCGCACAGCTTTATCCGTACAGCGTAACAATAACTACATTTCTTGCTATTGATAAAATAAGCAGGTACATTTGTGGCATCAAAAGGGGGTGCCTTGTTTTGCTATAAAACACAAAAACAGGCTGAGAGCATACCCATTACATCTGTATAAAGATGTATGCACCTGATCCGGATAATGCCGGCGTAGGGATTGGAGTTATGGAGTTTAACTGGACTGTAAGTACCCCTTACTTGCAGTGGTTTTACTAAAAA
>JBEBUV010000122.1:0-9064 GCA_040393085.1 Pedobacter hiemivivus | reverse complement strand
ACCATAGTAAGTCTTTTCATGTATGTTTTTAATTAGTCGCTGCAACATACATATATTTCTGGAAATTGTATCAATGCTGTTCGTAGCATTTTTATTGCGATTAGTTCCTGGACATACTTAAAAGGCCATCTTTTACCAGTTGATCAACCAATACTTGAGGATAAGTTCTTACAAAATTATCAATAGAACCTGGGTTTACAGTCTCTGATTGTGCTGACCAGATCAGTTTATTTCCTGTCAAATCGTATAGATTAGTTTCCATGAAATAAGTACGATCTGTTACATAATAACCTGGTTCATAAAACATAGGGTACCAGTAATTATAATAGCTGTAAAAGCCACCATACCATCTATAGTAAGGATAAGGTGCATAGCCTCTTGTTCCTCGAACATACCTTGTTTCACTGTCTTTATTGATCATTGAAATAGTCAGGACATAATTTGCTCCAGAATTTCTAATTTGATTTTGTAATACCTTTTCAGTTGGTATTTTCTTATAAAACTCAGGATTAAAATAGTCGTTTCCTTTTACAGTTTTCACATTTTTTGTAGCTAACAGACTTGTAAATCCATTTTCAAGTTCCGTTCTAACTTTAATATTCCTTGTTAGTGATGCAATAAAAATGGTTTGTCCATCAAGCATTTTCCCTTTCGAGGATGGATCGACCCAGGATCCCGTTATCCTTGTTATCGGACTACAGGACAATATCATCCCACTTCCAAGCAGCATGATAAATAACTTTAGTGTCTTCATAACCAATATTTTATACTAAGAACATCTGAGATTGAAAAAGGTTTAATTTCAAATTGTTTAAATTGCGTTTATGCAGATTATAACACATGAAAACGAAGCTATAAAAATAGCTGAAGTTATCTCTGATAACATTCTAATTAACAGCCCTGAAGATGGGCTACAATTATTTGTTGATTTATATTATCAGGGATTTGATAAAGTCCTTATTTACGAAAAGAATATTACCCCTGAATTTTTCGATCTTAAAACTCGTATTGCCGCAGAACTACTTCAAAAGTGTTCCAATTACCGTATACAGTTTGCCATTATTGGTGATTTTAGTAAGTACCCTGGTCAAGCGCTTAAAGATTTTATTTACGAAAGTAATAAAGGCAAATTGGTTAATTTTTTAGCAGCATCTCCATATTAAAATCGGGTTAAACAAACAGGGGGTCCGGAACCGAAGTCCCAAACACCCTGTTTAATTTCACCAATTTATTATTGGTTTTATATCGCTTATGATTCGCTCATAAGCATCGAGCATTGATCGTCATGAACGACCTTATGAGATTTATTAATAGTTAGCTACCAGATATTCTCTTGAACTTTGGTTGTCGGTAGCTTTGAAGTAATTAAATCCTTTTTTAGCGTATGCTTTAATTGTAGCTGGTTTAATATTTCCGGCAACTGTTAAATAAGCCGTTGCAGGATTAATAATGCTACTGTAATAAGCATTTACATCAGTCAGTTTTAAATTTTGAACTGCTGTTTTTGTTACACTTTTAGCATAATATTTATTCTGTGCAGTGATGTGTGCTAATATTGCTGCTTTCGCTTTTATTAAAGCTTCATCTGTAAATTGAGGAGCTGCTACATAAGCAGACATTGCACCTAAGGCTTCTTCAAATTGATCAACATTTGCAGCGGCAAGGTTGATTCCTTTTTCTGTGAAGCTTAATGATGGGTGAATTACAGGTAACTGCTGAGCTAAAATAGTATTTACCAGTTCTTGTACTGCTGCTTTTTCGGCAACATATACATTTGTACCTTCAAAACTTAACGTGGAAAATACTTTTTGTGTTCCAGTATTTTCGGCAACGATTACTGTCATTCCATTTTTCAATTGGTAACTAACAGGTGCTTTCATTGCAGGTGATTGTGCGTAGCTGAATTGTACAGATACTAAAAGAGCGATTGCGATTGAGATGTTTTTTAAAGTTTTCATACAGGGTAGATTTAAATTGTTTTTCAATTGGTTAATGATTCAAATGTATGGCGGTAAATCCACCTCTGAAATGAAGAATAGGTAGAAAGGCATTTTCACCCGATGAAATGGCTTTAAAACTCTTTGGAATAATCCTATAATTTGGAGAAGCATTTTATTTGAATGCAAACCTTTGTTCGGTATCTTTGCGTTTTATAAAAAAACACCCATTTATATGAGCGAATCTGAAACTACTGTTCACCAGGACAAAACATTTACCGGCGTTGATTATACTGAGAAGCAACTTAAAAACAGGGAATTCATCAATTGTGAATTTGTAAACTGCGATTTCACTAAAAGTGATTTAAGTCATAATGATTTCGTTGACTGTCATTTTAAACAGTGCAACTTTTCCTTAACTGTTGTAAATGGTACAGGCTTTAGGGATGTTACTTTTAGTGATTGCAAAATATTAGGGATCGATTTTTCGAAATGCAATAAGTTTCTATTTTCATTTAAGTTCGAGAAAAGCCAATTGGATTACAGCACCTTTTACGGCACAAAACTTAAGAAAACTAAGTTTACTGATTGCTCACTTAAAGAAACAGACTTTGAAGAGGCGGATCTTACAGGTAGTGTATTTCAGAACTGTGATTTGTCGGGCACCAGTTTTGTACGTTCTATTTTAGAAAAGGTAGATTTCCGTACTGCACTTAATTTTGGTTTTGACCCATCTGTTAATAAGATTAAACAGGCAAAATTCTCGGCATCAAACCTTGCTGGTTTACTTTATCACTTCAACCTGGATATTGATCACGATAGTTAAAACTTAACTCATTTTCCAGTCAGGTCTCTCGAAGTGACAGGTATAACCATAAGGGTTCTTTTGCAAATAATCCTGGTGATCTTCTTCAGCATTCCAGAAATCGCCTGCTGGTAATACTTCTGTAACAATTGGGCCAGGCCATATACCTGAAGCTTCCATATCGGCTATTAATGTATTCGCTGTTTCAAGTTGTGCTTCATCTGTATAAAAGATAGCAGAGCGATAGGAAGTCCCTAAATCATTACCTTGTCTATTACGGGTTGTTGGATCATGAATTTGAAAAAAGTATTCAAGAAGCTTGCGGTATGATAATATTGAGGGATCAAATATAATCTCGATACCTTCAGCATGGGTACCATGATTTCTATAAGTTGCGTTGACTACATCACCTCCAGTGTATCCTACTACTGTTGAAATTACTCCGGGATAATGTCTGAACAATTCTTCTACGCCCCAAAAACATCCTCCGGCCAAAATAGCTTTTTCAGTATTCATATATTTACTTTTTATTGAAATAAAGGTACTGCAAGGGAGTGTGATTATCAAGGGATCGGGTGTTAAGCTGATAAATGTGACTTCAAAATAACCAAGGGCTCCTATTCAGAAATATTAATGTTTTTTAAATATTACATAAAAGTTAAACCCTGTAATAAAAATTATTATTTTAGGCCGTTTTAAATATTGGGGATAATATTTTAAAACTAAACAGTATCTAATGTGTAGCAAGCTAAAATCATGATTGCAAAAAGACTGGAGGGTATCAGTGAATACTACTTCTCCCAAAAACTAAGGGAAATTGAAACCCTGAATAAAGAAGGCAAAAGCATTATCAATTTAGGTATTGGCAGTCCTGATCTTCCTCCTCATGCTGAGGTAATTGAAACGCTGCAAGATGCCGTTTCCAATCCTGCAATGCATGGTTATCAGGGTTATAAGGGTATTCCTGCACTGCGACAAGCTTTTGCAGACTGGTACCAGCAGTGGTACCGTGTGAGCTTAAATCCAGATACTGAAGTATTACCGTTAATCGGTTCAAAAGAGGGCATCATGCATATTTGTATGACCTATTTGAATGAGGGCGATGAGGCCTTGATTCCTAACCCTGGTTATCCTACTTATGGCAGTGCCGTTAAGTTGGCTGGTGGTAAGGCTGTTTCTTATTTGTTACAGGAGAATCAAAATTGGTATCCTGATCTTGAAGCCCTGGCCGCTACTGACCTGAGCAAAGTAAAGCTAATGTTTGTAAATTATCCGCACATGCCTACTGGTCAGCAGGTAGGCCCTGGTTTGTTCGAAAGCCTTGTACGTTTTGCGAAAGAACATCATATTTTGCTGGTACACGATAATCCTTATAGTTTTATTCTGAATGACTATCCTATAAGTATTTTAGAGACTCCTGGTGCTATAGATGTAGCTCTGGAGCTAAACTCTTTAAGTAAATCACATAATATGGCAGGCTGGCGTATTGGGGTACTTTGCGGATCAAAAGAACGAATTGAAGAAGTTTTAAGGTTCAAGAGCAATATGGACAGTGGAATGTTCATGCCATTACAATTAGCCGCAGTGAAAGCATTAAGTCTGGGTGCTGATTGGTATAACTATATCAATAGTATCTATGCTGAACGTAGAGAAAAGGTATATCAAATTATGGACATCCTCGGTTGTAAATATGGACCTAAGCAGGTAGGCTTATTTGTTTGGGCAAAAATTCCAGATAATTATAATGATGCTTATGCACTTAGTGATGAAATTCTTTATGGATCAAGTGTTTTTCTGACACCAGGTGGTATATTTGGGACTCAGGGTAATCGCTATATCAGAATCAGTCTTTGTGGTGACCTGTCCAGATTTGAGCAGGCAATAAGCAGAATAAGTAAAAAACATTAATCAGCATATATTTAAGATACAATGAAGATAGCAGTAGTCGGCCTCGGACTAATTGGCGGTTCCATGGCCTTGATGTTAAAGAAAAAGGGATTTGCCTCCAAAGTTTATGGTGTGGATAATCAGGAGGAACACGCCCTTAAAGCACTGGAACTTGGAATTGCAGATGAAATAACGGATCTGGACAATGCTGTAGCAAACAGTGATGTGATTATTCTGAGTGCGCCTGTAAGTGTCTGTACTGCATTATTACCACGTGTGTTAGATCAACTACAACATCAGATTGTATTGGATACCGGGTCTACTAAAACATCTCTGCTGGAAGCTGCAAAAGGACATGTAAATAGGGGCCGATATATTGCTACTCACCCTATGTGGGGAACTGAATTTAGCGGACCTGAAGCAGCTACGGATGATGCTTTTGAGGGAAGGGCTAATGTAATCTGTAACGCCTCTGATAGTGATAAAGATGCATTGGCAACAGTCGAGCATTTGTATACTTTACTTGGTATGTACAATGTTTATATGGAAGGAAAAGATCATGATGTACATGTAGCCTATGTCAGCCATATTTCACACATTACTTCTTTTGCATTAGCCAATACGGTATTGGAAAAAGAACGAGAAGAAAATGCCATTTTTGAATTAGCCAGTGCCGGTTTCGAGAGTACTGTAAGGTTGGCCAAGAGTAGTCCGGCGATGTGGATGCCAATATTTAAACAGAATAAGGAAAATGTACTTGATGTATTAAATGAGCATATCACTCAACTTAGGAAATTTAAGTCCTGTATTGAAAAGGAAAATTGGGAATATCTTACCGAGTTAATGGAAAATGCGAATAAGATTAAAGATGTTTTAGATAGAAAAGAATAAGAAGGTGCCGATTTGGCACCTCAATTTATTTTTTACCGGCTTTTGGTCCTAATGTGAGGAACATTCTTTTGCCCTCAAGTTTAGGAAACAATTCCACTTTACCTACTTCTTGTAATGCTTGAGCAAATTTGAGAAGAAGTATCTCTCCCCTGTCCTTAAAGACTATAGCCCTACCTTTGAAATGTACAAAGGCACGTACTTTATCTCCTGCTTCAAGAAATGATGTTGCATGTTTAAGTTTAAACTGGAAATCATGCTCATCGGTATTTGGACCGAATCTTATATCTTTTATAATTGTTTGCTTGGCTTTAGCCTTGATTTCCTTATCCTTTTTCTTCTTTTCAAAAAGGAATTTATTGTAGTCAATAATTCTGCAAACCGGAGGAATTGCATTTGGTGATATCTCTACCAGGTCTAATCCCTGCTCATCAGCTAACTCCAAGGCTTTTGCCAATGGATATATTGCTGCTTCAATATCCTCACCAGTTACTCTCACTTCAGGAGAAGTGATGAACTCATTAATCCTATGTTCCGCTTCTTTCTTTTTGAAGGGTAAGCGTCCCCTAAATCCTGCTCTCTTTTTTAATGCCAAATTTGAAAATATTTAAGTTTATAATAAATTTATGTAAGTATTTTTATACCTACCCCCATAATATACCCATTTAAAAGGGATTTTACTAAAAAAACTTGATTAATGACTTTAGTCTTATATTATGAATATATCATTATATTATTAACAAATACAAAATCATCTGATCCGTTTGGCCCTTAAATGAATCAATTTATTATATTCGTTGCATGAGAAGAAGAGACTTTTTTAAAGGCGGATCACTGGCAATCCTGGGGTCTTCGTTATTATCGCCATTCGAAACCTTAGCGGCTGTTACCATGCCCGAGAATAAGGGTAAGTTAGCAAAGAATATTATTTTTATGGTTAGCGATGGCATGAGTACCGGCACGCTAAATATGGCTAATATTTTACTTAGTCGTAAAAATGGAGTATCAAGTAAATGGATCTCCTTATATGAGCAAAACAAAGTTACACGGGCCTTAATGGATACTGCATCTGCCAGTTCTATGGTTACAGATTCTGCAGCTGCAAGTTCTTCCTGGGGTGGCGGTATCAGAGTCCCTAACGGATCATTAAATGTAAATGCTGATGGAACTGAGAATCTACCTATCCTACAAAAGTTTAAAAAAGCCGGTAAATCTGTTGGTGTTGTGACCACTGTTACTGCCACACATGCAACCCCTGCTGGTTTTAGTATTACCAGTAAAAAACGTAGTGATGAACCTGGTATTGCTGTCAAATACTTGGATCTTGGAATGGATGTAGTTATGGGTGGTGGATTAAAACATTTTTCTTCTTCTCGGAAAGACGGTAAAGATTTATTAGGAGAGGCGCGCACGAAAGGATATAACGTTGTTACCGATCGCAAACAACTTCTAAGTCAGAATGGTTCAAAACCTTTATTAGGAATTTTCACAGATGATGCCCTGCCCTATGCATTAGATCGTTCCAGTGATAAGGAATTGATTGAAAAAGTTCCTACGCTTGCAGAAATGACTAAAAGTGCCATTGAAACTTTAAGCAAAAACAAAAATGGTTTTGTGTTACAGGTAGAAAGTGGAAAAGTTGATTGGGCTGCTCATGCAAATGATATAGGCGGACTACTTTATGATCAGGTTACATTTGACGAAGCCGTTGCTGAAGCTATTTCTTTCGCGGAAAAAAGTGGAGATACCTTGGTCGTGATTACCACTGACCATGGGAATGCCAACCCTGGCTTATTTTATGGTGTAAATGCAGATCGTAATTTTGAAAGGATCTTTAACTTTAAACAAACCAACAATTGGGTATTGGATGGTGTAAACAAAGACACATCGGTAAGTTCATTTATAGAAAAATTAGAAGCTGCACAAGGCTATGCTATTACTAAAGCTGAGGCTGAACAAGTATTGGTTCACTATGGAAAAATAGATGAGAAAGGCTTATATAACCCAAGAAATCTACCTTACAAAGACCTGGCACTAGTACAATCGAAATACACATCTGTAGGATGGGGATCTATGGATCATTCTGCTGATTATGTAGAACTAGCTATGTTTGGCCCGGGAAGTGAGCTATTAAAACCATTTGTTAAAAATACTGATTTACATAACCTGATGTTACATGCTTGTGGTGTAACTGTTTAATATTAGTACCTAGGGAGTTTTCTCTATACAGTTAATAAATAAGGCAAGACTCTAATGAATCTTGCCTTATTTATTAACTGTATATTATAGATTAATTAGTTTTAATCAGTTCAACCCTTCTGTTTTTAGCTTTATTTTCTTCTGAATCATTTGCTACTAGCGGTCGTTCTGCTCCAAAACCCTTTGCCGATAAACGGGATTTATCAATTCCATTTTCAATCAATTGGTTCATTACCGAAAGAGATCTATCGTTCGATAACTTTTTGTTATGCATTCCATCTCCAGTGTTATCCGTATGCCCCTCTATTGCTATTTTTAATGAGGCATCACTTTTCAAAGCTTTAGCTATTTGATCTACCACTGTTTTCCCATCTGTGGTAATATCCGATTTGTCGACCGCAAAATTGATATAAAGGATTGATTTCCCTTTTTCTGAAAGGTCTTTTACAATATCATCAGCAGTGATTTTCTTAATGGTCTGCTGAAAAGGCTTTTCTTGAACGATCTGAAACGATGTGGTAGCATAATCCTTTTTTTCTAAAATGATATATATATTGCCATCAGTACGGCGAATAACATAAGTAACCATTTGTTGACCACCATTTGGGATAAAACTACCATCATCACCAGCATAAGTAACTAACTTATTGTATTGTTCTAAACGCTTTCCTTGTAACTCACCTTCAAAAATCTTAACACCTCCTGCAGCAAGAATCGCTTCTTCATAGCTTTTTAGAAGATAGCGGTTAGTAATTTCTATACCATCTTTCTTCTCTTCATGAATCCATGCTCTATATACTTTCCCTTCAACTTCAAAAACTCGATCTTCAGTTGCTACTACTATAAAATCAAAGGCTTTAACTTTCACATTGTTAATATATCTTGATCCTTTTGGAGCTGTAAAGAATGGAAATTCGCCAATATCTGCTGTAGAAACAGGAATAGTTTCAATATCAAACTTCTTATCTCCTTTCGAAGATGCTACTGAATCTGTCGTTGCTGTAACTTCAGTATTTTGAACTTCAGTTTCTTGATTTCCATCCGATGTTTTGGATTGTTGATTACATGATGAAATTAATATGGATCCTGCTAGTAAAAATGTGAGTCTTTTCATTAGAATGTTTTCTTTCGCTTATGAAGCGATATGTTGATGTTATTTTCTGTTTAATACTTTAAAGGCGAAAAATTAAAAATAAATTCTAAGAATATCAAAAACATTGCTTTTCTTCTACTATAAATATGCTTTGATTATGCGTTTTTATTGCTCTGATCAAAAGGATAGCAAAAGAAAAATACTGTCTTATGTTCTATACTTGTCCTATTACTAGAATACGTTTACAGTATGTCC
>JBEBUV010000121.1:0-9159 GCA_040393085.1 Pedobacter hiemivivus | reverse complement strand
TTATTTTGCGTTACAGTAGAAAGCAACTCCTCCTGTATATTTAGATTAGTTAGCTGACTTTTTATGATCCCATTTAGACCGATGTAAGTCATTGCAACACCAACAATCATAACATCGGCCATGTCCCATTTACTTAAATCAAAAGCTAAAAATCTGACTACCTTATTTGAGGTGTATTTATCTCTGCCCCATATAAGAATTCCTTTACCAATCATTCTCAGTACAGGCAAGATGACCACAAACAGCAGGATGAGTATTCCAACAAGTACTGCATCGGGTTTAGGCTGGTCAACTAATGATTGAATTATACCGATTATACTCTTACTCTGAAAAAACAACACCTGATTGTTAAAAGCTAACTTTTCACTAAGTAGTGTAAAGTTTAACGATTGGATGCGTGCATCAACTTCTATAATCGTAGCTGTGATGCCTACCAATAACAGGATAAAGGCAAACAAAAGGGAAAGGATATAAAGTGTGGTATGAAGCCGTACCTGCTTTCTCATCAGCAACCAGAGACAAAGGGCTAGCAACACACAGCCAATCATTGCACAGGTGTAATGATATAGGAGTGTTTGTATGCTGGCCAACTGCAAATTGATGTTTTTTTCAAACGATTCTGTATTATAGACGTGGTATTTTTTATAGATGTGTCTGGTTACTGTAATGCTAGCTGGCTCAGTATTGTCGAAAGTTTCCTTTTCCAACTGGTCAACTTTACTCGTGAGTATGCTTTTAATTCTTTTTTTGCTTGTCGGTTTATTGATCCTGTTAACAATTGTAGCTGCGAAAAGGGGCACTTCGGCGCGTATTTCTTTAGGGTCAACTAAAACATTAAAAGCAAGTTTTTTGAGTTTACCGCCAATACTCTTTTGCGGTTTATTGATCTCAGCTACCGCCTGGTCAACAAGACTAAATAATTGTTTTTCAACTTTTTTCTGAAGCGCTTTTTTATCTTCGACCGTCATCTTAAACGCATTGATCTTTCCATCTACCACAGCTGCCATTTTCTCACGCCATTGGTCTACAGATAATATGCCGAAAGTGATGTTGTTTACAACACTATAATCTGTTTTTATTTCTTCTTGCTGATTGGAAAGTGTAGCTATGCGGTACCCAAACCAGGCTTCTGCGCAAAGCAGTAGACTAAGGCCAACAATGAGCAAAATATTGGGAACAACTATTTTTCTAGTGGCTTTCATGGGGAGAAATGAATTTTAATATGGTGGACAAAATAAGTCCGTACAATACAAAGCTGATGAAAATGATAAAGCCGGGTTGTAGGGCAGTATTATTGGTAGTAATTACATTTAAATCATCGCTTTTAATGTTTAAGCTCTTCAATTGACTATCTAATAAGCCATTTAAGCCGATGTACACCATCAATATCGCTATAACTATTACGTCAGCCATGCTCCACTTGCCTGATTGAAAGGCAAAATATCTGATGATTTTGTTCCTGGCAATTTTCTTTTTACTCAGCAGGTGGATGCCTGTTGCACTAAGTTTCATGACGGGGAAAAGTATGCTGAAAACCAATATCAGGACGCCTACCAGCACCGCATCTATATCTGGTTGTGCAATCAATACTTTTACTACATCCAGAATGCTCTTGCTTTGAAAGAACAATACCTGGTTTTCAAAAATAATATGTTCGCCCAGTAACACAAAGTCCAAAGCTTTGATCCGTGCGTCAACTTCAATCATAGAAGCCGTTAAACCTATAAAAAGTAGAATGAACGCGAACATCAATGACATGATGAAAAGGGTGGCATGCAAATCGACCCGTTTTCTGAATATCCACCAGAGACCCAGTATGATGACGATGCAGCCTAACATGCCGAACGAATAATTGTAAGTTGCAGTCCTGATTTGGGCCAGTAAGTAAATCAGTTTATTGTTTAGTTCTTCAACTGAGGATGCATCGTATTTTTTATAGACTTTATCGGTGGCAGCCTTTGTGGCAGCTACAGTACTGTCTAAGTATTCCGCACGTTCCAAGTCATCAAACTTAGACATCACCATTTTGCTCAGCTGCTTTTTATTTGTGGGAGTGTAAACTTTATCGATGATTTGTTTGGCGAATGATGGCGCTTTCTCCTTGATGCCATCGGTATTTACAAAAGTTTTAATTACAAATTTCTTGATTTTTCCGTCGATGGTTTTTTTTGGCTTATTTATCAGTGTTTCTGCCTTGTTAATCAATGCTAGGATGATTTGCTCAACTTCATTCTGAAGTTCCTTCTTTTGTTTTGGAGTTAGCGTAAAATCACGTACCTGGTTACTTACAATCGCCGACACCTTGTCCCGCCATTGCTCCACAGAGAACAGCCCGGAACTGATGTTATTAATATTGGAGTAATCCTCCTTAATCTTTTCCTGTTGGTCTGAAAGCTGGTATAACTGGTGACCAAGATACCCTTCAGCGCACAATAAAATTGTAAGGCCTAAAATCAACAGGAGTTTTGAAACTATAGGTTTTTTACTAGAGTTGGTGTTTTCATGCATCGGCAGTTAATATTTTACGTAAAAAGTAGTCTAATTTATTTTATTGAACAAAGTGGGCTGTTAATTGTTTTGAATATATCTTAATCGTATTAATAATAAAGATAGTTTAGTTTGTAAAACAATCTCCACTCCAATGTGTTGAAATTATTCATCTATAAAACACTAATATGATAGCAGTAATGTTTCACCTAGCTATGACTAAAATCGATTGGACTAACTTCTTTTTAGGGGAAGAGGATTGGGGTTTTCTGTTGGAGATATCACTTCGCACTGTATTGATGTATTTTATTATACTTATTGGCTTGAGACTTTTGGGGAAACGTGGAGTCCGACAGCTGTCTGTTTTTGAACTCGTGGTCATCATTAGTCTGGGTTCTGCTGCCGGTGATCCTATGTTCTATAAAGAAATAGGATTGTTATTTCCAGTTGTTATTTTCGGAATTATTGTTGGAGCCTACAGACTCACAACTTATCTTATGGCCAAGAGCAATAAGTTTGATGATTTGGTTGAAGGGAAATGCGTTTATTTAATTGTGGAAGGTGAATTTTTTACAGATGGGTTTAATAAAGAAAGCCTGGCACAAGATGAATTCTTTTCTGAGCTTCGCCAACAGAGTGTGTCTCATCTAGGACAAGTTGAAACTGCTATATTGGAAACATCTGGTAATTTAAGTGTGTTTTTTTATCCCGATGAAAAGGTGAAATACGGGCTGCCAATAATGCCTGCTCTCTTTGAAAAAGCGAATGAAAAGGTTTTTGACATTGGGAAATATGCCTGTACTCATTGCGGGAACATTTTACAATTAGCGCCTTCAATTGAACGTATTTGCGATAAGTGCGGACATAAAAAATGGATAAAGGCGCTGAATTCCTGCAGGGTAAGATAATATCCTTGTTGGAATACATTGCAGCACCTCCTACCATAGGATTTTTTTGGGCATAAGCCTGAGTTGTAAATGCCAAGGCTACCATTATATTTAAAGTCTTTTCATGGCGTCTTCATTCCCTAATTTTGAATTAGGCTTTCCAATACGTGATTTTCCCAACTTATAAGTAAAGCCTACGAACACGCGTCTGCTATCGGTATATATCCGTTCAGCAGATCTGAATGTTCCGTAATCACGTTCTAGTAAATAATCATTTCTTTTGAAAACCAATTCATTTCCACCAACTCTCAACTGTCCGCTTCCTTTCCATAAATTCAACATTAGCGAGGCATCGATGTTTTTATTCCCCTGATAGCTGCCAAGATCTTGTGTATACTTTGTCCAGAAATAGGCATCTACCTGTAGTTTCAAATCCTTAGCGATTTTGAAAATATGAGCGGTTCTAAAATCAGAATAGAAAGCTGAAAGTTTATGATTGAGATCAAGAACAACTCCTTCTGCGCTATTGCGACCTATAGGCGTTCCGCTATTCATGGTTTCCCACCATTCATTGATCTGATAAGGGTAGAAAAGATATAAAGCCACACTCGAGGCCTTTTTCAGATTCTGACGTTTAAAATAGGTCACCTTAGTGTTATAATCCTGTTGTGAGGGGAACAAACCAATCATTCCTTTAGTGTCTGTATAACTAAGCGATACATTTAACTTATGGATGTTTGCTGTTAAGGTATAAATATCGTCAAACTGTGGGACCATTTCGGGGTTTCCCTGTTCGATACTATATTGATTTAAAAACACGGAATAAGGAACCAATTCTCGATAAGGTGGTCTGCTTATCGTTTTCTTAAAAGATGCTGACAAGTTAAAATGCTCATCGATCGTATGCTGGTACAAGAAAGTCGGAAAAAAATTATGTTTCTGCTGTTTAAAGTTGCCTACAAAATTCACATTTGATGCCTCTGCTCTTAGTCCAGCCTGGATCTTGTTATTTTTCCATTCTTTAGTTAAAATCCCATAAACACCCGCAATTGACTCTTTTAAAAGGCTGTTATTTGAAAACGAAGGATCTGATTGTAACTGGCCTGTTTTATAATCCTCGTAAATGACTAAGGTTTCAGAATTGGTACTTTGGTATTTAAGCCCTGTTTCAAATGCCCATTGGTTTTTAAACTGATGGGAGTAATCCAGCTGGGCTATGAACACATTAATTTTCCCTTTGTTTTGCATCTGGTAAAGTGCTGGGGTTTTGATCACAGATCCATTACCATCGTAAAGCGTAGATGGGAAGGATTGTCGCAAATCCCTTTGCCATGGCGTAAAAGTTCCTAGAACAGTCAGCTCATTTTTACCTGAATCGGATAGGAGGCGGTAGTTTAAATTATAAGTTTGCGAATTCCCTTTCTGGTTAAAAGACCCGTCAGTGAATAGTACAGAATCGACCTTGTCATTTTTCCTACCAAAGCTATTAGTAGTAGTCCACGGACCTTTAAATCTAACATCACTTAAGTCCACAAACAGCCCAATAGTTTGGTTTTTATCCAGCTGTAATTCCAGATTGGTTTGGAAAGTGTACATTAGATTGTGCGACAACCGTGTCCAGTTATTCGTTAAAAAGTAAAGCGGATCTGTTGGATCCTGAAATCTTTCCGATTCAACACTGAAATAATTGTCACCTTTATTTATTCCTGCACTGGCATAAACGGTTAGTTTTTTATGTTTGTAAGTAGCACCTGCATTTACACTACCAGTGGCATAATTTCCAGCGGAACCATCAGTTCTTAAATTACCTGTGAGTCCTTCAATTTGGCTTTTTTTAGTAATAATATTGATCACGGCCCCATAGGATGCATCATATTTAGCAGAAGGTTGTGTGATCAATTCAATTTTAAGGATATTCCCTGCTGGCATGGTGAGTAGAATATTTTCTAATGCGGCATCTGGTACAGGCATATTGTCGATGAGTACCATGGTTTTCTTGCCTTGAAGGCTCAGTACATTTTCAGCAGAAACCCTAACAAAAGGTGCAGATTTCAATACCTGTAATGAATTACCAACTGCCATGGCACTATTGTCTACATTGAAAATAAAACGGTCACTTTTGGTTTCTACAATAGGTTTACGGCCAATAACCTGAACTTCTTTTAAGGTTTTATCGGCCACTTTCATGGCAATCGGTTCCAGGGGAATAACTGCCGCTCCGCCACCCACTTTGAAAGCTTTTGTGATATAGGCCTGATAACCCATCGACGAAACTTTGATTTTATACGTACCGGTTTTCACTTCTGGAAAAGCGAAAATGCCTGATAAATCCGTTAGTGCATTGACAACAAAAGCGGAATCTATAGCCATCAATAAAGTAACGGTGGTGTATACTAAAGGTTTTCCATTCTCATCCAATATGGAACCTGTTACTTTCTCGGCTTTTGAGGAATCCGATCCACTGAATTTCAGCAATTTGTCTTTATCCAGTGGTATTACTTTTTTAGGTGTTATAAATATGGAGTAGTTTTGGGCATCAACTTTATACCAAGATAGGTTTAAGGGGAGCAGCAAGCCATTTAGAATATCAGAAATTGATTTCCCTTTTTGATCAGCAGCATTGTAGCTAGCCATTTTTTGTTTAAGATTAACCTCTTCATATAAAAAGTTGATTTTATATTGAGTAGTTAAATCGATTAGTATTTTAGTTAATAGTTGTTTTTCTGTTGGTTTAAATTGTCTTGCAATTGCTAAGGGATGTAACATTAGCATGCAGATTAAGCCAATTAGACCAGTTTTTAAATTTTTCATCGTCATGCTTTATTTAGCGGTAATCGTCAATTCCTTAGTTTTTTGATTTGGAGTAATATTGACGTTTAAAGACATTCCGATTGCTTTAAATAAAACCTGCTCATTTCGAGTGCTCAATGATCCTGAAACTCTTCTAATAAGTAAATTCGGATTATTTACAATCACTTTATAGCCGTATATATCTTCGAAATAATTGAAAACTTTAGCTACCGGAACATCTTTGAAATATAATCTTCCGTCTTTCCAGGAAGCATATTCAGCTACGTTGATTGTTTTTTTAATCAGTTTACCTTTTTCAACCTCTACAATATCTCCAGGAGCTAAAATCAACGGTTTACCATCAGCACCATTTAAACCTAAACTAATTTTACCTTCCAATAAGGCAACTTCAGTGCGTCCACGTCTGTCATTCACATTAAAGGAGGTACCCAATACTTCAACGTTCACATCACCGGTATGAACTACAAAACGTTCACTTTGCTGAACTTTTCCTACCTTATGTAGATGTTTTACCTTTAAAAATGCTTCCCCTTCAATCCAAACTTCTCTGATCTCATTTTTATTCCAATTTTTATCATATTTTATTGTTGAGTTCGCGTTTAAGGTCACCAAAGAGCCATCAGGTAAAATGATGGTTTTCAACTGTCCATATGGTGTGTTGATGGCAATGGGTTTATTCACCTGGTAAAATATACCAATACCGACTAAAATACCGGCCAGCACTGCAGCTGCAGCATAACGATACCAAAGTGGTAGTTTTTTACCTGATTTCTTGTTCAATGTCGTTTTCGCCTGGATGGCGCCCCAGATTTCATCCTGTTCTATTGTACTGAGATCCTCCCTTTCGAAACGCATTGACTTAACGATCGTTCTTGCCTGGCTAATGGGACCACTAAGTTGAGGATAAGTATTTTCAATACTTTGCCAATGGAGTTCTGATTGTTCATCAGGATGTAGCACCCATAACAGAAAATCTTGATCATTGATCAGCTCTTCTAAGGTATGGAACTCATATGCGTTAATTTTTTTCTTCATGTCAAGCTTTTGATCCTATTAGCCAGTAATGAGGTAGATTACCCCATGTTAATGAATAAAAAAACAAAATAACTGCTATTGATTTGATAATCAGTTTAATAATTTTATATGAAGTAGGAGAGAGAGTAGCATTAAATCATCTTTCGATAGGTTTTCCTTTAGAAAGCCCAATGCCCTTGCCATTATTTTATAACTGGCTTTTACTGAAATGCCCATAACCTCTGCGATCTCTTCATAACTAAGCTGCTCATAAAATTTTAGAAACACAGCCTCCCTTTGCCTGGCGGTAAGTTTAGCCATAGCGAGATTTAATTGTTCAGCTACTTTAAGCTTATGCTCTCCATCAATGATGGCTTCTTCAACATTTAAGCTCACATGAAAAGAATAGTTTTCCCTTTCTTCTTCATATACTTCAAAATTCTGCAACTGAAAGGTCTTTTTAAATAATAGGTGCCGAAACGATTTATACAAATAATTTTTGAGATGTTCAGGATTTCCAAGCGTAGTTCTTCTTGTCCAGATCCCTATAAAAAGATCCTGAATACACTCTTTAATCAGGTCTTTATCCTTACTAAATTTCGAACCATAGTTATATAAACCAGCAGAATAGGTTCTATATAGGTACTCGAAAGCACCTGCATTACTGGCTTTAAAAGATTGCCAGTACTGTGGTTCAGATGGCTCAGACATAGGATAATTTTTGGCTAAGTTATAAATATTTAACACTTTTTCTAACCGTTCAAAATTGCTAACGATGTTTAGCAGTTAAGGTCCATATACAGCCAGTATAACAGTTGGTTACTGGAAGTGACAGGGCTAAAATGGACTGTTTATTCAAATTTATAATACGCTAAATAGGCTTCGCTAGGCTAATAATATAGATGCGGGAATACCTAGTTTCTGATGAAGCACTTTTGCAATTCTTAAAGTAAGTGGTTTTTTGCGGTTAAGTAAAGCTGAAACATAGGCTTTACTTCCTATCCATTCTACTAAATCCTTACTCATTAAACCTTTTTCTTCCATCTTTAATTTAACAACTTCAATAGGGTCTGGGGAGGGAATTTGATGATGCTCGTCCTCATATTGTTTAATAAGTAGTAATGCAATTTGTAGTTGTTGTCCCTCTCTGCTTTCTAGTGAATGATTCAAATCAAATTGAAGATCAATCCATTCCAATAAGCTTTGGTATTGTTCGTCGGTTTTGATAATCTGTAAGATCATAGCATTTATTCTTTGAAATTAATTGTTTTGACGTCTATTTTATTATACTCTTTATGAGGTCCAAACCATTTAATCTGGATCGTTTTATATGTGAATATTATCCTAATTACTAGTCTATAGTGATTGCTTAAAATATTTATTACCACCCGGTCATCGCCAACTAAGCTTACATTAGTATGAGCCATTTTCAATTCTTGGAAGTTTTTATACTCACTTGCAACGAACTCATAATACCATTCAAATAGTGCGTTTTTTGCATCTGGGTATTTTTTTGAATACGCCAAAAGTGTTTTTCTATTAATAATGTTAAACATAGCATTAGTTTACTAATGGTGAACAAATATACGAGTTTACTATTAGTAAACAAGTGGGTGTGAATTTTTTACAAAATAAAATACAAAGGAGTTCCTTATTGTAATTAAATACAAGTCTATATCTATTAAAGTTTACATTGGTAAAATACTTTAAACTAAAAGGAATCGATTATAAAAACTAGGTCCTTTCGATGATGTAATTGCTAATGTCAGTTCCATTGGTATACACCATAAAATGGCTGCTACCATTCGTTTAATCCAATCTGTCCCATCACCAAAAGCTGAGCCTTTTAAAATGTGGTTGGCCAAGGTGGGCTACGAGCGCATAAAGGAGATTGAAAACCGGGAATTAGCCCAGACCAGGATGAGGGATATTTACCGTGCTAAAGGATATAGCGAAGGCT
>JBEBUV010000120.1:0-9239 GCA_040393085.1 Pedobacter hiemivivus | reverse complement strand
TGTGCCCGAAGAGAGACTCGAACTCTCAAGGATTGTACTCCAACGGCTTCTGAGACCGCAACGTTTACCAATTTCGCCATCCGGGCATTGACATTAGCGTAATCCTTATTGCGCAAATATAATATTATTGATGCGTTCTTATACATTGTAAACTATCAAAAAAGCATATTTTCTGATTTATACTTCATTATTAATGCAATTACCTTATTATAAAAACATTGCATAAATACATTTTTCTTGCACTTTTAAAGATTAACTGGAATTTCTTAACTTACAACACATCTAATAATGTAAAATCAAATATGAATTGGCTGCTTGTTTCTGAAATCGCTTACATCACCATTTTAGTTTTAGTTTGCCTGCGCATTATTTACGATACCCGCAGCACTACAAAAACGCTCGCCTACCTCCTGTTTGCAGTTTTTGTCCCAATATTTGGGATGATTTTCTATTTCTTTTTTGGGATCAATTACCGGCATAGAAAAATGTATAGCAAAAAGCTATTCGAAAATGATGATCTAGCTGCCAAATTTAGAAAAGACCTGCTGCAATATTCTGAAAAGACTTACGAGGAAAACAATGCTGAAATCATCAGCAATAAGGAACTAGCATTTATGGTATTGAATGACTCGATGAGTCCTTTAACCTCTAAAAATGCAGTAAAACTGTTGGTGAATGGAGAAAATAAATTCCCAGAAGTACTTGAGGCTATAAAAAATGCAAAACATCACGTACATATAGAATACTACATCTTTGAAGATGACGAAATAGGCAATGCATTGGCTGAAGCGATGATTGCAAAAGCAAAAGAGGGAGTAAAAGTCAGATTTATATATGATGATTTTGGAAGTAAGACCATCCGTAAAAAACTGGTTCCTCGGCTTATTGAAAATGGTGTTGAAGCTTACCCTTTCCTAAAAGTCCATTTTATATTATTAGCCAATCGACTCAATTATCGTAATCATCGTAAAATCATTGTGATAGATGGTTATACATCGTTTATTGGTGGTATTAATGTGAGTGATCGGTATATAAATAGCAACAACGAACAGCAATACTGGCGTGATACGCATTTACGGATTGATGGCCCTGGAACCCAATACCTTCAATATTTGTTTTTGTGCGATTGGAACTTCTGTTCTGACAGTGTATTGGAACCAAACAGATATTTTTTCCCGGCCAGATCCCAGAAAATAGCCGAAGAAAACAAAATAGTGCAAATTGCAGCGAGTGGCCCAGACTCAGAGTCGCCAACCATACTATTCTCCACTCTCCAGGCTATTAATTTGGCTACAAAAGAAATCCTGATCACCAGTCCTTATTTTATACCTGGAGAGAGTCTTCTTGATGCGCTAAGCATATCTTCATTAAGTGGTATTTCGGTGAAGTTATTGGTCCCAGGCAAGTCCGATTCTATACTCGTAAACTCCGCAGCCCGCTCTTATTATAACGACTTATTAAAAGCAGGTGTTGAAATATATCAATATCAAAAGGGATTCGTTCATGCAAAAACAATGGTTACTGATAAAGAGGTCGCTATTGTAGGTACTGCTAACATGGATTTCAGAAGTTTTGATCTCAATTTTGAGGTGAATGCAATTGTATATGATACAGAAATTGCCACTGAACTAAGTGATATTTTTTACGAGGACCTTAAAGATGCCGTAAGAATTGATGCAGAACTATGGGCAAACCGACCATTGTACAGACAGCTATTAGAAAAATCGGCTAGGCTTTTATCTCCACTACTTTAATTCAAAAAAACGCGCTTAAAAAACAATTTTATTTAATCAACAAACATTACTTAATTAATAAACGATCAAAAGCCAGGCTGTCGCCGTTAAATGCGTTAAAATCTACAACATGATTAATACCTGAGATTCTAGCTTTATCAGAGTGCTGCCAGAAGTGCCATTTTGTAGCACTACCAACTTTTAACTTAGGCTGATAATAGTGAGCTATCCATAATGGATATTCATCATAATAACCCTTTAGATAATCCTTATAAAAAGATAGACCAGTATATAAAATAGGTTTAACTCCTGTTTTCTTTTCAATATGCTTTAAAAATTCTGTAAGCTGCACTCTCATTTGTAAAGACGATACCCCATCAAGCTCTTCAATATCAACTACAGGAGGTAAATCACCCGCTTCAAATTTAACGGTCTGCAAAAAGAATTTAGCCTGCCACTCCCCCGATTTCTGAGGTCTGAAGTAATGGTAAGCTCCACATATTACCCCGGCTTTTGGTGCTTCCCGCCAATTGCGTTGAAAATATGGATCGACCTTAAACACTCCCTCCGTAGCTTTTATAAAAGCAAAATCAATCTTAACATCATCTTCTCTCATAGATTTCACCTGCTTCCAATCTATTTTCCCTTGATAATAAGAAACATCAATACCATGAATGTCATACCCCTTAGGTATCTTGATATCAAAGCTGCGGTATGTACGATAATTTGGATCCTCTCCAATATCTCGAATCCATCTCCAGGTCGAACTGAAACCCTTAATCACATAACCATAATAAAATGGAGAAAGCAATACCAACAGCGAAGCTGCAATAAAAAACTTAAGCCAAACTGGCCATGGTTTCTTCTTTACCGTTTTCTTTCTGGGCGTAGTTTTTCTACGCGGCCTACCTGATGCATCAGACTCATAAGTCTGACGAAAAGTTGGTTTTCTTGGAGTACTTGTTTTTCGGGGAGTTGGTGTTTTCTTAGGAGCTGGCGGCATGATGCTGCAAAAATACACCTTTCAGGTATGCATCCAAAATAAAAACCCCAATGTTCTTTATCGACATTCGGATTCTACTTCTGAATCCGCCGAGAGAAAGAATATTGGGGTTTTTATTAAAAAAAGTGCTTTAAATTACGTCCCTTATAATTAAGCAATTAAAACTGTTATCTAATCACCAATTAAACTATGCACCAATAGCCACAATGCTAATTAAGCACTATGATAATCATCATCAATTAGTTATTACTTACTTAATTCAGCAAAATATTTATGGAACAAAGGCAAAGTCTCTATTCCCTTATAGTAGTTATATATATCGTATTTCTCATTTGGTGAGTGTAATGCATCACTATCCAAGCCAAAGCCAAATAGCACCGACTTAATCCCTAATGCACTTTCAAACAAAGCAACAATTGGAATACTTCCTCCACCACGTGTAGGAATTGGCGCTTTACCAAATGAATCCATAATTGCCTTTTCTGCTGCACGATAAGCCACACTGTCTGTTGGTGTAACAACTGGCTCGCCACCGTGATGTGCAGTTACTTTTACTTTTACATAATCAGGTGCAATACTCTTGAAATGATCAGCAAAAATCTCAGCAATCTCTTCTGAACTTTGGTTAGGCACCAAACGCATAGAAATTTTAGCATTTGCTTTTGATGGAAGTACTGTTTTAGCACCCTCTCCTATATAACCACTCCAAATTCCATTAACCTCTAAAGTAGGTCTGGTTCCTGTACGCTCTAGTGTAGAATATCCTTTCTCACCCCATTCAGCATCAATTTCTAAATCTTTCTTATACTCATCCAAATCAAATGGAGCTGAATTTAAAGCTTTTTTCTCCTCATCAGTCAATTCAATTACCTTATCATAAAATGCAGGAATTGTAATGTGATTATTTTCATCATGTAATGAAGCGATCAACTTACATAATATAGTTGCCGGATTAGCTACTGCACCACCATAAACACCTGAATGTAAATCACGATTAGGACCAACAACTTCAACCTCCATATAGGCTAATCCTCTTAAACCTGTTTCTATTGATGGATTTTCCATACTGATCATTGATGTATCAGAAATTAAAACCACATCAGCCTTAAGCTTATCAACATTAGCATTTACAAAGATTCCAAGATTTGCAGAACCCACTTCCTCTTCACCTTCAATCATAAACTTTACGTTGCAGGCAAGCGTATTGGTTTTCATCATCAATTCAAAAGCCTTTACATGCATATAAAATTGACCTTTATCATCACAAGCGCCACGTGCATAAATCTTTCCATCACGTACTGTAGGCTCAAATGGAGGTGTATGCCATAGTTCCAATGGATCTGCTGGCTGAACATCATAATGTCCGTAAATCAAAACAGTAGGTAAGTTTGTATCAACTATCTTCTCACCATATACAATTGGATAACCTGCAGTTTCACAGATTTCAACATTATCTGCACCAGCATCTTTCAGCTTTTGGGCAACAAAGTCTGCTGTTTTAAGTACATCTGTTTTATATTTTGGGTCGGCACTAACCGACGGAAAACGCAACAATTCAAATAGCTCGTCTAAAAAGCGTTGCTTGTTGTCTTCTACATATTTTTTGATCTCTTGCATAACAAAATTAGTTTAGACAAAGATACAAGGTAAAAGATAAACCAAGGTAACTAAACCACCTTAAAATATTTTGTAACTTGGGCATTATTCTCACGTCAAACACCCTAGATGCTAGATTTTACAAACGACAATCTTGATATTGGTAATTTGCCAAAGTATGAAGAAGTACCTTTAAAGGCGATAAGTAAGAAATACTGGAATGTTGTAGCTATCAACCTAATGATCTTCCTACTTATTCTTGCTGTAGGCTTAGCCTCATTTGTATATTTATCGGTAACAGTCAGACCTTATATATATGTAATTACTACTGGATATGTAGTAATAGGCGTGATTTTATTTGCCTTGTATAAAACAGATATTGGCAGACGGGGTTATGCAGTAAGGGAAAAAGATATTATATACCGAAGCGGAATCATTGCTATAACCACTACTATAATTCCCTTTTCCAGAATCCAACACATCACACTTGATGAAGGTTTGTTTTCGAGGATCTACCATTTAGGTCAATTGAGCATATTTACTGCAGGCGGGAGCTCTGGAAGTTTGCATATCCCTGGAATTGAGATCAATGAAGCTCGGCAGATTAAAGAAATATTGATGAAACAAATCAACTTAGCCGAATAATGAACGAAGAAACCATTGCTCCTCATGATTTTTCGGTACCCCAAAAGCAATCAGCCTCTGGCATCATAATCCTATTTGTCAATACTTTACAAAAAACGATACGGGCTATAGCACTTCCCATACTATTCATCTTCATCAAATCTAAAGATTCAGGTAACTTAACCACCATTATCATTACTGGAGCTATATTATTAATGATCATCTTGGCTATCGTCACCTACATCAGATATCAGAAGTTTAGTTTTTTCCTGGATGAAGAAAAACAGGAATTTGTAATCAATGAGGGGATTTTCAACAAGAGTACACTTAGCATTCAGCTAAACAAAATACAATCAGTAAATATTAGTCAGTCATTACTGCAGCAAATAGTAGGTGTTTATAGCCTGGAAATAGATACTGCAGGCAGTGAAAAGAAAGAGGCCAGTATCAAAGCCATTGACCATTTAACGGCGATTGAACTGAAACAAAGATTATTGAGTAAAGCACATCTTGGGGAGGGATATGTTTCTGACGAAAAAACAGTGTTTCAAGAGAATACACCTACAATCCCTTTTCTAAATTTAAGTATCCCTACCCTATTAAAAGTAGGTATTACAACCAATTATGGAGCAAGTCTTGTGTTATTGGGTGGTTTTATATTCGGTTCAATTAAACTTTTTAAAGATTATACCTCGGCATTTGAAATTGAAAATAATCAGGTTGATCTGGCATTGAAGTCTGGATTTACATTTTTGTCTATCTGCATACTCATCCTGTTAGCCATAATGGTTGTACTAGTTACTAATGTGATTAGAACCCTGATCAAATATTTTAACTTCAGTATATCAAAGCAAAAAAACACTTTAGCCATCAGTTCAGGTTTATTTACACGAAAAAATGTTTTACTTACCCCCAACAAGGTTCAATTGAGTGTCTACAGCCAGAACTTCTTCCAGAAAAAATTCAATCTGTTGCATATAAAAATCAAACAAGCGACTTATGAAAAGGCTAACAAAGAGGAAAATAAAAAAACAGATATAGAAATCCCTGGATGTGATATAATAGAATGTAATGAAATCCTCAAAATGATTTATCATCAAATTCCTTCAGCTAAGGTAACTTTAAGGCCAGATTACAGATTTATTTTTTTACAGACTATGATTTGGATTGTTTTACCCGTACTAATTTCTCTTAGTATTGGCCTAACTTTTTATCCATCTTTTCAGCGATACTTTATTTTACTTATACCTTATGTAATTGTGGTTTCCACTATGCTTTATTTCGAGTATAAGCGTCATCGTCTTTATGTAAATGAGAATTTCATCATCAAAGGGAGTGGTATATGGGATGTACAACGCGAAATTATTGAACCCCATAAAATACAAGCCATCACCTCAAAACAATATTTTTGGCATAAAAAAGCCGATGTAGGACATTTAATTCTGCATACAGCCGCAGGATTAATTCACTTCAAGTATGGTAATTATACAAAAATAAACAGCTTAATTAACTATTGGACCTATAGGATAGAAAGCAGCAAGAAAAATTGGAATTAGTGCCTATAGTGACTAGTATTTTACCAACACATTCCATTAAGACACATAATTTCTTTAAATTTGTAATTTGAATTATGAATACACAATTCATATAGTATACTTAAATAGCAGAAAAGGATTTTGGATTATTTAGCAGGTTTAAACCCTCAACAACGCGCAGCAGTAGAAAACACACAAGGACCAGCAATGATCGTAGCAGGTGCAGGCTCCGGAAAGACAAGGGTAATCACCTACAGGGTGGCACATTTGATTGAAAAAGGAGTAGATCCTTTTAATATTCTTGTATTGACGTTTACCAATAAAGCCTCGAAAGATATGCGTGAGCGTATCACCAAAGTAGTTGGCGCTGAAGCTAAAAACATCTGGATGGGAACTTTTCACTCTGTATTTTCTAAAATACTAAGGGTTGAAGCAGAAAAAATCGGTTATCCATCGAATTTCACTATTTATGATACTGACGATAGTAAAAGCCTGATCAGGACAATTCTACGTGAATTGCAACTTGACGATAAGTTATATAATGCAAACTTTGTATATAACCGTATTTCATCAGCAAAAAACAACCTCGTTTCCTATACTGAATACATGGAAAATGGAGAAATTCAAGCAGAGGATATCAGTAATAAAAGACCTTTAATAGGGCAAATTTATGAAACCTATACCAAGCGTTGTTTCAAAGCGGGAGCTATGGATTTCGACGATTTGCTTTTTAAAACCAATATCCTTTTAAAAACTCATCCTGATGTACTGAACAAATACCAGCAAAAGTTTAAATACCTGATGGTAGATGAGTATCAGGATACTAACTTTTCTCAGTACACCATTGTTAAAAGATTAGCCGCCGCCTATCAGAATATATGTGTAGTAGGTGATGATGCGCAGAGTATATATGCCTTTAGGGGTGCTAATATCCAGAATATCTTAAACTTTGAACGCGATTATCCTGATCTAAAAGTATATAAACTAGAGCAGAATTACCGTTCAACACAAAACATTGTTAAAGTTGCCAATAGCATCATCGCCAATAACAAGAATCAATTGGAGAAAAACGTATTCTCCGATAATGAATCTGGTGATCATATTAAGGTGCAACGTGCATTTACAGACAACGAGGAAGGTAAAATAGTAGCAGATTCTATTGCACAAGAACGCAGCAGTAAAGGACTTAATTACAACGACTTCGCTATTCTTTATAGAACAAATGCGCAGTCGAGGGCAATGGAGGAGTCATTGAGAAAGCTGAATGTACCTTATAAAATATATGGTGGACTATCTTTCTATCAACGTAAAGAGATTAAAGACTTAATTGCTTATTTTAGATTGACCTTTAATCCTGCTGATGAAGAAGCGGTAAAAAGAGTCATCAATTATCCTAAAAGAGGCCTTGGCGATACCACAGTAGAGAAAATCAGTGTAGCTGCAGATCAGCATAACATTACTATGTGGCAGGTGATTTGTAATCCTCAACAATATATACCGGGTCGTATTGCAAATCAACTAAACGATTTTGCAGTGATGATTCAAAGTTTTGCAGCAGAATCTAAAAAACAAGATGCATACGAAACAGCCTTATATATAGCACAACATTCTGGAATTTTAAAGGAATTACACGCTGATCAATCGGAAGAAGGCCGCGGCAGACACGAAAACGTACAAGAATTATTAAACGGTATAAAGGAGTTTGGTGAACGTGAGGATATTGAAGACCGTAGTCTGGCTGTTTTTATGCAGGATATTGCCCTGTTGACAAACGATGATAAAGCAGATGATAAAAACAAAGACACTGTATCTTTAATGACGATTCACTCTTCTAAAGGTCTTGAATTCAAGAATGTTTACGTAGTTGGCTTAGAAGAAAATCTGTTTCCTTCACAAATGTCACTCAATTCAAGAACCGATTTAGAAGAGGAACGCAGGCTATTTTATGTGGCCGTTACCCGTGCCGAGAAAAAGCTTACCCTTACCTATTCTACTTCGAGATACAGATGGGGCAGTCTTACCAATTGTGAGCCTAGTCGATTTATTGATGAAATAGATGCCCGTTTCCTTGAAATTGAAGTCGCTAAACCTGCAAAAAGTAGCCTGGGTGAAAACAGTTTCAATGATGAAAGACGTACCTGGACACAGCAACGCGATACTTTTAGTAAGCCGAAACCAGCTTCTTCAAGCGCTTCAGGCACTCCTGGAACTATGACGTCCAGACCAAAAACTACTTCTATGCTACCTAAAGCTCACGTCCCTACTCCTGGCTTCGCTCCAGATCCGGCAAATGCTTTTCAAAATGGCATGGATGTGGAACATGAGAAATTTGGTTTCGGGAAAATTATTAGTCTCGAAGGTACTTTACCTGATGTAAAAGCTACCGTGTTTTTTCAAGGACTGGGCAACAAGCAATTGTTATTAAAATTTGCTAAGTTGCGAATTGTTAAATAACCCTTATATTTACAGAACTTACGGGCGTTTATTTAAATGCCCAACAAAATAAAAAAATTGATTATAATATAATAAAACTGGCTTTTTTCGTTATTTCTTGAATAACCGAGTCAGTTTAAAAGGTTCTGAATACCTGGTTGATAGATGGTAATAATCATAATCAACGGAACCATATTGAGTTGAAAAGCAAATAATAAACTCAAGATAGTCTCAGAAAAACAGAGAAATTAAAAGTATTAACGAAAACATATAAATGAATTTCGAATATAACACCACAAGAAGCGAGTTGATATT
>JBEBUV010000119.1:0-9602 GCA_040393085.1 Pedobacter hiemivivus | reverse complement strand
AAGAAGTATTATTAAAAGAAAACAAAGACAGATTTGTTCTTTTGCCGATTAAATACCCTGAAATCTGGGAAATGTATAAGAAGAGTGAAGCGAGTTTTTGGACTGCAGAAGAGATTGATCTTTCTGATGACCAGAAGCACTGGGATAACCTGAATGATGGCGAAAGACACTTTATTTCTCATATCCTCGCTTTTTTTGCTGCTAGTGATGGTATTGTAAATGAAAACCTTGCGGTTAACTTTATGAGTGAGGTACAGCTTCCTGAAGCGCGTTGCTATTATGGTTTCCAGATTATGATGGAAAATATACACTCAGAGACTTATGCTTTATTGATTGATACTTATATCAAAGATCCTGCTGAAAAAGATAGGTTATTCAATGCGATTGAGACAGTTCCTTGTGTGAAAAGAAAAGCAGAGTGGGCATTACGCTGGATTGACAATGGTAGTTTTGCTGAACGTCTGGTAGCTTTTGCTGCGGTTGAAGGAATCTTCTTTAGCGGTAGTTTCTGCTCTATCTTCTGGTTAAAGAAACGTGGTTTGATGCCAGGACTTACTTTTAGTAATGAGCTGATTTCAAGAGACGAAGGTTCACACTGTGAATTCGCTTGTTTATTGTATCGTATGCTTAAAAATAAATTGAGCGAAGAGCAGGTTCACGGAATTATTAAGGATGCTGTGGAGATAGAAAAGGAATTTGTAACTGATGCACTTCCGGTAGCATTAATTGGTATGAATGCCAAATTGATGTCTCAATATATTGAGTTTGTAGCTGATAGATGGTTACAAGAGCTTGGTTACTCTAAAGTATATAATGCGACCAATCCATTTGATTTCATGGAAATGATTTCCCTGCAAGGTAAAACTAACTTCTTTGAAAAAAGAGTTGGAGATTATCAGAAAAGTGGTGTGTTAACATCTGCTGAAGATAAAGCAGCAGCATTCTCATTAGATGATGACTTTTAGTAACTACCTGTTTTAGCCGATAAGAAAAATAACAAAAATTATAATTTGGTGCCGCTGTTGGGTGAACTGCTCGTAAACTTAATATGCACTTTAAATACCTGAAGATATGTTTGTAATAAAAAGAGACGGCCGCAAGGAAGCGGTAAGATTTGACAAAATAACGGCTCGGATAGAGAAGTTATGCTATGGTTTTAATGTTGATCTTGTAGATCCGATAGATGTTGCCAAGAAGGTGATTGAAGGGTTATACGATGGCGTTACCACCTCGGAGTTAGATAATCTTGCCGCAGAAACAGCAGCTTCTTTAACTACAAAACATCCGGATTATGCATTGCTTGCTTCTCGTATAGCAGTGTCTAACCTTCATAAAAATACAACGAAATCTTTCTCTAAAACGATGGAGTTGTTATACAGGTATATTGATCCAAAAACAGATAAATCAGCTTCTTTAATTGCTGATGACGTTTGGGAAATCATTGAGAAGAATGCAGATATTCTGGATAGTACCATTATTTACGACAGAGATTTTGGTTTTGATTATTTCGGGTTCAAAACTTTAGAGAAATCATATTTATTAAAGGTTGATGGTCAGATTGTAGAACGTCCGCAACATTTATTTATGCGTGTGGCTGTAGGTATACATAAAGAGGACATTGATAGTGCTATTGAAACGTATAACTTAATGAGTGAGCGTTGGTTTACACATGCTACACCAACCTTGTTTAATGCAGCTACTCCTAAACCTCAAATGTCGTCATGCTTTTTGTTAACCATGCAGGATGATAGTATTGAGGGTATTTATGATACTTTAAAACAAACAGCTAAGATTTCTCAGAGTGCTGGTGGAATTGGTTTGAGCATTCATAACATCAGAGCTACTGGTTCTTACATTGGTGGTACTAATGGTACCAGTAATGGTATTGTTCCAATGTTGAAAGTATTTAATGATACTGCACGTTATGTAGATCAGGGTGGTGGTAAGCGTAAAGGTGCTTTCGCTATTTATTTAGAGCCTTGGCATGCTGATGTTTTTAGTTTCTTAGACTTACGTAAAAACCATGGTAAAGAAGAATTGCGTGCGCGTGATTTATTCTATGCACTTTGGATTTGCGATTTGTTTATGAGACGTGTGGAAGAGAATGGCGAGTGGAGCTTGTTCTGTCCGCATGAAGCACCAGGATTGGCAGATTGCTTTGGTGAGGAGTTTGATGCTTTGTACGAGCGCTATGAAAAAGAAGGCCGTGCACGTAAAACAATTAAAGCTCAGGAATTATGGTTCGCTATATTAGATTCACAAATTGAAACTGGGACTCCTTATTTGCTGTATAAAGACGCTGCTAACAGTAAATCTAATCAACAAAATTTAGGTACCATAAAGAGCTCTAACCTTTGTACAGAGATTATAGAATATACTTCTAAAGATGAGGTTGCAGTATGTAACCTTGCTTCTTTAGCTTTACCAAGGTATGTGATTAACGGTGAGTTTGATCATCAGAAATTATATGATGTTACTTATCAGGCTACTGTAAACCTGAACAAAATTATAGATTATAACTATTACCCGGTTGATGAGGCTAGAAACTCTAATATGCGTCACAGACCTGTTGGTTTAGGTGTACAAGGATTGGCTGATGCATTTATTTTAATGCGTTTACCTTTTGAAAGTGAGGGCGCCCGCATCTTAAATAAAGAAATCTTTGAAACGATTTACTTTGCTGCAATGACAGCCTCTCATGATCTGGCGGTTAAAAATGGTCCATATCAGACTTTTGCTGGCTCTCCTTTATCTGAGGGTAAATTCCAGTTTGATCTTTGGAATGTTAAGCCTGATAGCGGTCGCTGGGATTGGGAAACTTTACGTGAGAAAGTAGTTAAAGATGGTGTTTACAACTCTTTATTGGTGGCGCCGATGCCAACTGCTTCAACTTCTCAGATTTTAGGAAATAATGAGTGCTTTGAGCCTTATACTTCTAATATTTATACTAGAAGGGTATTGAGTGGGGAATTTGTTGTTGTAAATAAACACTTATTAAAAGATCTTGTAGCTTTAGGATTATGGACTCCAGCTATGAAAGACAGAATTATTTTAGCGAATGGTTCTATCCAGGATATCGCTGAGATTCCTGATTATATTAAAGAATTATACAAAACGGTTTGGGAAATTAAAATGCGTAGTATCATTGATATGGCGGCCGAAAGAGGTGCTTATATCTGCCAATCGCAATCACTAAACTTGTTTATCAATGCACCGAATACTTCGAAATTGACTTCTATGCATTTCTATGCCTGGAAGAAAGGATTGAAAACTGGAATGTATTACTTGCGTACACAAGCAGCTTCTCAAGCGGTTAAATTTACTGTAGAGAATCAGGCTGGTAAAAATATGGAACCGGTAATTCCGGAGCATATTGAGCAAAGTGCGGAAGAGATTGTGGAAGGGCCGGTTTGTTCTATGGAAGAGGGTTGCATTAGCTGCTCAGGATAATTGTTAAACACAGTATGAAATATAAGGAGTAGGAAGTAATTCTTGCTCCTTTTTTTATAGCGTAATTCTATGTTGTTTGTGTTATTAATACAAATTTGATTGTATTGCTTCAAGGCTGCGCCGGCTTAGGCAGTCTGAAGAGACTGCAAACCCGACAAGGCCTTTCACCAACACAATCAAATTTGTTTGCAAATTGCCTATTGCAAGGTGTTTAATTCGAAGTGCTATTTTATTGTGCTTAATGCAAGATGTTAATAACGAGGTGTTTAATTAAAAGCTCTTATTGCAAGGGCTTAATTTTTGAGTAGGTTTAATTGCACCAAATATTACGTGTTTGTGAAATGACTTAATATTGCATGATGTATATTTGCAATTCAATTACCCATAATCCTATATTTTGGTTCATTTATCACTAAAATGGCAAAACACGAAATCATACCTTGTGAACGTTGTAATACTTCAATAGAGTGTAAGGCTAATTCCTATACTAAATGTCAATGTAGTGTGGTTCATTTAGACTTGAATGAAGTGCAGTATATTAGTGAATTACATGATGGATGCCTTTGTGCAAAATGTTTGTTTGAGCTACAACAAGAATATAGAGATAGTATTGCTTCCTAAATGTTGTTTGTATAGAGAGGGTATCTTCTGATTAATCAGTCCGTATTTTGTTTTTTTTGGCTAACTTTGCAAGAATTATTGTTGATAAGGAATGTGAAGTTTCATTGTTTTTGAGTCAGCAAGAACTTGCATTAAATAAATAGATCATAACTAAACATAAATGAAGTTACTAGAAGGAAAAACGGCACTGATTACAGGTGCTTCTAAAGGTATAGGCCGCAAAATAGCGGAGAAATTTGCTGAACAAGGTGCTAATGTTGCCTTTACTTATTTATCATCAGTAGAAAAGGGTCTGGCTTTGGAACAGGAGTTACAGAGCTTTGGGACTAAAGTTAAGGGCTATCGTTCTGATGCTTCTAAATTTGATGAAGCAGATCAGTTGATCAACGATATTGTTGCCGATTTTGGTTCTTTGGATATTGTTGTTAATAATGCAGGGATCACAAAGGATGGTTTATTGATGCGCATGAGCGAGGAAAACTGGGATGATGTAATCAATGTTAATCTTAAGTCTGTATTTAACGTATGTAAGGCAGCTTCTAAGGTGATGATGAAGGTTCGTAAGGGTTCTATCATCAATATGAGTTCTGTTGTTGGTGTGCAAGGTAATGCGGGGCAGGCGAACTATGCTGCTTCTAAAGCAGGTATCATTGGATTCTCAAAATCTTTAGCTAAAGAATTGGGTTCACGTAATATCCGTACCAACGTAGTAGCTCCAGGTTTTATCCGTACAGAAATGACTGACGTATTGGATCCGAAAGTGGTTAAAGGTTGGGAAGAGGGAATTCCTTTGAAAAGAGCCGGAGAACCTGAAGATGTTGCAAATGTATGTGTGTTCTTAGCTTCTGATATGAGCTCGTACGTAACCGGACAAGTATTGTCTGTGTGCGGAGGAATGTTGTAGTATAAAGATTAAAGATAAATGAACAGGGAGTAACAGACCTGCTTCTAATAATAAAGGCGTTCAATTGAACGCCTTTATTATTTTATTAAATTTTAGCATCTTTATCCAAACACATATGGGCGATTCTTTTAACGGATATAGTATTTTATTGTTACTGGCTGCGATGCTGGTGGGGCTGTTATTTGCCTGGATGTTATATCGTAAAACACCGCAACTTGACAAAAGGCTACGCTACGGTTTGGCTGCTGCTCGCGTTATTGTCATCACATTAATTGGGTTTTTGCTCTTCGCCCCATTAATCAGAAGCGTCACTTATAAGCCGGAGAAGCCAATTATTATAATCGGACAGGATAACTCATTGTCGGTCGGCAATATTAAAGCTGCTAACTTTAATGAGCAACAGTATAAGGAACATTTGCAAAAACTTGCTGCAGACCTATCTGACCAATATGATGTGAAGATTTATAATTTCAGTGATAGTGTGAAAACTGGCTTTGACTTCTCAAATAAAGGAAGACTGACCAATGCTGCAGAACTGATTACAAAATTGAATGATGAATATCTGAACAGAAATGTTGGCGCTGTAGTTTTAGCTACTGATGGGATATTTAACCGTGGTGGTAGTCCGCTTTATGACCTTAATAAATTAAAGGCACCCGTTTATACCATTGCCTTGGGAGATACCATACCGAAAAAGGATTTGCTAATTGCGAATGTGAATCACAATAGCCTTGTATATCTTGATAATGAATTTACTATTGAAGTGCAGGTACAGGCGTATGAAGCTAATGGTGGAGAAAGTACGCTAATTGTAATTTCAGATGGGAAAAAGGTTCATGAAGAAAAAGTGCTCATCAACTCTAATGCATTTGTTAAAAATATACCTGTTAAACTTAAAGCCACTAAGCTTGGTCTGCAGAAATATATAGTACAGCTAAATCTTATAGGGAATGAGGTTTCTGAAAGGAACAATACCCAGCCTGTTTTTATTGATGTTATTGATGGTAAACAAAAGGTGCTGATTGCGGTTGCAGGACCTCATCCTGATATTACTGCACTTAAGCAAGCTATAGGACAGAACAAAAATTTTGAAGTTAAGGTAGTGCTTGCTGAAGATTTGAATGCTATAAAATTTGATGATTATGGGCTGTTAATCATGTACCAGCTTCCACTAACTTCAAATGATGCGGCTATAGTTAAGAATAAATTAAGTGCCACTAATATAGCTGTATGGTATATTGTGGGCGCTCAAAGTAATTTAAACTTATTTAATCAGTTTCAGAAGCAAATCAATTTTAGCGGAAGCACGAGCGCTATGCAGGAAGTTTTTAGCACGGTAAATTCAGGCTTTACTGCGTTTGATATTGATCAGGCTATGGTTAAACAAATTGAAGCCTTTGACCCTTTGTCGACCCCTTTTGGTAAGGTGATGGTAAATGGAAATAGTTCTGTTGTCTTGAATCAGCGTATTGGAAAGGTTAAAACCGATTATCCTCAACTTTTTTTTATGCAGGATGATGGTCGAAAAACTGCTTTTTTGATCGGAGAGGGTCTATGGAGGTGGAAACTTTCAGAAGCAGGGGAATCACAGCAAGGATCTAATGTCTTTAATAGCCTGATTTCTAAAACGGTTCAGTATTTATCGGTTAAAGATGATAAAAGAAAATTTAAAGTTTATGCTGCAAAAAACACTTTTGAGGAGAATGAAAATATAGTCCTTAATGCGGTATTGTACAATGACAGCTATGTTTCTGTGAATTCCCCGGATGTGAATGTGGTGATTAAAAATGAAGCAGGTAGGGTATATAAGTTTCTGTTTTCGAGAACGGATGCTGCATATCAGTTGGATGCAGGAACTTTGCCAGCGGGTAATTATAGTTATACTGCTACTACATCATTAGGTAATATAGCTCATACTGCTCAGGGAATGTTTTATATCAATCCAATGATCGCTGAGTATCAGCAAACTGTTGCCAACCATCAATTACTCAATACGATGTCGGCCCAGACAGGTGGAAAGATGTATATGCCGCAGGATTTACTGCAGCTTAAAGATGCCATTAAAGCTAATGAGCAGATTAAAACGCTGACTTACGAGGATCGGAAGTACGAAGAATTGATTAATTTTAAGTGGTTATTTGCATTGATTATGGCATTACTTACGATAGAGTGGTTCTTCCGTAAAAGAAGCGGTGAAATTTAGTATATTAAGGCTATGCAGATTGATACAATGGAAACCATTGAAACTCTTGGGACTGTTGCATTTGCAATATCAGGAACCTTTGCGGCTATGGAAAGAAGATTGGACCCCTTTGGTGTGCTGATCATTGCTTTTGTGACTTCTATAGGTGGAGGTACTGTCCGTGATCTTTTAATTGGCGATACGCCTGTAGCATGGATGAGAGACGTGAATTATTGTCTGCTTATTTTAATGACCAGCTTAATCACCATGTTTTTTAAAACATATATTAAAAAGTTTAAGGTTACCTTGTTTCTTTTCGACTCTTTAGGACTAGGTTTATTTACCATGCTAGGTATACAGAAAGGGATTATGTTTGGACTGGATCCGGGGATATGTGTAGCATTGGGTACGATAACAGGCTGTTTCGGTGGGGTGATCAGGGATACCCTGCTCAATACTATCCCCTTAATTTTTCATAAGGAAATATATGCTACGGCTTGTATTTTTGGAGGGATATTATTTTATGCACTAAAGTACTTTAACCTTAAGGATGATGTAGCAACGATTGTCGTTATTGCCTTTATATTCTTACTTAGAATTGTTGTAGTACGTTTTAAACTTGCCTTACCAAAGTTTAGTTATTAATTTTTCGGAGCTTCTTTAATGATCACAAAGACGTCTTCATTGTCTTTCTTCATAAAGTATTTTTCTCTCGCAAATTTCTCAGCAGTATTTAAATTGGTATTTAACTCGTTTAGATCTTTCTTAACATGAGCGATTTCATTTACATAGAAGTCTTTTTCCTCTTGAAGCTTATTTACCTCTGATCTGTATTCGTACTGAGAAACCATATCATTTCTGTCGAAAAACAGCATCCATACAGCAAATGCTGCTACTGCGAGGAAGTATTTGTTGCGGAGAAGTTCTAATATGCGATTCATAATGTTCAAAGATAGGAAAACATCCTAAGGTTTTAAATTTAAGTAGATTTTACAAATAAGGTTATGAACATATTAACAATAAAAGAAGATGATTATCCATGAAATATAAGTTTTTTCATTAGCCTGGTTTTATGGTAACAGCTAAATTAGACCACTTATATGGAAGCATCCGTAAAATTTGCTATATAAAAAAAGCCGTTCTATAATTATAGAACGGCTTTTCTAAAAAGAATGCTTTAAAGTTATTTTATTGCATATTTAAAGTCTTTGCCAATAAATCTTGCGGCAGCACCTAATTCTTCTTCGATACGTAATAACTGGTTGTATTTTGCAACCCTGTCAGAACGTGAAGCTGAACCAGTTTTAATCTGGCCACAGTTTAAAGCAACAGCTAAGTCTGCGATGGTAACATCTTCAGTTTCGCCTGAACGGTGAGACATTACAGATGTATAACCATTAGTTTGAGCTAATGAAACAGCATTGATGGTTTCAGTTAAAGAGCCAATTTGGTTTACTTTTACTAAAATTGAGTTAGCTGTATGTGTGTCGATTCCTGTTTGTAATCTTTTAACGTTAGTTACAAATAAATCATCACCTACAAGTTGAACACGGTCGCCGATTTTCTCAGTTAACGTTTTCCATCCAGCCCAGTCATCTTCATGCATACCATCTTCAATAGAGATGATTGGATATTTTTCAGTTAATGAAGTCAGGTATTGAGCTTGCTCTTCGCTGGTACGGATTGCACCTTTTTCGCCTTCAAATTTAGTATAGTCGTATTTACCATCTACATAAAACTCAGAAGCAGCACAGTCGAACGCTAAAGCGATTTGCTTACCTGGTGTGTAACCAGCTTTTTCAATTGCTTGTAAGATCGTTTCAACAGCATCTTCAGTACCGTCGAAAGTTGGCGCAAAACCACCTTCATCACCTACAGCAGTAGAAAGACCTCTATCATGTAAAATAGCTTTTAGGTTATGGAATACTTCCGTTCCCCATCTTAGTGCTTCAGAGAAAGAAGCAGCTCCAACTGGCATAATCATGAATTCCTGGAATGCGATAGGAGCGTCAGAGTGAGAACCACCATTGACAATATTCATCATTGGAATAGGAAGAGTATTGGCGTTAACCCCACCGATATAACGGTATAAAGGCTGACGACTTTCTTGAGCAGCAGCTTTAGCAACAGCTAAAGAAACACCTAGAATTGCGTTAGCACCTAGTTTTCCTTTGTTTTCTGTTCCGTCTAATTTGATCAGTAAGTTATCGATTGCAACTTGCTCAAATACATCTACACCCCTTAATTCAGTAGCAATGATATCATTCACATTGGCAACTGCTTTTAAAACGCCTTTACCCAAGTATACAGCTTTGTCGTTGTCACGAAGCTCAACTGCCTCATGAACACCTGTTGAAGCACCTGAAGGTACTGCAGCACGACCAAGAATACCATTTTCTGTAATTACATCTACTTCAATTGTAGGATTGCCACGGGAGTCAAGTA
>JBEBUV010000118.1:0-10146 GCA_040393085.1 Pedobacter hiemivivus | reverse complement strand
TGAGGCATAATCAAAAGGCGCCGAACATTTCGCTTTTCCCAAACAGGCATCTACAAATTGGTGGTAGTGCTTAGCCCCTTCGGTTTCGTAATCGCGGATGGGCTCGCCTAGGTTGTGCTCTTTGGTAAGTTTGGCTATTTCTTCAGAAATATCAACATACTTCCCATTGACAATTTTCTTGGGCAATTGCATAAAGTGAGGCAACAACAAACGTCCCTTTTTACCCACAAACATCGCTCCTTGCTCTGGCAACTCATGCTCGCCTGCTATCATGGGATCAAGAGATACTTTTCCTGCACTATCTACTGCCTTACTCTGTTGCTTTCTATCTGCTTGGGCATCCATACCCGGTAGCATAAGATCTTCGTTCATTGCCGGGGCACCTTGTCCGTCATACCATATCCACTTTAAAGCCTTTGTAGTGTATTCGGTCCCTGGAAACTCATAGGTTACTTTATTGTGTTCGGGAAAGCCGAATCCGTTAGCTGCTCGGCACTCATTAATAATGGTCCGCGGAACATCTAGCTGCAAGGCATTGTAGGGTGTATCAAAAATATGCACGCCCATATCACCTAAGGTACCACAACCATAGTCCATCAATTTCCGCCAGACTCCAGGGTGATACACCCCTTCTTTATAGGGTCTCTTACGTGAGGTTCCCGCCCACAGATTCCAGTCCAAGTATGCTGGAATCGGATCCTCGCCTTGGGGGGGAAGGCCGTCGTAACCATGGTTCTTCGGCGACCAAGCGTGTACCGTATGTACTTTCCCAATAATACCAGATTGGATTAAAAGTGAGGCCAACTTATAATCATAAAAAGAGTGCACCTGAATACCCATCTGAGTGACCAATGCTTTTTCGTCCGCCAGTTTTTTCATCGCCCGTGATTCAGATACATAGTGGGTAAGCGGCTTCTGGCAATAGACCGATTTGTTCATCTGCATGGCCAGCATAGAAGCTGGGGCGTGAGTATGATCAGGTGTGGATACGATGACAGCGTCAATTTCATGGCCGAGCTCTTTCATCATAACACGATAATCAGAAAAAACACGGGCATTAGGGTGTAGTTTGTGTGCGGCGGATAAATTCCGGGAATCTACGTCGCAAAGGGCTACCACATCAACATTTGCATGGGATGAGATGGCTTTCAGATCAGCCTCCCCCATGCCCCCGACACCGATATGGGCGGTTCGCAAACGCTCCCCATTTAAGGAAGCTTTCAACAGAGACGGGGCTAACATGATCCCCAAGGCACCTATAGCACTTTTTTTTAAGAATTCGCGTTTGTTCATGATTGATTTAATTATTGATCGATTATAGTTTTTAATGTTACGAGACGAAAGATACAATCAGTTTCGCATTCTGCCAAGTCCCACTCTTTCTGGAATAAAAAAAATTCGGAATTGTTTCATTCCCCTACTGGATATAAGGTCTTGTTAAGATCCGGAGGATGCATAGCATATTAAATCTCAGAACTGATGATTAACCTGCACATTGATTAATTTAAAACATTCTAGGATAGTAGGATAAACTGATAATGAAATATTGTTGAATATTATTTAGCCTAACCTGCCTTATGGCATTATCCGTCAAAATATTTTGAACCGTTTTGTTATTGTTCAAAATGTCGATCGCAGAAAGCTTGATTTCCAATTGCTCCTTTTTCAGCATGCGATAGTATACATCAATGTTCCAGATATATAGTTCCTCGGTAGGAAGGCCTTTCGTAGAATAGTGCTTTCTCTCCAATCTGCTGATCCATGTCGTCCGCGCAGGCCAGCTCAGCACTCCATCCAACCCAACACTCGAGCTATTCGTTTTTGTCTTACTAAGACCTGTAGAATTCCAATACGTGCTGATTGATCCAAGAAGTCCGACTTTCAATTGGTCGAAAGGCACATATTGTATCTCCGGACTGTGGCTCATCCTAACAAAGGTGTTTTTATACCGTACATCATTATTAAAAAAATAGCGTTTCCCACCGTACAACGTCGATATCAGACTTACATTCAGCGCCTTGCCCCATAACGTTCTACCCCTTCTGTAGTAGTAGTCGGCCTGAAACGAAGGAAGTCCGTCTGTGTTGACGGTTTGGCTCACCCGCTCCCCATCTGGCAAGTACGTACTGCTGTTTACGTGTTGGTTTTTGCGCAAAGAATAAGATATATTAAGCGTCTGGTTCCGGTTCTTTGAAAAATGCATATCCGTATATTTAAAGGAGAACTGATATTGTTCTTCAGGCCTCAAGTCCCTGTTTCCGATATAGTTAAAATCCTTTTGAGTGGTATCCACCAATGATATCAGTTCACGAACTCCCGGCTGCTTAATCAGCGACTGATAACCAATACTTACTGATTTGTTTGAAAGCTGACGTGTTTGGTTATACTTGACGGTAGCCGAAGGCAGCATATACAGCATCTTCTGGTCGAGCACTCGAAGCTCGTGATCGGAGGCGTTTTTTCTCGAAAAGATCTCCAGCCCCATAGCAGTCATAAAGTTCCATTTATTCACGCCCTTGCCCTTCTGTTTCTGAATAGCTTTATTGATGCTCAGGTTTGGGGCCCACATGATCTCTCTCAATCGATCTGAATAGGAGATTGCCTGGTTTTTGATGGTGTACTCATGTGTAGTGTTGTCAAAAAAGAAATCCCTCTGATCTTCATTCTGGTGTAGGGCAACCAGGGCACTATTAAAATCCAGTCCTACACCTATATTGGACACACCTACTGCCTTACCAACTAGTCTATCTAAGCCACCAATTAAGGTCTTCATCTCATGTCGACTGTTACCCAGCTTATTCTTTTTCAGGCGATCAAGAGGATCATCATTCGTAAACAAAATATTTTCCTGTTGCTCTTTCTTTCGGTTTTCAGTTTCAAATTCATAGGACATGTCAAACTTTACAGGCCCCATCTGTTCGAGCTGACGCAAATTGAAGCCCAATTTTCCTTTGCGGTTCTGCTCTCGGTTGTGTATGTCTTTCTGCAAATCCGATAGGTTCTGTCCCGTTTGGTCAGTTACCTGGCGGGTATAAAGCTGATCTTGTGTTTTTTTCCCCTGTTGGATATTGGAGTTGATCCTGAGTTCCCAATTCTTGACTGCATACAAGGCAGTCCCTAAGTACGACTGCCTGATATCCTTCCGGTGATCCTGTCGGTTTTCTACGATCTCCTGTTCGTTACCATCTGCGAGCAATCGGATCTCATGCACGTCGGTCAGTTCTTTAGATTTTCGATCATTGTGAAGCAATTGGAGGTTAGTTCTCAGGCTGTCGTTCCATTTTCGTTCAAACTTGGTACCCACAATAAAAAAATCATTCAACCCCCGCTGGTCAAAGCTCGGGGTATTGGATTTCAAGTCTTCTCCTCCTGCTTTGTACACATTAGCGGCCAAAAAATCACTTGCGTTATTGACGATTTTATTCGTATTGTTCGAGCCGGCAAAAACGCTTATTTGGTTCTTCGGATCGAATGAGTTGATGAGAAAAGTTCTTTCATTATGCTTTTGCGTACCTTCACCTAAAGATATTTTACCGAAAAAGCCTCTTTTCTTTTTGTTTTTAAGGAGAATGTCCATCTCCAATGTTTCCTCCCGATCCAGGGAATTGTCTGAGCTAACAAGAGAATTTTTTGGACTATCATACACCTTTACTTTATCTATAGCATCACTTGGCAGGTTTCGGGTGGCAATCGATGGGTTGGAGCCAAAAAAAGATTGACCTTCTACCAAAACCTTATCCACCTTTTTGCCGTTTACAGTGATTGCACCATCTCCCCAGATCACAATACCCGGTACTTTTGTCAACAGATCTTCGACCACGGCATTGGGCTTCAGATCAAACGCTTCGGGATTGATGATCAAAGTGTCTCTCTTCATCATAATGGGGGGAAGCTTTACGTGGACTTCATCTAATAGCGTTGTCACACTTTTCATGTGGATATCACCTATATTAATATCCGTCTGGTTAAGTGCCCGGCTGATGTTCATCTCAATGTTTTGATACCCTATGTAGGATATTCGCAATTGAAATACAGAATCGGCAAGTGGTACTTCAGCCAGGTTGAACCCACCCCTGTTGTTAGTAAATCCGTATTTTAAGATCTTACCATTCTCTTTCTTGTAGATGCTGACCGTAGCAGAAGCAATTGGCTCATGCCCTACTGTATCCAATACACGGCCCCTTATGATCATATGCGATTGACCATAAGAGTTTAAAATGCTTGATATACTTAATAGAACAAGAAATAAAAGTCTAATCATTTTTTGAGATACGACAGCCTAAGAATGGGATTATGAGAATCTTTCTTTATCAATTCTCTTAGCTGTTGCGGAAGACTTTCTTTCTTTGATTTAGGCATTTCTTCGTACAGCTTTTTCAATGAAATGAAAGGTATTTCCGCTATCAATGCCCCTTTAACTATCCCTAATACAGCCGAGCTAGTTTCAGTGATTGAAAGGCCTAAGTCCGAATCTTTGGTTTCTTTCAGGTTAAATAACTCTTGGGTTGCCAGGTTGTACAGAAAAGCACTCCATTTTATGTTGGGATAGGTATAGAAAGTAAGCCAATCTCCAGATACATAAACATCTTTTATCGAATAAATAAGTCTCCTGTCTCTGCGTAAAATGTCATTCCACTTCCCATAATATGTCGGATTGGTCAATAAATCGGCAGGGATCGTGTTTTGAAGAGGTAAAACCATCCTATACCGCTCATGGGGTACCCCCAGAAAGTCAAGCGCATAGATGTTATAATCATAGGACTGGGTAAAAAGTATTGGTCCAGCGTCCGATTGATAAAAATATCTGGATGAGCCACTATTTAATTGACTAACATTTTTCCGGACGGTATCAACGGGCAGATAGGAGCCAAGAAGTTGGTCTGTTGTGGCATCGTACTTAAGGATACTTGCAAAATGGCTGCTGTCGCTCTTTTCATCAATACGGTAACCGACCTTAAAGCCATTGAGCAATACAAAATCTCGGAAGATAACTTTTTTCTCGACATTGATAAAGTCTCCGTCCAATTTAAATGTATAAGTATAAGGTGTCTGCCAATCCCTAAATTCCAGGATGTTTTTGGATCTATCGAGGGAGAATTTACTAAGCCACCCGAATGGGGCATTTTTATTGTTTTTATCTATCTTGTGACTGAATTTGCCGTTGCGGTTAAAAAAAAAAAGGGTGTTTAGCTTTCTGTCCAGAATAACATAATAATTTTCCGTTACTTCCAACTGGGTAATGGTCGAAAACTCCGACTGCTTATTGGTTTCTAGAGGAACATATCGAATGGAATCAAACAGATCGGTACTCAATCCTCCTACCGCAGTGAAAGGATCTATCCGGATTTCGATAACTTGAGCGGTTGAATCCTGCAAGGTCAACGGCGCACCTACACAAATCTTTGATGGAGCGATCCAATAAATAACACTTAAGGCAATCCAGCAAACTGTTTTTTTAATTTCTGGTCTCATATTGTATAGATTCTTAACTATTAATATCTTCTCAGTGTTTAGATTTTAAGTTGAAGATAACAAAACAATTCCTTATAAAAAAACTATTAATCAAAACCCTAATTAGGGTTTCAGAAACAGTGATTTTTCCCCACTTTTAGTGGTAATTATTCTTTTATAGTTAAACCATATTATTAGTTTCATATTTTTTACCAATGTAAACCCTAATAGATATAGACTTGTGTATAAAAAATTATTAATTTTTATCAATAGCGTCATTTTGAGTATACACTAAATTACCCGCTCTTTCTTTTTCAACCCTTTTGGTACAGCTAACAATTAGAAAAGTGGATATTCTGTGTATTTCGTTTTGACCAATTAATCGGCATGCAAGAAGATAGTCAAACGGAGTTTAAAAGTAGCTTTTCAGATGCTGTTATTGAGAGTTTAGTTGCTTTCGCTAATACCAAGGGAGGTAAGGTATTGATTGGCGTAGATGATAAAGGAGTTCCAGTAAAAGGTTTTTCTGTAGGGAATGAAAGTGTGCAGAAGTGGGTCAATGAAATAAAGAATAAAACTCAGCCCAGTATCATTCCTGACGTTGAGCTGATAAATTTCAATGGAACTGATGTAGGTGAGCTGTCCATTAAAGAATTTCCGATCAAGCCAGTTTCATTTAAAGGTAGATACTATAAGCGCGTTAAAAATTCTAATCATCAATTGTCTATTCATGAGATTTCCGAATTGCACTTAAAAGCTATTAATTCAAGCTGGGACAGCTATCTCAGTCCTAAATATAAATTATCTGATATTTCACTTGATAAGGTTCAAGAATTTATAGATATATGTAATCGGGATAGGGCTGTAATTATTGAAGACGCCCCCGTTAATGCACTTACAAAACTTGAGTTGATTGATCCAAATGGAGGCATAAGTAATGCTTGTTTTTTATTATTTTCTAGACGCGAAGTATTTGCTGCTACAATTGAATTGGGTAGATTTTCAACTCCGATTAGCATTAAGGACGGATTAACCGTGCGGAGCGATTTGTTTACGGAGGTTGAAGAGGTCTTAAATTTTATCAGGAAACACATTAATAAGGAATACATCATTACAGGCAACCCTCAACGAGAGGAACGTTGGCAGTACCCCATGCAATCCTTAAGAGAGATTGTCATCAATATGGTGGTACATCGTAATTACATGAATCCTGATGCTTCATTGATCAAAATCTATAATGAACGTATTGAATTTTGGAATCCGGGAACGCTTCCTGATGGAATATCTATAGATCAGCTGATTAACGGCAATTATGTTTCTCGTATCCGTAATGTGAAAATAGCATCAACGTTTAAAGAAGCCCAATTAATAGAGAGGTATGGCTCTGGTATTAAGCGCATTCAACAGGGATTCATTGTCTATGGACTGAAGCCGCCCTTTTTCGAAGAATTCCAAGGTGGATTTAGAGTGACTGTGTACTCGGGAGAGGAAAGTTTTGATAGTGAAAGGTTGGGTAAAAGGTTGGGTGAAAAGTTGGGTGAAAAGTTGGGTGAAAGGTTGGGTGAAAAATTAACGAAAATCCATCTCTCAATTATCCAAGCAATGCGTAAAAACAATAAAATAAGCCAAAACGAATTGGCAAAAACTATCGGGATTTCTAACACTGCAATTCAAAACAACACCAGGTATCTTCAGGAAAAAGGTTTTATAAAAAGGATGGGTCCCGCAAGAGGTGGTCATTGGCAAATTTTGTAATCAAAGAGGTAACAAGTAAAACACAATTTTTGATAAAAAAATATCACACTGACATAGGGTTGTCAGTCGAGCCTGTTTCCTTTGTGTTGAAACTTAAACAATTCAACCATGCTCCAGACACAAACTACTCAAACACGAGAGATCATTCACAACTTTTACAAAGCACTAGCTGCTAGGGAACTAGAAACATTAACACAATTATTTGCAGAAACGATAGATTGGGATATTCCAGGCAATGAGGAACTAGCCCCATGGTTAGGAAAACGTACAAAGAGAAATGAAGTGGAGGAATTCTTTAAACTGCTTTGGCAAAGTATTGAACCAATATCCGCACAAATTGATCATATCTTGGTTGATGATGATTTTGCAATAGCTACCGGTCATTTCAGTTCAAGAATGAGCCGTACTGATCAAATTTTCACATCTATGTTTTCTGCACATTTCACAGTTAAAGACTCACAAATTGTCCGCTACCGCCTACAGGAAGATAGCTATGGACTTGTAGAAGCATTGATGTTACCGGTACCATGTTCTACATATCCATTTCTTTTTTGATACCTTGTTCCCCCTCTCCTTAAACTGTTTGGAAATCCCGAACAGTTGGGTGAAAGGTTGGATAAATAAACAACTTACTCAAATGCTCCTTATACCGTTCCAAATCAACTTGTATATTAGCATTCTTCTCCACATCATGAAAATGGATACTCTCTAAAGGTTTCATCCCTGTAAACGCATTCATTCGGTGAAAACCAAACATTACACCATCATCTACACTAGTTTCCTTAAAGAACTCTCCAGGTAAGATAAATGCCTCCTTAGGAGCATTCCATGATGTGGTTAGCATATAATTTTTACCATGCAACATCCCTCCAGTACCATAATTGATTTTTGGATTTACCGACGAACGACCATCGCTTTTATAAATTCCTGATTGATGTCCCTCAGTAAATACTACGTCTATATATTTTTTAAATTCATGAGGAACCTGAAACCACCAGATTGGAGTATGGTAAATCACAACATCTGCCCATACATAATTTTCTACTTCCTCCTTAGGATCATAAGGCTGATTGATATCTGTAAATCGCAAATTAAATCCATCCTCATTTTTAAAGAATGCTAAAGTGAAATCTGAAAGTGTTTTATTAAATAGTCCACCAGAATGACCGAATACCTGTCCTCCGTTTATTACAAATATGTTTTTCATAAGTATATAGTTTTTTTTATCCTCAATTAATTATTACTCTGCAAATTTACCCACAACAAACAACTCATTAAAATAATATAAATCATATCTTTGTATCATAATTATAATAGATAAATCATGACAAATTTAGAATGGTTTAGAACCTTTAAGGCGATTTATGAAACAGGATCTTTAACCGGAGCAGCAGAATCCTTGTTTATTTCACAGCCTGGGGTAAGTCTTCACTTAAGCTCTCTGGAAGCTTACGTAGGATACAAGCTATTTGATCGTACATCAAGAAAAATGGTGCCGACAGAGCGTGGACAAATCTTATACAACTATGTTCAGGAAGCAATTTGTAAATTAGAAGACGCCGAAAGGCACTTTCATAAAAGCACAGAAAAGGACATTCCAACCATTAGCATAGGTATGTGCTTTGAAACTTTTCAATTCACACTTGAGCCGTACCTCCCAACCCTACCTTTTAATGTGATCATTAAGTTTGGTGAATACCCACAAATGCTGGGCGATCTGGACAACGGCATTCTCGACCTCATCATCACTCCACAAAAAGGTGATTATAAAGGATTAGAATATAAACCGTTTTTTACAGAGAAAATGGTTCTGGTAGCAGGCAAACAAACACCTACCAATGAGATTAAACAGCTCATTAAGCAAAACAATCTTCCTGAAATTCAGGCATGGTTAAAAGGGCAAACCTGGTATGGTACTGCTGGCGACATGGAGCATTTACGCAGGTTCTGGCATCAAAACTTTGGTAAACGCCCGGATTTTAAACCCAACTTCATTGTCCCAAACATCAGTTCAATTATACGATGTCTGAGTGGAGGAAAGGGTTTAGCCGTAATCCCCGACTTCCTCTCCAAAAAGGAACTAGATGCCGGTGATATTAAAATCATTTGGGAAGGTAATAAGGTTATTGAAAACACCTTATATTTTGGAACCCGTAAAAAATCGATCTACACAGAACAGATCAATGTGGTTCAAGGAATATTTGAGCGGGAAATGACATAGCCAATTCCCGGCTTTTGATGGGGTTATTTTATCCCACCAAAAGCCGCGAAATTAGAATTTTTATGTAGGATCTCTGTTGCTGAAAACCCAACTTTATGCAACAAGGCAAGTTGAAAATTTAAAGAACGTGGAGTATCCTCGTAAGCCACATAATCAAACACCTTTTGTGCATATTCAGCACCACCTAAGGTTTCGAGGTACTCCCGGTACTTATGCTCAAAAAGCTGATTTACAGGCACTGAATCATGTTTTATTAAATCGGAGATCCATAAGCAACCTCCAGGTTTTAAGGCTTTATAAATTTTAGTGAAAACAAGTTCCCAATCTGCATCATCACGTAAATGATGAAACGTAGCAGCAGCCAGGACGATATCAAAATGATTATCCGGTAAATCAAGATTACGCATATCATCATGCATAATCGTTATTTTACCATTCGTCTGTGCCGAAACACGTTCCTTTGCCCGCTCCAACATTGGCATACTCAAATCATTGAGTGTGCAATTCAAATCTGGAATTTTACTGAGCATGGTCAGGCTATAATTACCCGCACCACAGCCAATATCTAACAACTCCTTTGCTTGAGGGTTTACGTATTTTGCCGCTTCTGTACACAATTCCATAGAGATTGGCGCATCAATGGTCGACTGCTGTCCGGTCTCCAGATTAGAAAAACGTTCAACATCATTATCAAACCTTGCTGCAATCTCTTCGTTAGT
>JBEBUV010000117.1:0-10211 GCA_040393085.1 Pedobacter hiemivivus | reverse complement strand
GGATTCGAACCGCTGTACAAGGTTTTGCAGACCTCTGCCTAGCCACTCGGCCACTCGACCTATTGAATTTCAGGTTGCAAAAATAGTAATTTTATATTAGGAAGCAATTTATTTTTGAAAGTTTCTATTTATATCTGCACATAAAATTGCTGCCGATATCGCAACGTTCAATGATTCAGCACTTCCCGTGCGTGGAATGGTTACAGGATTATTTATCAATTTCATCACCTCCGGTGTGATTCCTTGTCCTTCATTACCTAAAATCACTAATCCTTCCTTGCCCCAATCAGTTTTATACATGCTTTTCCCGTCCAAAACAGCCCCAAAAATGGGGATTTCTATGTCTTTTAACACCAAATTGAGGTCCTCATAAAAAATACTCACTCTACATAAAGATCCCATTGTTGCCTGAACAGTTTTGGGATTATAAACTTCAACACAGTTATTGGAGCAAATAATTTGTTTAAAACCAAACCAATCGGCTGTTCTAATAATGGTTCCCATATTTCCAGGATCCTGAACACCATCAAGTACTAAAGTAAAGGCATTTTTTAAGGATGCAATACTTAATACCTCGGGTTTTGGAATATGTACCAGAGCCAGAATTCCCTGTGGCGTTTGTAACGTACTAATCTTATCAAGTTCAGCGTTGTTTACTTCAAATAACTTTATATTTGCTGGCAAAGCTGTTAGTAAAGATTGATATTGGGTCAGGTAATAAATACTGTGAACCTGATAATTGGAAAGAATAAACTCTTCGATAGACTTTATACCTTCAATTATGAATATCCCGTTTTCTTTACGGTACTTTTTTTGATGTAACGATTTTATAAAACTTATCTGTGATTTTGAAAGCATACCACGATTATAAAAAAAATGTTCTGTTTCGTGCAATATTACTATTATTTATTGTTTTTGTTATAGGATGTTCATCAACTAAATATATCGCCGACTATCAATCTATCGTTAAAAAGGTAGAAATAGACAGTATTCCGAAAGATTTTGAAGAAGAAGCACTGAATTATATTCAAAAGGATATCAGGCCATCCTCCAAATTGGGAATAAATGTATTGATCTATAATATGTTTAATACAAAGGATGGTAAGTATAAGACTAATAATGTTAAACCTCTGGGTACGCCGCCACCGATTTTAGATAGTACACTAGTAGAAATTTCGCGTAATCAAATAGAAAAATATCTGATCAGTAAAGGATATTTTAATGCTAAAGTTGCGTCTGAAATTAAAGTGGAAAAGAAACGCGCTGAAGTATCTTTTAAAGCAGATACGGGTAAAGTATTCACAATAAATAAAGTTAAGTATGAAATCCCTGATGACAAAATCAAGGAATTGTATATGTCTGATCGTGCTGCTTTTTCTCATTTGAAAGAGGGATACCGTTACGACGATGATTCTCTTGGTTACGAACGTGATCAGATTTATCAGTTAATGAAGCAAAGTGGTTATTATGATTTTTCACGCCCTTATATTAAGTTTCTTGTGGATTCGAACTTAAATGCGAATAAAGCGAATGTTACGCTTATCATCGACAACCCTATAGACAAGCCTAGGCATATGCAGTATACTCTGGGCGAAACAAATATTATTATTGCACCAAATTCTGATGGATTTCCTGATTCTATGAAAATGAACGAAAGGGTGTTTAGGAATGTCAGATATACAGATCTGTCTGGTAAATTTAGGCGAAACCCTATTGTGAGGTATAATTTTCTGCATCCAGGAGAGCAATATGATATCAGAAATGAGAATGTAACCTACGACCGTATGTATGAACTTAATGTTTTTAAGAATGTTAAGATTGATTACAATAAGGCTTCTGATAGTTCTAATACCGTAAACCCTGTTCTTCAATTGATTCCTCAAAAGATAATGAGTAATAGAATTGAGGGAGAAGTGCCATTTAATAATGGTACAGTAGGTTTTACTTTAAGTAATACTTATACGAATAATAATTTATTTAGGGGTGCTGAGAAGTTTGAATTTCAGATTAAAGGAGGTTTACAGGCTAGACTTGGACAAGGATCATCTTTTATTAATGAAATTTACCAACGAGATTTCTCTGTAGGTGCGACGTTAACTGTACCAAGGTTAATGATTCCATTTGCAAGATCGAGACCGGGAAGAGGTGGGATGCCGCATACTATATTCGCAGCAAGTTATGTTTATGCATTGCAGAAAGACTTTTTTCAACGTAAGGTGGTGCTTACCTCAGTTGCTTATGAATTCAGAGAAACGAGGTCTAAATTCCATACAGTAACACCTTTAAACTTTGAGTACCGTTTTGGAGGTTTACTTTTTGACAAGACTGATGTAACGAATATCAATTACCCATTGATTGTTAATAATTTGGTAAACCTGCTATTACTGGAAAGAAAGAACGTAACATTTGGTATTAAATACGCTTATACTTTGAACGGTGAAAAATTGTCTACCAATAAAAGCTTTGTATATTTTAAAGGAGACGTGGATCTTGCAGGAAATATGTTGCAGGGAGTTTCGAAATTATTAGGCAGTCCGTTAGACTCAACTGGTGCTGCAAAGATTTTTGGTGTTCCCTTTAATCAATATGTGCGTCCTGAAATTGATATTCGTTGGTATAAAGGTTTAGGAGGAGATAAGCAATTTGTAGCACGTTTAAATGCAGGAATAGGTTATGCTTATGGGAATTCAGTACAAACAGGGATTCCGTTTGAAAAATTATTTTATGCTGGAGGATCTAGTGGTGTAAGGGCCTGGCAGGCTAGAACACTTGGGCCTGGGAATTACAATCGGGGTGAGACACTTGCTACTGAACAGGAACGTAGATTGCTTTACGGCTTTGATCAGACAGGTGAATTACACATTGAAACAAACTTTGAATACAGATATAAATTGCTGAACAAGTTTTTTGGTGCAAAACTTAAGGGGGCTATATTTTTAGATGCGGGTAACGTATGGAATGTATCCAGCGGCGAATCTAAAACCAGGTTCGATTTTAAATCCTTAGGGAATCAGATCGCCTTGGGCGCTGGTACGGGGTTTCGGTATGATGTTCAATATTTCGTGTTTCGGTTTGATGTTGGTTTAAAGCTCAAGGATCCACAATTCACGGGTTCTGATCAATGGGTTATAAATAAGTTTTTGAGTGGAGGTAAGGCTTTTAGAAGCGCTTACGACGCGGCTAACTCACCCGATAGGTATCGTTTTGTACAATACAACTTCGGTATAGGGATGCCATTCTAATATTTTTTCTTAAAACATAGCTTTTAAACCATCGAATATCGTCTCGAAAAAGGTAGAGAGGTTTAAGCCGTTGCTATGGTTGAAATAAATATAAATCACTAATATAATTACTGCTGCAATGATAAATTTTCTGAATGCAAAAGCTAAGAATATAATGATGGCAGGGAAAATAATGAGCCACATGCTATTAATAGCGTAAGGGGTTAGTGTTCCCTCTTTTTTGTAGACATAGAGCAATTTACTATGTGTACCGGTTTCATTTTGGTGTTTGATGTAAACAAACGTAGAGCGCTCTAGTTGTAAAGGAAGAATCGCTACGCCATCATTGAAACGTAGAGGCTGGGTAAAGCCACTGACTGTAAAAGTATAATTGCCATTAATTTTTTCCAGCGGATTGTCTAATGAATCTGCTGCAATAATGGCTAATTTGCTGTTTTTAAGTAAGCTTTCTTTTACTATAAAATTATTGATGTCTGCCTTTTGTGCAAATGTTGAGCTACTGAATACCGTAAGCAGGAGCAATAAATATATTAGTCTCATTCTAAAGATCGTTTATTGTAAATAAGATATCCCAAATGTAGTAAAACGCCATTTCTTTTTATCGGGTTATCGTATATATTATAATTGAAGCTTATTGGGCCTATTGGTGTATGGTAAACTAATCCTGCTGTTCCTGCATAATGCCATTTGGTAAAAGCGGCTCTATGCTGTACATTCTGGAATCCAACTTTCTCAAATTCACGATGAGGAAGAAATACGTAGGCCTCTACACGTAGGTCTAAGTTTCTTTTTAAAGAATAGATATTTTTTAGTCCACCAGCCAGATATGTAGTTGCCCTGAAATTTTCAAGAAATATTGATTTGCTATCCTGTAATGGATAAAACGCAGGAGCCGCCAATAGCGTTGCATTATAATTAGAGAATAGAGGCTGATTGGAAAAAACAGCTTCGGCCTGATAACCCAGCGTATATTTATTGATCTTTAGAAAGTAATTTTCATCACTAACCTTTATGTTGACCCATTGCCTGAATTTTTTAGTAACGGGAACTTTAGCTACAGTAGCTGATCCACTAATTTCTACAATATTTCCCGGAGTATAACTTTCACGGCCAGTAAAGTAATTGAGGCTTAACAGGAAGTTACGGCCTCTGCTCGCGTATTGTTTACGATTGAAAGTATATTGTTCAAAAGACAAAGTGGATCTGGAACCATTAAGTACAGTTTTTTCCAGCTCGTCACCAACTGAAAATGTATTGTTAGGACTATATCTGTCGTTGTTATTTATAAATGCGGTACCCAATAATATTCTTGTGTTTCTGTTTAAAGGCATCCCGATATTGAGGTTGATTTTCCGGTCAGACTGCTCAATATAAGTTGGATGTGGGTTTTCGATAAATATTGAACTGGTTTTATAATAATTAAAGTGATTGTAGGTTATATCTCCACCGAGAAATAATGGAAGTCGTGATGGGAAATCAATCCTTGCTGTCGTTTGTACTGACTCGTAAAATCTGCCGGAATAAAGGTTTAAACCAAATGTGTAGGACTTTCTGTTGAGGTAATTGTATTGTGTGCCTAAAAAGACATTACTAATGGGTCGGGTTGATATATTACCTCCAAAGTCTATTTTCAGACTCTTGGTTGGTTGGGCTAATATTTCAAAATTATAACTATCAGAAACTGCATTGTAAGATATTTTAGGATATATCGTTTCAAAAGTTTCATCGGCTACCAGTTTATAATAACCCCGTTTAATATCTGTTAAGTCGAACGTACTTTGATCACGTTTAAATAGTCGTTCAATGTATTTCTTTTGTTGGGTATTTACTCCGGTTACCGTTACATTACTAAAAATCAGATCTGGTTTTTTCTGGTTAAATGCATTTCTTCTTTTTGCTAGTTCTTCTGGAGTGACTCTTCTATGGGTTTTCTTTTTTATCTCTTCCATATTGGCCATTGTTGCATCATAGCCTTGTTTAATTAAGGCTTCAACAGGGTTGAAATTGGTTGAATTATATTCTTTCAGATCTGGTTGTATATAAATGCCATTTTCTCCAATAAGCGTGGAATCGGATTTTGAAAGAAACATAAAAACCATCAATCGATTCATTAGTCGCTCGTCACGGTTTTTAGGATATTCATTATAGGTTTTCGAGGACACATTGGCGCCAATCATTAAGTCCGGATTAAACTCTTTCTTCATCACATCGGCGGGGAAGTTGTTATAAAGTCCGCCATCAAAAACATACTTTCCATCAAGTTTTATAGGTCTATAAATTAATGGGACGGTCATAGTTGCCCTAACAGCCTCAGCTAGGCTTCCTTTCTTTACTGTTATGCTGGTTTGCGAAAGGACGTCTGAAACCATACAACGGTATGGCACAAAAAGATTATCGAAATTATCTTTTGAGATGGCTGATGCTTGAGAAAACAACTCCAGTAAAGCGAAGTTGAGTGGTATATCGTTCATTAAATGTGGTCTGAGGCTTACGCGTAGACTTGTGTCTAATGATAGCTTTGCTGTTATAATTGATGGGTTTATAGGTTGTTTCTGGAAGAAATAGCTGTAATCACTTTTAAATCTACCACCTACCCAATCTTGGAATTCAGGGCTTAGGGCCACTTTTTCTATTTGAAGAGGAGAATACCCAGCGGCATACATGGCACCCACTATGCCACCCATGGATGTACCAGTAATATAATCAATGGGAATATTATTTTCTTCAAGTGCTTTTAGTGTGCCAATATGAGCCAAGCCTTTTGCTCCACCGCCGCTCAATACTAGCCCAACTTTTTGAGCATATATTGGAAATGTCAAAAAAGTAAGGATGATTAACAATATTTTTTTTAGAAATATCACACCCTAAAATAGGGAAATTAGTTCAGAATGAAGATATTATATGTCAGTACAGCAGCAAAGCCTACCCATAAAATATACGGTATAAATAATAGGCCGGCTGCTTTGTCTATTTTATAAAACACGATGGCATTTACTATAACTGCCAGTAGCAGGAAGATGGTTTCGACTAATGCTATTCCTATTTCATGGGCATAAAAGAATATGAACGACCACATGAGGTTCAAAATCAACTGTATCAGGTAAATGGCTGTAGTACGTGGGAAATTCTTAATTTGATCTCTTTTTTGCCATACCAAATAAGCTGCAGTTCCCATGAGGATATATAGGCATGTCCACATCGGTGCGAATATGGCATTGGGTGGATTAAATGACGGTTTGTTCAGTGTTGTATACCAGGTTGTTACTGAGCTGGCTGTGAAGAAAGCGCCTAAAGCACCAATAGCAAGAGGAATGGCAATATTAACGACAAAAGCAATGGGATTAAACTTCATAAGTGTCAGGGAAAGTATAGGGGTTATTTTGAAAAAGTAGATTGGTAATTTTCAAAATTAAGCTTTTTTAAAGGATAAAATGTTGATTAGGATTCCAGTTTTTGAGTTAAGTAAACAATTTCTTTAATAGACTCATCCATTTGCATAGCCGTATGTTTAATCCTTATTAGAAGTTCCAGGTTTTCTGGATCGTTATGCTGTTCGGTATTAAATAGATCTACCAGTCCCATTAAATTAGATACGGGGCCACGGATCTGGTGTGCCTGCACCCATGCTATTTCTTTAAATTGCCTGTTTTGTTCTTCAATTTTTTGTTGATATTGTTTTTGATCTGTAATGTCCATGAAATATACAGCAAGGCCAGCATCCGTAGGGTATGCATTTACCCTTAGCCAGCAGGGGGGAACAGGATAAAATTCTTCAAAATGTACAGAAACCCTATCTTCTACGGCTTTATGATATTGAGGATAGAAATCAAGGTCTACAGCGTCTGGGAAAGCCTCCCATAGGATTTTTCCAAGTAACTCTTCTCTCGAACGTTTTATAATTCTTTCAAACGACTTATTGATATAGGTAAATTCCCAGTTTTTATTTAATGTGTAAAAGCCATCAGTAATACTTTCCAGTATATTTTCTATTTCTGCAGCTTTTTGCTTTACTGCACGGTTTGTTTTAACATTTTCGTCTATGTCTAACGCCATTACTAATTTACAGGCTTTCCCCTCAAATATAATTTTATGAGTGTAAATATTAACGTAAAACACTTCATTGTTTTTTCGGGTATGTATCCATATTCCTGCGTTTAAATAATCTGGAGGCAGGTCATTATTGACTTTATAGAAATCCTTAAGTTCAGATTCAGGCCTAATATTTTTAGCTGTAAGTTGTAGAAATTCTGGTCTTGTATAGCCGTATTGTCTTAATGCAGCTGTATTAACTTCAATGAATTGATAAGAATTTTCTTCATAAATATACATAGGACTGGGGTTATCTCTGAAGATATTCATGTAGTTGTGCATGTTTTGTCTTCTATGGATGACCATCTGTATGGTTTTTTTTAACAGTAGGGGGGCTAACCAGGATTTATATATCCAATCATCAGCTCCATCTGGGAGTAGCTGTGTAGATGGAATTGTATTGGTAATGATGACTAGTGGGATAGTAGGAAAGTCATTGTACAATTGTAATAAAAGCGGAGTACTATAATCCATATCCTCTGTAAGGAATAGTATTACTTCATATCCTAGATTGCGATTAATATGATAGGGTAGTCCTGTGCAAGCAATTATTTGGCTTTTAAGATATCCGATGTCTATGAGTTGGGCACTAAGGAATTCCAGGTCTGCATTCTGTTCATTTTCTTTTACGATTAATACATTTTGATTGAACATGATAATTACATTAACATCAGCGGAGGCATGACTACTGAATTTATTCTATTTAACATAAACATCCAAATTAATGTAAACGTTTTTATTGATTTGCACCATTTTTATGCCAAACTATGATTTGGTGAAAGAGAATGGTTTCCATATATTCGATTTTAAAAAAGATTAATTATGAAAAGAATAATTGTATTAGCAATGATTGTCGGAATGTTCGGCACTTTGCAAGTTTCTGCACAACAAGACAAAAGTAAAAGAGCAAGTCCGCCTGCAGTGGTAAAAGAAACACTGAAATCGGGTGCAGTAGTCACAATTGATTACAGTCAACCATCCATAAAAGGTAGGACAATAGGTAAAGAGATAGCACCGTATGGTAAAGTGTGGCGTACAGGAGCTAATGAGCCAACAACATTTGAGGTTAGTAAAGCCGTGAAAGTTGATGGAAAAGAACTAGCTGCTGCTAAATACGGCGTGTATTCTATTCCAGGTGAAAAGGAATGGGTGATTATTTTTGGTAAAAAATCAGATGTATCTGCTGATAAGCATATTGAAGCTGATGATGCTTTGCGTATCAAGGTTAAGCCAGTAAAAGCTACGTCATTTACCGAGAAAATGACTTTTACCATTGATAAAGGTGGTAAAGTAGCCTTAGTTTGGGGTGATATTCAGGTTCCTTTTACAGTAAAGTAATTTGATGTAGATTTTAATTAAATGAATCCATATATTTGCGATCCTGTCTCCGTAGTTCAATGGATAGAATTTTGGTTTCCGGTACCAACGATATGAGTTCGAATCTCGTCGGGGACACATTTTTAATACTGTATTAGTATTGTGTTAAAGTTTTTCAGGAAAATTAAAAAAGGGCTATAGAATTATTCTATAGCCCTTTTTTATGTGCTTTTATTTTCTAGGTTCATTAAAGAATAATTTTTTCAAAAAAAGACAACTAGGTTCGTTTGTTTCTAAGTTTTGATTTTTATAGGGTATCTAGTCATGGAGACTCATTGATACGTCCTCTATCGAGTTCTTTCTAAATAATGAGAAATAACTTATTGTAGAAACTAGGTTTTTGTAAACTAAAATGATGTTTATTTTACTGGAATTTAGGGGTGTATGTTTAAGAAGCTATGTTTTTTTCTCTACAGGTTTGTTTTTATTTCTTAAATAACGACTTTAGATCCTGAAATAAATTGAACAATGAGTTTCGCTCTTTTCTTAACAGGTAGAGGGAGGCTTGTTTTTGCAGACCCCTTTACAATGAAGAAAAATTATTTTAAAATTGTTTCGCAATGTTTATCGCAATTGCTGATCATCTTAACGATGTCCCTGCTACCCATCGGATGGCTTAAGGCCGGTGCAGTAACAACTCATACAGTGGGGCTTCCTACAGTCGGCTTCAAGTTGTCTATTCCGGCGCTTCATTTGGAATCGGATGCGACACGGGTAGAACCTAAAGTGTTCAGAATCAATCGTAAAAAGGTTGAGTTCAATTATGCAGATCTGCTGAATGACACGAAACGACACCGTGTTAGTACGGAGGCTTTAATATCTGCTAAACAGTTTAGTAGCATACGTTCGATTTCTGGGCTTAATAGCGAATCTCTTAATTATGTGAGGAATACGAATAGCTCAGGTACTATTCAATCGCATTCGGCACCTACAATAGCTGAGGGCGCCCAAGTTTCCCCGATGGAATCTGTATCTCCTAACAACTATGCCAGCACGGTAGGAACCTCTGTTGAGATTACTGCGGGAGGATCCCCGGTTTTTTTTCCTGTCGCTGTTGGCGGTGGAGTTGAACATGATCTCAGTGGTGGTGGCAACGCGATTCTGTTTGATGTCGATCCGACTAATTCAACGATTACATTGACTTTGGGTTTTAATCAGCCATGGAGTGTAGGTCAGTTTGAAGCTGTTTTCAGTGGTGGTAATTTGGGCCAGTTTACCAGTATTACCCGAACGGGTGGTACTTCAGCCATTGCAGCAAACCATTCAGCTTCAGTTTCCAATAAAACAATTACATTTCTGGTGCCTGAATCTCAATTTGGTAATGGAACCATTATATTTTCATATGTATCGACCATCCCGACACCTACTGTTACCTCCGCAACCTATAACAGCACTACTGGCGTGATAGTGGTAACCGGTACTAATTTCACTGCAACGGGGGGTGCTACCAATGATGTGATCGCTAACAAATTTACCCTGACTGGTGAAGGCGGCACTACCTAT
>JBEBUV010000116.1:0-10264 GCA_040393085.1 Pedobacter hiemivivus | reverse complement strand
ATAGAAATATTCTTGTCATGACAAAATTCCGTTTTATTCTATTTCAATATTATAAAACGTCAGTGCAGTCAGTATGCACTAGAGTGAATGTTTTAAAAAACCATAATTATTAAAACCTCTTTAAATCATTAACTTAAAGAGGTTTTACAACAAAAAATTATACTTTCTAAATTTACCTAGTGCAAAAAACTTGAATAAAAGTCAATTTCTATTCGATGCAAAAAAAAACAAAATCTTACCTAGGGAACAAGTGAGTGTATTTCTACACTCCTAAAAAACCTATCAATAATAAAACCTTTACCGTTTTATGAATCGTATCCAACACTCCCTTTATCAAGTCAGCTTTAATCCGTCCCAAGTCGCCAATGTAAAATTCCCATTCTTCAGTATAATAATAGGTTTCCTTTAGCCTCGAATAGGCTATTGGGGCATCAAACTCTGTTTTAAGATACTCTAGTATCATGTGTAAAAACCGTTTAGAAATATCGAATTTCTTGGCCATGTAATCAGGGCAACCTGTTGCCCCCCTTGAAATACAATCGTGAATTCGCTTTAAGAGCGTTAAATCTACTTTCATAACAAAAACAATTAGGGTTAAAAACTATTACTCATCTGGAACATAGGTAGGTACATTGCTATTAAAATTACGCCAACCACTAAGCCTAAAAAGATTATAATCAGTGGTTCCATTAAACTACTAATGGTATTGGTTTTATATTCCACCTCCTCTGTATACTGTGTCGCTATTTTTTCAAAAAAATAATCCATTCTGTTCACTTCCTCGCCAACTTTAATAAGCTGAATCATTTTAGCCGGATAGAAAGAAAATGCTGCGAGGCTCTTATGTAATGATTCACCTTGTAAAATATCCTGCTCTACTTTTAACAAAGAAGCTTCAATCGGATAATAATCAATCATTTGTCTCACCAATGCAATAGATCGTAGTAATGGCGTATCTGTACTCACTAGCAAACGCATGGTATTCGCAAAACGTGCCAGATAAATTTTCTTCAACAAATCACCTACAACTGGTATTTTTAGCAACAAAGCAGATGAAAATTTTCGAAACCAAGGAGTCTTACGCTTAAGGAAATAGACAATTAACATAATAGCTACAATCAATATCATGAACATAAAATATCGGTCGAACCAACCAGAAAAACTGATGATCAATGCCGTGATCCAGGGTAATTTCCCACCAAACCTCAGAAACACATCAGCAAACATCGGCACCACAAACTTGATCATAAAAAACACTGCGCCCATAGAAGAAAGTAATACAATAGCAGGGTACGTCACTGCACTTACAATCTTTCTGCGTTGATTGATTTTACTTTTATAATATTTAGCCAGATCAGTTAGCACATCACCAAGCTTACCCGTCTCTTCCCCAATCCTAATGCTATAATACTCGTAATCACTAAATCTTTCTGTTTCTCTTAATGCCTGAGACAAAGCTAATCCCGATAAAATTCTTTGCCTGATCCCCTCAAATAACGCTTTATCTTTTGCCTGTTCTTGATCAACCAATATCAACTCCAAAGAAGTTCGCAAGTCGATACCCGATAAAAGTAAAGTGCTTAGCTCTACATAAAGACTTTCTTTCTTTTTATCAGAAACCTGCTTACTACCAAAACTGATGTCTTTGTTCAAAATGGCGAACAAATCATTTCCATCTACTTTAGCTGCAGGTTGTTTCTTTTTCTGATATCGTGATACATCTATTGAAGGCATAAGCTATTTAAATAAGTCCTGAGCACTGTATAATTTTCTATAATGAAATGGCATTAACTGTCCAAGTATTACCGCTTCAAAACCAAATTGATCAACAGTATATCCCTCCTCCACATTATTCTTTTCAAATAGAAACTCAATATTGTCTGCTACCATTTTAAACGTATCTATACGCAGTGAAAACTGATCTCTTAATACATAACCTTTGTCTATCTCATAGCGAATTCTACCCTCCTCCATTTCCATTACAATCCCTGTACGAGATTTCAAAATATTTTTAGCAGACATAAAATCCTGCTTCAATAATTTATCCATTCTAACAACATCAGCAAGCTCTACCTGCTTCTTTGAAAAACCTATATACGAACCACTTACAATTCGGTAAGCCGTAAAAGTAATAGCAACGGCGATTGCAGCAATAAGCATTGCAATGGTCACTTCCATTAATGTAAAGGCTGGTATTTTCTTCTTTAGATTTATCATATTATAGCTTAGAATCCCCCTCCACTCTAACTATACGCTTAATATTTCCTATTTCTTTATTCTGCTCAATAGCGATTACCTGCAACAACTTTAGATCTATAAAATCCTGATAAGGAAGTACTTTTTTAAGTAAGTAGATACTATCTACCTCAATCTCTTCATCGTTCCAGTTACTTTCAGCTATGCTCTTTTCAATTAAACCAGATATTAATGCTTTTACCTGCTGTTGTTTTACCGAGGGTGAAACACGCATCACATTAGCATAAATACCTGTTGCCAACACAAATACAATCAAAATGACTACCATAGCCACAATGACCTCCAGTAATGTCGACGCCCTTAACTTTCCCTTTAGTTTAGCCATTTTAAGATTCTTTGTTGCTGCATATTTCTATTTGATACTCCTTTAAAAATGGATGAACTGAGGTAATATTTACTAAGCAGTTTACGATTCAAACTAATGTCTATCAGGTAATTTTCATACAGTGTCGCTGGCGTTTGCATAATGAATCGTTTAGCGTAAGTTTTCCCATATACACTTACTGTTTTATCCAATTTCACTAATCCAGTTGCATAAACTTCCCCGTAAATTCTACAACCTTTACTTAGAGAAATTATAGTTTGCAACGGACTACGCTTTTTTTCATAACTCAATAGAATACCTGAAAAACTACTTCCCTCATCTATACTTAATTTTGCCTGAATCGGATGGTCTTCAGGCTTAAACACACCTGCAAAAGACGGGTAATCAAATACACAGTTCTTACCGATGATGATAGAATCTCTAGCGAACAACTGACAATTGCCTTTAAACCCTGATTCGACAATAATAGCTGGTGCATAAACTTGTACCTGATCAAGCTGTGAGTCTGCAGCAATTTGTACTATGGTATCAGAAACCAGTATAAGCTTACCACTAAGTTTTCTACTACCTAATTCCATCATTTCAATATCAAGGAAATATAACTTTGTATCATTAAAAAATGAATTCACCAGAGAATCTTGACTATCAATTTGTAACCCATTAATATGATTTTTAAATTCAAAATCCTTATCATCCAATGGCTTCAAATATTTGATTATATCAGCTAAGATCTCTTCGTTTAAAGCAGGTAAATCGCGCCCACTATCATGTATGCTCCCATTTATTAAGGATTTACCAGCATAAGGCTTTCCATCAACATAAGCTTGTCTAAGGCCCGACTTAGGCAATTGTCCATCTCCGGTAATCTGAGTACTTCCACTTATCGAAAGCGGCCTATCCTCATCGGCAAGATAAATGGCATGCTTATCATCAAAAGTATAAGCAGAAAGAAAAGCTCGTTTAAGCGTATCTTTTAATTCAAAAGCTTTCACTAAATTCAATCCATACACACCCCAAAACTCTTTCCGTAAAGTGAGACTATCATTCCCAGCTTCAAATAAGTCAACATCATGTGTTTGATCATACTGAGCAAAACCATCAGAAAGTAATATCGTTGTCCCCGATTCTAGATTATTTTGCAACCTATCCTGCCGTAACTTCTTCTGCACCTCTTGCCTGTAAAAAAAAGCAATAGTTAATAGCGAAGCAGATACCATAGCAATAAGCAATGATACAATGACAACCATATAGAGCGCTCCTGCTTTAATCATGACCTATTACATTGTTTTAGGCTTTTTATTAAAAATTTCACGTAAAAACTTTGGCATCTTTATTTTTTTACGCTCTGTTATTTTTCCATTCTTGTACAGCAATTCCTTTACACCAGCTGCGGTATAACTCTTTTGTTTGCCATGTAGCAAATCATTATTATACTTACCAGTTTCCTGAACTTTACCTACAGAATCATATTTATGATATACCCCATTCATACGGCCAGAATCCCAGGTATAGTCTGTTTCCAGTTTCCCATTTTCTTTCCAACTTTTCCAAACCCCTATTTTTAGTCCTTTATTAAGATACCCAGACTCCTTTAACTGTTTATTTGTATAGAACTCCTGATAGTCACCATTCAATAGTTTCCCACTAAAACCACCCTGTGTACTACTAATTTTATTTGGAGAAAACCAATAATACTGTTTATCAGAATCAAGCGAAACACCCTTTACAGGTTTTACATAAGCCACAATAGTCCGATTGTCTAGATTAACAATAACCTTATGTGTTAAAAAATCTTTAACAAGATCTTGACCCTTTGCTGCATACGAGAACACTATAATAATTATAGCAATCCATGGAATATTTATATTCAGTTTTATCATTGTCTAATATATTTCTGTTTGCCTTTCCAACTAATCAACACAGAATCTTTCTTGTTCTTAAGTAATTTTGCACCATCAAATGACTCACCCTCTACCAACATCCGTTCAATTCCGTTAACTATAATGATGCATACCATTTTTTTAGTAATTGGATTGATAATGTATCCAGAATATTTAATCATTGTCCAATCAACCACTGGCTTTGGAGAAACTGAGCTAGTTATATTCATTTGTTGAAATTTAGTTACCTCAGGTTTTAACTCAGATACTCTTATGTCTTCTCCTAGAAAAGGGTCTCTATAATTCAATACCAGCTTAAACGTATCCTCTTTCAATACATACTGATCATAAGGTTCATGCTTAGCTATTGCATTAGAGTCTTTAAGTATATAATCTTCTTCGGGTTTATTAAAAAATATCCGATGCAGAATTACACCCCATACTATTGCCACCGCACAAATCAAGAAATATGTCAGCTTTTTATTCTTTGTAATCTCCATGTTTACTGAATTACAAAGCTCCTTAATTCACTATATGGTCCCGAGTTGCCAGCTTCGTCTATAGCCCTTACCTCCCAATATATCTTTTCAGCACTATTTCCATCTGTAAAAATATAAGATGTTGCAGTTAAGCTTAATGGGAATTTAGTTCCATAAGGAACACGAGTATCTGATTTATAAAGATATAATTGATATTTAGCTGCTGTGGCTGTGGCGCTCCATCTTAAGGTGACAGGCTTTGTAAGCAGTTCATTATTGGCTGGCGAAGTAAGTAATACTGCCACTGGAGGAGTTTTATCAAAAGTAATCTGTTGAACCATAGACCATTTTGATTCAGCTGTATCATTCTTAGCTTTTACTCGCCATTTATAAAGCTTATCTCTTTCAAAATTTACTATAAATTCTTGTTCAGCAATAGATTCATTTAGAAACAGCTTATTTTCGTCAACAAAATTATTGGTGTCAATTTGTAAATTATATTTATCAGCACCAAATAGCCTAAGCCAGGTGAAAATATTCGAAGATTGATTAGTAAGCGTATTATTCAAAGGCAATTGAAGTTGAACCTTTTGATCTTTAATAGTACTTGCGTATATAGAAAATTCAGACTGAGTATAAACTGTGTTACTACTACCATTCTCAGCCCTAACTCTCCATTCATAAATTCCTGGTTCCAACGTATAATTAAATTTATTAGTTTCTACCAATGTATCAAGAACCAATACTAAAGTATGATCAAAATTGGGACTTACTAATTGTAGTCTGTACTTTAAGGCGTCTTCAACAGGTTCCCACCAAAACGTTTGACTATAATTGGTACTTTCAGATTTATTTACCGGAGCCAATAAAACTAAACTTTTTTTTGCTATAGACGGCTCAATAAAATCCTTGCAACCAAAAAAAAATAAAACTAAAGATAAATAGAGTTTAGCAAGTGTAGATAAAGTAGAAAACATAGAGAGCTTTTTCATATTTACAGTTTATAATACTAAATATAAAGAAATATTATTGACATCATCAAATTTAATTATGATAATATTTTTCTAAACTAATATATATTAATAGTTCTTTGCCATTAATATTCTTTTTTATCAATCCCTAACGACCATATTAGTGGCACTAGAGATAAATTGACTTTTACATAATTCTCATGCACTAAAGCATAATTTACACATTGCTAAAATAAATTTAATTGAGAAAGATATGACACTAAAACAACTCTATATAATGGAAGCTTAGCTTCTATAATTGAGATTGGGCATTTTTAAAATAAATATTGAGTGCAGAGTGGCTGCACTGAAGCTTTTTACATTAGTTGAATATTAAATTATCAATTATGCTAAAAATAAATCTAAGTGTTAAACCTAATTTAACTAATCAGGTTAAATTCAACCTTACTTTTAGAAGTCTAGTAATAATTCTGTTTTTTACTGTGACCCATGGTTTCGCACAATCAAGTGAAGCACCCGATCCCTATAAAGTAAAGCCTCAAATTCCGACTTCACCAGAGGCATCTGCAATTGGAAAATTTGGAGATATCCCAGTTGGATTATACACTGGTGTTCCAAATATTAATATTCCATTATACGTTTTAAAAATTAAAGATTTTGAGCTACCGATTAACCTATCTTATAATTCCTCTGGTATAAAAGTAGAAGAATTAGCTACAGTAACTGGATTAGGATGGTCAATTAATCCTGGAGGAGCCATTTCTACTTCTGTAAATGGATTAAAGGATGATGGGGATAACGGTTTTATTAATCCATCAAATGGAGATGACATTTTAGCTCCATTTGTACTTACATCTGCTCACTTGGATTATGACGTCTTCACAAATGACGGCGGGCCACTATACAATTGGGCAAAAAGAGTTGCAGATGGACTAGTAGATTCTCAGCCTGATTTATATTACTATAGCTACCCGGGCGGGAGCGGTAAATTTTATTTCGATCAACAACGACAAATTCATCCTATTCCATTTTCAGCCGCTAAATTTAAACATTTAAGCAATGGGCATTTTAAAATCACAAATGAAAATGGGAATATTTATATTTTTAATGTGATGGAATCTTCTATTTCAGAAAACAATTGTGGATCACCCTCTATAAATTCAACCATTTTCCTTTCCAGTATAGAACTTCCAGATGGTAATCGCATAACCTTTAATTATAGCCCCTTGGATTATAGTTATAAGATACAGCCACCTATTTCCAGAAAAAGACTCGTACCAGGATATTATGCACCTGATCCTATGGATTGTAATAATAATATGAACCAAACGATTGTAATGAATGGAGTACGTTTAACAAGTATCACTTCTACAATTGGACATGACATCAAATTCATTTACCATAATGACAGAGTCGATTTACCAGGCACTAAATCTCTAGACAGCATAACCATCAGTAACCAAAATGGAACTATCAATAGTTATGCTTTTAATTACGGTTATTTTGGCTCTGTTGGACATGCTGATGATCAACGCTTAAAGCTATTATCTGTTACTGGGCTTAATGGAGCGAAACATAGTTTCATATACAATGAGACGATAAATATTCCAAACAGACTCTCTTTTGCCCAAGATCACTGGGGGTATTATAATGGAAAAAACAATTCAACTCTTCTTCCAATTGAACCGGATTATGCTTTTAATACGGGGGCAAACCGGGAAGTAGATTCTGCTTTCAGTCAAATGGCCATCTTGAAGCAAATCAATTATCCGACGGGTGGAAGTACGAAATTTAATTATGAACAAAATGATTATTTCTTTAAAGGGAATGAAAACACCTATGTGCCAAGCTCCTCAGGAGCCTATGGACAAAATTATCAAAGTGTAAGCACCTCATTTACAATCCCTACCAATCAAACGGTTATTACAGGAGAGGTTAATTACAACGATGGGTCTGGATCAAATCCTGGGCCTATATTAGGTGAAGAACCAGTTGATCCTGATACCAGAATTGAAATTACTGGAAGTAATGGTTTTTATCAATACTATTATAATAATCTGACCCAAAACGGTAAAATAGGAATTGATTTACAACCAGGAACTTACACCATAACGATTACTTGTAATGCATTAGCGAATGGAGCGTATTGTAATGTTAGTTATGTAACAGCTATTGGGAACTATGTTGAAAAAAACAAACTTATCGGTGGCTTAAGAATAAAAAACATTGTGAATAAAGCATCGATGGATGGCATAAATGAAATCAAACAATACCTATATCGTCAAGAGGCTTACCCTGAAAAATCCAGCGGAGAGGTTAATTTTTACCCACTTTATACTACTTTAAGTCAGAGATATTTTTATGGTCGTGCTATAGATATTCCAGGATATCCAGATCCAGACCCAATAGCAACGTGTAAGAATCGATTTTCCAATCCTAAATATGCCAACTACTGGAAACAATCTGCAAACAGTGTTTATCCCATTGGCTCCATAAAAGGAGGAAGCGTAGCTTACACTTTTGTTACAGAATTATTTGGTTCACTTGCAGAAAATGGTAAAACAGAAAGCACTTTCAGTTTTACCCCAAATTCTGGAGGTAGTTTAAGTAGCCCACTTGTACCTTTTACTGATAACGACTGGTTAAACGGTCATCTCGAAAAAGAAATTCAGTACCGAAACAATTCAGGAATATTTCAACCCATATCCAAAAAACAAAATTTTTATTCAATTCAACCAGAATCAGTTTTTTGGAATGCTCATTATTCCCCATCTTCTTACTCGGATATAGCATCATTAAGAGGAAGAGGAGTAAGTGTCGAATACAAAAGAGACGAAAAAGTCTGTGGCCTTGTTATTTATCACGCAAAATTCTACATCAATGATTTTCGGTATAAGTCAGAATGGTTCCGTACAGACTCATCTAGAACTGTTCAATATTATTACAATCCATCAATAGACTCTCTAATAATCAACAATCAACTAGAGTATAATAATCCAGCTCACCTTTTACCAACCAAATCACTTGTCAATACAAGTACAGGCACATATTTTAAGAGCGAGACAAAATATCCACAGGACTATCTTCCTAATACTTCTGCGGCTATTGATTCACTGATCGCACGAAACCGTATCAATACTGTCATTCGTCAAACTACTCAAAATAACACTTCTATTTCCGCTGCAGAATACGCCTATAGGAATTGGGACAATAAAATTACTGAACCCGAATACATACGCTCTCAAGTTAATGAAGATGCCCAAGAGGAGCGCGTACAATATTATAATTATGATGACCGTGCCAATCCAGTAAGTTATGGTCAGTCTAAAGGCTCAAAAATAAATTATCTTTGGAGCTACAACAAAAGCTTTGTTATAGCGGAAGTGAGAAACGCAGAGTATTCAACGCTTATTGCAGCCCTTGGTGGACAAGAGGCCGTTAAAACATTTGCAAATAAACCTTCTCCAGACAAAGCAGAAATTGATGCTTTTATTGCACCGTTAAGAAACAACACTTTGTATTCTGAAATGTCCGTCAGCAGTTTTTCTCATGATCCTTTGGTTGGAGTAACGAGCCAAACAGATTCTAAAGGGATGACTATTTATTATGTTTATGATGATGCTAAACGTTTGAAATTTATCAAAGACCAGGATGGAAATATTGTTAAAACAAATGACTACAATTACAAAAATAATTGAATATAAGAAAGATAACAAAGTGCACTTTTAATCAAATAGCTTTTATGGGTGTTTTTGAAAGAAAATAACCGTCATAACTTTAGGTGATAACATTAAGAAGATCAGGGAACAACTAGTTGAATAAAGCCGCAATATAGTCTTTAAGATCATGACACCAAGAGTTTCTACAATAACAATATTGGAGCTTCTAACAACCTATTAAAAAACTTCATATATATGAGGTTTTTTAATAGGTTGTATATTGGTCTAATATGTAATAGCTACATATCAGATTTTCAGTTATACTATTAGATATCTCATAAATGACCTCACCGTGCTTCATCACCATTTAAGGTTATGATGATGCCCATCATGTCGGTGGTTACATTGTATGAAGTCTAACTTCGATAAATCAATCGTATCTATTTTTAATATTTCATCATGCTCATCAAATACCAATTTATTATTTACTCTAAAATTTAAAAGAATGTTCTTATGTGTGTCTTTATCAATTAGGACTATCTACCTTTTTCAATTTCAATCCCACCTTTCTTGCTCAAATACTATAGCACAAGTAAAATTTTAGATTTTATCAATTGTAGTAAAATACTCCCCATAATAAGCTTGCTTATTTTTGAAATAATCAAACATAAACAATACCATATCTACCTCACTT
>JBEBUV010000115.1:0-10473 GCA_040393085.1 Pedobacter hiemivivus | reverse complement strand
TACTTTTTACCAATATTTCCTTTTGGATTATCCTGTTTTATTTCGCTGTTCCAAGCTTACCGGGATGGGCAGCTAAAAACTGGTTGCCAACACTTTTTGCACAGAACTTAAATATTCCAATGGCTACTGCAGGGCCTCTGTCTACCATTACCATCGCCGTATCATCTTTCATAGGAGTTATTTCCGGGGGGATTTTATCCGACAGGTGGGTGCAGAAAAACCTTAAAGGTAGAATATATACCAGCGCAATTGGTTTGGCACTAACCATTCCATCCCTGTTGTTACTTGGCTTCGGTCACACACTTTTCCATGTTGTAGGTGCTGCAGTATGTTTCGGTGTAGGCTTCGGAATGTTCGATGCCAATAATATGCCTATTCTATGTCAGTTTGTGTCGGCTAAATACCGTGCAACAGCTTACGGAATGATGAATATGGTCGGAGTTTTCTCCGGTGCATACATTACCGATTTACTAGGTAGGTCGACCGATGCAGGCCATCTGGGTAAAGATTTCGCAATGCTGGCCGGTATTGTACTGGTAGCCCTTGTTGTACAGCTTTATTTCTTAAAGCCAAAAGATAATGACTTCGCTGATGCCAGCGCATAAATAGACTCTAATCAAAACTAAATTATTTCTAATGAAGACACATCACATATTTAATTGCTTTTTACTTCTCGTTATTCTAAGTGTATCAGCTTGCTCTAATAAGTTTTACAAAGAGACAGGTAAAGATGCAATCACGATTACTGCAAATCCGACCGTAAACCCCGTGTTTAAACGCATGGAAACCAATCCATATTTACGTTTCGAAATTACTATTCCAGCAGGAAAAGAAATCAATTATAATCAGTTAAAAGGAACAATTGCAGCAAACGGATGGAAAGACATTGCAAAGCTGGAATTGTATCTTGGCGATGATCGTGAAGCTATTTCAAAAAGCACTTTGCTAGGTAGTACTACAACAACCTCAGGTAAATTTGTGATCCCATTTACACATGCATTAGCAGAGGGTAAACATAATTTATGGTTAAGCGTTACGCTAAAAGATGAGGCTGATATTGATCATAAGCTAACCATTAAAGCAGATCAGATGACGGACGGATCAGGACTGATTTACAAAGTTGCTCAGAACGAAGTAAGTTCAAGGTATCTTGGAATAGCCCTGCGTAAAGCTATGGACGAGGGTGTACATACTTACCGTATTCCAGGAATCGTGACAACAGATAAAGGTACATTGATTTCGGTTTATGATATCCGTTATGACAATGATGTAGATCTTCCAGGGAATATTGATGTGGGGATGAACAGAAGTACTGATGGTGGTAAAACATGGGAACCAATGAAAAATATAATGGATATGGGCGGTCCCTTAGATAATAGCGGAGCCGGCGATCCATCTATACTATTTGATCCGGCAACAAAAACAATCTGGGTTTCGGCATTATGGAGTAAAGGAAATAACTCTATTGCAGGGTCAGGACCTGGTTTAACGCCAGAGGAGACAGGACAATTTATCGTTTGTAGCAGTACAGATGATGGTGTAACCTGGAGCAAACCTTATAGTATTACTTCACAAGTGAAAAATCCGGAATGGCGCCTGTTTTTCCCTGGCCCAGGTAATGGAATTGTAATGGCTGATGGTAAAATTGTTTTCCCTGCACAATATTGGGATGCGGTTAAAATGCCATACTCTACTTTAATTTATAGTGATGATCATGGTAAAACATGGAAATCAGGTGTGGGAGCTAAATCTAATACTACAGAAAGTCAACTTGTAGAAACTACCCCAGGTACTTTGATGCTAAACATGAGAGATAACCGAGGTAAGTTCAGAAGTGTGGCTACAACGACCGATATGGGACAAACCTGGACAGAGCACGCTACTTCGTATAGTGCTTTACCTGATCCGGTTTGTATGGCCAGTTTCATAAAAGCTGATGTAAATGTTAAAGGAGCAAAGAAAGATGTGTTATTCTTTAGTAATCTTAATATTTCTAAAGGTCCAAGGTCACATACAACTATCAAAGCCAGTTTAGACCTGGGTGAAAGCTGGTTGCCTGAAAACCTTTTGTTGGATGAACGTAAATCTTACGGTTATTCTGCCCTCACTAAAATAGATGACCAAACAGTAGGTATCTTATATGAAGGAATCAGAAGTATGCTATTTGTGAAAATCCCTGTTAAGGATATCATTAAGTAATATATCTAATAATAAATCAAGATATAATCATTAATAAACCATCAAGTGAAAAAAGTTCAATTGATATTCCTGATCGTTTTTATGCAAGCTATGGCTACGGCTCAAACTGTAAAAGTAGCTTGCATTGGAAACTCTGTAACTTTCGGTGCAGGCTTGAAAAACCCGATAACAGAAAGCTACCCTGCGGTATTGCAAAAGTTGATGGGGGATGGATATCAGGTAAAGAACTTTGGACTAAGTGGTGCTACACTTTTGAAAAAAGGACATAGGCCATATTATAAAACCAAGGAATTTGCTGAAGCAATGGATTTCAAAGCAGACATCGCAGTGGTACACCTTGGCTTAAATGATACAGATCCGCGCAATTGGCCATTATATAAAGATGATTTTGAACCTGATTATGCCTGGTTGCTCGATATATTAAAAAAGCAAAATCCTAAGGTTAAACTGTACATCTGTAAGCTAACACCAATTTTTAACGGACACCCCAGGTTTAAGTCGGGCACCAGAGATTGGTACTGGCAAATTCAAGAGGTCATTCCTTTAATTGCAAAAGCCAATCAAGCGCAGATAATCGATTTAAATACTCCATTGCATAACAGGCCCGATCTTTTTGCAGATAATCTTCATCCCGATAAAGAGGGGGCTGCTATCATTGCAAAAACGGTTTATGAAAACATCACCGGAAATTATGGAGGATTAAAGCTCCCAGCCATATTTTCTGATCACATGGTGATACAACGTAATAAGCCTATTTCAATATATGGAAAGGCAAATGCACATCAAAACATTGAAGTCATCTTTAATCATAAAAAACTAAGCACAAATGCTGACGCCACCGGGCAATGGAAAGTGTCTTTTCCGGCAATGGTGCATGGTGGGCCATATCAGCTGACTGTTAGTTCTAATGATTCCAAGATAGAACTTAAAGACATTTTAATAGGTGATGTCTGGTTATGTTCGGGGCAGTCTAATATGGCTTTTCCTTTAAAAGCTGCAGCAACAGGAAAGGCTGAACTGGCCAATTTAAAAGCAAATCCTTTATTACGATTGTTGAAATATAAGTCGATAGCAGAGACTAATAATGTTGCCTGGGATGCTGCAACCCTTGAACAAATTAATCAGTTACAATACTTTGAGGGGGAATGGAAGACCACAAATGCGGCTTCTGCTTCCGAGTTTTCAGCTGTAGCCTATTATTTCGGTAAAAAGGTGACAACTGAAGCAGGTGTTCCTGTAGGTTTAATAGAAATTGCTGTCGGAGGTTCAATCATAGAATCATGGATAGATCGCTATACTATGGAGCATGACGAACAATTGGTAGATGTGCTTACAGATTGGCGTAAATCCGACTTCATACAAGAATGGGCGAGAGGGCGTGCAGATGTTAATTTGAAAAATGCAGATAAAGTAAAGCAACGTCATCCTTATGAGCCCGCTTATAATTATGAAGCAGGTATTGCAGCATTAACAGATTTCCCCATTAAAGGAGTGTTATGGTACCAGGGTGAAAGTAATGCACAAAATGTTGAACAGTACGAGCACGCTTTTCCAGTGCTGGTCAACAGCTGGAGAGCGAAATGGGGATATAACTTCCCTTTCTATTTTGTACAGCTTTCAAGTATCGATAGACCATCATGGCCATATTTCAGAGATGCACAGCGCAAGCTTCAGCTCAGTATACCAAATACAGGTATGGCGGTAAGTTCAGATCTTGGAGACTCCTTAGATGTTCATCCAACAAAGAAAAAGGAGATTGGTGAGCGATTGGCATTGCTGGCTTTAAAAGACGGTTACAATCCTTTAAAAGGGAGTAACCATAAAATTATAAGGGCTTCCGGGCCTGTTGCACAAAATGCTAAAAAACAGCAAAATGAAATCCTGATTTCCTTTACTGAATGTGATAAATTATTAACAAGTGGCCAATTGCCTTTAACAGGTTTTGAGTTGGTTACAGAAAAAGGGAACCGCTTAATTCCAATAAAAGCAACGATTGTCAATAAACAGGTGCGATTAAGCATTCCTAAAGGGCAACAAATTAAAAAAGTGCTTTATGCATGGCAACCTTTTACCTGTGCAAATCTAATTAATGAAGCAGGTTTACCCGCTTCTACATTTTCAATTTTAGTCAATTAAAAATATTCAAAATGAGTTATTCATTAGAGGATTTAGAACAACTTAAGGCTTATTATAGCCATCAGTTATTAAATGATACGGTACCTTTCTGGTTCCCCAGGTCAATTGATCAGGAATATGGTGGTTATTTATTGATGAGGGACCAGGATGGTAGCCTGATTGATGATGATAAGTCGGTGTGGATACAGGGACGCGCAGCCTGGCTATTGTCTACCCTTTACAATACGGTAGAGCAAAAACAGGAATGGCTGGATGGTGCAAAATCAGGCATAGACTTTTTAAATAAGCATTGTTTTGATACCGATGGACAAATGTTTTTCCATGTTACCCGCGATGGACAACCCATCCGTAAGCGCCGCTATTATTTTTCAGAAACCTTTGCTGTGATTGCCAATGCTGCTTATGCACAGGCAAGTGGCGATGAAGCTGCGGCAGAGAAAGCACGTTATCTGTTTGGTAAGTGTATAGAATATTCAACTACTCCAGGCATTCTACCCGGCAAGTTTACAGATACCAGACCTGCAAAGGGAATTGGTGTACCCATGATCATGATGAACACGGCGCAACAACTAAGGGAAACAATTGGCGATCCTCGTTGTGATGAGTGGATTGACAAATGGATCAATGAAATTGAGACTTATTTTGTTAAAGATGATATCCGTTGTGTAATGGAGCAGGTTGCCCCAGACGGAAGTATCATCGATCATATTGATGGTAGAACATTGAATCCTGGTCATGCTATCGAAGGTGCCTGGTTTATCCTCCACGAAGCAAAATATAGAAATAACGATCCGCGATTGATAAAATTAGGGTGTAAAATGCTTGACTATATGTGGGAACGTGGTTGGGATAAAGAACATGGTGGCATCATGTATTTTAAAGATGTGTACAATAAACCTGTGCAGGAATATTGGCAGGATATGAAGTTCTGGTGGCCACACAATGAGGTGATCATCGCTACATTATTGGCATATACTATAACAGGTGATGAAAAATATGCAGAATGGCATAAAATGGTACATGATTATGCTTACCAGCATTTCCACGACGCAACAAACGGGGAATGGTTCGGCTACCTGCATAAAGATGGTAGTTTAGCGCAGACAGCTAAAGGAAATATGTTTAAAGGTCCTTTCCATTTACCAAGACAGGAATGGTATTGCATGAATTTGTTGAACGAATTTTTAAAGCAACCTATTGCCGAATCAGTAACAACAAAAGTTCATTAAAGCTAAATATGATAAGAAAGATAATCGCCCTATTGTTATTTTTTGCCGCTGCTTTGATGGGATTTTTGAATACTGTAAAAGCCCAATCAAATGTAAAACAGGAGATCAATATGATCCCTATGCCACAAAAGATAGTTGCTAAAACCGGTCTTTTTAATCTTAAAAATAATAAGGTTATTGTTGTTGGCGACAAAAATTTTTTCAATGAAGCCTTGTATTTGCAACAGTACTTGAAAAGTATTGGTGTATATGTTACCCTTAAAAATGGTACATCTGCTTATAAAACGGGCTTAATTGTACTTAAACAAGCGAAAGTTAAATCGGGAAATCCTACAAATGAAGCTTATCATTTAACAGTATCCCCTGGAAATATAGTGATAACAGCTTCGGGTGATGCCGGAATATTTTATGGTGTAGAAACCTTGAAACAACTGGTTCGGAAAGATAAACAGATACCGGCTTGCGATATTACCGATTGGCCTGCATTCGATTGGAGAGGGTATATGATTGATGCGGGGAGGAACTTCGTGCCCATGGACTTGATCAAGCAACAGATTGATATGATGGCGAAATATAAGCTCAATATCTTTCATTTTCATTTTACAGAAGATGTTGCCTGGCGATTGGAAAGTAAATTATATCCACAACTTACTGATCCGGAAACTATGACCCGTAATAAGGGAGAGTTTTATACAGAAAGGGATTTAAAAGAACTGATTAGCTATTGTAAGGAAAGACATATTTTATTAATTCCTGAAATAGATATGCCTGGCCATAGCGCAGCTTTTAAAAGAGCCATGAAAACGGATATGCAAAGTGATAGTGGACTGGCTATTGTAAAAAATATCATTACAGAATTTTGCAGTACTTACGACATGCCTTACCTGCATATCGGTGCTGATGAAGTGAAAATTACCAATCAGAACTTTTTACCTGAAGTGACAGCTCTTATCGAAAAACTAGGTAAAAAAGTAATAGGTTGGGAACCGGGAGGTAATTTTACCGAAAGTACCATCAGGCAGTTATGGATGGAGGGTGCAACCAAAGTAAGTAGCAATAAAAATATTAAATACATCGATTCCAGACATCTTTATATCAATCATATGGATCCGTTGGAAAGTGTAGTTACTTTATTTAACAGACAGATCTGTAACCTCGATCAAGGAAATGATGCTGCATTGGGAGCCATTTTTTGCGCCTGGCCAGATAGACGTGTAAATTCTCCGCAGGATGTAATGATACAAAACCCTGTTTATCCTGCTATGTTAGCTTTTGCCGAAAGAAGCTGGAGAGGGGGAGGTAGTAGTGGTTGGACAGCCGTTATTGGGGCTCCTGGAACCGATGCAGCAAAGACATTTGCCGAGTTCGAAAAACGCCTAATGGCACATAAGTCTAAATACTTTGCTAAGCTTCCTTTTCCTTATGTAAAGCAGTCTGATGTACAATGGAAGCTTTTCGGACCTTTTAAAAATGATGGTGATGTCAACAAAACCTTTGCGCCGCAAAATAGAGACTTCAATGCCCAAACAGAAGCTGCAGCTATAAATGCAGTAGGTGGAACTTTGATTTTAAGACATTGGTGGACACCCCTGGTAAAGGGTATACTGGATCATCCAGAAGAGAATACAACCTGGTATGCAACTCAAAGTATTTGGTCTGATAAAGATGAGGTCCGTAGCTTCTGGATTGGTTTTAACAATATTTCCCGCTCTTATGCCTCAGATTCACCTGAAATGGGAACCTGGGATAATCGGGGTAGTCAGGTTTATGTAAATAATCATCTTATTGCCCCACCATTGTGGAAGCAAGCTGGTGCAAAAGGAGATCTGGAACTTCCCTTAATTGATGAAGGTTATGAATACCGGGAACCCATAAAAGTCCGCCTTCAGAAAGGATGGAACAAAGTTTTAATAAAATTACCAATAGCATCATTGAAGGGTAAAGATTGGAAAAACCCGCAGAAATGGATGTTTACTTTTGTAGAGACGGGGATTTAATCGATATTGGGATGGTTTTAGAAGGAGGAATGTGAGTTAAATAATGGTTCGTTTTTATTTTATGAAGTATGTCGTTTTATAAAACACAGGATGATATTAAGTTAGTAGGGTTGCTTAAGAAAGGAGATGAATTGGCGTTTAATGAAATTTATCTTAGATATTGGCCACTTTTATTCAGACATGCACGTAGAATGTTGCATGATGAAGATGAAGCCTTAGATATTGTCCAGGATATTTTTACTAATTTATGGACTAAATCTGAAGATCTTTTTTTTACAACCTCCTTATCTGCTTATCTTTATACCTCTGTTAGAAATAAAACTATAAACGTAATTAATAAAGGAAAGCTTCATAAAAACTACGTTAACTCCTTACAGGAGTTTATCAATAAAGGAACTTATGAAACGGATGATCAAATTCGGTATAATGAATTTGCAACTCGAATCGAGAATGAGGTCAATAACTTGCCTCCAAAAATGCGTGAGATTTTTAAGCTCAGAAAAGATCAGGGATTGTCGTATAAACAAATTGCTCAACAACTTAATTTAGCCGATGAAACAGTTAAAAAGCAAGTTTATAGGGCACTTAAAACCTTAAGGGCACGCCTAAGCGCATTTTTGTTTTCTCTTAGTTTGACTACTTTAGACTTCATATTCTATTTCAATAGTTTTCGACTTAAAAATAAATATTTTTAAGGACTGTACCCCATTTTCATTTCTGCTTTGTCATGCTATTAAAGGACCTTGTTTACAGGTTCGTTTAAAAATAAAACCAATATAAACTGAATTTGATATAGCTACAGCATACTGTATGGCTATAGTTTTCATACAATATATATAAATGAACAATAGGGAAGCTGAAAAGTTAATGGAGAAATACCTGAATGGCAATTGTACCGAAAAGGAAAGGGCCATTTTTGAAAGTTGGTATAATCATAGCATAGATAATAGAGCTGATTTATCGGGTGAACCAGACTATGATTTACTTCAAGACAGACTAAAGAAGCAATTGGACTTTCAAACTAAGCGTACAAATATATTTAGGTCGAGCTGGGCTATCGCAGCGTCGATCTTATTATTTGTTAGTTTCAGTCTATACTTCTTCCTTTATAATAATGGAACCGCTACAAATTCAATACTTGCTCAAAATATTCTTCCTGGTAGTAATAAGGCATATCTGACTTTAGCCGATGGCAGAAAAATTGTTTTAGACGGAACTGAAGTAGCTGAAGTAATTGAACAAGAAGGTTTGCGGATTTCAAAAGCAGCTGATGGACAACTAATCTATGAAATTTTACAAGGGTCAGCCGGAGCGGGATCAGCTAAACTAAATGAAAATACCTATAATCAAATCAATACACCCCGAGGTGGACAATATCAGGTTCATCTACCTGATGGAACAAAAGTTTGGTTAAATGCTGAATCTTCTATTAGGTTTTCTACAGCATTAGCTAATATGAATGAACGGAATGTTGAGCTTGCTGGGGAAGCCTATTTCGAGGTGGCTAAAGATAAGAAAAGACCATTTAAAGTGAAGTCTATTTCGGGATCTGGAATAGAACAAGAGTTAGAAGTATTGGGGACGCACTTTAACATCAGTAGTTATGCCAATGAACCCGTTACTGAAACTACCCTGCTCGAAGGTGCCGTAAATGCAACAAGATTAGGTAAATCAGTAGGTTCATCTTTAGTTAAGAAAAGTGCCTTATTGAAGCCCGGCGAGCAGCTTCGTTTAAGTGATAACCTATTTCAGGTTAAAAATGTGGATGTGGAAGATGTGGTGGCCTGGAAAACAGGATATTTCATTTTTGAAAATGATAATCTGGGAGGAATCTTAAAAAAGATTGCCAGATGGTATGATGTTGAAATTTCTTATGACGGACATTTGGACAGCTATAAAGTAATGGGGGCAGTTTCACGTAGTTCAAGCATTACCGAGGTATTACAAATATTAGAGAAAACCGATAAATTCAAATTTAAATTGGAAGGAAGGAGGGTCATAGTTATGCCTTAACATATACTTTCCAAGGTTTAACCCTGATTCAAAAAATACCAGGAGCATGGCTGTGCTCCTGGTAGTAGAATTTGGGTTAGACGTCAAATTACATTACTATAATTTTTACCTGAATCGAAGATGAATTGGCTTTCGACGTCCTTCATCTTCCTAAACCAAACTATTCAAATGTATGAAAATTTACAATTTTAAATTGTACTGGGGCAACAGTATGAGCAATAAAATTATACTAACCATGAAACTTACGGTTATAATTTTAATAACGGCATTTTTGCAGGTCCATGCAAATAGTAACGCTCAAAATAAGGTCACACTTGTGGAAAGAAATGCACAGTTAGAAAATGTATTAAAGTCAATCAGAAAACAAACAGGTTACAACCTCATGTTTATTTCTAATAATATTGGAAAGACTACACCTATTACTATAAATGTGAAAGATGTAGATATGGAAGTAGCACTAAAACTATGCTTTCGAAACCAACCTTTTACTTTTACAATTGATTCAAAAACAATCGTAGTAAAAGAGAAACTTTCAGTTCCATCTAGTAAAAGTGGGTACGGCCTTAAAATTTCTGGACAGGTAAAAGATGAATTGGGCATCGCAATGCCCGGAGTATCTGTTAAGGTTTTAGGGACAAGTAAGGTCGTTATAACCAGTTCTGTAGGTAGGTACAGTATCGAGGCAGACCTAAAAGATAGTCTTGAATTTGTTTATGTTGGTTATAAAACTCAACGGATTGCAGTACGGGGACTGGATGATATCAATGTGACGATGGTTGGTGAAGACAACAAACTGAATGATGTAGTGGTGATTGGTTATGGTAGTCAGAAAAAGGAAAGTGTAGTCAGTTCCATTAGTACTATTAAAGGTGATGATTTAAAATTTCCTACCCGGAATT
>JBEBUV010000114.1:0-10482 GCA_040393085.1 Pedobacter hiemivivus | reverse complement strand
AACAGTATTTTTGCTCATATATATTTTAAAAAGATGCTGAATCTTTATTTTAAGACTACAATTCTTTAGGTTGCAAAATTGCTAAAAATTTTATCAAAACAAGGGTGCAAAACTAAAAATTACATTCACATTGTCATCGCTTAATTTAAGCTTACCAGACTATTGTAGTGCCATCTTCTGTAGGGTGACCGGTACATACCAAAACCCGTCCTGCAGCAATTTCATCATCCATTAACACCTCGTTATAATCCATTTCTACCCCACCTTTTGTGCAATTGGCAGTACAGGTACTACAGATACCAGCATGACAACTGTAAGGAAGGTTGATCTTATTTTCGAGCGCCACATCTAAAATAGTCTTGTTGTAAGGAACAGCTATATTATATATATTGTTCTTAAAATTTAAAACAACGTTATAGGTATTGGTATGTTTAATTACTTTCTCTGTCGAATCATCTTCATCTACCTCATCTTCTGGCAAAACAAAAGTTTCCCTCTTAATCTGCTCCTGATCAAAACCAAGATTTAGTAAAGTAATCCGACATACATCCATATAGTCGACCGGACCACAGGTATACAGTAAAGTCTCTGTTTTATCAAACTCCAGGTTTTCTTTGATTAATCTTTCTATCAGTTCACCATTCAAGCGTGCCATTAACAGGTTTTGTGAGGTGCTGAATACATAAATGATTTTAAGTCTATCGGGATATTGTTCCTGTAAGACATTCAATTCATCATAAAACAAAGTTTGATCGGCTGATCGATTACTATAAATCAAAATAATCTTGCTATGTGTTTCACGGATCAATGCTGTCTTCACAATTGGGAACAATGGCGTAATACCAACGCCAGCACCAAAAAGAAAGACTGTACGCTGTTTCAATAGCTCAGGCTCATAGTTAAAGCGACCATTGGGCTCAACGGCAGTTAATACATCCCCTACAGCAGTCCTGTGGTGTAGCAATCTGGAAATCTCCCCATTATCTACCCTTTTAATAGCGATAGCCAATGGTTCATCTACATCGGGCGAACTACAAAGAGAGTACGACCGTCTCAATTCCTTTCCAAATACATCAAATACCAGGGTTAAAAACTGACCTGCCAGATATTTTGGCTTTTCGCCACTTACCGGTTCAAAACGTATAATCAGCGTTTCACCGGGGCAAAAGGTCATTTCAATTATTCGCAGTTTTAACAATACCATAAGGGGGTAAAATAATAATTTTCTTACACATCCACACAAAAAGAGGCCGCATCATTTTTTAACGACGCGGCCTCTTTCCCAATTGCGAGTATTTATACTTTTATTCTAAGCTTTTATCTTCTGCTTTCTTATCACGTTCAGCGTTGTAAGCCAACAATGTACGTGGAGCAGTATAGCCATAATGATCAGGATTTTCCAGAATCTGTTTCATAGAAATCAATTTATAAACGTAACCACCAGTTTCCTGATTAAGTTTCAATTTAAAATAATTATCCTGATTTTGTTTGGATATCTGGCGTCTCATGTGGCCATCACCTACATTATAAGCGGCTGCGACTAGTGTCCAGCTATCAAAAACACGATAAAGATCTTTGATATATTTTGCGGCTGCTATGGTCGATTTACGTAAATTCTTACGCTCATCAACTTTAGAGTTAACTTTCAAACCATACATTCTGGCTGTTCCAGGCATAAACTGCCAAAAACCTGCTGCACCTTTTGGTGACACGCCACTATGTAATCCTGATTCTACCAATGGCATATATTTAAAATCATCGGGAATGCCATAAGCGGCAAGGATTGGTTCAACGATTGGGAACCATTCAGCTGCCTTTTTATGTAGCTTATTGGTCTGTAAATTACTGAAGTAATGTGCAGCAAGCGTTTTCTTCATTTTCCGCTCTACTTTGACATCTCCAAATGGTAATGTCTCGTCTGCAAAGTTTAATTGATCCATCAATGAAGTTTCCTTCGTGATGTTTGATGTTAGTGTATCTGTACTTGTTAACTTTTCTTCTTTTGAAATACTTTTCGCTGCTTGGGGCATGTTGTAAGCAAACACTTTTGCCATAACCAGTAATGATATTATTACCGTACATGTTATTATGTGTTTCTTTATCATTTTCCTCCTTTTTTTGGTGAACAATTTTAAAACGTCGGCAAAGGTACAACATATTAATCTAATTATCAATGTATTACGAAATAAACCGCCGAAATCGATGTTTAAACATATTTAAAGGACGATTCCAAAAGTGCCAAAAAGCAGGGTTTTTGCAGGTATGTTTAAACTTTTAGGATCATCATAACGTTCATCCTCTAACCTTAAAAACAACAATACACTAAGTACCAATATTTGCATTTTTACGACCATGCTACAATGGGTTAAATCTCGTTCTTCTTCCCCATAATTTTGGCCATTCAAACGGTAATTTACCCCCGGTAATAATTCAAATATGTACTCAGTTCAAACTTTGAAATAACTCCGACTCATCCTTACCATTAATACTAAACGATCTCTGGACTTATCAGTATCCGGTATTAATCAGCCGCTTATTGCAGTACTCAGACACTATAATTAGGAATCAGAACAATTTTTCGTAAATTTGTCGCCCGCATAAATTATGCGGATAAAATCGTATCATGATAAAAAACAACAACAGGAACAGTCGGGATGACAAGTCCAAACCGGGAAACCGAAGCACAACAGGCAGAAAACCAGCTGGAGGAGCATCTTCTTCTTACAAGGGAAAAAGCAAGTTTGACGATAAAGAAGGAAAAGACAATAAATTTGGTGGCAGTAAGGATTTTAGACCAAGAACACCAAGAGACGGAGACAGCAGAGATTCAAAACCAAGAAGTTTTGGCAGCGACTTCAAATCTAAAGACGGCGAGAAAAGAGATTTCAAGCCAAGAACACCAAGAGATGGAGATAGTAGAGATTCAAAACCAAGAAGTTTTGGTAGCGATTTCAAATCTAGAGACGGCGACAAAAGAGATTTCAAGCCAAGAACACCAAGAGACGGGGATTCAAAAGATTTCAGACCAAGAAGCGCTGGTAGTGATTTCAAATCTAGAGGTCCTAGAGACGGCGACAATAAAAGCTTCGGTTCCAGAAGCACTGGCCCCAGAGATTTCAAATCTGGCAGCAGAGATAACGACAACAGAGATTTTAAACCACGTTCTTTTAGAGATGGTGATACAAGAGAAACACCAGGCGGAGAAAGCAAACGTAATTATATAAAGAAAGACCATTTTGCTGCTGGAGGTGATAAACCTTTCCGCAAGTTTGATGAGAAGCAAGGTCAGTCTTCACGAAGTACTGACAGCAGACCTTTTAGAAAAAGAGAAGATGACGGTGCTAAAGATGGCGAACGTCCAGAACGTCCAAGTCGTCAGGAACGCAACAACACATGGGCAGGTCCAGAAAAGGCACCTACTATGCGTGGTAGAAAAAATGCTCCACTTCCAAAAGATGACGGACTAATACGTTTAAACAGATATATTTCAAATGCAGGAATCTGTTCTCGTCGTAAAGCTGATGAACTGATAGCCGCAGGTGTAGTTTCTGTAAACGGTGAAGTAGTTTCTGAATTAGGCCATAAAATTGATCCGGCTAATGATCAGGTTCGTTACAATGGCGAATTACTTAAACGCGAAAAGAAAGTTTATGTATTATTAAACAAACCTAAAGATTACATCACTACGACTGATGATCCTCAGGAACGTCGTACAGTAATGCAATTGGTTGACAAAGCCAGTAGAGAACGTATTTACCCTGTAGGTAGATTAGATCGCAATACAACAGGTTTATTACTGATGACCAATGATGGTGATCTTGCTGATAAACTTTCTCACCCAAAAAATGGTATCACTAAAATATATCATGTTGAATTGAACAAGAGTTTAAGTCAGGGTGACCTGAATAAAATTCAATTCGGTTTAGAATTGGAAGATGGTATTATTAAACCAGACTCTGTATCTTACGTAACCGGTGGCTCGAAACGTGAAGTAGGCATACAAATCCACAGTGGTAAAAACAGAATTGTACGTCGTATATTCGAACACTTAGGATACGATGTTGTGAAACTGGATCGTGTTGTTTATGGTAACCTAACGAAAAAAGACCTTCCACGTGGAAGATGGCGTTATCTTGAAGAGCATGAGCTAATCCAGATCAAGCACCTTATAAAATAAAGTATAATATGAAAAAGATCCCCTCACTTCTATTGCTAACACTTTTAACTATGCAAAGCTTCGCACAAATAAAGGATTACAATTTAATAATAGGGACTTACACCAGTCCAGGTAAAAGTGAGGGGATCTATATTTACAACTTTGATACTAACACTGCTGATTTCAAACTTAGAAGTGTAGCCAAAGACGTCACCAATCCCAGCTATGTAGCTGTGAGCAACAATAACAAATTTCTATACTCCGTTTCTGAAGGTTCAGGCAGCACAGTTGCCGCTTTTGGATTTGATGGATTAAAAGCAGAACTCTCCTTTTTAAATAAAGAAACTACTGGTAGTGGAGGTCCATGCTTCATTCTTGTCGATGAGAAACATGCTTTCTCTGCCAATTATGGAGGTGGTAGCATTTCTGTTTTCGGAATTGAAGCCAATGGTAACTTAACACCTTTAAAACAACTACTTCAGCATACAGGAAAAAGTATAGATCCACAAAAAAGACAGGAAAGTGCACATGCACATCAGGTTCAATTCACTCCTGATCATAAGTATGTAGTTTGTACAGATCTTGGTGAAGACCAGATTTATATCTACAATTACAACAAGGACGCAAACGAACAGATACTGACCCTTAACAATGTAGTTAAAACCAATGCGGGTTCTGGCCCACGACACCTTACTTTTAGTCCAAATGGTAAATTCGCCTATCTGGCGCATGAATTTAACGGTAGCATTACCACATTCGCTTACAATAATGGCAAGCTGAATAAAATTCAAGAAATTCCAACCACTGATAAAGACTTTAAAGGAAAAATAGACGGCGCTGATATTCACATTTCTCCCGACGGCAAATTCTTATATGAAACCAATCGTGGTGACGCCAATACCATCACAGGATTTGCGATAAAACCTAACGGACAGCTTACTTTTATCTCGCGCATAAGTACGATGGGTAAAGGTCCCAGAAACTTTGTGATTGATCCAACTGGCAAATACCTATTGGTAGGTCACCAATACACCAATAATGTGGTCATTTTTGAACGCAATAAAAAAACCGGCACCTTAAAGGATACCGGTAAAAGTATTGAGCTATATGCCCCTGTATGTTTGGTGTTTGCTCCTATTAAATAGGCAATTATGCTTTGATCAACTTCGTTGATTCAGCGATCACCTTATTATAATAAGCTACATAATCAGGCAATATTTTCTTTAGATCGAACTCTTGAGCTCTGGCAAAAGCATTTTCCTTAAACTGTTGTAATACATCATCATGCTCCAGAATACGGATTGCTTTTTCAGCCATATCTTCTACATCACCAACATTACTCATATAACCCGAAAATCCATCTATATTTAATTCAGGCAAACCGCCAGAATTTGATGTAATTGCAGGCACTTTACAAGCCATTGCTTCCAATGCTGCCAAACCAAAACTTTCAGAATCAGATGGCATTAAGAACAAGTCAGAAACAGATAAAATCTCTTCTACAGCATCTTGTTTACCTAAGAAACGTACATCTTCACAAATACCAAGATCTCTGCACAGCTGCTCATCAGAAGAACGTTCTGGCCCATCGCCCACCATTAACAATTTCGATGGAATCTTTTCAAGAATCCTTTGAAAGATACGGATCACATCTGAAGTACGTTTTACCTTTCTGAAATTCGAAGTATGAATCAGAATCCGTTCATTATTAGGCGCAATAGCTTTCTTAAAATGATCTTTTGGCTTTAAACTAAAACGGGAGAAATCGATAAAATTAGGAATCACTTTAATTTCATTTGTGATGTCAAAATGATCCTCAGTATCTTTCTTTAAACTCTCAGAAACAGTAGTCACACCATCAGATTTATTGATAGAGAAAGTAACTACCGGCTTATAGGTAGGATCTTTTCCAACAAGTGTGATATCCGTTCCATGTAATGTAGTTACAAAAGGAATATGAATGCCATAAGTTTCAAGAATCTGCTTTGCCATAAAAGCAGCAGAAGCATGAGGAATTGCATAATGTACATGCAGGATATCCAACTTTTCAAACCTTACCACATCTACTAGTTTACTGGCCAGTGCAGATTCGTATGGTGCATAATCGAACAGTGGATAATCTCTAACAGATACCTCGTGATAAAAAAGATTAGCAGAAAAGAAATCCAGACGTGCTGGCTGACTGTATGTAATAAAATGTACCTGATGCCCTTCATCGGCTAATGCCTTTCCAAGTTCGGTGGCTACAACACCACTACCACCAAAAGTGGGGTAACAAACAATACCTATTTTCATATAATAGAATTAGTTTCATGAAGCTATCATGAGCATATACACGCAATCGTTATGCTCACGACGGTTTCATCGAAATTATTTAACGCTGCAAAGTACTGTACTTAAAGTGATGATTGTGTTAAATAAATGCAATTATTTAACTAATTCCTCATTTCTTCCTGAATAACCAGATACATTTCATTTGGCCTTTGTGTACCAATATAATATTCTAAACCATCACGGTCGGTCAGCACAATCGCATCTTTACCTGAAGAATAAAACCTAATGCTTCCTTTACGGTGCAAATTATACACCGGATTATTCAGTGAATAAGTGCTATAAGAATCTTTTCTAACCTTTACTATAGAGTGCAAATCAATCACTACTTTTCTTGCTGACCATAATCCATCAATAATGATCTTCTTTTCACCGATCATGGTTTTATATTGAATCAAAAAAAGCAATAATATAGACACGCCGATAATGCCAAAACCTACTACAAGAAAAAGATCCTGAGTATTGTCGCGATCACGTTCATAAACATAAGCTGCAAAACAAAATGCTGCCATTACCAACCTGATACAGATTCTTATATAATCGCGTCCAATATATTGTTTCTCAAAAAAAGCGTATCGGTTTCCCATGTGCGTGTATTTTATTCAATAAAGTTACTGGTTTTTTTATTGCATCCTGCTTTCGGTATGCTTAAGATTGTTTAGGAATTGTAATATGTACTTACTGAAGCTCAAAAACCGTCACTTGCACGGTGGCTTCAGTTAGCTTATACCTATCGTCCTGCCGCCATCCGGCAATCCAAATGATCTCCCCATTCCCATTCAACAATACTGGAATCAAATCCTTTTCAGTAACCGGAATTTTCGCATTAATAAAAAAGTCGCTTACCTTTTTAAAGCCAACCATCCCTAAAGGTTTAAACTTATCTCCATCCTGCCAGGTTCTAAGTATCAGCGGATAAATAAGTTTAGCAGAATCTACATAAGCAATATCTCTATTTTTCTTAAAGTTCAAGTCGCCGGAGGTTCTGATAACAATCTGACTCCCGCCAAAATTCACCTTTCCACTATCGGCATGAATCAATGTATTATGCCCAGCAGCTACATCTACAAACTTATCTATAATCAAGTTACCCCTATTTATAACAATACGGTGCGAGCTACTAAAATAAGTAGTACCACTTTGCTTATCCAGCCCCTCTAAAATTTCTGCAACCACTGGTTCTGTAAAGTCAAAAGGCCTTAACAATTCAAAAAGAAGAAGTTGCTTAGGACTCAATGCCTTTATTGCTGCAATTGATAAATAAAACTGACCTTTCTTTTCCTTTAAAACATCTTGCTTCAATCGGCCTACAACCTCTAGTAGAACCATTTCTGTTTCAGCAAAGCGTCTTATATTATGACTAAAGGTTTCCTCCAAATTCGGATTGATCTCTTTGAGCTGAGGAATCACATTTAGTCTAATTTTATTACGTGAATAGTAAGCACTTAAATTAGAGCTATCTTCCACGTAATCGATTTTATTTTCCTTGATAGCTGAAGCAATATTTGCTCCTGAAAGAAACAATAAAGGTCTGATCAGCTTATCTTTTTTGGGTAAAATGCCGTGTAAACCTGCAATTCCGGTTCCTCGCGTTAGGTTTAACAAAACTGTCTCTATAGCATCATCCTGATGTTGCGCTAAGGCTATGTAATCATATTGCTCCTGCTGTCTAACTTCTTCAAACCATTGGTAACGTAATGTTCGTGCAGCCATCTGTGTTGACACCTTATGCTTTGTAGCAAAATCTTTTGTTTTAAAATGAGTGACATAAAAAGGGACCTCTAAAGTTGAGGCCAACATTTTTACAAATGCTTCGTCTCGGTGAGATTCTTCTGCTCTTAAATTAAAATTGCAATGAGCAATACCAAATTCAAACCCAGAATATTTAAACAGCTGCGTCATTAAAACAGAGTCTTTACCCCCGCTAACAGCTAAAAGAATTCTATCCTTTGCCTGAAAAAGAGCATGTTGATTTATATAGTCTTTAAAATTTTGCAGAGGTAACATGGTTTCAAAAATAATGAATAAAAAACCATGAAGACATCATAACCTTTAAAAAAACAAATTATAAAACTAACTTTGTGATGTGCAGAGAATACATCATTTCCTACTCCTATTATTATTATCTAGCTCTGTGCTTGCACAAGAGAGAACCAAGATCATTATACAAAAGGCTGATTCTACATTTCATGATGCAAAAAAGAATATTTCTTATTTAAAAAACCCTATATTCAGGCAGGATAATGCTACTTTAAGCTGCGATAGCGCTGTTTTTTATGTGAATGAAAATGTTTTTGATGCGTTTCGTAATGTGCACATTAATCAAGCGGATACCATTAATATTTACTCTGACCGTTTAAATTATAATGGAAATACAAAAATTGCACATTTAACCAGTAATGTACGAATGATAGATCGTGAATCGGTTCTGACTACAAATATTCTGGATTACAATATGGGCACTAAATACGGCACTTATGTTACTGGTGGTAAAATTGTAAGTAAGGATGTAACCTTAACCAGTAAAAACGGCTACTATTTCTCCAATTCAAGGGATGCTTATTTTAGATATAATGTGGTAGTGGTAACTCCGGAAAGCGTAATCAAATCAGATACATTAAGATATAACACATTAACCAACTGGACTTATTTTTACGGACCTACTAATATCAAAGGGAAAGACGATAATCTGTATACTGAAAATGGCGCCTATAACACCAAAACTCAATATGCTTATTTCGGAAAGAAAAACCTGTATACCATGAATTCTAAATCCTTAAAAGGAGATAGTTTATATTATGACGGAATTGCGGGATACGGTAAAGCAGTAAGAAACATCGTGTTTAAAGATACGGCTGATAAAACGGTGATGTATGGACAGCTGGGATTTTATTATAAAATAGATGAAAGAACCGTGGTGACCAAGAACCCTTATTTAGGATTGGGTACGGCAGACTCTGTAACTATAAATAATAAATTACAGCCCGATACACTTTGGATGAGTGCCGACACATTGGAAACACAAATGGCACTGAAGAAATCATTAATCTTGATTTCCTCTCCTGTTATTAAAAAAGATAATGAATTGGGCGAAGAAGATGACCCGGAAGATAAAAAGGTTAGTGCGGCAGTTCCTAAAGCAACACCAACTGAAAACCCATCGGCTCCAAAGAAGCTTGACAAGAACATTAATCTTGACAACAAGACTAAAAAGAAAACCAAGTCCAGGAAGAAAGGTTCAAAAGAGCCTTTGGAAAATGAAATCATTAAACAAGGGCCAGACAGCCTATTGAATAACAAACCGCTAATGGATAGCACCGTAATGGATAGCCTCCAACTGCTTAAAAAAATGATCCCCATACCCAAGGATTCTGTTTTAAAGTCAATGGCCGACTCAGCAATAAAGATTGTCGGTAAAGACAGTATTTCAAAAGCTATAAAAGCTGCTGTACCATTAGTAAAAGGGAAAATTGATACTGCCCTAAAGGGTAAGGCTGTTACCGCCTTAAAGGGAAAAGCTGATGCTACCTTAAAAGGAAAAGCAGACACTACTTTGAAAGGAATTATATCTAAGGATACTACAAAAATTACAGCATTAAAGGACTCTATACCATTTAATCCGGAAGACACTGTAAAAACACGGATCATTAAAGCTTACCATGATGTAAGGGTTTATAAGTCGAATATGCAGGCCAAAGCCGATTCTTTGTTTTATACTGCAGCAGACTCAACACTTCGTTGGTACCGAGATCCTATTCTATGGGCTGAAGGTTCACAACAAACAGGTGACACCATTTACCTGCAATTGAAAAATAATAAATTAAGAACATTGCAAGTGATACAGAATGCTTTCCTGGTGAATGTAAATGCCGATTCTGCTAGATATAATCAAATTAAGGGGAGACTAATTACAGCCTTTTTTAATGACGGCAAGCTAGAAAATATGTTTGTTGATGGAAATGCAGAAAGTATTTATTTCAATCAGGACGAAAAGA
>JBEBUV010000113.1:0-10506 GCA_040393085.1 Pedobacter hiemivivus | reverse complement strand
AAAATGATGAACAAAAAGATAAATAAAGTAGTGGTGTTGGGCTCAGGTATTATGGGCTCGCGTATTGCCTGTCACTTTGCGAACATAGGAGTAGAGGTGCTTTTACTGGATATTCCAGCAAAAGAGGGTGATAAAAACACTATTGTAAATACTGCATTACAAAATGCAGTAAAAACAAATCCTTCTCCGGTTTATTCGAAAAAAGTTCTGAATAAAATATCAACCGGGAATTTTGAAGATGATATGGCTAAGATTGCAAACTACGACTGGATTATTGAAGTGGTAGTAGAAAATCTTGATATCAAGAAAAAAGTCTTTGAGCAGGTGGAGCAATACCGTAAAGCAGGGACTTTGGTTACTTCAAATACTTCAGGAATCCCCATTCATCTGATGGCGGAAGGACGCTCGGAAGATTTTAAAGCAAATTTTTGTGGAACACATTTTTTTAATCCGCCTCGTTATTTAAGATTATTGGAAATTATTCCTACAACATATACCAAATCTGAGCTGGTAGATTTCTTAATGCATTATGGTGATAAGTTTTTAGGTAAAACAACTGTTTTATGTAAAGATACACCTGCATTTATTGCCAATAGAGTTGGTGTATACTCTATAATGGCCCTACTACACCTAGTTGAAAAAATGGAACTTACCGTTGAAGAGGTGGATAAGTTTACTGGCCCGGCTTTGGGCAGACCAAAGTCGGCTACTTTCCGTACTACAGACGTGGTTGGGTTGGATACCATGATAAAAGTGTCAAAGGGATTGTATGATAATTGTCCGGAAGATAAAGCACACGACTTATTTAAGTTACCTGCTTATGTAGAAAAGATGGAAGCCAACAATTGGTTGGGAGATAAAACCAAACAAGGTTTTTATAAAAAGACAAAAACTGCTGATGGCAAGACTGAAATATTGGCGCTCGACCTAAAAACACTGGAATACAGGCCGCAGGTTAAAGTGAAATCAGCAACACTGGATCTGACAAAGCCTATTGAGTCTGTGAAAGACAGAATGAAAGTGTTTGCCGCAGGAAAGGATAAAGCTGGGGAATTGTTCAGAGCTTCTTTCTTTGGTTTGTTTGAATATGTGTCGGACAGAATTCCTGAAATTTCAGATGAATTATATAGGATTGATGATGCCATGCGTGCAGGTTTTGGGTGGGACTTAGGCCCATTCGAAGTATGGGATGCTGTAGGTATTGCTGAGTCTATCGAGGGAATGAAAAAATATGGACATGAGGCTGCGGCTTGGGTTCATGAAATGCTGGCTGCAGGAAATACATCATTCTATAAAGTGGAGGATGGTATTAGAAAATATTATGATATCCCCACTAAAAGTTATAAAGCAGTACCAGGTGCAGAAGAGTTTATCATTCTTGATAACTTAAGAGCAAATAAAGTGATCTGGAAAAACTCCGGAGCTTCTATTATCGACCTTGGTGATGGTATCTTGAATGTAGAGTTTCATTCTAAAATGAATACCATTGGCGGAGATACCTTGCAGGCCATCAATAAAGCCATTGATATGGCTGAAAAGGATTATAGGGGAGTAGTGATTGGTAACGATGGAGCTAACTTCTCGGCCGGTGCCAATGTGGGAATGATCTTTATGATGGCGGTGGAGCAGGAATGGGAAGAGTTGAATATGGCTATCAGAATGTTTCAGAATACTTCTATGCGAATCCGTTATTCTTCAATTCCGGTAGTGGTGGCTCCACACAATTTAACGCTTGGTGGTGGTTGTGAATTTAGCTTACATGCAGACCATGTTCAGCTGAATGCTGAAACCTATATGGGATTGGTTGAGTTTGGTGTAGGGGTGATCCCAGGTGGGGGTGGTACTAAGGAATTTGCACTAAGAGCTTCTGATGAATACAGAGACGATCAGATTGTGCAAAATGCGCTAAAAGATAGATTCCTGACTATTGGTATGGCAAAGGTTTCGACCTCTGCTGTGGAAGCTTTCGAATTGGGTTACCTACAAAAAGATAAATATTCTATTTCTATGAACAGAAGCAGATTGATTGCCGATGCTAAAGCTAAGGCGATTGAACTGGCAGATGCGGGATATACTCAACCGGTGAGACGTAAAGACATTAAAGTTTTAGGTAAACAAGGACTAGGTATTGTTTACGCTGGCGCTAATACCATGTATTCTGGTCATTATATTTCTGAACATGATAAGAAGATTTCGGAAAAATTGGGTTGGGTGATGTGCGGAGGAGATCTTTCTTCGCCAACCGAAGTTACAGAACAATATTTGCTTGATCTGGAAAGGGAAGTATTCTTGTCGCTTTGTGGTGAGCGGAAGACTTTGGAACGGATTCAAAGTATTGTGACTAAGGGTAAGCCATTGAGAAATTAATTTTTAGCTTAAAAAAGATAAGACATGCAAGAAGCATATATTATAGCAGGATATCGTACCGCAGTGGGCAAGGCTCCTCGTGGTGTATTTCGTTTCACAAGGGCTGATGATCTGGCGGCGGAAGTGATCAGGGAACTGGTAGCCTCGGTGCCTAATCTTGACTCAGAACAGATTGATGACGTAATTGTTGGGAATGCAACACCTGAGGCTGAGCAAGGCTTGAACATTGCCCGTATGATTTCTTTGATGGGATTAAATACGGATAAAGTACCTGGAGTTACGGTGAACAGATATTGTGCATCGGGATTGGAAACGATCGCTACGGCAGTTGCCAAAATTAAAAGTGGAATGGCCGATTGTATCATTGCCGGTGGCGTAGAGGTGATGTCGGGAATGCCTTTTGGTGGATGGAAGATTGTTCCTAATGCTGATGTCGCCAAAACTAATCCAGATTGGTATTGGGGAATGGGATTGACAGCAGAGGCTGTTGCCAAAGAATATAATGTGAGTAGGGAAGATCAGGATGTGTTTTCTTATCATTCGCATCAAAAAGCTATTGAAGCCATTAAAAATGGTCACTTGAAAGATGGTGTATTGCCGATTACAGTGAATGAAAATTACCTGGACGCCGATATGAAAAAGAAAACCCGCAGTTATGTGGTGGATACGGATGAAGGGCCAAGAGCAGATACTTCTGTGGAGAAGTTGGCTAAGCTTAGACCAGTATTTGCAGCAGATGGTGTAGTTACCGCAGGGAATTCATCGCAAACTTCCGATGGTGCAGCTTTTGTACTGGTTGTTTCTGAGAAGAAAATGAAAGAGCTTGGAGCGGAGCCGATTGCACGTCTGGTAAGCTATGGTGTTGCTGGAGTTCCACCAAGAATTATGGGGATTGGACCTATTTATGCTATTCCGAAAGCATTAAAGCAAGCAGGAATGACATTGGATCAGATAGAGCTGATTGAGCTGAATGAGGCTTTTGCTTCGCAGTCGCTAGCTATTGTAAGAGAACTTCATCTTAACACAGATATTTTAAACGTAAATGGCGGTGCAATTGCACTTGGGCATCCTCTAGGATGTACAGGAGCCAAATTGTCGGTTCAAATATTTAATGAATTAAAAAGAAGAAAACAGAAATATGGAATGGTGACCATGTGCGTAGGTACAGGACAGGGAGCCGCAGGTATTTTTGAGATGTTATAAATACTACTAATATCTAACTACTAAGAAATATGGAAGCTACAGATAAAAAAACTATTAAAGGTGGCGAGTTTTTGATAACAGAAACCACATATCAGGATGTTTTTATTCCTGAGGAATTTGATGAAGAACAAAGAATGATTGCGCAAACCTGTCGGGATTTTCTGGTAGCGGAAGTATATCCAAACCTTGACCGTATTGATACTCAGGAGGAGGGATTAATGCCTGCGTTAATGGATAAAGCCGGTGAATTGGGTATTTTGGGAGTTTCTATTCCTGAGGTATATGGTGGTTTCGGAAAGAATTTTAATACCTCGATGTTGGTTGCTGATGTAATCGGTGCCGGGCATTCATTTGCGGTAGCTTTATCAGCACATACTGGAATTGGTACTCTACCAATTCTATATTATGGGACAGAAGAACAGAAAAATAAATATATCCCTAAATTGGGTACGGGTGAATGGAAGGCCGCTTATTGCTTAACAGAGCCAAACTCTGGCTCGGATGCCAATTCCGGGAAAACAAAAGCTAAGCTATCTGAAGATGGTAAACATTATGTGATCAATGGTCAGAAAATGTGGATCACTAACGGTGGTTTTGCAGATATTTTTATTGTGTTCGCAAAGATTGATGATGATGCGAATTTAACGGCCTTTATTGTAGAACGTGAATTTGGCGGGATTACAATGAATCCGGAAGAACATAAAATGGGAATCAAAGGTTCCTCAACCAGACAGGTATTCTTTAATGATTGCCATGTGCCGGTAGAGAATATGCTTTCTGATCGTCAGAATGGTTTTAAAATTGCCGTTAATATTTTAAATATAGGCCGGATTAAATTGGCTGCGGCAGCAATTGGAGCTTCTAAAGCTGTGATTGATACTGCTGTAAACTATTCGAATGAGCGGGTTCAGTTTGATCGCCAGATTTCTAAATACGGAGCAATCAGGTATAAGCTTGCAGAAATGGCAACAAAGGTTTATGCTGTTGAATCTGCCAATTATCGTGCAGGTCAGAATATTGATGATGCATTTGATGCTTTGGTTGCAGGTGGAATGGATGAGGGTAAAGCGAAATTGAAATCGACTGAGCAGTTTGCTGTTGAGTGTGCAATATTAAAAGTGTGGGGATCCGAAGCTTTAGACTATGTGGTTGATGAGGGAGTACAGATTTATGGAGGTATGGGCTTTTCGGCTGATGCACCAATGGACCGGGCTTATCGTGATGCAAGGATCAATAGGATTTTTGAAGGCACAAACGAAATTAACAGGCTGCTTACAGTGGATATGATGTTGAAGCGTGCCATGAAAGGCGAGCTTGATCTGATGACACCGGCCACTGCAGTTGCTGCGGAACTGATGTCTATCCCTGAGTTTGGGGAAGAAGACGATACATTATTTGCTGCGGAAAAGAAGATCATTAAAAATCTGAAAAAAGCAACACTTATGATTGCTGGTGCCGCAGTTCAGAAGTTAATGATGAGCTTATCAAAAGAGCAGGAAATATTAATGAATATTGCAGATATGGCAAGTTATGTATACGTGGCTGAATCTGCGATGTTGAGGACAGAGAAGTTGGTAAGTATGCGTGGGGAGGAAGCTTGTGAAGGTCAGCTGAACATGATGCGTATTTATTTTGTTGAAGCGGTTGATGCAATTCAGAAAGCTGGTAAAGAAGCGTTATGGGCGTTTGCAGAGGGTGATGAACAGCGTATGATGATGGTAGGATTGAGAAGGTTTACCAAAATGGAAGCTTTTAATGTTAAGGAAGCAAGACAAAAAGTGGCACAACAATTGATTAATGCTAATAAGTATTGTTACTGATATTTTTATAAAAGAAACGATTCATAATTAAAACTGAAAAAACCCGTAATCTATTGATTGCGGGTTTTTTTTAGGATATCATATTTGAATTTCTAGATCGCTATACTTGCTTTATGAGTGTGTTGCAATGTCAACGTGTAAATTCGCAATAGTTTCAAAATAGGATGAATGTATTTGTTTTGGCATCGTCCAAAGATGCGAGTACTATTTTCAGTAAATAAGGCGTCGATAATTGTTAAAATTGGTTAAAAATTGCGCTATCGGCAATAAAAGACTATTTTTGTGAATTATGTTAAAAACCAGTGTCTTGTTGGGCTTTTTTTTGTTGGCAATAGCTTTTGTTGCCTGTGAGAAAGAAGCACCTTATGATAGCGTAAAGCAACTGGAAATTGACGACGCTATAATAGTTAAGTATATGGCTGATAGCAGTGTGAATGCGATAAAACACAGTTCAGGTTTGTATTATAATATCATCAGACCGGGGACAGGAGTTGCTGTCGTTGAAACAGATACAGTTTATAGTAATTATACCTTAAAAATTTTAAAAGACTCGGTTTTGTTGAGTAAAAGTGCCGATAGTACGTTTAAGTTTATGCTTCCTGGTTACATCGAAGGATGGAAGACAGGAGTTAGTTTAATTAAACCTGGAGGATTGATCAGGTTATTGATCCCCTCAACATTGGCTTATCAGCAAAGAACAATTAATTCACCAAGAATACCTCCAAATTCAATATTAGATATTACTTTAGAAATAGTTTCTGTAAATAAAAAACCCAAATGATTAAAAAGTTATCATTATATACCATTGCCTTATTAGGCTGTTTAGTACTATTCAATTCATGTAAAAAAGAGTATGAAACAATTGAAGCACTTGATGATCGTACAATAGCGGATTACATTAAAAACAATAACCTTACAGGTATAAAGGATACTTTAGGCTATCGTTATCAGATTCTTGAGCAGGGAACAGGTGCAGCCGTTAATAGGACAGATTCAGTATATTATACCTACGAATTTAAGCATACTGATGGTAGTACAATTATTAAAACTGGCGACTATCAAGTTACTGGAAACCGCTTAGGTTATACAGATAACTTCGGGTTTTTGAATATTCCTGCTGCTAGGATTACCCTTGATACATTGAACAAAGGTGGTAAAGCCAGAATTATTCTTCCATCAAGATTGGCATTTGGTAAAAATGGTCAGAAAGCTTTAGGTGTTGAGTCAAATGAGGTTATTATAGTTGAACTGGCTTTGCTTGATTTAGATAAACAGCATAATGTAGATGATTTTTTGATCAATAAGTTTGTTGCAGCAAAAAGTTTAGTACCTGTAGTAGATCCAAATAGAGTTCGTTATATCATTTCGGCTGTAGGAACTAATCCAACTGAAGTGAAAACAACCTCGAAAATTAAAGCAAAATATACTGGTAGATTGTTGGATGGAACCGTATTTGATTCGAGTACTGACGGTGTTGAATTTAAATTAGATGGCGTTATTAAAGGTTGGACGCAGATAATTCCTGGTAAAATTGGTGTAGGCGGTAAAATCAGACTTTTAATTCCTTCTGATTTAGGTTATGGACAGACAGCCCAAAGAGATGGGAATGGAAATGTAAGCATCCCTGCTAATTCAGTTCTTGATTTCGATATTGAAATTGTAAGCGTTACTAACGACTAATTATTATTTGTCGTAAATATCAGATAAAGCATCCTCTAATTGGGGGTGCTTAAATTTAAAACCTGTTGATAATAATTTTTGGGCTGAGGTATTTGTGCTGATGAAAATTACCTCGCTCATTTCTCCAAGAATTAGTTTCAGGACTTTCTCAGGTACGTTGAAAGGCCATATCGGACGATGAAGTTTAAGAGCTATAGATTTTGTTAGCATCTGGTTGCTGACAGGGAAAGGAGCATTGGCATTATAAGTCCCATGAAGTAGCGGATTTTCGACCGCATCCATAAACATCGCTATAATATCATCGATATGTACCCATGGGATATATTGTTTACCTGACCCGAGTGCTGCTCCTAAAAAGAATTTTATAGGTTTTTCTAAAGCAGCTAGTGCCCCTTCTCCTTTAGCCAAAATAAAGCCAATTCTGAACTTTACAATTCTGATGTTAAAGAATTTACCTTGGTCTACGGCATCTTCCCACCGTTTGCAACATTCTGCTAAAAAGCCAAGTCCTGATGGTGATTCTTCTGAAAGAATTTCATCACCACAATCGCCATAAAAACCTGCGGCCGAAGCTGAGACAAAAGTATTAATATGTGTGTTGGTTTCCTTTATGGTTTTGTATAATAATTGTGTTGATAATACCCGGCTATCAATAATCTGTTGCTTACGTTTTGCTGTCCATTTTTTTGAGGCAATGTTTTCTCCAGCCAGATGGATAATGGTATCGATTCCTGACATGCACATAGGATCAATTATACCTTGATTAACATCCCAGATATATGTTTTTACACGAGGAATACTTGCTTCTTTTCTGGAAAGAATAGATACGGTGTGCCCAGCCTCTTTTAAAGCATTTATTAATCTTCTTCCGATCATACCAGTTGCACCAGTAATTAATATCTGCTTATTCATGCGCTAGTACTTTAATTTCTCTAAATTATCCTTTTATGGTAAAGGTTTTGTTCTGCTTATGTAAATATTGGATACAAGATTAGCTTTAAGATTAAAAATGGTATATTTTTGAGTCTATCGCAAAAGTTTAGTTCTGAGGTTAATGAGATTTGCATCAGCTTCAATATTCAAACTTCAAAACCATTAAAAATACTTATAGACAATGAAATACAAAAAAATATTAGTTTGGTTTAGAAATGATCTTCGCTTACATGATAATGAAATGTTGGTTGAAGCCATCGCTAAATCTGACAGTATTTTGCCAGTTTATTTTTTTGATCCCCGTTATTTTGACGATACCAGATTTGGAACTGCAAAGACCGGCGTTTTTAGAGCTGAGTTTTTAAGGAATAGTCTGGAATCATTAAGGAATGCTTTCCGTAAGATGGGAGGTGATATTTTATTTGTTCAAGGTAGGCCAGAGGATCATATAAAAGAATTGGTTGAACGTTTTGATATTGCTGAAGTTTATCACCATCGTGAAGTTGCACCAGAGGAGACACTTATATCCGACAATGTAGAAGATTTGTTGTGGACCCTTAAAATCAATTTAAGACATTTCATTGGTCATACACTTTATAATAAAGAAGATCTACCATTTCCTATAAAGGATATTCCAGATGTTTTTTCACAGTTTAAGAAGAAAACAGAAAGGGATGCAATTGTGAAGTCTTGTATTTCATCACCTGAACGTATCACATTTGTAGAGAATGAAGATTGGGGGCAGGTACCCTCATTAGAAGAGCTAGGATTTGTACTTAATGGCGAAGAGAATTTTAGTGGTTACCCTAAAGGTGGAGAAGATGCAGGTTTGGAACATCTGAAGTCATTGCTTGCTGAAGGGTCAGCAATTTATCTGAAAACAACTGCCAAGAATACGATTGATAGACCGGGGTTTTCATCTCAGTTATCGGCCTGGTTGGCCTTGGGTTGTTTATCGCCAAGAAAAGTTTACTGGAAGGTTAAAGAAGCTGAGAGTGAATTTAAGGCGAATATACATTTCAATCAAATTCTGCTGGGATTATTGTGGCGGGATTACTTTAGATTCATGTTTAAAAAACATGGCATTGCTTTCTTCCAGGAAGAGAAGCTAGAGAATGAAGTTCTTTATGCAGCCGTAGGCGGTGTGGAGTTAGACAATTGGAAGCTAGGTAAAACTGGAAATGCTATTGTTGATAAGTATATGTTTGATCTGAATACCACTGGTTTTATTCCTCATATAGGTAGGCAACTTGTGGCTATTTATCTTATTCATGTACAGCGAATTCACTGGACATGTGGTGCGGCTTATTTTGAAGAGAAGTTAATTGATTATGCTGCCGCCAGTAACTGGGGCAATTGGGCAAGTGTTGCCGGTCTTAGTAAAGACGCAAAATCCAAAAATGGTTTTGATTTAAACAAACAGTTTAAAATTTTGGAGGTTGAAATTCCAGATCAGCCCTCTTTTGCTTGATAGTAAGTGTTTTATATTTTGATTTTAATAAAAAGTTAAACAGATTTGCATTTTAAACAAAGTTGTTTAATTTTTGTTGTTATTTAATCAAGGTGAAGAAATACTCAATCAGCGATATAGAAGCCCTTATAGGCATTAAAGCTCATACCATTAGGGCATGGGAAACCAGGTATAACCTGGTTCCGCCAAAACGCACACCTACAAATATCAGATATTACGATGGGGAGGACTTGAAGATGTTGTTGAATATTGTTGCGTTGAATGAGAATGGTTACAAAATCAGTCGTATTTCTAAACTCAATAAACAGCAGATGTTAGACCTGGTGGTACAGCTTAATTCGAATTGGGATAATGAAGCTGTTCAGGTATTGAATCTTTCAAAAGCAACCTTGCAGTATAATGAAAAAGCATTTTCAGCTATACTTTCTGGTTGTATTAAAGCAATGGGGCTGGTTAAAACGATGGACATTGTATTGTTCCCTTTTATGAAGCGTATTGGTATGCTTTGGCAAACGGGAGCTATTGACCCCTCGCAGGAACATTTTGCGGCCAATTTGATTAGAGATCGGATCATTGTTGAGATTGATAAAGTCAAAAAACCGAGTATAGAAAATCCTTTGCGATTTGTACTTTTTTTGCCAGAAGGAGAGATGCATGAAACAGGATTGCTATTTGCGAGGTATTTGTTGAAGAGCTGTGGGCATGATACACTTTATCTAGGATCTGAAGTTCCATATATGGACCTTAAAAAAGTTACCCATTCTTATAAACCCGACTATATGTTTGTTGTTTTAACTTCTTTAAATATAGGTAAAGACATCAACAAAATAATAGCTAAAGTGATAGATCATGTAGATGTTCCACTGCTTGCCGGAGGTAGCTTGATCTCGGAATTTGACGTTCTTGTAAACGATCGGTTAACCCCTTTGAAGAATGTATGTCAAATGGTGGATTTTCTTGAAGAATTATAAAGATTATTGCCTATATTATGAGGTAAAATCCTAATTTTGCAACACTTATAGCATATTTAAA
>JBEBUV010000112.1:0-10571 GCA_040393085.1 Pedobacter hiemivivus | reverse complement strand
TACTATAACGTTAAATTCAGCCAAAGCTATCTATTTTTTCTGTTTATATTAACTTTTCTTTCTTGTAAACAAGGTACTAAGCCTGATGTAAGTGCTATAAAACTCGATATAAAGATCGAACGTTTTGATAAAGACCTACACAATAGCAAATCAAAAGACCTTAAACAAACAGATCTGATGCTACAAAAAAAGTATGGTATCTTTTATGAAGATTATCTACATAAAATGGTAGGCAATTACGAATACAGCAGCGAAAAAATACTGTTGACCCTATTTAATGATCAGGCCTTTGAAGACTTGAATCAGGAAAAAGACAATGCTTTCCCCAACCTTTCTTCTACTGAAAAAGAGCTGACACAAACTTTTAAATACATAAAACACTATTATCCTAAAGCAAATATCCCCCGCTTCATTTCCTTTATTTCTGGATTTGCAGTACAAACGCCCATTGGCAACGACTATATGGGCATTGGCCTTGATATGTTTTTGGGAAAAGACAGCAAGTTTTATCCAGCTATTGTTGAAAGTGTACCACTTTATCTATCTAAACGCTTTGCACCGCCATATATCGTTCCAAGAGTTACGGAAACCTATGCAAGGGAAGAGCTTTTTACAGAACGTGATGAAGACCGGACATTACTTGCAAAAATGATACATAACGGTAAAATTCTATATTTCATGGATCAGGTACTGGCTGACAATGTACCGGACTCCGTAAAAATTGGCTATACAGATAAGCAGTTAAAATGGTGTCAGACTTATGAAAGCAACATCTGGGGTTATTATCTTGAAAATGATCTGCTCTTTGAAACAGATTATCAAAAAATACAGGTATTGATTAGTGAGGGACCTTTCACCCCGGGTTTGGGAGAGAAAAATGAATCCGCACCAAAACTAGGCATCTGGACAGGCTGGCAGATTGTTAGAAAATATATGAAAGAAAATCCATCTGTTACCCTACAGCAATTGATGGCAGAAAAAGATCCGCAAAAAATACTACAAGCTTCTAAATACAAGCCGAAGTAATTTAACGTTATATCATTATATGGCAAAAGTTGGAATCGTATTAGCTGGAGGAGGCATCCGTGGCATCGCACATTTAGGAGTTTTAAAAGCCTTTACCAATGCAGGAATAACATTTAGTCATGTGACAGGTACCAGCGCTGGTTCTATAGTAGGTGCATTGTTTGCCGCCGGCATTGATCCGGAAGAAGCACTAAATATTTTTTTAAAAACTAAACTACTACGTTTTTTAAGACCTACTTTGGGTTTAGGATTGATCAATTTTGAAAATACTGCAGCGTTATTGAAATCCTATCTACCTGAAAATATAGAAGACTTAAAAATCCCTTTAACCATTGCAGCTACTAATTTTAGTGAGGGAAAGCTTGTTTACTTTAATAAAGGCCCACTAATTAGGGCAGTACAGGCTTCGAGCTGTATTCCTGGCATTTTTAAACCCATTATTATTGACAACAAGATGTATGTAGACGGTGCAGTATTGAACAATTTTCCTGTAGAGCCGCTTCTGAAAGATTGCGATTTCATCATAGGATCATCTTGTAATCACTTAAATCCGATTGATAAAATCACTAATATTACCGCCCTGCTTACGAGAGCAGCATTAATGTCGATCAATAAAGACATGGAAGAAAAGGCAGGTCTTTGCGATATTCTTGTAGAGCCAAAAGGAATGGGCAGCATCAATATCTTTGATACCGCCAAAGCCGAAACTATATATTGGCTGGCCTACGAAGAAGCACTTAAAACGATAAAAAACAATGAACGATTAAGTGAATTAAGCCTTTAAAGCCGTCAGTTTATCGCCAATCAATACAGGAATAGATTCGCAGATATTACGTTGTAAACAGAACTTTACATCTTCTTCAATATTGAGCTGAGCTAAGCGATGGCTATGTGATGATTTATGCAGATAAGTTCTAAGATCATCTTTAGCTAATAAGTAAATATCTTCTGCAGCGACACAAGAGTCATCAAAATGTGTAAAGTCTTTACGCAGTTCATTCACTACGGCTCCGGCAAAAAGCGTGTCTTCCAGATTAAATTTATCTTTCCAACCTGCACAAAGTAACAAAACATCCTTTCCCTGAACCTTAAGCCAGTCACACAATGCTTTTAGATTAAGGAATGAGCCAACAACAACCTGATGGGCCTCTTCACGAGCCATATGCATGGCTTTAGTACCATTAGTTGTCGTTAATACTATTGTTTTCCCCTTAACCCTTTCAGCGGTATAAGAAAATGGTGAGTTGCCAAAGTCATAGCCCTCAACAACTTCTCCATTTCGCTCTGCAGCCAGTAAAAAACCCTGGTCTGCATAATTTAAACAATCCTCAACTTTCGCCACCGGAATAATTGCTTCAGCACCGTTGTCTATACCATACACTATGGACGATGTTGCCCTTAAAATATCAATAACAACAACTATACTATTACTAGTATCATATAAATTCAATAATGCGGGTGTTAAACAAACTTCTATACTTTTTTGATGAGGCATCGGCTGGGTAAAATACTGTGGATTTAAAATACGGTTATTTAGAATTATTTATAAAATGGGAATTTAACAATTTTTGCTTTAATCTTGTTGTTGCGGATATTGATAAAAATCTCAGTGCCTTCTTTTGCTAAAGCTTTGTCAATATAACCCATTCCTATTGCTTTTTGTAATGATGGCGACTGCGTACCAGAGGTAACAAGGCCAATTACTTCACCTTCAGCATTCACAACTTCGTAACCATGACGAGGAATTCCTCTATCAATCATTTCAAAACCGATCAGTCTACGTGATACTCCAGCTTCCTTTTCTGCTTGTAAAGCTTCAGAGTTCGTAAATACTTTAGAGAACTTAGTTACCCATCCTAAGCCAGCAGCAATAGGTGAAGTCGTATCGTCAATATCATTACCATATAAACAGAAGCCCATTTCTAAACGTAAGGTATCTCTGGCACCTAAACCAATTGGTTTAATATTAAATGGCTTACCTGCTTCAAAAATAGCATCCCAGATTTGCTCAGCATATTCATTTTCAAAGTAAACTTCAAAGCCACCAGCTCCAGTATAACCTGTTGCAGAAATCAAAACGTTATCTATACCAGCAAATGTTGTTTTAACAAAATTATAATATTCCATTGAAGCCAGATCAACATCAGTCAAACTTTGTAATGCTTCAGCTGCTTTTGGCCCTTGTATAGCTAACAAAGAAGTTTTGTCAGATATATTATGCATTTCAACACCTTTAGTATTGAATTTTTGAATCCAGTTCCAATCTTTCTCAATGTTAGAAGCATTTACAACTAACATATAAGTCAACTCATCAATACGATAAACTAGCAAATCATCAACAATGCCACCATCTTCATTTGGCAAATAAGTATATTGAATCTTGCCATCATATAATTTTGAGGCATCATTACTACATACACGTTGAATTAAATCTAAAGCGTTTTCACCTTTTAAGATGAACTCGCCCATGTGGCTAACATCAAATACACCTACACCATTTCTTACTGTAGCGTGTTCTGCATTAATACCCTCATATTGTACGGGCATATTGTATCCGGCAAAAGGAACCATTTTGGCACCTAATGAAATGTGTTTCTCACTTAATGGGGTATTCTTCATACAGTTTAATATAAATAAAAGCGCCGCAAAGGTATATAAATTTAGGCACTAATTAATTTTTGATAGACTTTCAACATCCTTTCAGAAATAACATTGACATCGTGGTCTCTTTCCACAGTCTTACGGGCATTCTCGCCAATCTCTCGCCACTTTTTTGGATTGGTAATACATTGCAGAATAGAACGGTAAAACTCATCAGCAGTGTTTGCAATGAGGATATCTTTGCCGTGCTGACACCTGATACCCTCGGCTGCCATGCTTGTAGCAATAATACATTTACGCATCGCCATTCCTTCTATGATTCTAACACGCATCCCACTACCTGAAAGCAAGGGCACTATCATAATAGATTTAGAGTCGATAAACTCTACAGCATTAAATATTTCCCCTTCAACCACCAGGTTATCTGACTCATATTCATAAAACTCCCTTGGCATATTCTTACCTGCAATGTAAAAGCGTAACTCACTATTCAGCTTTTCAATATCAGGCCAAATCTCGTCCAGAAACCATTCCAGTCCCTCTTTATTTGGCCGCCAATCCATAGCGCCCAAATGAAACAAAGTAGGGAAGCCTATGGTAGAATGATCTGTAACATATTGATCAAAATCTAAAGCCACCGGAAAAACATCTAGTGGAGCCTCACAACCAAACTTCACAATGTGTTGTCGGTCAGGTTCACTAATAGCAAAAACCTGGTGAAACCTGTTGATCTGTTCAGTTTCATAATGTTTTAAACGACGGGCAAGAAATTGGAGGTATTTTCTTCTGGGGGTAAACTGCTCTCGCATCGCGATACGCTCCCAAACATCAAATTCAATGTTATGTGCACGATAAATCACCTTGGCATGACTGTTTGCCTTTACTGTATCCAGATAAGGTACTACAAACAGGCCCTCAAACTGTATAATATCAAAAGTATTCTCTTTTAAAATATCTTCCAGCAGGCGCGCAGCATCCTCATTAAAAAACCTGGAAACATTATAAGACTCATTAGAGAAAATATTGGTCAGCGCATCCCATATATTTACTTCTGTATCGATACTAAAAGAATGGAATTCGATCTGGTCAAAAACAGGGTCATAGATATCCTCCACATCAATTTTATGTTTACTGGTATTGATGCTGAATAAGGTAATTTCTACCCCAAGTTTTAGCAGCCCTTTAATAGTATTATAAACTACTATAGGATAACCACTGTTGGGTGGAAAAGGAACTCTATTTGTAAGAATAAGTGTTTTCAACAAGGTGAAAATACGAATTATCCCTCTATTTCTGAAAACAAGGCAAGCTGAGGGGCGCTAACAGTAAAACTTTTACGATGATATGGCGATAAACCATGTTCCAATGCAGCCGTTCTATGTGCTATTGTAGGATAGCCTTTATTCTGATGCCACTGATAAATGGGATAATCTTCCGAGATCCGCTCCATAAACTCATCCCTATGGGTTTTAGCCAAAATAGATGCAGCAGCAATATTTAAATATTTACCATCACCTTTAACCACACAGGCATGTGGAATATCAGCATATTTTTTAAACCTATTCCCGTCGATGCTTAAGTATTGAGGCTGAACTTTTAACTTTTCTATAGCTCTATGCATCGCCAAAAAGGAAGCATTCAGGATATTAATCTTGTCAATTTCTATATGATCCACTTCAGCAACGGCCCAGGCAATAGCTTCTCTTTCAATAATTACCCTTAGCTCTTTACGTTGCTTATGATTGAGTTTCTTAGAGTCATTCAGCTCCCCCGCAATAAAATCTGCAGGTAAAATTACAGCAGCTGCAAATACAGGCCCGGCCAAACAGCCTCTCCCCGCTTCATCACATCCCGCTTCTATAAATTCTTCCTGATAACAGTTTAATAACATAGCGACCAAAGTTAATAAATTCGGAAACTAATCCTAAACAGTTATATTCTGAGATTTAACATCAAAGGCATCTCGTAAACCAATAGCCAATAAATTAAAGGCGTAAACGGTTAACATAATTGCTAGTCCAGGCAATAGCGCCAGATAAGCAGCGTCCATAATGATATAAGCATAATGCTCTTTAATCATCGTCCCCCAACTAGGCATAGGAGGCTGTGCGCCAAAACCGAGAAAGCTTAAACCTGTTTCCAATAAAATCGCAGCAGCAAAATTTGCGGAAGCCACTACTAATATTGGTCCTGCCATATTCGGCAAAATATGTCTTACAATAATCCTTGGCGTAGAAAAGCCGAGTGCCTTTGCAGCCTCAACAAATTCCACCTCTTTAAGGCTCATTACCTGCCCACGCACCAATCTCGACACATCAACCCAGGTAGACAGTCCAACCGCAATAAAGATCTGCCAGAAACCTTTACCTAAGGCGAAAGATATTGCGATAACCAATAACAAAGAAGGCAATGACCAAATCACATTCATAAACCAGCTAATTGTACCATCAGTTTTCCCACCAAAATAGCCCGCCATTGCGCCTAAACTTACCCCAATAAAAAGAGAAATCAGCACCGCCATCAATCCAACAGAAAGCGAAACCCTAATCCCCAAAACTAAACGACTTAATAAGTCACGCCCATAAGTATCAGTACCCAGCCAAAACGTTTGTTGATATTGTTGTTTACCCGAAAGCAAGGGGAATTCAGATTCATCAGCCTGCTCATCGTCGCCGATATATTCTCTTGCATAAATCTTACCATCTGCCACCCGATAAGATGTAATAGGGATGCCTTTAAAATCAGCTTCCTGTCCGTACAACATGCGTTCAAAAAAGTTTACCTGTTTAACATTTTTCCTGCTGACCACTAAAAAGTTGAATGTCCTACCCGGTTTCTTATTGCTCAATTGCAGGTGCATGGTATTGGCCATCGGCGTTTTATCGGGGATAATCAGATAGCCTAAAATCCCCATAAGGGACAATAATGCGATAAACAACAATCCCCCGAAAGCCATTTTATTTTGCTTAAACTGTTTCCATACTTTTGCTGAGGGGGTATTGCTAGCTTCCATTATTTTACCATTCTATCTTTCCAATTATACTTCCCACTATTCCCTGCAACACCAATGTATACGATATACAAGATATGCATCACATTTAAAACCGGCAACATAACCAGCAGATTCTTTCTTTTGGCAAAGGTTGTTACGTCGTATAAAAAAATAAACTCGACGATCATCTTAGCCAGTAACTGAACCAGGGCCAATTTAAAATAAAAGCCATTAAATATACCAAGGCCTAAATTAACCAATATACTAAGGTTAAACAGCCATATACATACCCCTAGGACAATAATCGACTTGTTTTTATACCTGGTACTTTTAGATGCCCAACGTTTACGTTGCTGTATAAATTCTTTTAAAGTGGCCTTTGGATGAGTATACACTACAGCAGCATCATTTTTCAAAAAGCCAATACCATTTTCAAACCGGGCGGCCATTTTATGTAATAACAATTCATCATCACCAGAAGCCAGATCATCAATTCCTTTAAAACCACCAACTTCATAAAAAGCTTCACGTTCATAAGCCAGGTTAGCGCCATTACAAGTAGATGGTTTCTTATTTCCTATAGTAGATGCACCAAGGCCAATTAAATACAAGAACTCCAATGTTTGTGCCCGCTCAAAAAAACTCTTTTCTTCAAAATATGCCACCGGCGATGAAATCATTTTATAATCATGCTCCTCATAGAAGTTCACAATAGTGCTCAGCCAATTTGGGCCCATCCGGCAATCCGCATCTGTAGTAACAATCAGCGTTCCCGAAGCTGCAGCAATAGCAGTTTGAATGGCTTTTTTCTTATAAGAATTTAAAGCCTGGTCTTCATTCAATTGAATTAGTTTTACCTCTTGAGCAGCATAAGAACGGATAATCGCTGCCGTTTCATCTGTAGAGTGATCGTCAATAAAAACAAGCTCAGTCAACCCTCTATCGTAATTTTGGGCAATAAGATCTTCAATAGTCTTGGAGATATTTTCAGCTTCGTTACGAGCAGCAATCAACACAGAAACTTTGGTCGTTAAAATTTTAGCTTTAGGAGTGAAGTATACGAGCTTGTGCCAGCCTCTTATAAAGGCAACCACAACAAACAGGTATAGAACTGTTAAAATTAAAGAGAGATAACTAATTACGCTGAGTACTTCCAAAAAAATTAAGTTTAAACACAAAGTAAGAGCCTAATATAGCAGGAATTATGATATTTATGAGCCATATACTTGCAGTACATGCAATAACCGCTACCTCGTGATTGGTTACAAAACTAAAAAAATAAGCAGCCGTAACACTCCTTACTCCTATATCAAAAAGATCGAGGGAGGGTAATGTCGACTGCACAAAGAATAAAATACTGACCATCATTAAAATATCCAGGTGATGAATTTCTGGAATCAGCCAAAAGAAAAGTATAAAATACTGCGAGCTAAAAACAATATAACGTGCTAGACAAAACAGTAAAATATTTAAAAGCTCTTTCTTGCTATACCTTGCTAAAATGCTGTAAAATTTCTTGTATTTACGGGTAAAGCGCATAGATAATAAAATGCCATTTAGCCACCTAATGTTGAAATAAAATACAATGAAAAATGCGCAGAACATAACTGATAAAGCCAGCAGTGCATAAAACAGTCTATAATCGAGTGGCACAAAACGATATATAAATATACTTAATGCTATAGCCCCAAAAACATTGGTCAGCACCATCTGCCCTATATTTCCCACTGCCATGGCCACCACACCTATAATTCTACGCTTTGGAGAAAGAAAAAACACCCTACCACCATATTCTCCCAATCTGTTGGGGGTAAACACCGCCCATGTTAATCCACAAAAAACAGACTCTATAGCCCGCCATAAACTAATGCGCTCTATCCGTGCAATCAGCCTTTTCCACTTTATCGCTTCAATTCCCCAGTTAAGAAGCATCAACACAAAAACCACCCCCATCACCAAAACAATCTCCCGCTGAGGAATTTGTTCCAGAAGGTTTCTGAACTCTTTTAAATTCTCATTAGATGATAGCTTCTTATAAATAAACCAAAATGCAAAGACTACAATTGTGGCTTTAAGAATGTATGATAGTATTTTTTTATACCTGGATGTCAACTTTTTTACTTTTACTCTGTGCAAATATGCTTAATATTGTTTTATGTTGGCTGAAAAAAAGGAAAGGGTGATTATGGGTATAGATCCAGGGACCTCAATAATGGGTTACGGAGTTATACTTGAGAAGGGAAACAAGATTGAACTGATTACAATGGGTATTGTAAGAATGGACCATCTGGATGATCATTTTTTAAAGCTACAACGCATTTTTGAAAAAACCATAATGTTACTCGACGAGTATAAACCAGATACTATGGCTTTGGAAGCACCCTTTTATGGGAAGAATATTCAAGTGATGTTAAAACTAGGACGCGCGCAAGGCATAGCCATGGCAGCGGCTCTGTCAAGAAACATCCCTGTAAACGAATATGCTCCACGAAAGATCAAACAATCCATTACAGGTAACGGGAATGCCGGAAAAGAGCAAGTGGCAGCGATGTTGCAAAGATTATTGAATTTTAAGGAAACACCGGAGTTTTTAGATGCTACCGACGGATTGGCGGTAGCAGTCTGTCACTCCTTTCAAAAAATACCCACCGGAGTTAAAGGAAAAACATACTCCGGATGGGAATCTTTTGTGAGTGATAATAAAAAGAGGTTGAAATAACAGCCTTATGCCAGCAGTTTTTTCTTCTGTTGTCTTTTAAAGTAACGATAACCTAAATATGAAGCTGCAATGAGCACTAATATAGACCACATATTCAATAGCAATAAGATGAATTCTTTAAAAATAAACCAACCATTTTGCAGGTTTATAACTACGCGCTGAAAAAATGGTGGGCGATAGTCAGATAAATTATCATTTCCTACCAAAACTTGTTTCACGGTATGGTCTTGATAAAAGTTGAGTGTAACATCACTATACTCAACTTTGCTTTTAATCGCCATATTTTGCACTTTCTGCTCTACATACTCATCCTTCAAGGCTAGTTGCTGTTGAATATTCTTTTCAGCAGTCGCCGCCGACTGTTGTTTCTTCTTTACCTTATCCATTTCTGCAGTAGCTTCGGCTCTGTTGATACTTTTAAATTCATTCACTAAATAATCCAAGCTCTGGTCATCAAACTTCATCGACTGATGATCCACAAAAACGGCCATCTTCGCTACCCTATTTGTAAAATCATCTAATTTCTCTGAAGGCACTTTAGCAATAATCACACCCTCTGTACGATAAGCAGTAAGTTCCAATAAAGAATCAGTACTGTATTTTACCTTTTCTGTTTGTTGTATATTGCTACTAATAGAAAACTCGGCGATGGTCCCTCCCTCCTCCTTTAACACCGCAGAAAGTTTTTCTTTAGTATCCTGAACATCTTTCACTCTAAACTTCATATCCGCAGTCTTGATGATCTTTGCTACCATTGTAGTATCACCATTTTCCATTTTTTCAATGATATCGGCAGCTGACTCAGTATTAACCGGACCGCAACCAAAAGCTGTAATTGCGAATACGCAATAGATGAAATATTTTCTCATAGCATGTATATAATTGGTTTTACAATTAATACCAGACCAGAGTATTAGTAACCTGACAAACATTGCCATCACATAAATATTACAAAAAAAGTCCCTGTTGGTCTAAACCAACAGGGACTTTTTCTTTAAAGCTGCTTAAAAATTTAAGCGTCCAATATTTTGAATACGCCTTTACAAGCGATTACTGTTCCAATTGTTAAAATTGCCCATGACACAATCGACAAAGTCGTTGAATCACCAGCAAAGCGCAGATATACGCCTACTATACCAACTAAGACACCTACAACAATCAACATATAAATTGAAGGGTCGTTAGCTCTTTTCATGCTTTCCGTATTGTGTTTTATGTTCTGTTCCATACGAT
>JBEBUV010000111.1:0-10823 GCA_040393085.1 Pedobacter hiemivivus | reverse complement strand
TAATGTTCTACAGAGGCTTTAACATACTCTACAGCCCTGCCATAACTATCCTTTCCATTACTCTCTACCGGATGAGCAGAAACAGCAATAGATTTTTTCCCGCTAGGAAGATTAATACGTGCAGCATCCAAAACAAAAGCTTTAGATGAAGCCCAGGCAACATCACGTGTATTCTTCATTTTAAACTTCCAGGTCAACTTATCCTTTACTGGCCTAGATTTAGGGTCTGTCACTTCAGATTCAGATCTGATGGCAATAGTTTTATCACTCTCCTTTGCTTGGTTCCAGCGTTTAAGCTGCTCTACAGTAAACACCTCTTGAGGGTTCAACAACTCTCCAGAGCCCATTACAATATGATTTGCAGGAACAGTCACAGTAAAATCTACATCACCAAACTCACAATAGAACTCCCCTGCCCCCCAATAAGGCAAAGTATTCCAACCCAAAATATCATCATAAACACATAACCTTGGGAACCATTGAGCAATAGCATAAATTTCACCATTCTTTGTAGTAAAGTGACCCATTCTATCCGATCCATTCATAGGAATCACAAAAGAGAAATTCATTTTAATAGAAATCACCTCCCCATTTGCTTCCATAGGTGTATTCAAACGAATCTGCATCCTGGTATCTTCAATTAACGTGGTAAATTTTACTGGCTTCATCTTTTGGGAAATAGTGATGTCCTGAATCTTATACCCCCCCTCCAATTGCTCACCTCTGGAACCGTATCGACTATTACCAGCAATTAATGCATTACCTCTGGAATTAGGGGCAAACAAATTCTGATCTAACTGCAACCATAAAAATGGCAAGCGATCAGGGCTATTATTCTTATAAGTAATGGTTACCGTTCCCGATATTGTATTTTTCGCTTCATCTAAATTAGCAGAGATGCTATAATCTGCGCGATTTTGCCAATACTTGGGTCCAGGAGCACCATTTGCAGAGCGATATTCATTGCCGTTTTGTGTGTAAAAAAGAGGTCCAAAAGCCGCGTGAGGGTCGTAATTACTTTTTTGAATTTCACCTTGCTGTGCAAAACCGGAGAAACACCATACAATAAGCACAGCCCATAATAAAGTTAATTTATGAATCATATCAGGTTATTAAATACCAATAAAGATATTAAATGAAACCAATCTGCACGTATTGTAACGGTTTTATTAATCTTTAACCTTAAGTTTAGGCATTGAAGATATCCTCCTGTCTTCCGGACTTAGCTTAAGCCAGGCATGGTAAGATTTAACTGTATAATAGGCGTAATTAAAAGGCCTTTCACTTTTCACCAATTCTTCCGGTGGCCTGTATAAAGACATAAAGTTTTTCAGATCATCTCCTTTGAGCTTTACTAATTCAGATACATACTCTTCCGTAAAAACTGCATTTATCTCTGCCTGATAGCGGTCCCGCTCCTCCAGCAATTTGATTTTTTCCTGTTGTCTTCTATGTTTACCATATCCAAGATTGAATATCATACCTCCGGCTCTGTCATTATTCCCTTTACCCTCAAGACCATCAGTAGCAACACGGGTATAGCGCTTCGCAAAAGGATCAGGAGCAAGAATTGATGAATTGACCTTAGCACTTACAATTTCCACCTCTCTCAAAGTAGTAGAGTTCCCCGGCAGGAGTATAACCTTAGGATCAAGGTTTATTAAAAATAAGGTATCAGTGTGAAAACCAGCAGCAGAAAACTCAAGCAAATCACCAATTTTAGCAGGAATTGTAAACTGTCCAGCAGCCTTTGTCAACACCACATGGCTATTAGTTAAATTCTTAACCTTAATATTCTGCAAGGGAAAAGTCTTGTTATCGAAGTCGTAAACTGTTCCAGAAGCGACCCCTTGTCCCAACAATTTCAGTGGAATAACAAAAACAAGAAGCAAAAGAAGCTGTTTAATCATAACCAAATATAAAGCTGTTTATATACCTAATGTATCATTTAACAAACTTTAACAAGAAAAGGTTTGTCAGCATAAATTCAGCTTCTTGTTTTACTATTTCAACGCTGTAGCGTACTCCTCTTCATTAAAGCTAATCAAGACAGGCTTGCCATCCACTTCAACAACCGGGCGTTTTATGGCACTATTATTCTCCAGTAATATCGCTACGGCAGATTGCTGATCAATGATACTTTTTTGGACCTCAGGACTTAACTTTCTCCAGGTAGTTCCTTTTTTATTTAAAACCACTTCCCATCCAAAAACATCACACCATTGATTCAATTTTTCAATAGTAATTCCTTTCTTTTTGAAATCATGAAACTCAGGATTGAGTCCATTTTCCTCTAACCATACCCTGGCTTTTTTAACAGTATTACAATTTGGTATTCCGTATACGATCATGTTCACAAAATTAGAACTTAATTCATCACTTTTATAAAGGGTTTCGTCACATTTTAAAATTATAACACATCAGGCTTTGTATTATTGCATCATCAAAGAAATTTAAACCGACAAACATAAAAGACATGAACATTAAGGAAATTGAGAAACTAGAGTTATGGATTGTAACTGCTTGTATATCTATTACATTTTTATTCACTCTGATTAACACGTTAATCATCCCGATAACTCTTGGCAAATATGATATTTCAATAATAGGAGAAAGCCTTGCCCCTATTCTTTTCAATTATCTCATCGTTTATATATCCTATCTTTTTCTTGTTTTTCATGTACGCCCCGAACTAGGTAAAGAACAGGGACCTATAGCAAATAGTGTTGTGCTAGTATACCTTTTCATTGCCATCTCCCTAACTGCCGGTATCATCAATATATATTGGGCAACACTTCTTGCACTTAAGTTGATGTTTATTTTATTCAACCGTAACAAGGCAAATAAGCAAAATCAAATAATTACTGAAGCAGGTTTCTTAACCTGTATTTGGATGATAACAGTTTCTACCCTGTTTCTCGTACAAGCAAATCAAGCATTTAAATTATATGCTATTCTGGTTATACCTTTTATCATCATTACCTACTTCTATGCCTTATTAATTGCAATACCAAAAGCATTAACAAAGAAATGGAAACGTACAAGGTACTTCTTCGCCATGCTTTTGATCACCGCGCTTTCTACTTTAATACTTGTAGCCATTACAGTACCACTAGTATCTAACAACAACTCCACTTATAACGTCTTTTCACAAAACTTCATCAGTACTACCATCTCTATCAAACTAATGCTTAGTGGCAATGTACAAGTTGGTGTTTTAACAGTCTTACTAGGCAATTTCTTAACCCAAATGATCATTACCACCCCCCTAGCATGGAGTATATATAAGAAACGGAACGCTAAAAAAATGGAAGAGATCATTACTTTAAAAACAGAATTAGGGAAAGCAGATGCAAACCTTAACTTCCTAAAATCACAAATCAATCCACACTTTTTATTCAATGCATTAAACACTTTATACGGAACAGCATTACAGGAAAATGCAGAACGTACCGGAGAGGGTATTCAAAAGCTTGGTGATATGATGCGCTTTATGTTGCAGGAAAACATGGAAGATAAAATCTTGCTTTCAAAGGATGTTGACTACTTAAACAACTATATCGAGCTTCAAAAATTGAGAACCTCAACTTCAACAGATATCATTATAGAAACTCAGATAGAAGAACAAATAAATCAACTATTAATTTCTCCAATGATCCTTATTCCATTTGTAGAAAATGCTTTTAAACATGGTATCAGTTTACAATCTCCGTCGCACATTAAAATCACCTTACAAACAAGTGGGCACATCCTTTATTTTGACGTTCACAACAGCATACATTTAAAATCCAACAATGATCCCGAGAAATTGCAAAGCGGAATTGGACTTAAAAATGTAAAACAGCGACTAGCCTTAATCTACCCAGATCGTCATGAGTTGATCATTAGAGAAAGTGCGAAAGAATTTTTCATACACTTAACGCTCCAACTTTCAGAAAATGACTAGCTTTAAAAAATGATCGCTATAGCCATAGATGATGAACCGATAGCTTTGGATGTCGTGCGTTCGCATGCTTCCAAAGTCCCTTTTATTGAACTACTTGCCACTTTCACCAATGCTTTCGATGCAATAACATTTATGCAAAAAAATAAAGTCGATCTTATATTTCTGGATATAAAAATGCCTGATATTAATGGCATCGATTTTTTAAAAAGTTTAAGTAACCCACCCATGGTTGTCTTTACTACAGCTTATTCAGAGCATGCCGTAAAAAGCTTTGAACTGGATGCCATCGATTACCTGTTGAAACCCTTTTCTCTCTCCAGATTTCTGAAAGCCTGCAATAAAGCTCATGAACTTTATAGCCTTAGGAATAACTCAGAACAGTCAATACCAGTACATATATTTATTAAAGATGGTTATGAACAAATTAAAGTATTGGTTAGTGATATACTTTACATCGAAGCATCTGGCAATTACACCCTAATAAATCTCGCCAACAACACTTTGCTTAGCACAAGAGTTCCACTTAATGAAATGTTACAACTTCTTCCTTCGAAAAAGTTTATCCGCATACATCGTGCATTCATTATCGCTACAGAAAAAATAACCAAATACGACCGTATTCAGGTGTGGATTGAAGAGAAATCTATCCCAATTGGTGCCACATATGCCCAATCTTTACACGATTCCAAAAACTTATCTTAACAAATTAAACATCAATACTTAACAACTTAAATATTATCGTTAATATTGTTATATCATCTAACCTATTAACTTTTACTATGTTTAAGCTCACTTTTAAACAACAGGTATTAACGGGATTTACCGTCTCCCTTTTATTTGTTTTTGTTGCTGCAATAACCTCCTATTTAAGCATCAGCAAACTAAATAAAGATACCGAATGGCAAAGCCATACCTACGAGGTCATTAACCTCATAAAAGACGTTGAATTTCATCTATTAAATTCTGAAACAGGACTAAGGGGCTATGTCCTCGATGGGAAACCTGAGTACCTTATTCCTTACAAGCAAAGCTCAGTAAAAATCATACCTACAATCCAGGAACTAAAGAAAACAATCTCTGAACTTTCAGAACAGGAAATACTTATCGACTCGCTCGAATTCTATGCACATCAGAAAGTCGATGAAATGGTTTCCGTTATTAGAATTTACGAAAGTCAGGGACAGGATGTTGCGGCACAACATGTCATGACTGGCCCGGGACAGGAGCTCAAGAATAAGATCCTTCAATTGAGCAAGAAAATCATTGCTGAGGAACAAGAGTTGCTTCATAAAAGATCAGGAGAAGCAGATGAAAGTAGTACGCGCAGCGAACTAGTTGTTGTACTCAGTTCCTTAATCATATTTGGTCTGATTTTATTTCTACTATCCTATATCCGAAAGACTTTTGATCAGCAGAAAGAAACTGAAAATCAGATCAGAGATTCAAACCTCGAACTTGAAAAGATATCAGCACTAAACGAACAAAAAAACTGGTTACTTTCTGGTGCCACAGTGATCAATGAAGTCATGCGTGGTGAGCAAGAAATTGACGAGTTGGCTACGAATATTATTTCAGGAATATGCAATTATATCAATTCTCCTACCGGCGGACTTTATATTGTTAATCAAATTAAACACACCATAAAGTTTGAGGGAGGCTATGCCTGGCATAATTCTAAAACTATCCGTCACGAATATCATTTCGGAGAGGGTATGGTTGGACAGGCTGCTGTAGAACAGCAACCAAAGTTACTAGAACATATTCCCTCAGATTACATTAAGATCCACTCCGGTTTAGGAGAATCTGTACCTACAAGTATATATCTAATTCCGATTGTTTTTGAAGAGAATACAATTGCTGTAATTGAACTTGGCTTAACTAAAAAGCCCGATGAATCTACTCTACTATTTTTAAATACTATTACAGAAAGTATTGGTGTAGGTATAAACAGTGCAATTGCACGTGTAAAACTAAGAGCATTATTCGAACAAACTCAACAGCAGGCCGAAGAACTGGAAAGTCAGCAAGAAGAATTACGTACCACCAATGAGGAGCTTGTTTATAAATCAGAGCAGCTTCAAGCATCTGAAGAAGAATTAAGAGTTCAGCAGGAAGAACTGCGTCAAACCAATGCCGAGCTGGAAGAGAAAGCACAGCAACTTGAAGAGCGAAACTTCGCCGTAAATCAGGCTAGAGAAGCAATGAGTTTAAAAGCCGAAGAACTTGAAATATCAAGTCAATACAAATCAGAGTTCCTGGCAAATATGAGCCATGAGTTAAGAACACCACTAAACAGTATCTTAATCCTTGCACGTATATTAAAAGAAAACCGCCCAGAAAACCTAAATGAAGATCAGATCAAATATGCCGGTGTTATACATAATGCCGGAACAGATCTCTTAACACTGATTAATGATATCCTCGACTTGTCGAAAATTGAGTCCGGAAAAATAGAACTTTCCATCCTGCCATTAAAACCAATAATCATTCAACAGGATATGGAGGCTTTATTTTTAGAACTTGCTAAAAGTAAAAAAATCGACTATCGTACTATTCTCGATCCAACTTTACCTAAAGAGATCTTTACAGATCAGCCAAGGTTGGAACAGATTACCAAAAATCTACTTTCCAATGCTTTCAAATTCACTCCAGAACATGGCGAAATCACACTTAGCATCAATAAGGCTAAACCAAACACCCATTTCTTCTCCCAGCAACTAAAGAACTATGATGGTGCCATTATAGCCATACGGGTTAAAGATTCTGGAATTGGTATCCCGCCTGATAAGCAAAGACTAATATTTGAAGCCTTTCAACAAGCAGATGGGTCGACCAGTAGAAAATACGGAGGCACCGGACTAGGCTTGTCTATCAGTAAAGAATTAGCTCATATACTTGGTGGAGAAATTCAGGTTGATAGTAAACAAGGTGAAGGCAGTATATTTACCTTATATGTTCCCGAGAAAATCAATTCCATAGAACAGGAACATCAGGATATTGAAATAGAGGAAGAACATAAAATGATTACACCTATGGTTCCTACCCCTATACTACCTATCTCTAACGATGGCGACAGTCAAAAACTACTTATTGTAGAAGACGACCTTGTTTTTGCGGATGTGCTTAATGATTATGCCATCGAAAAAGGCTTTAAACCTATACTTGCACACAGTGGTGATGTTGCCCTTAAGATGGCTTTCTCTGAACTACCAGATGCTATTGTACTCGACATTATGTTACCTGTAATGGATGGTTGGACCATACTTAAAAAGCTAAAGGCCGACCCCAGAACAAAACACATCCCTGTACACATGATGTCGGCTGGCAATGAAAAAGAAGCAAAAGCAAAGAAAGAAGGCGCTATCGGATTCCTTAAAAAACCTATCGAAAAAGAGCAGTTAGACGACGCTTTTGAATTGCTGAGTACTGCCTATTTAAAATACAACCTAAACACTGTACTAGTTATTGAGGACCAGGAGTTGCAAAGTAATATGCTTACCCAACAACTGACAGATAGAGGTGTTGAGGTAAAACAGGCCTTTACGGGCAAAGAAGCGCTAGCACTATTGGATGAACATACTTTTGATTGTATTATTTTAGACCTTAAACTGCCAGACATTTCAGGATTTGAGCTTTTGGACACGATAAAAGCCATTCCAGCATTGGCGCATATTCCTGTGATCATCAATACTGCGATGGAATTGGATCAGGAAAAAATGGCACATATCATGAAACATACCGAAGCCATGGTGCTAAAATCTAATAAGTCGAACGACAGACTTATGGATGAGGTTACGCTGTTCATGAATAAGCTAAAAAATCAAGGCTCTATACCTGTCTACCCAATATCAACCAGTTTAGGCACTAACCACAAAGCATCCTCTACCTTAGAAAAAGTATTAAAGGATAAAACCATTTTAATTACTGATGATGATATGCGTAATATCTTCGCTTTATCGAGTGCCTTACAAGCCTACGATCTAAAAATAGTAATTGCTAACAATGGTCGCGAAGCGATTGATCGCCTGGAAGAACCTAATCAAATTGATCTGGTCTTAATGGACATCATGATGCCTGAAATGGATGGCTATGAAGCTATGCGGGCTATCAGAAGTAAAAAAGAATTTGCTAAGCTTCCCATTATTGCTTTAACTGCCAAAGCCATGAAAAACGATAGAGAAAAATGTATTGATGCAGGTGCAAATGATTATATATCTAAACCAGTAGACATAGACCAATTACTTTCTATGTTAAGGGTATGGTTAAGCTAAACCTGAAGCAATGCATAAAGAACACGATACCATATCTTATGAAGAACTAGATAGCCTTGTAGCTTTTATCAAAAACATTCATGGGTTTGATTTTTCAAATTATTCGCCTGCGTCATTAAAACGACGAGTTAGCCGGATTATGGAATTGCAAAAGCTAAGCCTGTTCGACCTTCGTACTATACTAACCAACGACGAAACATACTTTGAATTATTTCTGATTGAAGTTACTGTAAATGTAACAGAGATGTTTAGAGATCCCTCTTTTTATAAATCTGTAGCCACCAATATCATTCCATATCTGAAATCATATCAGCGTATAAAAGTATGGAATGCCGGTTGCTCTACAGGTGAAGAGCTATATTCATTTGCCATTTTATTTTCGGAGGAAAACCTATACAACCGTTGCTTTTTTTACGGTACCGATATCAATGCGGATGTATTGGAACAAGCAAGAAACGGAATCTATAACTTGCAAAAAATGAAACAATACTCAGAGAACTTCCAAAAGACCGGAACAACAAACACATTATCAAACTACTATACCGCAAAATATGATGCTGCTTCAATTAATCATTCACTAAAAAAAAACATTCTCTTCTCTATTCACAATTTGGCGTCTGATTCCGTTTTTAATGAATTCCAGGTGATCTCCTGTCGTAATGTCCTGATTTACTTTAATACTGATTTACAAAAAAAAGTGATTGAACTATTTTATAACAGTTTAGCCAATTTTGGCTTCTTGTGTTTAGGTTCAAAAGAAACATTAAGAAGTACAGAATTGGGTCGCTTTAAAATAATAGATAAAAAAAATAACATTTACCAAAAAATTGCCTAATACAAATCCTCTCCCTAAGAATTGAAAAACATGGAAAAAATTAATGTATTAATTGTTGATGATATTCCCGAGAATATTATCGCGCTTGAAGCTTTGCTTCAAAGAGAGGACATAAACATTATCACGACTACAAACCCCAATGAAGCTTTAAGGCTATCATGGGAAATGGATATTGCTATTGCTTTGATTGATGTACAAATGCCCGAAATGGATGGCTTTGAGTTGGTGGAAATCCTGAAAAGCAATCCTCGAACAAAGGAAATACTGATCATCTTTGTAACTGCTATTTCAAAAGAAACCAAGTATGCAGTTAAAGGGTTAAATACTGGGGCGGTCGACTACCTTTATAAACCTCTTGATCCATTCATTACTTCAGCAAAAGTTGATTCTTTTATACAGTTTATAAGACATAAGAGAGAAATCCAGAGAAAGAATCAGGAGCTTGAAGCTTATCAAAAAGAATTAATTAAAGCCAAAGATCTAGCAGAACAAGGCAAACGGATTAAAGAAAACTTCCTGGCAAATATGAGTCATGAAATCCGAACTCCTATTAATGGGATAATTGGTATTTCACAACTTTTAATGAAAAGCAAGCTTACACCCGAGCAACATGAGATGGTTAACCTACTTGAAATCTCATCAAGCTCATTGCTAGGTGTAATTAATGATGTGCTTGACTTATCAAAAATAGAGTCTGGCAAGTTCAAAATTAACCGTGCACCTACCAATCTTTCTAAGATATGTAATGACGTAATAGATCTGCTACGAATCCCATCCGTTGAAAAAAAGCTAGAACTGAATATAAAACTTGATCCTGAGTTGCCCGACACTATAATTGCTGATTCTTTGCGTTTAAATCAGGTGCTGATGAATCTTGTTGGCAATGCTGTTAAATTCACCCATCAGGGGAGTATTACCTTAAGTGTTGAGTTATTAGACAAAAAAGGAAACAATGCGCAAATTAAGTTCTCAGTCATTGATACAGGAATCGGTATTGCTAGAGAGCATATTGAGAAAATTTTCGAGACCTTTGAACAAGCCGATGAACAAACAACAATTAAATTTGGTGGAACAGGTTTGGGTCTTGCAATTGTAAAAAATCTTGCAAAACTTAAAGGAGGAACACTAGAAGTACAGAGTGAAGAATTTGTAGGTAGTACTTTTTGTTTTACCAATTGGTATGAAATAGTTAAAGAAATAAAAACTGTTAAAATAATGACTGAAGAAACGTTACTTCCTCTTAATAATGCAAAGCTACTGGTTGCAGAAGACAACCCTGTTAATAGGTTCCTGATTGAAAAAATTCTTAAAAGCTGGAACGTGACATTTGATATGGTTGAAAATGGAAAAGAGGCTATCGAAAGGCTACGCGATAACGATTACAACCTTATTTTAATGGATACCTTTATGCCGATAATGAATGGCCTTGAAGCGATTAAGCTGATCAGAGAAGGCTATGCAATTGGGAAAGAAAATATTCCTATCATTACATTTTCAGCTGCTGTAATGGATTCCGATAAAGAAACTGCAATAGCTGCTGGGGCAAATGATGTGATCAGTAAACCATTTGAGGCCGCTGTTCTTCACAAAAAAATAAAAGAATATATGACTACTGATTAAAAGCAGTCATTGTTTTGGCAGGGCCAATAGTAACAAAGCTTTTGATAAGTTCTACACTTCTATCGATCAATGCAGGTAATTCCGGCAGTTCATCTTTATCAAATGGAGATAAGACATAGTCGGCCTGTTGACCTCTGCCAAAATTCTCACT